>JAEWGI010000038.1 GCA_023388355.1 Pseudomonadota bacterium
CCGCCGCGCCGCCCAAGCCGGCGCCGGTGGCCGCCAAGCCGGAGCCTGCGCCCGCCGCGCCCGCCGACACCAGCGGCACCGGCTTCGCGGTCCAGGTCGGCGCCTTCGCCGATGCGGCCGCCGCCACCGCGCTGCGTGACAAGCTGCGCGCGTCGGGCTTCAATGCCTTCACCGACAGCGTCAACACGGCGTCCGGCAAGCGCACCCGCGTGAGCGTCGGGCCGGCCATGACCCGCGCCGATGCCGATGCGCTGCGCGCGCAGTTGCGCGCCAAGGCGGGCGTGGACGGCTACGTCCGCTCGCATCCCTAATCGCAGGACAGGACGCAGCCATGTGCGGCATCGTGGGAATCGTGGGGCAGTCGGCCGTGGCCGCGCAGCTGTATGACGGCCTGACCGTGCTGCAGCATCGCGGCCAGGACGCAGCCGGCATCGCCACCGCGGATGGAAGGCAGCTGCGCGTGCACAAGGGCAACGGCCTGGTGCGCGACGTGTTCGACGTGCGCTCGATGGAACTGCTGGACGGCAACGTCGGCATCGCCCACTGCCGCTATCCCACGGCCGGCAGCGAGGGCAGCGACGAGGCGCAACCGTTCTACGTCAACTCGCCCTACGGCATCGCGCTCGCGCACAACGGCAACCTGATCAACACCGACGCGCTGCGCCGCGAAGTGTTCGAGCAGGACCGCCGCAACATCAATACCGGCTCCGATTCGGAAGTGCTGCTCAACGTATTCGCGCACGAACTGGACACCCAGCGCGCGCTCACGCCGGACGCGGTGTTCGCCGCGCTGGAGGGCGTCAACCGCCGGGTCAAGGGCGGCTATGCGGTGGTGTGCACGGTGCTGGGGCTGGGGCTGGTGGCGTTCCGCGATGCGAACGGCATCCGCCCGCTGGTGCTGGGCAAGCGTGCCGCCGAATCAGGGGACGAGTACATCGTGGCCTCCGAGTCGGTCGCGCTGGACGTGCTCGGCTTCGAGCGCGTGCGCGACGTCGCCCCGGGCGAGGGCATCGTGATCACCAACGATGGCCGCCTGATCGCGCGCCAGTGCGCCCAACCCGGCGCGCACGCGCCGTGCATCTTCGAGTACGTGTACTTCGCGCGGCCGGACTCGATGATCGAGGAGATCTCGGTGCACAAGGCGCGCATGCGGATGGGCGTGGCGCTCGGCGAGAAGATCCTGCGCCTGCGCCCGGACCACGACATCGACACCGTGATCCCGATCCCGGACACCAGCCGCGATTCCGCGCTGGAACTGGCGAACGTGCTGGGGGTGAAGTACCGCGAGGGCTTCATCAAGAATCGCTATGTCGGCCGCACCTTCATCATGCCGGGGCAGGGCGAGCGCGCGAAGTCGGTGAAGCGCAAGCTCAACCCGATCCCGCTGGAATTCCGCAACCGGGTGGTGCTGCTGGTCGACGATTCCATCGTGCGCGGCACCACCAGCCGGCAGATCGTGCAGATGGCGCGCGATGCCGGCGCGCGCAAGGTGTACCTGGCGTCCGCGGCGCCGCCGGTGCGCTATCCGAACATCTACGGCATCGACATGCCGACGCCCGACGAGCTGATCGCGCACGACCGCAGCGAGCAGGAAGTCGAGCGCCTGATCGGCTGCGACTGGCTGGTCTACCAGGACCTGGCCGACCTCGAGGAAGCGGTTGCCGGACCCAAGTTCCCGGGCCGCCGGTTCGACAGCTCCTGCTTCAGCGGCGAATACGTCACCGGCGTCGAGCCCGGCTATTTCGAGCGGATCAAGCAGTTGCGCTCGGATGAGGCGAAGAAGAAGCGACGGGCGAGTTGACACTGCCTGATCAGCAGACGCGCGCAGGGTGCGTTTCGATTCGCTCCCCGATACTCGCTCGGTCGAAACGCACCCCGGCACGCGTCATGTGAGGTGTTCGCAGCTGCGATGAAGAGCGTTTTTGCCGCCGCCCGCGCCTGCCTCGACGCCGCATCGCCCGAGGCCAAGCTCGCCGCCACCTTCGAGGCCGCAGCGGCCTTTGCCCGCGGCGACCTTGCCATCAATGCCGACGCGCCGCCCCCGGAACCGATCCGCATGCCAGGGCGTCCAGCGAAGCCCGCGCTGGTGCATCCGCGCGACCTGCCGCGGCGGGGCTTTGGCAGCAGCGAGGGGCGCGCCGCGTTCATCCATGCCGTCGCCCACATCGAGTTCAATGCGATCGACCTGGCGTGGGATGCGGTCTACCGTTTCCGCGGCCTGCCTGAGGCGTACTACGCCGATTGGGTGTCGGTGGCGAACGACGAGGCGCGGCATTTCTCGCTGCTGCGCGCGCGGCTCCGGGAATCCGGCCACGACTACGGCGATTTCGACGCCCACAATGGCCTGTGGGAAATGGCGGAGAAGACCGCCGGTGACGGACTTGCGCGGATGGCGCTGGTGCCGCGGGTGCTGGAGGCGCGCGGCCTGGACGTGACCCCGGGGATGATCGTGAAGCTGCGCGCCCTGGGCGATGAAGCGACCGCCGGGATCCTCGAGGTGATCCTGCGCGAGGAAGTGGCGCATGTCGGCGCCGGTTCGCGCTGGTACCGCTGGTACTGCGAACGCGCCGGCGTCGAGCCGCACGCGCGTTTCCGGGAACTGCTGCGCGACTATGCCAGCGGCGTGCTGCACAAGCCGTTCAACACCGAGGCGCGGATCCGCGCGGGGTTCGACGTCGAGGAGCTGGAAAGCCTGCTGGCGGCTGCAGGCTGAGGTCACGCCTGCTTGACTCCGGTGCGGCAAACTGGCGGCCCGCCACTGGAGTCCGCCATGAAGAGCGCCATCGCGCCGTGCCTGCTGTTGCTGGTGGCCTGCAACGCGCCACCAGCGCCCGCCCCGGTGGATCCCGCCCCGAGTGCGTCGCCGCCGGCCAGTGCAGGCGCGCCTGTGCAGCAAGCCTCGCTGCAAACCTTCCGGGCGCTGGGCACCGAACCGTTCTGGCATGTCGACGTCGACGGCGAGCGCCTGCTGTTGACCACCCCCGACGACCCGTCGGGACAAGCGCTCACCGGCACCCGCATGGTGGCGGCCGATGGTGTCCACATCCGCGGCAGCCATGCCGGCCAGCCGTTCGCGCTGCGCGTGCGCGCGGGCGACTGCAGCGACGGCATGTCGGACAACCGCTACCCGATGGTTGCCGAGTTCGAGTTTGGGGGGCCGGTGCTGAAGGGGTGCGCCGACGGCGAGGAGTGAGAGGCTAGAGCGCGTCCAGCGCCATGCCGCCTGCGTCGACCCGCAGCACCGACCCTTGCGCATACCAGTCGCCAAGGACGACGCGGGTGGTGCCGTCGGCCTGGTGGATCGCCGGGCGATGCGTATGCCCGTGGATCATGCGGCGGATCCCGTGGCGCGCAAACCAGCCCCGCACCGTCTCCAGGGAGACGTCGCCCACGGTCTCCGCGCTGCCGTCAGCCATCAGCTCGCCATGGCGCGCCTGGCTTGCCGCACGCGCCTGCGCGGCGAACGCCAGCCGTGCCTGCAGCGGCTGCGCCAGGAACTGCGCCTGCCACCGCGGATCGCGGGTCTGCGCGCGGAACTGCTGGTAGGCGACGTCGTCGGTGCACAACAGGTCGCCGTGCAGGATCAGGGTGGGCTCGCCCTCCAGCAGGATCACCGCGGGATCCGGGAGGATGCGCATGCCGGCGCGGCGCGCATAGGCCGCGCCCAACAGGAAGTCGCGGTTGCCGCGGATGAAATACACCGGCACCCCGGAGTCCGCCAGCGCCCGCAGCTTGCCTGCCACGCGTGCGCCGGCATCGGAGGGATCGTCGTCCCCGATCCACGCCTCGAACAGGTCGCCGAGGATGTACAGCGCGTCCGCGCCGCGCGCCTGCTCCTCGATGAAACGCCCGAACAGCTCGGTGATCGCCGGGCGTCCGGGGTCGAGGTGGAGGTCGGCGATGAACAGCGTGGTCATGGCGGCATTGTAGGGACTCGCTCCTGCCTTTCGCAGCGCGCAGGAGAGGGATGGATTGCCGGCTAAAATGCGCGCATTCCGTTCGATTCCCGCCCCATGACCGTCCGCACCCGCTTCGCCCCGTCCCCCACCGGCTACCTGCACATCGGCGGCGCGCGCACTGCGCTGTACTGCTGGCTGGAAGCCCGCAACAAGGGGGGGCAGTTCATCCTGCGGATCGAGGACACCGACCGGGAGCGCAGCACGCAGGGCGCGATCGACGCGATCCTGCAGGCGATGGACTGGCTGGGACTGGATTACGACGAAGGCCCGGTCTATCAGACCCATCGGCTCGACCGTTACCGCGAAGTGGCCGAGCAACTGGTCGCCTCGGGCCACGCCTACTACGCCTACGAGACCAAGGAAGAACTCGAGGCGATGCGCGAGGCGGCGATGGCCGCCGGCGAAAAGCCCCGCTACATCGGCGCCTACCGTGATGCCAACGCCGGCTGGCGCGACGATGCGAACCGGGTGATCCGCTTCAGGAACCCGCTGGACGGCGTCGTCGGCTGGGACGACAAGGTCAAGGGGCGGATCGAGATCGCCAACAGCGAACTCGATGATCTGGTGATCTTCCGCAGCGACGGCTACGCCACCTACAACTTCGCGGTGGTGGTCGACGACATCGACATGCGCATTACCGACGTGGTGCGCGGCGACGACCACGTCAACAACACCCCGCGCCAGATCAACCTGTACCAGGCGCTGGGCGCGCCGGTGCCGGCGTTCGCGCACCTGCCGATGATCCTCGACGAGCACGGCGCGAAGCTCAGCAAGCGCACCGGCGCGGCCGACGTGATGCAGTACCGCGACGCCGGCTACCTGCCGCACGCGCTGCTCAACTACCTGGTGCGGCTGGGCTGGTCGCACGGCGACCAGGAGATCTTCTCGATCGAAGAGATGCAGCGCCTGTTCGAACTGGGCGACGTCAACGCCAAGGCCGCGCGACTGGACATGGCCAAGCTCGGCTGGCTCAACCAGCAGTACCTGAAGAACGACGACCCGGCCGAGGTTGCCGGACATCTCCAATGGCATCTGCGGGAGTGCGGATACGACCAGTCGGCAGGGCCCGCGGCGGCCGACCTGGTGCTCGCCCTGCGCGATCGCGTGCAGACGCTGAAGGAGATGGCCGAGCGCGCCGCGGTCTGGTTCGGCCCGCTGCAGGGCTACGACGATGCGGCCGTGGCCAAGCACCTCAAGGCCGGCGCGGACGCGCCGCTGCGCGACGCACGCGAGCGGCTGGCCGCGCTGCCGGAGTGGGGCGTCGACGCGATCGGCGCCGCGCTGCACGCGACCGCCGGGGCGCTGGGACTGGGCATGGGCAAGGTGGCGCAGCCGCTGCGGGTGGCGATCACCGGCACCCAGGTCAGCCCGGACATCGCCCACACCGTGTACCTGGCCGGGCGCGACGAAGCGTTGCGCCGGATCGACGCGGCCATCGCCCTGGTGCCCGTCGCCGGTTGAGAATGCGCCGCGCCGGGGCCATCATCGGGCCATGGCCAAGCGCGCACGCCAGCACGAGCACGACTGCATCGATCCGCACCACCACGTCCACGACGCCAAGGCGTTCGTGCGCGCGGTGGAGCGCGCCTGCCAGGAACGCGGCCTGCGGCTGACGCCGATCCGGGCGCGGGTGCTGGGCCTGATCGCCGAGGCCGGCAAGCCGGTCAAGGCCTACGACCTGCTCGACATGGTCCGCTCGGGCGAGGGCGCCGGCGCGGACGCGCCGCCGACCGTCTACCGCGCGCTGGATTTCCTGCTCGCCAACGGCTTCATCCACAAGCTGCAGTCGGTCAACGCCTTCGTCGCCTGCCACCATCCCGACAGCGCCCAGCACTCGGTTCCGTTCCTGATCTGCAACCGCTGCCACGGTGCGGTCGAACTCGAGGATGCGGACGTGGTGGCGGCGCTCGACGAACGCGCGCGCGCGCTGGGCTTCGTGCCGCAGGCGCAGACGCTGGAAGTGCACGGCCTGTGCGCCGGGTGCGCCGCCAGGGACCGGGCGCCCGGCTGAGCGCCGACCGGAGGAACGGGCGGCAGCGCCTGGGCGCGCGGCACACGCGGGTGCAGGCTCAGAAGAACATCCGTACTCCCGCCGAGACGCTGCGGCCCGGCAGCGGCGCCAGGTCGCGCAGGAACGAGGTGTGCGGGCGCGCTTCCTCGTCCAGCAGGTTGCTGCCGTCAACGAACAGCTCCAGCGCCTGGCCGCCGCGGGTGTCCAGGTGCCAGGCAAGGTTGGCGTTGACCAGGGTGTAGCCCGGCGTCCCGTCCTCGTACTCGGCCACGCGATCCTGGCGCGCGTGGCGGATCGCACCGATGCCGGCGCGCCAGTTGCCGCCTTCCCAGCGCAGTTCCGCACCCGCGCGCCAGGGCGCGAGGCGGGGGAGGTTGCCGTCCAGGGCGATCCGCGCGGTGTAGTCGTGGACGTGGTCGCCGTGCGGCACCGCGAACGACAGCTCGCGCGTGCCGCCGCCATCGAGCCGCGCGCGGACGGCGTCGCCGAAGCCGCGGATCGTCCAGCGACCAGTCCCGTTCTCGAGAAAGGTCCACTGCAGGTCGAGTTCGCCGCCGGTGAAACGCGCATCGGCCTGGACCCAGGCGCGTACGGGCGTGCCGCCATCCTCGATGCCGGTGTCCGCCAGGTAGATGAAGTCGCGGTAGTCCACCGCGTACGCCGAGGCCTCGAAGCGGAACGGGCCGTGATGCCAGTGCAGGCCGATCTCGGCCCGGTTCGCGGTCTCGCGGTCCAGCTCAGGATCGCCGAACTCGTAGCTGCGCGTGGCCACGTGCAGGCCGCTGGAGTACAGCTCCTCGGAGGTGGGCGAACGCTGCGCGCGGTCGAGGCCGAACGACAGGTGCAGGTCATCGCCGAAATGCCAGCGCGCCGCGGCCGACAGGCTGGTGGCATTGAATTCGCGCGACGGACCGGTCGCCTCCATCTCGTCCACCTCGATGCGGTTGCGGTCGTGACGCACGCCGAGTTCGACGTCGACCTGCCCGAACGTATTGGTGCCGATCCAGAACAGGCCGGCGTCGCGCGCGTCCGACGCCGGCACGAACGCTTCGTCGCCCACGGCCTCGAAGCTGCGCTGCCAGGCCTGCAGCCCGAACGCGCCATCCCAGCCGGCCCAGTCGCGGTGCGCGAGTTCGACGCGCAGCTCGGTGCTGTCGCTGTCGAACACCGTGCCGACGCTCCGGCCCTCGTACTCGGTGTGGGTGTAGTCGGTGCGGGCCAGCTTCACCCGCAGCGTGTCGAAGGCGCCAAGCCGATCGAGCCCGCCGCGCACCTCGTAGCGGCGCTGGTCCATCACGATGTGCACGCCCTCGCCATGGGCGTCGTGCCCGTCGCCGTGGTCGTGATCCTCCTCTTCGCCGTGATCGTGATCGTCGTCCTCGTGGACATGCGAGTGGCCCGGCACGCCATAGCGGCTGTTGAACAGGCTCGCGCCGACGCCGAGGAATCCGCGCTCGCCAACCCAGGACACGCCCAGCGCGCCGCTGTCGGTGCGCACGGCGCTGCCCGGCAGGGTGCCGTATGCGAGTTCGTCTTCGTGATCGTGCCCGTCGTCGGGCCCGTCATGATCGTGATCGTCGTGTCCGGCCTCCCGGAGCGGAGCGCTCTCGGCATGGCCGGGGATGTCGTAGTCGCCGGTTTCGCGGTGCAGCGCGTCGAGATGGAACACGAGCCTGCCCGACGCCGAGGTGCCGTCGAGCCGCAGCAGTCCGGTGCGCTCGTCGTTGCCGCTGCCGGCGCGCAGCTCGGCGCGCCCCTGCAGCGGCGTATCGGTCGCGCGTTCGGGGATGCGGCCATCGATCACGTTGACCGCGCCGCCGATCGCGCCGCTGCCGTAGAGCAGGGTCGAAGGCCCCTTCAGCACTTCGATCTGGTCGGCCAGGAAGGGCTCGATCGCCACCGCGTGGTCGACGCTGACCGTCGACACGTCGCCCGACGCCAGGCCGTCGCTCAGCACCTGCACGCGCGCGCCGTCCAGGCCGCGGATCACCGGGCGCCCGACGCCCGGGCCGAAGTAGGACGACTGCACGCCCGGCAGCCGGCTCACGGTTTCGCCCAGGCTGACGGCCCGGACCTCGTCCAGGCGGCTGCCGGCCAGCACCTCGACCGGGCGGGTGAGGTCTTCGGCGGTGCGCGGCAGCGGGCTGGCGCGCACCACGATGTCGTCCAGATCCTTGATTTCGTCGTGGCGGGGATCGTCCTGGGCGGCGGTGGCGGTGGTCGCGGCAAGGGCGAGCAGGATCGAGGCGGCGAGGCGCGTGAGGGCGGGGGACTGGGACATGTGGGGGAGGGGAAGGCCGTTGCGTGATGTTATAGTATTACGATATAGTCTCTCCGTCGCCGTCAACCTTCCTTCGTCATGACCCCACGCCAACGCCAGCACTGGCTCGACCGCTTCGGCGCCGCAGGCTCGCTGGCCTGTGCTGCGCACTGCGCGCTGCTGCCGCTGCTGATCGCCGCGCTGCCCTCGCTGGGCCTGGCGATGTGGCTGAGCGACGGACTGGAGCTGGGCTTCGTGGTGTTCGCCAGCCTGCTGGGCGTGTTCAGCCTGCTCTGGGGCTACCGCCGCCACCGCGCCCTGCGCGCGCTGGGCCTGCTGCTGCCGGGCCTGCTGGTGCTGTGGCTGGCGGTGCTGTACGCCCCGCTGCACGCATCGGTGGTGCCGCATGCGGTGGCGATGACGTTCGGGGGCACCTTGGTCGGGCTCGGCCATCTGGTGAACCTGCGGCTCAACCACGGCCACGTCCACGACGCCAGTTGCGCGCACTGATCCACGCCGGCGCACGCGGGGCGGACGGTGGCCGCGTGGTAGAATCCGCGGCCTCGCGCAAGCGCGCGGTGGCCCTCGGGCCGTACATTCATTCCGGCCGGTATCCCGGCCAAATCAAGGATCAGGAGCACGACGATGGGCAAGGGCGACCGCAAGACCGCCAAGGGCAAGCGCTATTCCTCCAGCTACGGCAACGCCCGGCCCAAGGCTGTGGCCAAGGCCACGGGCAGCGCCGCCGCGCCGGTGGCCAAGGCCGCGAAGGCGCCGGCCAAGGCGCCCGCCCGCAAGACGGTGAAGAAGGTCGTCGCCAAAGGCGAGTGAGCGCGGCCGCCACGCGCGTCGGATAAAGCCCCGCCGAAAGCGGGGCTTTATCGTTTGTGCCGACTGCCGCCCGCACAGTCGCGGTTGCGCAGGCGGGGCAGGCCGGGCGAAGCTGCGCCCATTCACCGGCTGGAGGATGGCAATGAAGGACCGCGGCAACCGCTTCCTCGTGATCTATTCCGGCGTGCTCACCGCGGTCTTCGCGGCGACGGTGCTCACCGGCGCCGCGTCGACGGGCAGGGCCTCATTCGAGGAGATCGACGTGCAGCGGCTCAACCTGCGCGAGCCCGACGGCACGCTGCGCTACGTGCTGTCGAGCCAGGCGCGCTTTCCGGGCGCGATCTTCCGCGGCGAGGAGCATCCGCACCCGCGGCCGCGCGCCGGCATGCTGTTCTACAGCGAGGAGGGCACCGAAGTCGGCGGGCTGGTGTTCGGAGGCAGCCGCGACGCGGAGGGCGTCGCCCAGGCCAGCGTCAGCCTGACCTTCGACCGCTACGAGCACGACCAGATCGTCCAGATCCTGGGCGATGACCGCAACGGGCGGCAGGTGGCGGGCATGCAGGTGTCGGACAGGCCGGATCGCTCGATCATCGAGGACCTGTACGAGCTGAAGCGCATAGACGCCATGCCGGAGGCCGAGCGCGGCGCGCTGATGCAGGAACGCAGCGCGCAGGCCTACTACGGCGCCGGCAGGCTGTTCGTCGGCCGCAACGACGGCGGCGACGCGACCCTTGTGCTCAACGACGCGCTGGGCAAGGCGCGCATGGTGCTGAAGGTGGCGCCCGAGGGACAGGCCTCGATCGAGTTCCTCGACGCGGCTGGTGAAGTCACCGGCCGGCTCACGCCGGAGACGGTGGCGCGATAGGAGCGCGCCGGCGGCTACCTGATGATCGGCAAGCTTCCCCTTGCAGGTGCGGCCTCAGTCGCGACCGCGCGGCATCGGCATCATCGTCCCGTGCCGGCCACTACGCTTCAGCAAAGCCGGTGTCCGCCCGCATGCACCGCGCGCACCAGGGTGCCGCCCAGCCAGTAGCACAGTTCCGCGGGATGGCCGATGTTCCAGTGCACGAAGTCGGCGCGCAGTCCGGTACGCAGGATGCCGCGATCGTCCAGGCCCAGGGCGCGGGCGCCGTTCACCGTGGCGCCGCGCAGGGCTTCCTCCGGGGTCAGGCGGAAGTGGGTGCAGGCCAGTTGCATCGCCTGGCGCAGCGAGAGCAGCGGCGAGGTACCCGGATTGCAGTCGGTGGCCACCGCCATCGGCACGCCCTGGGCGCGGAATTCGGCCAGCGGTGGCAGCCGGGTTTCCCGCAATACGTGGAAGGCGCCGGGCAGCAGCACCGCGACCGTGCCGGCGCGCGCCATCGCCTCCACGCCGGCGGGCGAGGTGTGTTCGACGTGGTCGGCCGACAGGCCGCCGAACCCGGCCACCAGCGCGGCGCCGCCGCCGTCGCTGAGCTGGTCGGCGTGCAGCTTCACCGGCAGGCCAAGCGCGCGGGCGGCCTCGAACACGCGCCGGGCCTGGTCGATGCTGAAGCCGATCCTTTCGGCGAAGGCGTCGACCGCGTCCACCAGTCCTTCGTCGTGCAGGCGCGGCAGCCAGTTGCAGACCGCGTCGATGTACGCATCCGCGCGCCCGGCATACTCGGGGGGCAGGGCGTGCGCGCCGAGGAAGGTGGTGCGCACGTCGACGCCGAGCGACTGGCCGATCCGGCGCGCGACGCGCAGCATCCGCCGTTCGCCGTCGAAGTCCAGTCCGTAGCCGGACTTGATCTCGAGCGTGGTCGCGCCATCGGCCAGCAGGGCCTTCGCACGCGGCAGCGACTGCGCCAGCAGCGCGTCTTCGTCGGCGGCGCGGGTGGCGCGCACGGTCGAGACGATGCCGCCGCCGTTGCGCGCGATTTCCTCGTAGCCGGCACCCTGCAGGCGCTGCTCGAACTCGGCCGCGCGGTCGCCGCCGAACACCAGGTGGGTATGGCAGTCCACCAGCCCCGGCGTGACCCAGCCGCCGTCGGCCTCGATCACGCAGTCGGCCAGCCGCTCCGGATCGCCCGGCAGCGCGTCGCGCCGGCCCACGAACACGAACCGGCCGTTGCACCAGCCCAGCGCGCCGTCCTCTATCGCGCCGTAGCCGGCATTGCCATCCAGCGTGGCCAGGCCGGCGCCCAGCAGCAGGCCGTCCCAGACCTCAGTCACCGCCGCCCCCGTCGCCATCGCCGTCGCCGGACGAGCTGCCGCGCTCCGCGTCCCGGCTTCGTCGCGCGCCGGGCGTGCGCAGCCGTTCGCGCGACCTGAGCACCAGCACGACCACCGCCGCCAGCACCAGCCCCAGGATTGCGAATTCTTCGAGCACGGTCAGCTCCGATGAAAGCGGATCGCCAGCGCGGTAGCCTAACCCACTCCCCCTGCCGCCCGTCCGCCGATGCCCACTTCCGCCGCGCCACCGATCCAGGCCACCGCCGCAGGCTGGCGCCTGCCCGGCATCTCCAACCTGCATTCGCACGCCTTCCAGCGGGCGATGGCCGGGCTGGCCGAACGCCAGACCGACCCGGCCGATTCGTTCTGGACCTGGCGCGAAACCATGTACCGCATCGCCGCACGCTTCGATCCGGATGCGCTGCATGCGGTCGCCTCGCAGCTGTACGTGGAAATGCTGGAAGCCGGCTACACCACCGTCTGCGAATTCCATTACCTGCACCACGCGCCGGACGGCAGCGCCTACGCCGCGCCGACGGCGATGTCCGATGCGCTGATCGCGGCCGCGCGCGAGGCCGGCATCCGCCTGACCCTGCTGCCGGTGCTGTACATGACCGGAGGCTTCGATGGCCGTGCGCTGGGCGAACGGCAGAAGCGCTTCGGACACGACGTCGAGTCCTACCTGCGCCTGTTCGAAGCCCTGCACGCACGCCAGGACGGAATGCTGCGCGTGGGCTGCGCCCTGCACAGCCTGCGCGCGGTGCCCGCGGCGGCGATGCACGAGGTGCTCGACGCGCTGCCGGACGATGCCCGCATCCACATCCACATCGCCGAGCAGGTGGGCGAGGTGCAGGACTGCCTGGCGATGCGCGACCTGCGTCCGGTCGAATGGCTGTTGCGCAACGCCGGGCTGGACGCGCGCTGGACGCTGGTGCACGCCACCCACCTCAACGATGGCGAGGTCGACGGCATCGCGCGTTCGGGTGCGACGGTGGCGATCTGCCCGACCACCGAGGCCAACCTCGGCGACGGGCTGTTCCGGCTGCGCGACCATCTCGACGCCGGCGGCGCCTGGGGCATCGGCTCGGATTCGCACATCTCCGTGTCGCCGGTTGAGGAGCTGCGCTGGCTCGAATACGGCCAGCGGCTGGCCACGCGCCGCCGCAACATCGCGGTCGCGCCGGGGTCGCCGGGCGTCGGCGCCACGCTGCTGCGTGGCGCGCTGGCCAGCGCGCCGCAGGCCACCGGCTTCGAGGCCACCGACGATGCCATCGTGCTCGATGCGGACGTCCCGATACTTGCCGCCGCCAGCGTCGACGACGCGATCGAACGCTGGATCTTCAGCGGCAACCGCCCGCTCGTGCGCGAGGTGCACGTCGCCGGCAGGCAGGTGGTGGCGGATGGACGGCATCCGCGGCGCGATGCCGTCGCCGGGCGCTATGCGGACACGCTGCGCCGGTTGCTGCGTGGCTGACTGGCGCTGCGGACGGCCGGATCCGCCGCATGCGGCGCACGTCGAGTCGCCGGGGGGACGCCGCACGCAGGCAATGGCTGACTGCACGCTGCCGGGACGACAGGAGGCCGCCATGTGGAAGCTCGCCCTTGCCGCCAGCCTCGCGCTGGCAACACCCGCCCAGACCGCCGACGCCATGAGCGATGCCGGGCTCGCCGTACTCGTCGACCAGCGCCTGGCGGGCGACCGCACCGGAGCCTGCATGGCGGTGGCCGTGGTCGAAGGCGACCAGGTGGCGCGCGCCTATCGCTGCGCCGATCCCGCGGATGCCACCCGCATCGGCGCCGACACGGCGTTCGAGATCGGTTCGGTCAGCAAGACCATGACCTCGGCGCTGCTGGCCGACCTGATCATCCGCGACGAGGCTTCGCTCGACGATCCGCTGGCCGACGGCCTTCCCCCGCCCTGCGGGGGAAGGAGCACGGCTGGCGCGGCGCTCGGCTGACGACGGTGTTTCGCGGCTTTCAGCTCCCTCCCCCGCGTGCGGGGGTGGGTTGGGGTCGGGGCAGGCTTTCGCCGCGCCTGACACGGCCCCCATCCCGGCCTTCCCCCGCGCTGCGGGGGAAGGAGCAGGGCCGGCGCCGCGCTCGGCTGACGACGGTGTTTCTCCGCAAGGCTGACGCAGCGCCTGGCTGACGACGGTGTTTCGCGGCTTTCAGCTCCCTCCCCCGCAAAGCGGGGGAGGGTTGGGGTGGGGGCCAGGCTTTCGCCGCGCCTGATACGGCCCCCATCCCGGCCTTCCCCCGCCCTGCGGGGGAAGGAGCAGGGCCGGCGCGGCGGAGGACCGCTGCGCGGATTGCGCGGGGTTATTTCTGCAGTGGATGGGCCTGGGGAAAAAGATCGAAATCGCCCGGCAGTGCGCCTTCGAGCTTGAGCAGGTACTGCTTGGTCGGGAGCCCGCCGCCGAAGCCGGTGAGCGAGCCGTCGGCGCCGATCACGCGGTGGCAGGGCAGGACGATCGGCAGCGGATTGCGTCCGTTCGCCGCGCCCACCGCGCGCATTGCCGTCGGCCGGCCGACGCGTGCGGCCAGTTGCGCGTAGCTGATCGTCCCGCCGTAGGGAATCGAAGCCAGGGTGGTCCAGACCTCGCGCTGGAACGCGGTGCCCTGCGGCGACAGCGGCAGGTCGAAGTCGCGGCGGTGTCCGGCGAAGTATTCGTCGAGCTGTTCGCGGGCGCGTCGCAGCAGCGGGCTGTCGCCTTCGCGCCAGTCCTCGCCGCGGAGCACGGGATGGCGGTTGTCGCGGAATTCGATCGCGCGCAGGCCCTGTGCGTCGGCGGCCAGGAACAGCGGGCCGACCGGGCTGTCGACGATGGTGGTCAGCACGCTCATGCGACTTTCCTCGGTGGATTGCGGGGGCGTCCTGCGTTTGCCGCACCCTGCGCCAGCGCGGCCTCGCGCCAGGCGTGGATCGCGGCGTAGGCGCGCCATGGGCGCCAGGCCTCGGCGCGCCGGTCGAGTGCGGCGGTGCGCAGGCGCGGCGTGGCCTCGGCCGCGGCGGCATCGAGCAGTTGCCTGTGCAGCACCAGGTCGCCGGCCGGGAACGCATCCGGATGCCCGAGCGCGCGCATGGCGATGTAGTGCGCGGTCCATGCGCCGATGCCGGGCAGTGCGGTCCAGCGCTGCACGAAATCGTCCAGCGTGCGCTCGGCGCTGAAATCGATGCGTTCTTCCACCAGCGCCCGGGCAAGCGTGCGGATCGTCGCGGCGCGCGCCGTCGGCAGGCCGATGCCGGACAGGTCCGCATCGGCCAGCTGCTGCGCGGTGGGGAACAGCCACTGCAGGCCCTGCGCGGCCATCGCTTCGGGCAGCGGCGTGCCGTGGCGCTGCGCCAGGCGCGAGGTGACCGTGCGCGCGGCCGTGACGCTGACCTGCTGACCGACCACCGCGCGCACCGCGATCTCGAAGCCGTCCCAGCCGCTGGGCAGGCGCAGTCCGGGGCGCCTGCGCAGCAGCGGGCGCAGCTGCGGGTCGCGCGACAGCACCGCGGCAATCGCCTGCGGATCGGCATCGAGATCGAACATCCTGCGCACGCGCTCGACCGTCGCCAGCAGCCGCGACGGCGCGCAGCCGTGCAGTTCGAGCTTCAGCGCGTGGCAGTCGTCGCCGCCGCCGCGCGGCCATGCGCTCACGCGCAGCCAGCCCGGCGCGCCGGCATCGCCGATCACGCGCCGGTAGGACGCGGCATCGACCAGTTCCACGCCCGGCAGCGCGCGCCCGCGCAGGAAGTCGAGCATCGCCGCGAAGTCGTACGGCGGCCGGTAGTTCAGGCGCAGGCTCAGCACGTCGCCATCGCCCGCGCCCGGCCGCCGCCGCAGGTCGCGCGGGGCCATGCCGTAGGCGTCGCGGAAGCAGGTGTTGAAGCGGCGCAGGCTGCCGAAGCCGGCCGCCATGGCGACGCCGGTGACCGGCAGCGTGGTTTCGGTCAGCAACTGCTTGGCGAACAGCAGCCGGCGGGTGCCGTGCACGCCGATCGGCGGCGCGCCGAGGCGCTCGCTGAACAGGCGCCGCAGCTGGCGCTCGCCCACGTGCACGCGTTCGGCCAGCGCGGCCAGCGGCGCATCGGCGAGGAAGCCCTCGTCGATCAGCTTGAGCGCGCGTGCCAGGGTGCCGTCGCCGCGTCGCCAGCTGCCGTCGGCCGGCGACAGTTCAGGCCGGCAGCGCAGGCAGGGCCGGAAGCCGGCCGCTTCGGCCGCCGGCGCGTTGGGGTAGTAGCGCACGTTGCGCGATTTCGCCGGCGGCGCGGGACAGGTCGGGCGGCAGTAGATGCCGGTGCTGGAGACGGCGGTGAAGAACAGGCCGTCGAACCGCGGGTCGCGGCTCAGGCGCGCCTGTTCGCAGATGGCGGGATCGGGCAGGCCGGGGGTCGACATGCAGCCAGTCTAGCGCCGCGCCCGGCGGCCGACTCGCCGTTTCCGGACATCAATGCGATGGCGTGCGAACGGGGTCCGGAGCCGGTTCGCGCAGCGCCGGGCGCAGCGTGTCCGGATCGCCGTCGTTCGGCGCGGGCCGCACGCCGACCAGGTGCGCCAGCAGCGGATACACGTCGACGTTGTCGAAGGCCGGCAGCGTCGCCCCGCGCCGGAACGAGGGCCCGCTGGCGATGAAGATCGCGCGCATCGCCGGCTCGGCGGGATCGTAGCCGTGCGAACCGCGCGTCCCCGGCGGCCGTCGCGCCAGGAGCGCCTGCGGCAGCGCGTCCCAGCCCGGATCCATCTGGCACACGATCGGCGGCACGCGCGGATGGCTGCCGTAGTGCCAGCGCTGCGGCAGCTCATGCCGGCGCCAGCATTCGTGGTGCGCGTGGCGACCGAGCAGCTGGCGTTCGGCCGCCGTCTCGCGTCCGGGCAGCGGGCGGAAGCCGACCACCTGCCCATCGGTCACCGATGCGGCGTCGCGCGGATCGACCATGTCCTCGATCCGCACCACCTGTCCTTCCGGCACCTGCGCCATGCCGTGGTCGGAGACGATCACGATGTCGGTCCGGGCCAGCGCGCCGCTGTCCGCAAGGCGGTCGAGCAGGACGCCGATCGCCGCATCGACCTCGCGCATCGCCTCACGAAGCTGCGGCGAACCCGGGCCGTGCGCGTGCGCGGCGCCGTCGGGATGCTCGAAGTACAGCGTGGCCAGGCGCGGGCGCGTGGCCGCCGGTTCGGACAGCCAGCCGGCGACGATGTCGATGCGCTGCGCGATCGGCCGGCCGGCGTCGAACAGATGCCAGCGCCGCGGCCGCACGCCCTGCACAGCGGCCTCGCTCCCCGGCCAGGACAGCGTGGCGGTTGGTAGCCCGGCGCGTTCGGCGGTCACCCACAGCGGTTCGCCGCCCCACCAGCGCGCGTCGCCGACCGCGTCGCGATTCTTCAGGGTGAAGCCGCCCAGCGCCGCATCGTGCATGGTGTTGTGGACGATGCCGTGGCGGTCGGGCCGCAGTCCGGTGACGATGCTGTAGTGGTTGGGGAAGGTGAGGCTGGGATACGAGGGCCTCATCCACTGCGCGCGCGCGCCTTCACGCGCGAGCCGGTCGATGCGCGGCGTGTCGCCGCGACCGAGGTCGCCGGGATGCACGCCGTCCAGCGACACCAGCAGCAGGCTGCGCGCGGCATCCGCTGCGGGCGATGCTGCGGGCGGCGGGCTTGCGCAGGCCGCCAGGCACAGCAGCCACGCCAGGACCAGCGGATAGCGGAGAAGCGTCATGCGCCCATGATACGGAGCGATGTGACAGCCGATCGCGGTGTCGGCGCCGATACGCTGACAGCGGTCTGAATCGTGGCCGCGCCTGCGGTTGATTCATCGCCGGTGGCGCGTATGTTGGCGGATGGCCGTCCGGCCGATATCGCTGCAGAGGTGCCCCCATGAACATTCGCCCCCGTCGCCATCCGGGTCGTCCCCTGTTTGCCGCCCTGCTCGCGGCCGCGGCGCTGTGCGTGGCCGTGCCGGCCACCGCGCTGGCGCAGGAGGGTGAGCTGGAGGAAGAGGAAGAGGAAGAGGGCCGGGCCGCGGTCCGCAAGGGCGATCCCGAAGACCGGTTCTGCATCCGCGAGACCGGCTCGCGCATCGTTGCCCGGCGCAACCGCGACAAGCGGGCCGAGGAGGAGTGCGTCAACGCCTCCGGACGCGTGTACACCCGCGAAGACATCGAGCGCACCGGGTCGGCGGACATGCGCGACGCGCTGCGTCGGCTGGATCCTTCGTTCCGCTGAGCTGGCCGCCAGGGCCGCCCCGGCCGCGCCATCCGCACCCCGGCTCCCGAACGAGGCTAGCCGTGCCGCGGCTGCCGTGTACGGCGGCGCAGCGGCCCTGCCGCCAGCAGCACGGCAAGCGCCAGGCAGAGTGCGCCGAAGGCGTCTCCCCACAGCCGGTACGGCGTGCGCGTCGCCCGCAGCGGCAGGTCCGCCACCAGCGACACCGGGCCCCGCGTGTCGACCGCCGAGGCCTCGGCCAGCACCCGCCCGCGATCGTCGCTCAGGGTGAGGTCGCCATTGCGCGCGACCCGCGCCATCGCGAATCCGCCCTCGATCCCGCGCATCACCGCCATCCGGCCATGCATCCACGCGTCGACGCCGAAATCCCACGCCGGCACCAGCAGCAGCTGCGCGCCCATGCGCGCGTGTTCGCGCGCGGTCGCGGTGAAATCGAGATCCTTGCAGATCGCAACCCCGGTGGCCGGACTGCCCGCAAGCATCAGGCGCGATTCGCCCGGCGCATAGCGCGCCTCGAAGCCGGGGATCAGGTGGCGCTTGAAATACACCTCCGGCGCTTCCTTCGCAGGGCTGAACACCAGCGCGCTGTTGCGCTTCGCGGCCTCGCTGTGGTCCTCGGCGCCGACCACGATGCGCATGCCGTGGCGGTCGGCCAGCGCCTGCAGCGGCGCCAGCCGGCGCTCGCGCAGCAGCAGGGCCGATTCCGGCAGCACCGCCAGGTCGATGCGCTGTCCGTCGGCGAGCCGTTCCAACTCCGCCACGTAGCGCTCCAGCAGGCGCTGCCCGTCGACGGTATCGGGATCGACGGCCGGGTCGGCGCCGCTGCCGATGTCGAGCAGGACCACGCGCTGCTGCCCCGTGGGCGCGTCGTCGTGCAGGCGCCAGGCGCCGAACGCCAGGGCCACGGCCAGGATGCCCCCGCCGATGCAGGCCACGCGGATGCGGGCGCGCGCGTCCGCGTTCGCGCACAGCGCCGAGGCCAGCGCGGCCGAGCCCAGCCAGACCAGGAAGCCCACGCCCCACAGTCCCAGCACGGCCGCCACCTGCAGCAGGACCGGCACGTCCATCTGCGTATACGCGATGTGGCCGAAGGTGCCGTGCGGCGACAGCAGCGCCAACAGCCAGGACAGCCCGGTCGCGGCCAGCGGAACCGAGAACGCCGCCGCCAGGGCGTGGCCGCGCACCGCCAGCGCGCGGAACAGCAGCACCACCAGCATCATCGCCAGTCCGGTCGTCGCGGCGATCGCGGCCATGGCCGGCCCCGGCAGTCCGATCACCTCGACGAGGTAGTACCACTGGTTGAGGCTGCCCGCGGCGAACGCGACAAGGCTCGCCAGCGCCGCCGAGCGCGCCGGCAGGCGCGGCGACACCGCCAGCAGCGGCAGCGGCGCCAGCCACGCCGCCCACCACAGCGGCTGCAGCGAGGTGCCGTACCACCATGCGATGGCCGACAGCAGCGTCGCCGCGATCGCCAGGGCCGCGGTGCGGCGGTCAGGACTTGAGGCCATCGAGCAGTCTCCCCAGTGAAGCCTTGTAGAACGCCTGGAAGCGGCGGTCGTCGTAGCTGAAGCGGCCGGCGCGGTAGAGCGCGATCAGCCCGTGCGAATGGCCCCAGAGCGTCATCGCGATATCCCAGGGATCGCCCGCGCGCAGCACGCCGCGCGCCTGCGCCTCGACCACCGCGTCGTGGACCACGTTGAGCGTGGGCGAACGGCGCTCGCGGAAGTCCTCGGGGAAGCGCCGCGCATCCTCGCGCGGCGCGGAGAACGCGTGGTCGAACAGGTGCGGATGGGCGAGGGCGTAATCGAGGTAGATCATCTGGATCGAGACCAGCTGCGCGATCGGATCGCCGCCGGACTTGCGCGCGTCCCAGTGACGGGCGATCTCGCGGAAGCTGTCGTCGCTGATCCGCTTGAGCAGCGCCTCGCGGTTCGGGAAATGGCGGTAGATCGCCATCGGCGTGATCCCGACCGCCTCGGCCACGCGGCGCATGCTCACCGCAGCCGGGCCCTCGCGCTCGAACAGGTCGCGGGCGGCGGCAAGGATGCGCTGGGCGGTTTTCCGGGGCGTCATGTATACACTGTATACTTCGTTGGCCCGGAAGCGCAACACGGGCTCCGCCGGACCGGTTTTCGCGCCTGCGGGCGCTTCCGGCGGTGGCGACGGCCGCAGGCGCAGCGCACACTTCCATGCTGCCAGCGAACGCCACCGGAACACGCCATGCGCAGCTCCCGCCACGACCCGACACGGACCATCCGCGCCCCGCGCGGCGCGATCCTGAGCTGCCGCAGCTGGCTCACCGAAGCCCCGTTCCGGATGTTGCAGAACAATCTCGACCCGGACGTGGCCGAGCGCCCGCAGGAGCTGGTGGTCTACGGTGGCATCGGCCGCGCCGCGCGCGACTGGGCCTGCTACGACGCGATCCTCGACACCCTGCGCACGCTGGGCGACGACGAAACCCTGCTGGTGCAGTCGGGCAAGCCGGTCGGCGTGTTTCCCACCCATCCCGACGCACCGCGCGTGCTGATCGCCAACTCCAACCTGGTGCCGCATTGGGCCACCTGGGAGCACTTCAACGAACTCGATCGCAAGGGCCTGATGATGTACGGCCAGATGACGGCCGGTTCGTGGATCTACATCGGCTCGCAGGGCATCGTGCAGGGCACCTACGAGACCTTCGTGGAGATGGGGCGCCAGCACTACGGCGGCAGCTTGCGGGGGCGCTGGATCCTCACCGCGGGCCTGGGCGGCATGGGCGGCGCGCAGCCGCTGGCGGCCTCGCTGGCCGGCGCCTGCTCGCTGACGGTCGAATGCCGCCAGGCCAGCATCGATTTCCGCCTGCGCACGCGCTACGTCGACGAGCAGGCCACCGACATCGACGATGCGCTGGCGCGGATCGAGACGTACACCGCCGCCGGTGAAGCGAAATCGATCGCGCTGCTGGGCAATGCCGCCCAGGTCCTGCCCGAGCTGGTGCGCCGCGGCGTGCGCCCGGACTGCGTCACCGACCAGACCAGCGCGCACGATCCGGTGCACGGCTACCTGCCGATCGGCTGGACGGTGGAGCGGTGGCTCGACGCGCAGCAGGCCGATCCGGACGGGGTGCGCGATGCGGCCAAGCGGTCGATGCGCGTCCACGTCGAGGCGATGCTGGCCTTCCACGCGCAGGGCATCCCGACCGTCGACTACGGCAACAACATCCGCCAGATGGCGCAGGACGAAGGCTGCGCCAACGCCTTCGACTTCCCCGGCTTCGTGCCGGCCTACGTGCGGCCGCTGTTCTGCCGCGGCGTCGGCCCGTTCCGCTGGGTGGCGCTCAGCGGCGACCCGGAGGACATCTATCGCACCGATGCCAAGGTGAAGGAGCTGATCCCCGACGACGCGCACCTGCACAACTGGCTGGACATGGCGCGCGAACGGATCAGCTTCCAGGGCCTGCCCGCGCGCATCTGCTGGGTGGGCCTGGGCCAGCGCCACAAGCTCGGCCTGGCCTTCAACGAGATGGTGCGCAGCGGCGAGCTGAAGGCGCCGGTGGTGATCGGCCGCGATCATCTGGACAGCGGCAGCGTCGCCTCGCCCAACCGCGAGACCGAAGCGATGGCCGACGGCAGCGACGCGGTCAGCGACTGGCCCCTGCTCAACGCCATGCTCAACGTCGCCGGCGGCGCCACCTGGGTCAGCCTGCACCACGGCGGCGGCGTGGGCATGGGCTATTCGCAGCACAGCGGCGTGGTGATCGTCTGCGACGGCACGCCCGAGGCCGACCGCCGCATCGCGCGGGTGCTGTGGAACGATCCGGGCACCGGGGTGATGCGCCATGCCGATGCCGGCTACGATATCGCCTGCCAATGCGCCAGGGAGCAGGGTCTGCAACTGCCCATGCTCTGATCCGCCCCACCATCCAGAAGCAACATGACCCCGCAAGAACAGAAGTTCATCGATACCCTGCGCTCGCTCGACGGCAGCGCAGGCAACCAGCGCCTGCGTGAAGCCCTGGGCTGGCAGGACAGTACCTATGCCCGGATCAAGACTGGCCTGATCGAAGCGGGCCTGATCGTACCCGGTCGTGGTCGCGGAGGGACGGTGGCGCTGGTGGAGGGACGCTCCCGGCCGGCTGCGAAGCCCGCCAAGGTGGCTGCAGGGAAGGCGCCCAAAACGCCCAAGGTGGCCAAGGCCGCCAAGGCCGCGATTCCCGATGCTGCCGCCCTGCGTCGCGGCGGCCCGGTCCGCAAGTCCGACCTGTACGCCTCGCTCTGGGCCTCCTGCGACGAGCTGCGCGGCGGCATGGACGCCAGCCAGTACAAGGACTATGTCCTGACCCTGCTGTTCGTCAAATACGTCAGCGACAAGTACGCCGGCAAGCGCTATGCCCCGGTCAAGGTGCCCGAAGGCACCAGCTTCGCAGACATGGTCGCGCTCAAGGGCAAGTCCGACATCGGTGATCGC
The DNA here is from genome assembly GCA_023388355.1 of Pseudomonadota bacterium. Next base: position 21,913 of record JAEWGI010000038.1, read on the forward strand.
CTCAACAAGCAGGTCATCGGCCCGCTGTTCAACGCCAACCGCCTGCCGGAGCCGCCGGACTTCAACGACGCGGCCAAGCTGGGTTCGGGCAAGGAGCTGGTGCAGCGCCTCACGAACCTCATCGCCATCTTCCAGAACCCGGCGCTGGATTTCTCGAAGAACCGCGCCGACGGCGACGACCTGCTGGGCGACGCCTACGAATACCTGATGCGCCACTTCGCCACCGAGAGTGGCAAGAGCAAGGGCCAGTTCTACACGCCGGCGGAAGTCAGTCGCGTCATCGCCCAGGTCATCGGCATTCGCGATGCGGCGACCACCAGCGCCACCACTGCGTACGACCCGACCTGCGGCTCCTCATCGCTGCTGCTCAAGGTGGCGGACGAGGCGTGCACGAAGATCACCCTGTTCGGCCAGGAAAAGGACGTGACCACCAGCGTGCTGGCGCGCATGAACGTGATCCTGCACGATTTCGCTACTGCCGAGATCGTGCAGGGCAACACCCTGGCCGATCCGAAGTTTCTCGATCACGGCAAGCTGCGTCGTTTCGACTACGTGGTCGCCAATCCCCCGTTTTCCGACAAGCGCTGGAGCACCGGACTGGACGCGGAGCACGATCCGCACGGCCGCTTCGAAGGCATCGGCGTGCCGCCGGGCAAGCAGGGCGACTACGCCTACCTGCTGCATATCCTGGCCTCGATGAACTCCGGCGGCGCAGGCGCCTGCATCCTGCCGCATGGCGTGCTGTTCCGCGGCAACGCGGAAGGCGCGATCCGCCGCAACCTGGTACGGCGCGGGGTCATCAAGGGCATCATCGGCCTGCCGGCCAACCTGTTCTACGGCACCGGCATCCCGGCCTGCATCGTGGTGCTGGACAAGCGCGAGGCCGCCGACCGGGACGGCATCTTCATGATCGATGCCAGCGCCGGGTTCCAGAAGGACGGCGCCAAGAACCGCCTGCGCGAGCGTGACATCCACCGCATCGTCGACGCCTTCCGCGCCGGGCGCGACGTGCCCGGCTATGCGCGCAGGGTGCCGCTGGCGGAGATCGCGAAGAACGACTTCAACCTCAACCTGCCGCGCTACATCGACAGTCGCCCGCGGGAGGACCGCCAGGACATCGCCGCGCACCTGCTGGGCGGAATTCCCGAGGCCGACGTGGACGCGCTGGGCGAGTACTGGCAGGCTTGCCGAGGCCTTCGCGAAGCGCTGTTCCAGCCACTGCGCCCTGGCTACCTTCAGCTCGTTCCCGAGACGGCACAGATCCGCGCCCTCATCCAGCAGCACCCGCAGTTCGCCGCGCATGTGGACAGGCTGGCCGCGCACTTCGTGGCCTGGCGGCGCAAGCAGGCGCCCGTGCTCAAGGCGCTGCAGCCCGGCTTCCAGCCCAGGGACATGATCCACGCGCTGGGCGAAGGCCTGCTGGCCCATTACCGGGGCCAGCCGCTGACCGACGCCTATGCCGTGTACCAGCACCTGCTGGACTACTGGGTGCAGGTGATGCAGGACGATGCCTGGTCCATCGCCGCCGAAGGCTGGACCGCACAGCCGTACCGGGTGGTCGAGGAAAAGAAGAACAAGGACGGCGAAGTCACGAAGATTGTGGACAAGGGCTGGGCCTGCGACCTGGTGCCGAAGGGGCTGGTGGTGGCGCGCTACTTCGCCGCCGAACAGGCCGCGCTCGACGCACTGGATGCGGAACTGGACGCCCTGGGCGCGCAGATCACCGAACTCGAAGAGGAGAACGGCGGCGACGAAGGCGCCTTCGCCGATTTCGACAAGGTCAACGCCAAGGCAGTGAAAGAGCGGCTCGACGAGATCGCCGCTTCGTCCCAAACCCCGTCGTCCCCGCGAAAGCGGGGACCCAGCGACTTTGATCCGGACGACGCCACGACCGAAGAACGCGCAGTCCTCCAGCAATGGCACGACCTCGACCGCCAGCGCGCCAACCTGAAGAAGCAGCGCAAGGAAGCCGACGCCGCGCTCCACGACGTCGCTCTGGCGAAGTACGCGGAACTAGCCGAGGCCGACATCAAGGCGCTGGTGGCGGATGACAAGTGGCTGGCGCAGCTGCAGAACGCCATCGCTGCCGAAACCGCGCGCAGCGGCCAGCAGCTGACCGCGCGTGTGCGTGAACTGGCCGAGCGCTATGCCGCGCCGCTGCCGCAGCTGGCGGCGGAGGTGGAGGCGCTGCAGGCGAAGGTGGACGCACACCTGAGGCGGATGGGCTTCGCATGGGCGTGAAGGAGGCTTCGGCGAAGTATCAGATCGCAGGCGATCCCGTCGATGCCGCGGAAGAGAACATGCTGCCGGGGTTCAAGCGAACCGAGGTTGGTGTTTTTCCGGAGGACTGGGGCCTCTTGCCATTGGGTCAGTTCCTTACGTTCAAGAACGGGCTAAACAAAGGCAAGGAGTACTTTGGAAAGGGAACGCCGATCGTCAACTATATGGATGTTTATCGTCTGGCTTCGCTTCGTGCCGCCGATCTGCTGGGCCGCGTAGAAGTGAACCAGCGAGAGCTAGATTCATTTGGCGTGCGCAAGGGTGATGTTTTCTTTACTCGCACCTCGGAGACCCTTGATGAGATCGGAATTGCTTCCGTACTTGAGGAGGATTCCCCAAGAACGGTGTTCAGTGGGTTTCTGCTTAGGGGGCGGGCACAGGATGATAGGTTAATTGATGAATTCAAACGATACTGCTTTGGATCAGCCTCGGTAAGAAATCAGATTACCTCGACAGGAACCTACACAACGCGCGCGCTCACTAATGGTGCGGCGTTGTCCCGGGTACTATTGCCATTTCCTTGCAGAAAGATTGAGCAGCAAGCCATCGCCGGGGCGCTGTCGGATACGGATGCACTGATCGAATCGTTGCAACAGCTCATCGCCAAAAAGCGCGCTCTCAAGCGGGGCGCCATGCAGGCGCTGCTGACCGGCCGACAGCGGCTTCCTGGATTCTCAGGGGAGTGGAAAACCAGGCGATTGGATCAGCTGTTCCGTTTCGGTGGCGGTTTCAGTGCATCGCGAGCGCAGCTCGGTCAGGAAGGTTGCTTCTATCTTCACTACGGCGATATCCATGGATCCAGTTCAAGCTGTGTGGACGTTCGCTCAGATGCTGGGCGCATACCCAAAATAGCAATTGCGTTGGCGAGGATATCGCGGGACTCCATGCTTGATGATGGAGATGTCGTCTTCGTCGATGCGTCAGAGGACGAAGAAGGTGTGAGCAAGCATGTCGTGGTATCCAATCCCTGCGGGGTGCCCTTCATCGCGGGGTTGCACACGATTGTGGCCAAGGGGGTGAGTGCCGACCTTGTGCATGCCTATCGGAGGTATTGTTTCTGTACGGAAGAGGTGAAGCAGCAATTCCGCTTCTTTGCTGTTGGTACAAAGGTTCAAGGGGTCAGCAAGGGGAATATAGGAAAAATTGAACTGCGCTTTCCTCGCAAGGAAGAACAAACCGCCATCGCCATCGTCCTCTCCGATATGGACGCCGAAATCGACGCGCTCGAAGCCCGTCTCGCCAAGACCCGCGACCTCAAGGCCGGGATGATGCAGGCCCTGCTGACCGGCCGTATCCGCCTGCCGCTGGACGAGGTCGCGTAAGCGGGCTCAGCGCGCCAGCTTCAGGTGAAGGTACTTGCCGGCCGGCGAGCGCAGGATGGCTGCCCGGAGCGCTTTGCCCGTGGGTCGTGTTGTTGCAGGGGCGATGGTTTCTTCATGGCCGGGTGCTTGGATCTATTCTGACCTGAATGCCGCAGCGAAAGGCCTTGCCGCGGCGGCCAGTCCGGCCTATATTTTACTCCAGTAAAACATTGGAGTCTGTCATGTCCCTCGCCGCAACCCTTCGCCGCACCGGTGGGTCCATCACCCTGTCGATCCCCAAGGCCGTAGCCCAGGCCCTGGCCGTGGACGCCGGGTCCGTGGTGGAGTTGCAGGTGTCCGGCCGCACCCTGTCGGTGACCCGGGCTCGCCGCTCGCTGGCCGTGCGCCTGGCCGCCAGCCCCGCGTCGCCGTCCGAATGGACCCGTGACGAGTCGCTGACCGACGCCCCGGTCGGGCGCGAGCTGGTTTGAGTCCGGCCGGCATGGCCCGCATTCCCGGCCGTGGCGACATTCTCGCCCTCAGCCTCGATCCGACCAGGGGCCACGAGATCCGCGGTACGCGCCCGGTGCTGGTGCTGTCGGCAGACGCCTTCAACAGGGCATCGGGCCTGCTGCTGGTGGCGCCGATCACCCAGGGCGGCACTGCATCGCGCGAGACCGGATTCAGTGTGACCTTGATGGGCAGCGGCACCTCGACGCAGGGCGTGATCCTGTGCGACCAGACCCGCACTGTCGATGCCCGGGCACGCACGTTCAAGCGCGTCGAGAAGGCGCCGGCGGCCATCGTCGATGAGGCACTGGAAGCGGTGCGCGCGATCCTGGAGTAGGGCAGGTAAGGCTCTGCGATGATGGCGGGGTTGCAAGGGGGAAGGGCATGGACGGGATCGGAAAGCCGGAACGGGCGACGCAGCAGCGGGTGATCGCGCTGTTTCGTGACCAGTTGGATTACGACTACCTGGGCGACTGGACCGAGCGGCCAGACAACCGCTGCGTCGAGGAGCAGTATCTGCGCCCCTGGCTGGAGCGGCGCGGGCACGGCGCGGCGCAGATCGACCGCGCGCTGGACATCCTGGGCCGCGACCTGGGCCACACCGGGCGCGACCTCTACCACGACAACTACGCTCTCTATCAGCGCCTGCGCTATGGCGTTCCGGTGCGCACCGAAGCGGGGCGGGTCACCGAATCGGTCTTCCTGATCGACTGGGACAACCCGCAGGCCAACCACTTCGGCATCGCCGAAGAGATCACCCTGCGCGGCGGCCACGAGCGCCGGCCGGACCTGGTGCTGTACGTCAACGGCATCGCCCTGGCGGTGATCGAGCTGAAGAACAGCCGGGTCGGCATCGGCGAGGGCATCCGCCAGCTGCTGTCCAACCAGAAGCCGGAGTTCAATGCGGACTTCTTCCGCACGGTGCAGCTGGTGTTCGCCGGCAGCGACAGCGAGGGGCTCAAGTACGGCACCATCGGCACGCAGGAGAAGTTTTTCCTGGCCTGGAAGGAGGACGAGGCCGACGACAGCGGCTACCGGTTGGACAAGTACCTGGCCAAGATGTGCCGCAAGGAGCGCCTGATCGAGCTGGCGCGGGATTTCGTCCTGTTCGACGGCGGGGTCAAGAAGGTGCCGCGGGTGCACCAGTACTTCGGCATCAAGGCGGCGCAGGAGCACATACGCCGGCGCGAGGGCGGGATCATCTGGCACACCCAGGGCAGCGGCAAGAGCATCGTGATGGTGCTGCTGGCGCGCTGGATCCTGGAGCACAACCCGCATGCGCGGGTGCTGGTGGTGACCGACCGCGACGAGCTGGACAAGCAGATCGAGCGGGTGTTCCGCGTCGCCGGCGAGCAGCCCTGGCGCACCCGCAGCGGACGCGACCTGATGCGCCAGCTCGGCCAGGCCTCGCCGAGACTGCTGTGTTCCCTGGTTCACAAGTTCGGCATGGATGCCCGGGGCAAGGACAGCAAGGAGTTCGAGGCCTTCATCGCGGAGCTCGAAGGACAGCCGGCGCGCGCGCAGGGCGAGCTGTTCGTGTTCGTGGACGAATGCCATCGCACCCAGAGCGGGCGCCTGCACAAGGTGATGAAGGCACTGCTGCCGGAGGCGGTGTTCGTTGGTTTCACCGGCACGCCCCTGCTCAAGCAGGACAAGGCCTCCAGCCTGGAGGTGTTCGGCGGCTACATCCACACCTACAAGTTCAGTGAGGCGGTGGAGGACAAGGTGGTGCTGGACCTCGTCTATGAGGCCCGCGACATCCCACAGGAGCTGGGTTCGCGCGAACACATCGACCAGTGGTTCGAGGCCAAGACCCGGGGTCTCAACGCCTGGCAAAAGGACGAGCTGAAGAAGACCTGGGGCACCCTCCAGCGGGTGCTGACGTCGCGCTCGCGGATGGAGCGGGTCGTCGAGGACGTGGTGTTCGACTTCAGCGTCAAGCCACGCCTGTCCAGCGAGCGCGGCAACGCGATGCTGGTGGCGGCGAGCATTCTTGACGCTTGCCGTTACTACGAGCTGTTCCAGAAGACGCCGCTGAAGGGCAAGTGCGCGGTCATCACCTCCTACGACCCGCAGGCGGGTGATGTTTCGAAGGAGGAGACCGGGGCCAATACCGAGACCGACCGGCAGATCATCTACAACACCTATCAGCGGCTGCTGGAGGGCGTGTCGGCGAGGCCGGGCAAGAGTCGCACCGAGACCTACGAGGACCAGGCCAAGGCGCAGTTCGTCGATGAGCCGGCCCGCATGAAGCTGCTGATCGTGGTGGACAAGCTGCTGACCGGCTTCGATGCGCCGTCCTGTACCTACCTCTACATCGACAAATCGATGCAGGACCACGGGCTGTTCCAGGCGATCTGCCGCACCAACCGCCTGGATGGCGACGACAAGGACTACGGTTACATCGTCGACTACAAGGACCTGTTCCAGAAGCTGGTCAACGAGGACGGAACCGGCGCGCTGCAGGTGTATTCCTCGGAGCTTGACCGCAGCGACGACGGCGCCGACCCCGAGGTGCTGATGAAGGCGCGGCTGGAGCAGGGGCGCGAGCGGCTGGAAACCGCGCTGGAGCAGTTCGAGGCGTTGTGCGAGCCGGTCGCTCCGCCGCGCGGGGAGCTCGAGTACATCCGCTGGTTCTGCGGCAACCCGGAAATCGCTAGCGACCTGGCGGAGCGGGAGCCTCGCCGGATGGCCCTGTACAAGGCGGTAGTGGGGATGGTGCGGGCGTGGGCCAACCTGGCCGATGACATGGTGGGCGCAGGGTTCGCAGCCGCAGAGGCAGAGCGCATCCGCGGCCGCGTCGAGCATGCGGTGAAGCTTCGCGACACCATCCGCAACGCCAGTGGCGAGACGCTCGACCTCAAGCCCTACGAGGCGGACATGCGCCACCTCATCGATACCTATATCGAGGCGCGTTCGCCACGCAAGATTTCGCCGTTCGATGACATGGGGTTGCTCGACCTGATCGCCCATGTCGGCATGGACAAGGCCATCGAGCAGCTTCCGGACGGTACGCGAGCCAGCAAAGAGGCGGTGGCCGAGACCATCGAGAACAACGTGCGCGCCCGCATCCTCAAGGAGCATTTGACCGACCCGGAGTTCTACGAGCGCATGTCGGCGCTGCTGGACGAGGTCATTCGCTTCCGCAAGGAGAGGGCGGACCGCTATGCCGAATACCTGCAGAAGATCGCCGATCTTGTGAGTCAGGTTCAGGCGGGCCATGGCGACGATCTGCCCCACGAGTTGCGCGCCAGCCCGGGCTTGCGGGCCGTGTTTAACAATCTGCGGACGGGTGAGGATTCCGGCCGGCTGGAGTTGGCGAAAGCGCTTGATCGTGCGGTGCGTGAATCCCGGCCGGCAGTCTGGCGGGGTAATCCCGCCAAGGAGAACGTGATAAAGGCGGCTCTGATGGAAGTGCTGAACGATGAGGACGAGGTGGAACACATCTTCCAGGTCATCCTGCAGCAGTCGGACTACTGATGACGACAGTGCTGGACATCGCAGGTATCGACGTGCGCGTGGTCCGCAAAGACGTTCGCAATCTGCACCTGAGCGTCCTTCCTCCCGGTGGTACGGTTCGTGTCACGGCTCCGAAGTGGATGGGTGAGGAGGCGATCCGGCTTTTCGCGCTGGGAAAGCTGGGTTGGATCAAGCGCCAGCGCGGCAGGATGCGCGGTCAGGATCGGGAGCCGGCGCGGGAGTACGTGGACCGGGAAAGCCATCAGGTCTGGGGCCAACGCTACTTGCTGAAGATTGTCGAACAGGAGACTGCACCAAGTATCGAGCTTCGGCATCGGAAACTGGTGATGAGGGTCCGTCCTGGAACCGACGCGGCACGCAGGGAGCGGATCCTCTACGGCTGGTATCGGGATCAGATGAGACAGGCATTGCCTGCGCTGCTTGATCGTTGGGGCGCTCTGGTAGGGGCGCGACCCAGGCACGTCCATATCCAGCGGATGAAGACCAAGTGGGGAAGCTGCACTCCCGACAACGCTAGCATCCGGTTGAATACGGAGCTTGCGAAGAAGCCGCCGGAGTGCCTCGACTACATCCTCTTGCACGAGCTGGTGCACCTGCGAGAGCCAAGCCATGGCCCCGGCTTTGTCCAGACCATGGATCGATTGATGCCGCAATGGCGGGACCGGCGGGACGCGCTCAACCGATTGCCCGTGCGGGACGTCTGGGCGTCGTGACGCGCTGGACTGTGCTGGCATTACCTTGAAGACGCCCGCACGAGAAGGCGTTACCGCAGATGTGAGTCAAGGAAGCGGCGCAGGTCGTCCACGTCCGCCCGCAGCAGCGGCGGCAGCGGCACCGGCGGCGCCGGGGGCGGGGGAGTGAGCTGGCGCCACGCCCGGGCCAGCGCCTCGAGCGCCGCCGCCACCTGCGGCATGTCCTCCCGGCGCAGCGGCGGCGCGGCCGCGTCGCCGGCAGGTTCGGAAGCCATGTGCCGCTCGGCATCCCAGCACGCGGCCAGCACGCGGTAGGCCAGGCGCTGGCAGACCGAGGCCCCGGGCCACAGGCGTTCGGCCGCCTCGCGCTGCGGGCGCGAGCCGGCGAGCGCGTCGTCCATGCGCTGTTCGAGGTCGAAGCTGCGGTGCTGCAGGTCGCGCCGGACGGAGCGCGCGGCCGGCGAGGTCACGTCGCCGGAGGCCAGCAGGCGGCAGGTGTCGCGGATCGCCAGCAGGCATTGCGCGATGCCCTCGCCGAGCGAGCGCGCGTCCGCCCTCGGCGGCAGCAGGCGGAAGGCCAGCAGCGCGCAGGCGCAGCCGAGCAGGGTGTCCAGCCCGCGCGCGAGCAGCAGGCCGGGGATGTCGTCGACGGGTTGGCCGCCCGAGGCGATGGTCAGCGCCGCTCCGGTGATGAACACGACCGCGATCGCGTAGTTGCGCACCACCGCGAGCTCGATCACGAACTGCAGCGCCATCACCACCAGCACCAGCCAGGCGCCGCCCGGCTGCCACCACAGGATCGCGCCGGCCAGCAGCAGGCCGATCCAGGTGCCGAGGGTGCGCTCCACGCTGCGCTGCACGCTGCGCGGCCAGTCGAAGCCCCGGTGCAGCATCAGCAGCGCCGCGGCGATCGCCCAGTAGGCGCGCTCCATGTCCAGTGCGGCCGCCAGCGCGCCGGCGAGCAGGGTCGCCAGGCCGACGCGCAGCACCACCCGCAGCGCGTTGGTGCCGGGCGCGACGCCTTCGCGCAGCAGCGTCCACGAGCGAGGATAGCCGTGCGGCACGGCGTCGGGCGGCAGCTGGGGCGGGCGCCGGATCGCCGGGCGCGTGGCCTCGTCGATGAGCGCGTGCGCGCGCTGGAGCAGGCTGTCCCGGTCCGCGGGCGGCGTGGAAGGGTCGATGGCGCTGGCGAACAGCAGGTGCAGTTCGCGGTTCACCGCGCGCAGGCGCTCGAGTTCACCGCCGCTGCGCGCGGGGATGGGCTGGAAGCCGACCAGCATCTGCCAGCTGTCCTGCAGGGCCTGGGCCGCGGCGCGACGCGCTACCGGGTTCGCCGGGCCGGCCTGGATGCAGGCGGCAACCGCGCGCCCCGCGGCGGCCACGGCGTGGCGTTCGGGTCCACGCAAACGGAACAGCGCGCCGGCCGTATGCAGCAGCCAGGCGACGGCACCGCCGCCCAGCACCAGCAGGCCGGCCTGCAGCGGCGAGAGCTGGCCGATCGGCAGCGCGGTGCCGGCGGCGCAGGCGAGTACGAACATGTAGGCGCCGGGCGGGCCCAGGCGCGCGGCGTTGCACAGCCAGGTGGCCAGCATCGCCACCAGCGACAGCGCCGGGACCACCAGCCACGGCCAGCCCTCCAGCCACAGTCCGAACACCACCGCCAGCGCGAACGAGCTGGCGACCAGCGCCAGGGTGATCGCGCGCGACGCGTAGGGGCGGCCGCTGCCGTACAGCGCGGTGAAGGCGCCGAGGGTGGCCATCAGGCCGTACGACGGAACGCCGGCCTGGATCCCGGCCAGGATCGGGATCCCCATCGCCAGCGCCGCGCGCAGGGCGAAGGTCCAGCGCCGCGGCGGCGAGGGCCGCACCTGGCGCAGGTTCTGCAGCAGCCGGCGCGGGGTCGGGCTGGGCGGCGGCGCCGGTGCGGGCGGTAGGGGAGCGCGCATCGGGACATCCTAGCCGTGCCCCCCGAGGATCGCGGGAGGCATCGGCGGCGGATGTCCCGGGGCTCAGTGGCCCGGGTCGTCGAACAGCGCCTCGTAGTTGGCCACCGCCGCGCGCATCGAGGACACCGGGGCCGCATCGGCCGGGTCCGCCTGCAGCGCCCGGCTGGCCGCCATCAGCCGGGCCAGCAGGCCGTGCAGCGCGGCGTCGGGCTCCGGATCGAGCGTGCAGTTGGCGAACATGTAGCCGATCGCGTCGTTGACCTGCGCGACGAGGCCTTCGACCGCAGCCGGGGCGGGCCCGGCTTCGAGGGCGTCCACCGCGGCGCGCACGCGCGACATGCCTTCGATCAGCGGCGCGTCCGGCGTCCACGCCTCATGGCCGTCGGGCACGGGCACGTCGGCGTCGGCGGCGGCGTGACCGGCGTGGGCGTCGTCGTGCGCATGCGCATCGGGCGTTGCCTGGACATCGGCCTGCGCGGCAGGTGCGCTGTGGCCGGCGTCGGCGTCGGCGTCGGCCGGCGGCTGTGCGTCGCGGGCGCAACCCGCAGCGGCGAACAGGGCGACGGCGAGTGCAAGGGCGAGGGGAGCGGGTCTGAATGTCATCCGGCATCTCCAGCGTTGGGGGAGAGGGCCAGTGTGGCCGGAAGGGGCCGGAGATGCCCTGACAAAGGTCAAGCGCCCGGGTCTTCGCCCGGTCCTGCGCGGAATGCCTGCGGACAGGACAGCGCGTTGGGCGGCACCACTCATGCGGCGCTGCACCAAAGCCCGGAATGTGCTACAATTGCCCTCGCAACTTGTTGTAATTATTGAATTTTTTGGAGGATGCAATCAACAGCTATCTGAGCCGTTCGTTCCTGTCCCTGTTCCCTCGCCGCCGCCGTCGTGCCCGCACCCTGGCGGCCGTTCGCACGTCCCGCTTCGCGCCGCTGCCGCCGGCGCAGCCGGTGCCGATCGCCGCTGGTGGCGCGCGTCGCCGCAGCCCGCATGCGGACTACGTCCGCAGCCACTACCTGTCCCGCCGGCCTTCGCGTGCCGGGATCGGGCAGCTGCTGTTCCGGATCGGCTGATCCTCGCCCGCGCCGCCGCGCGCCGGGTTTCCCTTACGAGAGTTCGAGCGTCGCCAGCAGCTGCAGGCGACGCTGGTAGGCGTCCCAGTCCGCCGGACTTTTCGTCGGCGCGCTGGCGTCGGCGTACAGGTGGATGCGGTCGGTATTCTGGCTGCCGGCGTGGCTCAGCAGCTCCGCGCGGACCGGGGTGAGCGCGGCGAACCGCACCGCATGGGGCGCGTAGTCGACGTGTTCGGCGGTGCGCATGCCCAGCGGCTTGTACAGCCGGTTGAGCACGACGTGGCCATGGTCTTCCACGCGCTCGATGCAGTAGGGAAGGAAGATGCGGCGGAATTCCTCGGTACCTGGATCCATGGCGCTGTCCCCGGGGCGGCTGTGCCCTGCAGTCTTTCGCAGGACGAGGCGGCAGGCAAGCGGCGGATGGTCACATTCCGCGGCGCGGCCGTGTCCACGTTCCGGGGCCGCGAATCGGCGGCGCGGGCGATGGGCGGGGGAGGGGACGTGAACCGATTGATGATCGTGTTGCTGGGGCTGGCCGGCTGGCTTGTGGCCGGCCAGCAGGCGCAGGCGGGGCCGACGGTGCGGATTCTGGACACCTGGCCGGCGGGTCCGGAGGTGGTGCTGGCGAGCAACCGGTCGTTCCATCTGCGCCTGGCCTACGACAGCGGGGAGCCGGTGCGCATCTGGGTGCGTGCCTTCCATCGCGGCAAGGAGGTGCCGGTGGGCACCAGCCCGTCCCGGCAGTGGAGCGGCCGCGGCGAGATGATGGCCTGGTTCTTCTTCATGGAACCCGGCGGGGAAGTCGACGAGATCCGGATCATCGCCGGCGACGGCAGCCGCGCGGGTACCCAGGTGGTGTCGACCTGGCGCGGGCGCGTCGTTGCCGGCGGCACCGCAGCGGCCGCCGGGGCGGCGGAGCCGCGCTGGGTGGCCGGGATGCGCGAGCAGGAGCGCCTGGCCCGGCAGCGCGAGGTGGAGGAGCGCATGGCCGAACCGGCCTCCGCGGGCGATCTCGCCTTTGCCAGGGCGTTCGTGGTGGGGGCGCTCGCGCTGGGGCTGGCCGGCATCGTCGCGCCGCTGTGGACGCTTCGCCGCTGGCGGGGTGGCTGGCGCGTGGCGGCGATGCTGCCGCTGGCGGGCATGGGCCTGGTGCTGCTTCGGATCGTGGTCGAAACCGCGATCGATCCAACCTCGCACAACCTGTGGCCGTTCGAGATCGCGATCGCCGGCGTGGTCGCCGGGAGCGCGATGCTGGTGCTTGCCATGGCCCGCCGCCTCTCCGGAGCGTCGCAGCCGTAGTCGTCCGCGAGCCCGCCCGCTGCGCTCAGCCGCCGCGGTGGGCGTACAACAGCAGCCCGTACACGGCCAGCGACGCCAGTACGTACACGGAGTGGACCAGCGCCCGCCGCCGCGGCCTGTCGCGACTGCCGGTGACGTCGATCAGGAACTGGCGCAGCAGGAAGGTGTACAGCACGTAGTACAGGATCGGGATGACGTGCACCTGCCAGGGGAAGTCGTCGATGCGCCTGCCGAAGTGCGCGAGGATCCACCCGACCTGGGCATAAATGCCGAGGATGCCGAGCGCGGCGTTGATCAGCATCCAGCGCACCTGGTCGAAGCCGAAGATGATCACGTAGAAAACCAGGTACACGACGATGGCGATGCCGCCGTGCATGTAGAGGAACACCAGGTCGGTGTCGTCCGAACCGTAGGCGATGGCGAAACCCGACAGCCCGAACATGAGCATGTGCACGCCGAAGAACGGGTACACGAACTTCTTCGGGAACGTGTCGGCGGCGTGCCGGGTAGCGTCGACCTGGTGCGGCATCCGGTTGCATTCCCCGTGCGGTGCGGCCCGGCGCGCATGATCGCATCGGGTGCAGCCCTCTGGACAGTCAGGCCGGGCGCCGGCGGATCGCGCCTGCGCCGCCCCGAATCGCCGCGCCGGCCCGCGCGCAGCGCGCCCGGCCAGTGCCCGCGACGCTACCGGCCCAGGTCGAGCAGGGTCTCGAAGCCGCCGAAAATCATGCGCTTGCCGTCGAACGGCATCGGATTGCCGGCCGGATCCATGCGCGGATCCTCCATCATTTTCTTGACGCCCGCGTCGCGGGTGGCCTTGTCCGGCCATTCCACCCACGCGAACACGACCGTTTCGTCGGCGGTGGCCTGTACCGCGCGGCGGAAGTCGGTGACCTTGCCCTCGGCCACGTCGTCGCCCCAGGTCTCGACCACGCGCGTGGCGCCGGCCTCGATGAAGAGCGGGTCGAAGCTGCGGGCGTGGTCGAGGAAGGCCTGCCGGTTGCCGTTGGGAACCGCGATCACGAATCCGTCGATGTAGGACATGTCTGTCTCCTGTTTGCCGGAAGATTTGCCGGAAGAAGGTGGCGGGCGGTCGCGCTGCCGCACGACACACGTGTACGACGACCGGAAGGGCCGGCCTTCGACACGGGCGGCCGACCGGGCGAGGCTGGGTCCGGCCCGGTTCATCGCGCGTTCGGGTCGAAAAACGGTCGCGTCCTACACTTGTCCTCCCGCCCCACGCATGGTGCCGGAAGGGCCCGACCGGCCCGCCGGCGCCGGAACCCCTGCAGATGCGCCCACTCCTTCCCGCCGCATGTCTCCTGGCCCTGCTGCTGCTCGGCTGCCGCGGGCAGGAGCCGGAGGCTGCCGCCACCACGGTGTCGGTGGCCAGCCCGGAGGAGGGCGGTGCGGTCAGTACCGCGCCGGTGCAGGTGGTCGAGGACGCCGGGCCGGAGCGGGAGGCCGCCCCCGAGCCCGAGCCGGAGGAACCGGCCATCGACTGGTCGCCGATGGACCTGGACCCGGACACAGCCTCGGTCAGCTGCGAGCTCGACTATGCCGGCTACGGCGACGGCGAGCCGCTGCAGGAGTTCGATCGCGAGGCGATCGTCGCCGCGCTCGAACCCTGCGCCGCGCGCGGCGTGCTGCGGCTGCGCTACGTGGGCAAGATCAACGGCGGCTTCGTCCAGGTGATGCAGCGCGTGACCGAGGTGGCCGAGGCGCTCGACATCGGCAAGCGCGTGCTCGACATCGATTCGAGCGGCGGCATGGTGGAGGACGCGATCCGCTCCGGCGACCGCATCGCCGAATCGCGCTGGACGGTGTGGGTGCGCGAGGGCGCGGTCTGCCACAGCGCCTGCGTGTTCGTGCTGGCCGCCGGCGACATGCGCATGATCAGCGGACGGGTGGGCATCCACCGCATCATCCGCATGAGCTCCACCGCCACCACCCGCGCCGAGCTCAACCGCGAGCTGCGCGTGGTCTACGACCGGGTGCGCGACTATCTCGAGCGCAACGGCGCCGCCACCGCGGTGGCCGACATGATGATGGCCGTGCCCAACCGCAACCTGCGCCTGCTGACCGCCGACGAGTTGAACCTGTACGGCCTGGACGGCATCAACCCGGCCCAGGACGACCTCGACCGGCTGCGCCTGATGCGCAAGTGCGGGCAGGATTTCGTGATCCGACGCGATGCCTTCGCGCGTGCGTTCGACAGCCGCTGCAAGTCGCCGGGCACCGACCTGGAGGGGCTCAACGCCTGCGGCCTGGAGCTGCGCAAGCGCTACGAATTCCCGGACCCGGTCTGCCCGGCGGAAAGCCCGCTGTCGGAGTTCGACGCGCTGCTGGCGGCGGACACGCCGGAACAGGCCGGACCGCGCCGCCCGGTCGCCGAACCCGCTCCGTCCGAGCAGGCCGGGCGCCGCCAGCCGGCGCGCGGCGGCGACGCCGGCGGCTCCTGAGCGCTCAGCCCGCGGCCAGCGGCTCGTCGGCGGCGACGGCGAGGAAGCCGCCCGACTGCCGCGCCCACAGCTGCGCGTAGAGGCCGCCCGAGGCCACCAGCGCCTCGTGCGTGCCCTGTTCCACGATCGCGCCCTGTTCCATCACGATCAGACGGTCCATCGCGGCGATGGTCGAAAGCCGGTGGGCGATGGCGATAACGGTCTTGCCTTCCATCAGCCGGTAGAGGTTTTCCTGGATCACGGCCTCGACCTCGGAATCGAGCGCCGAGGTGGCCTCGTCCAGCACCAGGATCGGCGCATCCTTGAGCAGCACCCGTGCGATCGCGATGCGCTGGCGCTGGCCGCCGGAGAGCTTGACCCCGCGCTCGCCCACGTGGGCGTCGTAGCCGCGACGGCCCTGGCCGTCGGTCAGCTCCAGGATGAACTCGTGCGCGCGGGCCTGCCTCGCGGCTTCGATCATTTCCGCCTCGCTCGCGTCGGGGCGGCCGTAGAGGATGTTGTCGCGCACCGAGCGGTGCAGCAGCGAGGTGTCCTGGGTGACCACGCCCACCTGCGCGCGCAGCGAATCCTGCTGCACGCTGGCGATGTCGGTGCCGTCGACCAGGATGCGGCCGCTCTCGCAGTCGTGGAAGCGC
>JAEWGI010000040.1 GCA_023388355.1 Pseudomonadota bacterium
TCAGGGCCTTGCCCACCGACGACAGCACGGCGTCGACGGCGCGCGCGGCATCGGCCTTGGACAGGTTGGCCTCGTCGGCAACGGCCTGGACCAGATCATTCTTGTTCATCTATTCGGTGCTCCTGCGACCCGGGGTCGCTCGAATGTGGTGGCGGGCCTGCGGGCGGTGCCATGACCGCCGGCGGCTCCGGGTTCGCTGCGGGCGTGGCCGGCGGTGCGAGCGCGAATTTATACCAGCGCACCCGATGGCACGCAAGGAAAATGCTTGCGCCTCAGTGCTTGACAGTCGTCCTCGGCGCCTGCTTCCGCGCAGGGCGCGTGCCCACGCCGCGCGCGGCCCGGGCAGGCTTGGCCGGGGCCAGTGGACGCTCGAGCGCAAGGTCGAGCACCTCGTCGATCCACTTCACCGGAACGATCCTGATGCCGTCGGTCACGTTCTTCGGGATGTCCGCCAGGTCCTTGCGGTTCTCCTCCGGGATGATCACCGTGGTGATGCCACCGCGCAGCGCGGCCAGCAGCTTTTCCTTCAGCCCGCCGATCGCGGTGACCTTGCCGCGCAGGGTGATCTCGCCGGTCATCGCCACCTCGGCGCGCACCGGCACCTTGGTCAGCGTGGACACCAGCGACGTCGCCATCGCGATGCCAGCACTCGGGCCATCCTTGGGCGTGGCCCCGTCGGGCACGTGCACGTGCACGTCATGCTTCTGCAGGAAATCGAGCTCCAGGCCCAGGCGCTCGGCGCGCGCGCGCACCACCGACAGCGCCGCCGAGGCCGACTCCTTCATGACGTTGCCCAGCTGCCCGGTCAGGGTGAGCTGGCCCTTGCCCGGCACCAGCGTGGATTCGATCTGCAGCAGGTCGCCGCCGACCTCGGTCCAGGCCAGGCCGGTCACCAGGCCGATCTCGTTGTCCTGCTCGGCACGGCCGAAGTCGTAGCGGCGCACGCCCAGGTACTTGTCGAGGTTCTTCGAGCCCACGGCGAGCGCACGCGCCTTCTTCTTCTGCGGGCCGGCCAGCGCGATCTCCTTCACCACCTTGCGGCAGATCTTGGCGATCTCGCGCTCGAGGCCGCGCACGCCGGACTCGCGCGTGTAGTAGCGCACGATGTCCTGGAGCGCATCCTCGCCGACCTTGAGCTCGCCGTCGCGCAGGCCGTTGGCCTTGATCTGCTTGGGCAGCAGGTAGCGCATGGCGATCTTGACCTTCTCCTCCTCGGTGTAACCGGGGATGCGGATCACCTCCATGCGGTCGAGCAGCGGCCCGGGGATGTTGAGCGAGTTGGAGGTCGCCACGAACATCACTTCGCTCAGGTCGAGGTCGACCTCGAGGTAGTGGTCGTTGAAGGCGTTGTTCTGCTCGGGATCGAGGACTTCCAGCAGCGCCGAGGACGGATCCCCGCGGAAGTCCATCGACATCTTGTCGATCTCGTCGAGCACGAACAGCGGGTTCTTCGTACCGGCCTTGTTGAGGTTCTGCACGATCCGGCCAGGCATCGAGCCGACGTAGGTACGGCGGTGCCCGCGGATCTCGGCCTCGTCACGCACGCCGCCCAGCGACATGCGCACGAACTTGCGGTTGGTGGCCTTGGCGATCGACTGGCCCAGCGAGGTCTTGCCCACGCCGGGCGGCCCGACCAGGCACAGGATCGGGCCCTTCATCTTCGACACCCGCGACTGCACCGCGAGGTATTCGAGGATCCGGTCCTTCACCTTCTCCAGGCCGTAGTGGTCGGCGTCGAGCACATCCTGGGCGAGCTTGAGGTCCTTGCGCACCTTGCTGCGCTTCTTCCACGGCACGCCCAGCAGCCAGTCGAGGTAGTTGCGCACCACCGCGGCCTCGGCCGCCATCGGCGACATCTGCTTGAGCTTGTTGAGTTCGGACTTGGCCTTGGTTTCGACCGCCTTGGGCATGCCGGCCACGGCGATCTTCCGCGCCAGCTCCTCGAGGTCGTTGGGCGCGTCGTCCATGTCACCCAGTTCCTTCTGGATGGCCTTCATCTGTTCGTTGAGGTAGTACTCGCGCTGGCTCTTTTCCATCTGCGACTTCACGCGGCCGCGGATGCGCTTCTCCATCTGCTGCACGTCGATCTCGCCGTCGACCAGGCCGACCAGCATCTCCAGCCGCTCGCCGACGGGGAAGGTCTCGAGCAGGCGCTGCTTTTCGCCCAGGCGCACGCCCAGGTGCGCGGCGACGGTGTCGGCCAGGCGCGAGGGCTCGTCGATGCCGGCGAGCGTCTGCAGCAGCTCCGGCGGCAGCTTGCGGTTGGTCTTCACGTACTGTTCGAACAGGCCCATGAGCGAACGCGCGATGGCTTCGACCTCGCGCGGCTCGCGGTCCTCGACCGGTTCGACCACCGTGCCCATCGCCGCGAGGGTGCCGTCGGTCTCGCGCACCGCGTCGATCGTGGTGCGCGCCACGCCCTCCACCAGCACCTTGATGGTGCCGTCGGGCAGCTTCAGCAGCTGCAACACCTGGGCCAGCGTGCCCACCGGGTGCAGGTCCTCGGCGCCGGGGTCGTCGGTTTCAGCCGCCTTCTGCGCGACCAGCAGCACCTGCTTGTCACCCTCCATCGCCAGGTCGAGGGCACGGATCGACTTGTCCCGGCCCACGAACAGCGGAATGACCATGTGCGGGAAGACCACGACGTCGCGCAGGGGCAGGACCGGCAGGTCGACGGTGGCGGGCTGGGAGGTGCTCATCGGGACTCCTGGGATGGCGGGCGGCCGGGTGCCGCATGGCTCTGGTTATGGGGCCCGCCGGCAGCGGATGCAAGCATCGGGAAACTCCGTCCGCGCGGGCGCTGCCGAAGCCGGGTTCAGGAACGAGGAGGCCCGGCGCTGGGCCGGGCCTCGGGGGCATCGCAGTGCGGGCCGACGGGCCCGCGGAGGATCGGAAGCGCCTCAGTCGCCCGAGGCGGCCTTGGCCGGCGCCGCCGGCGCCGATTCGTAGATCAGGTAGGGCTCGGACTTGTGCTCGATCACCGACTCGTCCACCACCACCTTGCTCACGTTTTCCTGCGAAGGCAGGTCGTACATGGTGTCGAGCAGCACCGATTCGACGATGGTGCGCAGGCCGCGGGCACCGGTCTTGCGCTTGAGCGCCTTGCGGGCGATCGCGGCAAGCGCGTCCGGACGGAACTCCAGTTCCACGCCCTCCATCTCGAACAGCTTGCGGAACTGCTTGGTGATGGCGTTCTTCGGCTCGGACAGGATCTTGACCAGGGCGACCTCGTCCAGCTCCTCGAGCGTGGCGACCACCGGCAGGCGGCCGACGAACTCGGGGATCAGGCCGAACTTGATCAGGTCCTCGGGTTCGACGTCGGCCAGCACCTTGCCGACCTCGACCTTGCGCTCGGCGCTCTTGAGCTTGGCGCCGAAGCCGATGCCGCCGGCCTCGGTACTGCGCTGCTGGATGATCTTGTCCAGGCCGGCAAACGCACCGCCGACGATGAACAGGATGTTGCGGGTGTCGACCTGCAGGAACTCCTGCTGCGGATGCTTGCGCCCGCCCTGCGGCGGCACGCTGGCGACGGTGCCTTCGATCAGCTTCAGCAGCGCCTGCTGCACGCCCTCGCCCGACACGTCGCGGGTGATCGAGGGGTTCTCGCTCTTGCGCGAGATCTTGTCGATCTCGTCGATGTAGACGATGCCCTGCTGCGCCTTGTCGACGTCGTAGTCGCACTTCTGCAGCAGCTTCTGGATGATGTTCTCGACGTCCTCGCCCACGTAGCCCGCCTCGGTGAGCGTAGTGGCGTCGGCGATCGTGAACGGCACGTTGAGCAGGCGCGCGAGGGTTTCGGCCAGCAGGGTCTTGCCCGAGCCGGTCGGGCCGACCAGCAGGATGTTCGACTTGGCCAGCTCGACCTCGTCGTTCTTGCTGCGGCTCTCGATGCGCTTGTAGTGGTTGTAGACCGCGACGGCGAGCGTGCGCTTGGCGCGGTTCTGCCCGATCACGTACTGGTCCAGGACCTCGAGGATCTCCTTCGGCTTGGGCAGCGAACTGCGCGCCGACTGGGCCTTTTCCTCGAGCTCCTCGCGGATGATGTCGTTGCACAGCTCGACGCACTCGTCGCAGATGTATACGCTCGGCCCCGCAATCAGCTTGCGCACCTCATGCTGGCTCTTTCCGCAGAACGAGCAGTAGAGGATCTTGCTGCTGTCGCCGGAGCGGCCCTGGCGGTCTTCGGTCATGGACGGATCTGTCTTGCTGGTGCGGTCACGGGGCGAGAATAGCACAGCGTCCGGCGGCGCAAGTTCAGCACCACCGGCACGCCATTTCCTTTTTTATTCAACATCTTAAGCCGGCTGGATCGACTCTTCCGGGCGCCGCTCCAGGACCTGGTCGACCAGGCCGTACTCGCGTGCCGCCTCGGCGCTCTTGAAGTTGTCGCGCTCGGTGTCGCTGGCGATGGTCTCGATCGACTGGCCGGTGTGGCGGGCCAGGATCTCGTTCAGGCGTTGCTTCATCGACAGGATCTCGCGGGCGTGGATGTCGATGTCGGTCGCCTGGCCCTGGAAGCCGCCCAGCGGCTGATGGATCATCACCCGCGAATTGGGCAGCGCGTAACGCTTGCCGGCCGCGCCCGCGGCCAGCAGCAGGGCGCCCATGCTCGCCGCCTGGCCGACACAGATGGTGCTCACGTCGGGCTTGATGAACTGCATGGTGTCGTAGATCGCCATGCCGGCGGT
Source organism: Pseudomonadota bacterium (assembly GCA_023388355.1). The sequence continues at coordinate 4,689 of JAEWGI010000040.1, forward strand.
GACGATACCGCCGGGCGAGTTGATGTACAGGTTGATGTCCTTCTCGGGGTTCTCGGCCTCGAGGAACAGCATCTGGGCCACGATCACGTTGGCCACGTGGTCGTCGATGCCGCCGACCAGGAAGATCACCCGCTCCTTGAGCAGCCGCGAGTAGATGTCGTAGGCGCGCTCGCCGCGGCTGGTCTGTTCGACCACCATCGGAACGAGGTTGAGGGCCCTGGTCTCGTAGCTCATGGATTCGGTTCTCGCTTGCGGATCATGGACGGCTGGCGCCGCGAAGGGCCTGCCGCCCGGTACGGTACACCGGCCGCGGCCGGCGAACCGGCCTACGGCGTGATGGCTTCCTGGAACGTGAGCTGCTGCTCCGTGTGCTGGGCGCGCTCGGCGATCCAGTCGATCACCTGCTCCTCCATCACCCGGTTCTGCAGTCCAGACATCAATTGGGGGTCGTTGCGGTACAAGTCAATGACCTGCTGCGGCTCTTCGTAGGTCGAAGCGATCAGGCGCAGGTGCTCGTTCAGGCGCGCGGGATCGAGCCGCAGCTGGTTGCGGCGGGCCACCTCGCCCACCAGCAGCCCGACCAGCGCACGCTTGCGCGCCCCGTCCATGAAGTTCAGGTGCGCATCGTCCGGCACGGTGCCCGGATCGCGCCCGCTGCGGCGGACCTGCTCGATCTGCTGGGCCAGCAGCGCGCGGGCTTCGGACTCCACCAGCTTCGGCGGCAGCTCGACGTGCGAGTACACCGACACCAGCTGCTCGCCGACCTCGCGACGCAGGCGGTTCATCAGCGCGCCCTTGAGCTCGCGCTCGAGGTTGGTGCGGATGTCGGCGCGGAACTGGTCGATCTCGCCGCTGCGCACGCCGAAGCTGCGGATGAAGGTCGCGTCCGCCTCCGGCACCTGCGGCTCGGACACCTTCACCGCCCTCAGCTGCACCGTGGCCGAGCGGCCGGCCAGCGCCGGCACCCGCCAGTCGGCCGGGAAGGTCATGTCGACGCTCTTCTCGCCGCCGGCCTCGATCCCGACCAGGGCGTCCTCGATGTCCTTGAACATGCCGCCCGAGCCGATCACCGTGGTGCCGCGCTCCACGCCCTCGGCAGGAATGCGCTCGTCGCCCAGTTGGGTCCAGGTTTCCACTTCCACCGCGTCGCCGGCCTGGGCCGGGCGGGTCACCACGCTCCAGCTGCGGCGCTGCTGGCGGAGGTTGTCGATCATGCGATCGATGTCTTCCTCGGTGACGTCGGCGGTATGGCGCACCACGCTGAGCTTGGACATGTCGATGTCGCCGAAATCCGGCACCACCTCGAACGTGGCCACGTAGGCCAGCTCACCCTCGTCCGTCTCCTCGCTGGGCTCGATCTTCGGCTGCCCGGCCAGGCGCAGCTCGTTGCTGCGCATGGCCTCGTCGAAGCCCTCGCGCAGCAGGCCGTCCAGGATCTCGGCGCGGACCTGTTCGCCGTAGCGCTGTTCGATCACCTTCGTCGGCACCTTGCCGGGACGGAAGCCCTTGATCCTGGCGGTGCGCGCGATCTCGCGCAGGCGCCCGCCGACCTGGGTCTCGAGCCGTTCGGACGGCAGGCGGAACGTCAGGCGGCGCTCGAGGCTGCCCAGGGATTCGACCGAGACTTGCATTGACTTCGACTCCTGCCGCACGGCCATCGCCGCCGCTCTTTGAAACGGGTAAGGGAACGCCGGGGCGCCACGGCCTGCCGCGGCAGGCCGGCAGCGGCCGGCGGAACGGGATATTTTGGCGGAATTGGGGATGCGCCGCCAGAGTGTCGGCCGAATCCGGGGGGAAAATCGCGATCCGGGGCGTTCGGGCGGGGTGGATCGGGCGATGTGCGGGGCCTGGTTGTGGCGGGGCGTGGGAGGGATCCGGGGTGTTTGGGCGGGAAAGCTGGTGGGGGCTGGGGGCTTTTCTCGCGAGCGCTCGCGGATTGGCGTGGCCGTCGCGCCTGTTGCGGGGGTTGGGGCGCAAGGGGGCTCGAACTGTGCCTCGCGCGGTCCCTGGCCACGGGCAGATCGCGCGCGGCGGCGATCCGGGCGCTCGGGCGGGAAGCCGGTGAGGCTGTGGGCCTTGCCCTCGCCAACGCTCGCGGATTGGCGCGCCGGCTGCCCTCTTTCGAGGGTTGGTGCGAAAGGGGGGACTCGAACCCCCACGCCTTGCGACACTGGAACCTAAATCCAGGGCGTCTACCAATTCCGCCACTTTCGCGCTGCGCATCTTAATCCGGCCGCATCGCCGCCCGGAAACGAAAACGCCCGGCCGAAGCCGGGCGTTCCGCGAACTGGTGGGCCGTCAAGGATTCGAACCTTGGACCTACTGATTAAGAGTCAGCTGCTCTACCAACTGAGCTAACGGCCCCGGAAATGCGGGCGCGCAGTGTAGCAGATGCGCGCCGTGCGGCAATGCCCTCCGCGCGAGCGGCAAGCCGGCATGCGCAAAAAGAATGGGGTGGCTGAGGGGACTCGAACCCCCGACATCTGGAATCACAATCCAGGACTCTAACCAACTGAGCTACAGCCACCACTGGAACCACATCAGGATACCCGAGTCGCGCCCGGACGCCCTGCTTCGCGCCTGGATATTCCGGCTGGCGCGCCCGGCAGGACTCGAACCTGCAACCACCGGCTTAGAAGGCCGGTGCTCTATCCGGTTGAGCTACGGGCGCATTCGCGCATGATAGCCGCCCGATGGAGCCGGATGGTCGGGGTAGAGGGATTCGAACCCCCGACATCCTGCTCCCAAAGCAGGCGCGCTACCAGACTGCGCTATACCCCGGCCGATGACGGGCAGTCGATCCAGACCCTTGATCCGGACTCTTGCCGGACCACATCCGGCGGACCAGGCCCGGCGGACCGGCCATTGTCCGGAGCGCGCAGACCGGTGTCAACGCGGCCGGTCCCGGCGAGTCCGCGAACGGCCACGCCCCGTGTATCCTGACGCCGGCTCCAACTCCACCGGAACAGGGCACCCATGCGCAGCGGCAATCCCGTACTCAAAGAATCCACCTTCCTCGACCTGGGCAGCGGCGCGGTGGTCTCGCGCGACGGCCAGACGATGAGCATCAACGGAACCGTCAACAAGACCGGTTTCCTGCTGTTGCTGACCGTCCTCACCGCCGCCTTCGCCTGGAACCAGGCGCTGGGTCCGGACGGCACGCCCGCGCCGGGCTTTGCGGTCTACGTCTGGGGCGGCGCGATCGGCGGCCTCGTGCTGGCCCTCGTCACCGTCTTCAAGAAGGAGTGGTCGCCGGTCACCGCGCCGCTGTACGCGCTGGTGGAGGGTTTCTTCCTCGGCGCCATCTCCGCGATGTACAACCATTTCTACGAAGGCATCGTGATGCAGGCGGTGATGCTGACCTTCGGCACCCTGTTCGCGCTGCTGTTCGCCTACCGCAGCGGCCTGATCAAGGCCACCGAGAATTTCAAGCTCGGCGTGGTCGCGGCTACCGGCGGCATCGCCCTGGTGTACCTGGCGACGATCGCACTGGGCTTTTTCGGCATCCAGATCCCGCTGATCCACGAAAGCGGCCTGATCGGCATCGGCTTCAGCCTGTTCGTGATCGTGATCGCGGCGCTGAACCTGGTGCTGGACTTCGACTTCATCGAAACCGGCGTCGAGCAGGGCGCGCCGAAGTACATGGAGTGGTACGGCGCGTTCGGCCTGATGGTGACGCTGGTGTGGCTGTACATCGAGTTCCTGCGCCTGCTGGCCAAGCTGCAGTCGCGCAACTGAGCCCGGCCCCGGCCGGCATCGGAGAAGGCGCATGCGGGCGCCTTTTTCGTACCCGGCGGTAGAGGCTAGGCCGTGGGCGCGGAGGCGTCCGCGGCCTGCCCGTCGGTCGCCGGAGCGGCCCGCCTCGGCCAGGCCATGAATCCGATCGCCACCAGCGCCAGCAGCGAGCAGTACCAGACGCTGCCGGCCAGGGCCAACGGCGAGACCGCAGCCAGCGACGAGGCCAGCAGCAGCTGCGCGCCGTAGGGCAGCAGTCCCTGCGGCACGCAGGCGAAGATGTCGAGCACGCTGGCGGCGCGGCGCGGGCTGATCCCGTGGCGCCGGGCGATGTCGCGCGCCACGCTGCCACCGACCAGGATCGCGACCGTGTTGTTGGCGGTGAACACGTTGGCCGTGGTCGCCAGCGCGGCGATGCTGAACTCGCCGGTGCGCCGGCCGGTGTGGCCGCGTGCGAAGCGTGCGATCAGCCCGGCCAGCCAGGCCAGGCCGCCGCTGGCCTGCATCAGCCCGGCGAGGCCGCCGATCAGCAGCGACAACAGCAGGATTTCGACCATGCCCTCGAACCCGATCCAGATGTCGCCGGCGTACTGGTGCAGGCCATAGCCGTCGACGAACAGCAGGCCGAAGCCGCCGGCCACGGCCAGGCCGATGCCCAGCACCAGCAGCACGTCCAGTCCGGCCAGGGCCAGCACCAGGACCAGCAGGTAGGGCAGCGCCAGCCAGGCCGGCGCGGTGGTATCGGCCTGGACCGGGGCCGCGTCGCCGGCAAAGCCGAGCAGGACCATGGTCAGCAGCGCGGCGGGCAGCGCGATCCTGAAGTTCTCGCGGAACTTGTCGCGCATCTGCGCGCCCTGGGTGCGGGTGGCGGCGATGGTGGTGTCGGAGATCACCGACAGGTTGTCGCCGAACATGGCCCCGCCGACCACCGCCCCGGTCACCAGGACCCGGTCGAGCCCGGCGGCATCGGCCACCCCGATCGCGATGGGCACCACCGCGGCGATCGTGCCCATCGAGGTGCCGATCGCCAGCGAGACGACGCAGCCGATCGCGAACAGCCCCGGCAGCAGCAGCGCCGGATGCAGCGCGCCAATGCCCAGCGAGACCACCGCATCCACCGCGCCGATCGCCTTGGAGACGTAGGCGAAGGCGCCGGCGAGCAGGAAGATCAGGCACATCAGCACGATGTTCGGATCGCCCATGCCCTGCAGCAGGGTCTCGCCGGGACGCACCCCGCGCCGCCAGGCGATCCAGGCGGCCAGCGCCAGCGCCGGCAGGATCGCGACCGGCGCGCGCAGCTGGTAGAAGCCCATCGGGTCGCCGAGGGCGATGAAGTACAGCCCGGCGCTGAAGAAGATCGCGAGGAACAGCAGCAGCGGGGTCAGCGCGAGCGCGCTGGGGCGGATGGTCATCGAGACGGCCCGGGAAAACGGCGATTGTGCGGTGTTTTTCTGGAGTGCGTCACGCGTCGCGCCGCGGATGGCTGGCCTGCGCAGCGAAATCAAGGGGGCCGGCATCCGCCGCTGGCGGATGCCCGGGGACATTCGCGGAGCAGGCCTGCCGTCCGTGGCGCGGCCCGACAGATCGCCTCACGACCGCAGACGGTCGCGATCAGATCCGGGAGGCGATGGCCTTCGCGAAGGACATGGTGTTGCCGCTGCCGCCGAGGTCCGGGGTCAGGCTGTCCTTCGCCTCCAGCGTGGCGACGATGGCCTTGCGCAGGCGCGCCGCGTCGTCGGGCTTGCCGAGATGGTCGAGCATCTGCGCCGCGCCCAGCAGCAGGGCGCAAGGGTTGGCCTTGCCCTGCCCGGCGATGTCCGGAGCGGTTCCGTGCACGGCCTCGAAGATCGCCGCGTCGGCGCCGATGTTCGCGCCCGGGGCCAGGCCCAGGCCGCCCACCAGGCCGGCGCACAGGTCGGAAATGATGTCGCCGAACAGGTTGGTGGTGACAATCACGTCGAACTGCTCCGGCCGCATCACCAGCTGCATGCAGGTGTTGTCGACGATCATCTCGTTGCACTCGATTTCCGGATACTGCGCGGCCACCTCGCGCGCCACCTTCAGGAACAGGCCGGACGTGGTCTTGAGGATGTTGGCCTTGTGCACCACCGTGATCTTCTTGCGACCGGTGTTGCGCGCCAGCTCGAAGGCGTAGCGGACGATGCGCTCGGAGCCCTTGCGGGTGATCTTCTGCTGCAGGGTGGCGGTTTCGCCATCCTCGGTGATCGACTGGCCCTCGCCGATGTAGGCGCCCTCGGTGTTCTCGCGGACCGTGATCACGTCCACGCCGGCGGGGAAGCGCGACTTCGTGTTCGGGAACGACTTGGCCGGGCGCACGTTGGCGTACAGGTCGAAGCGCTTGCGCAGTTCGACGTTGATCGAGGAGAAGCCCTCGCCCACCGGGGTGGTCAGCGGGCTCTTGAGCGCGATCGCGTTGCGTCGGATCGAGTCCATGGTCGCCTGCGGCAGCAGTTCGCCGTGCTTCTCCAGCGCCGCCAGGCCCGCATCGGCCTCCTCGTAGTCCAGGCCGACGTCCATCGCGTCGAGCACGTGCAGGGTGGCGTCCATGATTTCCGGGCCGATGCCGTCGCCGCGGATGACCGTGATTGTCTGGTTCATTGGGGGATGTCCATGCAAAAGACGCCGCGCAAGAGGCGCGGCGTGGAAATTGGTTCAATGTGAAATTATGCCCGAAAGCCGGGTATCGCCCCAATCCGACCAAAGTCACGGGGCACCGCGCGGGCGCTCGATCCTGGCCAGCGTCGACGCTGGTCGCGGCCGTTCAGCCACCCAGCAGCGGTTCGAGCCTGCCTTCGCGGTGCATCGCCATCATGTCGTCGTAGCCGCCGACGTGGACCTCGCCGATGAAGATCTGCGGCACTGAGGTGCGGCGCGTGCGCGCCACCATGCGCTCGCGTTCGGCGGGGTCCAGGTCGATCCGGACCTCCTCCCATTCCAGGCCACGGCTGCGCAGGAAGTTCTTGGCGGCCACGCAGTAGCCGCAGATCGCGCTGGTGTAGAGGGTGATGGTCGGCTGCGCGCCGGAGGAGGTTTCGGCCACGGGGGAACCTGCTGTGCGGGGGTCGGTCGAATGTTGGGCGCGCGCCCGGCGCTTTTCCACCTCCGGCGACGGAACGCAGCAAACGATTAACATCGGATTCACTCCCCGCGCGGGGCGCCCCTGCATGCTGGCAGCGAGCGCCACCCGCCTCGCCCCGTTCTCCTGGACCGCCATGCGCCCCTGCCTCGCCCGCCTTTGCACACTGTTCACCGTCGCCCTGCTGGCGCTGGTGGGCGGCGCCGGCGCGCATGCGCAGGAAAGCCGGCTGCCCGACATCGGATCATCCGCCGCCAGCGTGCTCGGCCCGGCCCAGCAGGCCGAGTACGGACGCATGCTGCTGGCCCAGCTGCGCCACTACGACTACGTGCTGGAGGATCCGCTGGTCGACGGCTGGCTGCAGGCCACCGGCAACCGCCTGGGCGCGGCCAGCGACGATCCGTCGCAGCGCTTCACCTTCTTCATGATGAAGGACCGCAGCATCAACGCCTTCGCCACCCTCGGCGGCTACATCGGCATGAACGCCGGCCTGGTGCTGGCGGCCGAATCCGAGGACGAGGTGGCCGCGGTGCTGGGCCACGAGGTGGCGCACGTCACCCAGGCGCACGTGCTGCGCAGCGTGGAGCGCGCGCAGCGCGACAGCATCCCGCTGCTGCTGGCGATGCTGGGCGCGATCGCGATCGCGCAGTCGGCGGGTGGAAATTCCTCGGACGACGCTTCGATGGCCGCGATCGCCACCGCCCAGGGTCTGGCTGCCCAGCGCCAGATCAACTACACCCGCTCCAACGAATCGGAAGCCGACCGCATCGGCATCCGCACCCTGGCCCGCAGCGGCTACGAGCCGGCGGCGATGGCCAGCATGTTCGAGCGCATGCAGGCCGTCTCGCGCACCAACCAGGGCGGCGAACGTGAGCGCCTGCCCGACTACCTCAAGACCCATCCGGTCACCACCACCCGCATCGGCGAAGCCAAGGATCGCGCCGAACGCCTGGGCGGAAGCACGATCGCCGGCACCGTTTCGACACCCGACGCGACCCGCTCCGAGCGCATTCCGCTCGACGGGGTGATCGTCCCGGGCGGCCTGCGCGCGACCGACAACCTGCTGCTGCCCGCCGGCCTGAACCTGGCGGGCGGACTGGACGCCACCGGCAACGGCGACTTCGGCTGGGCGCGCGAGCGCCTGCGGGTACTGAGCGCGAACACCCCCGAGGCCGCGCTGCGCGAGTACGAGCTCATTGCCGGTGCGCGCGAACTCGACGACGCGCAGCGCTACGGGCTGGCGATCGCGCAGTTGCGCGCCGGTCGCGGCGAGCAGGCGGCCGCGATCCTGGCGGCACTGCTGGAACGGCACCCGGGCGATGTATGGCTGAGCGTCGGCCTGGCCGAGGCCGAAGCGCACGCCGGCCGGCCGGCCGCGGCCGACCGCCGCTTCGAGGCGCTGCTCGAACGGATGCCGCGGCACCCGGCCGTGGCCCTGACCTATGCCGACGTGCTGGTCGCACGCAACACGCCCGAAGCCGGCAGCCGGGCCCGCGACGTGCTGCGTCCGCTGCAGTCGGGCAGCGGCGGCGACCCGGCATTCCAGCGCACTTTCGCCCGCGCCAGCGAGATCGCGGGCGACCCGGTGCGCGCCGGCGAAGCCTGGGCCGAGGCGGCCTACCTCAGCGGCCGCGAGGAGCAGGCCCTGGTACAGCTCAACACGCTCAAGAAGCGCGACGACCTCGATTACTATGCCCGCGCCCGGATCGACGCGAGGATCAGCCAGATCACCCCGGTGGTCCTGGAGCTGCGCCGCCAGGGCATACGCGATCCGGACCTGAACCGTCGGCGCTGACGGCACTGCCGGGCGCACGCCACGCCGGCGGCGTCACAATGCAGTCATAAAACTGTCGTCTAATGCCGTCATCGGCCGGTCCGGCCGGCTCTGGCAGGACGTAACGTGCAAAAACGCATCCTGATCGTCGACGATGAGCCCGCGATCCGCGACATGGTGGCCTTCGCCCTGCGCAAGGGCGATTTCGAGCCGGCCCATGCCGGCGACGCGCGCGAGGCGCAGTCGGCGATTGCCGACCGGGTGCCCGACCTGATCCTGCTCGACTGGATGCTGCCCGGCACCAGCGGCCTGGAGCTGGCGCGGCGCTGGCGCAAGGACGAGCTGACCCGCGAAGTTCCGATCATCATGCTGACCGCACGCGGCGAGGAGAACGATCGGGTCGGCGGCCTCGAGGCCGGCGTCGACGATTACGTGGTCAAACCCTTCTCGGCGCGTGAGCTGCTGGCCCGGATCCGCGCCGTGATGCGCCGCTCGCGCGAGGACGACGAGGACGGCAGCGTCGGCGTCGGCGGCCTGCGCATCGACGGCGCCGCCCATCGCGTGTTCGCCGGCGATGAACCGGTCACCATCGGGCCCACCGAATACCGGCTGCTGCACTTCTTCATGACCCATCCCGAACGGGTCTACAGCCGCAGCCAGCTGCTCGACCACATCTGGGGCGGCACCGTGTACGTGGAGGAGCGCACCGTCGACGTGCACATCCGCCGCCTGCGCAAGACGCTCGAGCCGGTGGGGATGGACGGAATGGTGCAGACGGTGCGCGGCGCGGGGTACCGGTTCTCGGCGGCGGTGTGATCGTTCGGGGTTGGCGGCAGGGGGGCGTTTCGTGACTCTGATTCGTGATTCGAACCGGCAAAACCTGCCGCCCCGCTAACATCGGGCATCACACCGCCCCAGCCCCGAATCCCCACCCCGGGTCCCGGGTCCCGGCTCCCGCCCCACCAACCGCCAACCGCCACCCCGCCCATGCCTCCCCCAACCCGCCCCGCCTGGACCCGCACCCTCGGCCACCTGGCCCTGGCGCTGACCGGCGCCCTGCTGGCGGGCCTGCTGCTGGGTCAACCGTGGCCGGCGCTGACGCTGGCGGCCCTGGGCGTGGTGGCCTGGCACTATTGGCGGCTGCACCGGGTGATCGCGCAACTGGGTTCACGCCGACGCCAGCCGCAGCCCGGCGGCAGCGGCGTGTGGAACGAGCTCGAGCGCCAGCTGCGCCAGAACCAGGACAACATGCGCGCGCGCAAGCGTCGGCTGGTAGCGATGCTGCGCGCCTACCGCGCCCTGGCCACCGCCCTGCCCGATGGCGTGGTCGTGGTGGAGCGCAACACCCAGCGCGTGCAGTGGTTCAACCAGGCCGCAGGCCGGCTGCTCGGCCTGCGCTATCCGCACGATCTCGGGCAGCCGCTTGGCGAACGCCTGAGCACCATGCGCATTGCCTACTGGCTGGCGGCCGGACGCAACGCCGAGCCGCTGCTCGACGCCAGCTCGCCCGCCTCCCCCGACATCCGCCTCACCCTGCACCTGACCCCCTATTCCGAAGAACTGTGGCTGGTGGTGGTGCGCGACGTGACCAGGATGATGCGGCTGGAACAAATGCGACGTGATTTCGTGGCCAACGTCTCGCACGAGTTGCGCACGCCGCTGACCGTGGTCCACGGCTACCTCGACATGCTCGATCCCGACGAGCACCCCGAGTGGGCGCCGATGCTCGGCGAGATGCGGCAGCAATCGCAGCGCATGACCCGCCTGGTCGAGGACCTGCTGACCCTGTCGCGCCTGGAAGCGCAGGAAGGCGTGGAGAACGAGCCGGTGGCGATGGCCTCGATGCTGGCCACGCTCGGGCGCGAAGCCGAGGCGCTGAGCCAGGGGCGGCACCTGGTGACGATCGAGGACACCGCCGGGATCGACCTGAGCGGTTCGATCCGCGAACTGCACAGCGCGTTCTCCAATCTGGTCAGCAACGCGGTGCGCTACACCCCGGCCGGCGGCAGCATCGTGATCAGGTTCGAACGCGCCGGACAGGGCGCGGTGCTGTCGGTGAGCGACAGCGGCTACGGCATTCCCGCCAGCCACCTGCCGCGCCTGACCGAACGCTTCTATCGCGTGTCCACCAGCCGTTCGCGGGAATCGGGCGGCACCGGCCTGGGCCTGGCGATCGTCAAGCACGTTCTGAACCTGCACCATGCGCGGCTGGAGATCGCCAGCGAAGTCGGCCGCGGCAGCACCTTCTCCTGCCATTTCGGCGCCGAGCGGGTCGAACCGCGCGTCGCAGCCCCTTCCGGAGCCATCCTGTGAACCGACCCGGCGAACCAGCCCCCCGCCCCGCCAGGGCGCGCGGACGCGGTGCGCACGCGCCCGATCCCGCGCCGGCGGCCGCCGCCGGCGAGAACGATCCGCTGCGCGATCCCGCGCTGTACTTCAACCGCGAGCTGTCGCAGCTGGATTTCAACTTCCGCGTGCTTGCCCAGGCGCTGGACGAATCAGTGCCCCTGCTCGAGCGATTGCGCTACCTGTGCATCTCGTGCACCAACCTCGACGAGTTCTTCGAGATCCGCGCCGCCACCGTGCGCCACGCCCAGGACTTCGGCAGCGTGCCCACGCCGCCCGACGGGCTGGCGCCGGCAACCGTGCTCAAGCGCATCCACGACCGCGCCGCCGAGCTGGTCGATGCGCAGTACAGCTGCTGGAACCAGGTGCTGCGCCCGGCGCTCACCGAACGCGGCGTGCGCGTGCTCGGGCGCAGCCAGTGGAACACGCGCCAGACCCGCTGGCTGCGCGCCTACTTCCGCGACGAGATCATGCCCGTGCTCTCGCCGCTGGGCCTGGACCCGGCGCATCCGTTCCCCAAGATCCTCAACAAGTCGCTGAACATCGTGGTGGTGCTCAAGGGCCGCGACGCGTTCGGCCGGGTGGGCAACCTGGCCATCGTGCGCGCGCCGCGCTCGCTGCCGCGGATCATCCAGCTGCCCGAACGGGTGTCGGGCGGCGACAACGACTTCGTGTTCCTGTCGGCGGTGCTGTCGGAATTCGTGCACGAGTTGTTCCCCGGGATGGAGGTCAGGGGCGCCTACCAGTTCCGCGTGACCCGCAACTCCGAGCTGATCGTCGACGAGGACGAGGTGGAGAACCTGGCGCTGGCGCTGCGCGACGAACTGCAGGGCCGCGGCTACCTGCGCGCGATGCGGCTGGAGATCGCCGCCGACTGCCCCAAGCCGATCGTGCACACCCTGCTGCAGAATTTCGAGCTGCCGGAGAACGCGGTCTACCGCATCGACGGGCCGGTCAACCTCAACCGGGTGAGCCAGATCTACGACATGGTGCAGCGGCCCGACCTGAAGTTCATGCCCTTCCAGCCACGGGTGCCGAAGAACAGCGAGGCCATATTCGACCTGGTTGCCGGAGGCGACGTGCTGCTGCACCACCCCTTCGATTCGTTCGCGCCGGTGCTGGAACTGATCAAGCAGGCGGCGGACGACCCGAACGTGCTGGCCATCAAGCAGACCCTGTACCGCACCGGCAAGGATTCGCCGATCGTCGAGCACCTGGTGCAGGCCGCGCGCAACGGCAAGGACGTGACCGTGGTGGTGGAGCTGCGCGCGCGCTTCGACGAGGAGGCCAACCTAGGGCTTGCCGACCGCCTGCAGGAGGCGGGGGTGCAGGTGGTCTACGGCGTGGTCGGCTTCAAGACCCACGCCAAGATGCTGCTGGTGGTGCGCCGCGAAGGGCGCAAGCTGCGCCGCTACGTGCACCTGGGCACCGGCAACTACCACTCCGGCACCGCGCGCGCCTACACCGATATCGGCCTGGTCAGCGCCGATCCGGACGTCGGCAACGACGTCCACCTGATCTTCCAGCAGCTTTCGGGGCTGGCGCCGGCGATCTCGCTCTCGCGCCTGCTGCAGTCCCCCTTCACCCTGCACGCGGGGATCCTGCACCGGATCGAGCGCGAGGCGCGCCATGCGCGCGACGGCAGGCCCGGCCGCATCATCGCCAAGATGAACGCGCTCAACGAGCCGCAGGTGATGCGGGCGCTTTACGCGGCCTCGCAGGCCGGAGTGTCGATCGACCTGATCGTGCGCGGGGCCTGCTCGCTGCGCCCCGGCGTCGCCGGCGTGTCGGAGAACATCCGGGTGCGTTCCATCATCGGCCGGTTCCTCGAACACCACCGCGTGTACTGGTTCGACAACGACGGTCAGCCCGAACTGTACTGCTCCAGCGCCGACTGGCTCGAGCGCAACCTGCTGCGGCGGGTCGAAACCTGCTTCCCGGTGCTCGACCCGGAGGTGGCCGCGCGGGTCAAGGAGGAGGCGCTCGACAACTACCTGGCCGACAACCTCAACGCCTGGCAGCTCCACGAGGACGGCATCTACCGCAAGCTCGAACCCATCGGCGATACTCCCCCGCATTCGGCGCAGGCTGCGCTGCTGGCGAAACTCTGCGGATGATCGATGCACTTGCCCGGGCCGGATCACTGGCCTCCCCGCTGCGCGACGGCGACATGCTGGCCGCGATCGACCTGGGGTCCAACAGTTTCCACATGGTCGTGGCCAGCTACACCCTGGGCCAGCTGCGCATCGTCGACCGCCTGCGCGAGACGGTGCGCATGGGCGAAGGGCTGGACGGCAAGGGCGGCCTGTCGGCGGATGCGCGCGCCCGCGCGCTGACCTGCCTGGCGCGCTTCGGCCAGCGCATCCGCGACATCCCGCCGCACCGGGTGCGCGCGCTGGCGACCAACAGCGTGCGCCTGCTGGCGGCGCCGCAGTCGTTCCTGATGCCGGCCGAGACCGCGCTCGGCCACGGCATCGAGGTGATCTCGGGGCGTGAGGAAGCGCGCCTGATCTATCTCGGCGTGGCCCACGCGCAGCCGCCCAAGCCAGGCTGCCTGCGGCTGGTGGTCGACATCGGCGGCGGTTCCACCGAATGCATCATCGGCCGCAGCTTCCAGGCGATCGAGCGCGAGAGCCTGCAGGTGGGCTGCATCGCCACCACCCGCCGCTTCTTCGGCAACGGCAAGCTGTCGAAGAGGAAATGGCGCGAAGCGGTGATCGAGGTAGGCGCGGAATTCCAGCAGTTCGCCAACGCCTACCGCGCGCTGGGCTGGAACGAGGCGATCGGCGCGTCCGGGACCAACAAGGCGATCGGCGAGATCTGTGCGGCAATGAAGCTGACCAAGGGCGCGGTGACGGCCCAGGCGCTGCCGCAGGTACGCGACCGGCTGCTGCAGGCCGGCAGCATCGACGCCATCGACCTGCCCGGCCTGTCCGACGAGCGCCGCGCGATCATCGCCGGCGGTGTGCTGGTGCTGGAGGCCGCATTCGACGCGCTCGGGCTGGAGCGGATGGCGGTCAGCAAGGCGGCGATGCGCGAGGGCGTGCTGTACGACATGCTCGGACGCGGCAGCGGCCACGATCCGCGCGAGACCTCGATCATCGCCCTGACCCGGCGCTACGGCATCGACGAGTTCCAGGCCGCGCGCGTGGAGGGCACCGCGATGCGCCTGTTCGAGCAGGCTGCACCGGGCTGGAAGCTGGACCCGGACGACCTGCTGATGCTGGCCTGGGCCGCGCGCCTGCACGAGGTGGGCCTGGCGATCGCTCACAGCCAGTACCAGGTGCATGGCGCCTACGTGATCGAGCATTCGGACATCGCCGGATTCTCGCGCCAGGAGCAGCAGTTCCTCGCCGCGCTGGTGCGCACCCATCGCCGGCGCATCCCCAAGTCCGCCTTCGACGCCCTGCCCGACCGCCTGCTCGGCGCCGCGCGCAGGAGCGCTGCCCTGCTGCGCGTCTCGGCGCTGCTGCACCGGGGGCGCGATTCGGAAGAGATCCCGCGGCTGGAGCTGGACGTGGACGGCGCGCACATGGTGCTGCGGCTGGACCGTCGCTGGCTGGAGGATCGTCCGCTGCTGCGCGCCGACCTCGAGGGCGAACCGGCCGACATCGCGCCGCTGGGCGTGCAGCTGGTGATCGCCGCCGGATAGCGGCGGCGGCGCGCATGGCGTCATCGACCGGTCATCGGCCTGCAACGCCCGCTTCATCCTCTGCCGCCAGCATGGGCCAACACACGGAGGCCCCATGCGCTACGCCCTCGTCACCGAGACCTACCCGCCGGAAGTCAACGGCGTGGCACTGACCGTGCAGTCGCTCGAGCACGGCCTGCGCGATCGTGGTCACGTCGTGACCCTGGTGCGCCCGCGCCAGGACGCAGACGCATCCGTCGCCTCCGACACCCTGGTGCGCAGCGTCGCCCTGCCCCGCTACCCGGGGCTGCGCGCCGGCCTGCCCGCGACCCGGCGGCTGCTGGATACATGGTCGGACGCGCGTCCGGATGCGATCTACATCGCCACCGAAGGCCCGCTGGGCTGGTCGGCGCTGCGGGCCGCGAGGCGGCTGGGCATTCCCTGCGCCACCGGCTTCCACACCCGCTTCGACGAATACATGCGCGACTACCGCATGCCGTGGCTGGAGCCGGTGGCGCTGCGCTGGATGCGCAACTTCCACAACCGTGCCGATGCCACCCTGGTGCCGACGCGGGAACTCAAGGGCTTCCTCGACCATGCCGGGTTCCGCCACGCGCGGCTGCTGTCGCGCGCAGTGGACACGCAGAGGTTCGACCCGGCGCAGCGCCGTCAGGCGCTGCGTGCCCGCCTGGGCGCCGTCGGCGACGCGCCGTTGCTGATCCACGTCGGACGCGTGGCTCCGGAAAAGAACCTGTCGCTGGCGGTACGCGCGTTCCGCAGGCTGCAGGCGCTGCGTCCGGACGCCCGTTTCGTGTGGGTGGGCGATGGCCCGCTGGCCGTCTCACTGCAGCGCGACAATCCGGATTTCGTGTTCACCGGCGTGCAGCGCGGCGAGCTGCTGGCACGGCTGTTCGCCAGCGCCGACCTGTTCGTCTTCCCCAGCCGCAGCGAGACCTTCGGCAACGTCACCCTCGAAGCCATGGCCAGCGGCATCGCCACGGTCGCCTACGACTACGGCGCGGCGCGCGAGCACCTGCGCGACGGTGAACACGGCGCGGCGATCGAGCCGGGCGACGAATCCGCCTTCCTCGCCGCGGTCGCGCGCATCGGCGCCGATGTCATGGCGATGCGGCGGATGGGCCGCGCCGCGCGGGCGGCGGTGGCCGGGCTGTCGACGCAGCGCGTGGCGGAAGACTTCGACCGGCTGCTGGCCGGCCTGGCAAAGGGGCAGCCCGTCGATGTCGGCCGCGCCGCAGCCTAGCTGGTGGTCGCGCAGCGACTCGGGCTGGTGCCTGCGCGCCAACCGCGCCGGCGCGCGAATCGGCATCCGCCGCTACTTCGCCGCGGTGAGCCGACTCGGCGACGGCGTGTTCTGGTACGTGCTGATGGCGGCGATGATCCTCGCCGACGGTCGCGACGGCCTGGCGGCGAGCGCGCACCTGGCGATCACCGGGACCGCGGCGCTGACGCTGTACAAGGCGCTCAAGCGCTGGACCAGGCGACCTCGCCCGTTCGCAGCCGACGGCCGTATCCGGGCCTGGGTGGCGCCGCTGGACGAATTCAGTTTCCCCTCCGGACACACCCTGCACGCGGTCGCCTTCAGCGTGGTGGCGCTGGCCTGGTATCCGGCGCTGGCCTGGCTGCTGGTGCCCTTCACCGCCAGCGTGGCGGTGTCGCGCGTGGTGCTGGGGCTGCATTATCCCAGCGACGTGATCGCGGCGACGGCGATCGGTGGTGCGCTGGCGGGGCTGTCGATCGGGATCGGGATGCCGCTGTCGGGTTGAGGCGCGGGCCGTGGTCGACCCGTGGGCGCTTCGAAGGTGCGGGGCGTGTCGTTCGCGATCGCGGCTGAAGCCGCTCCTACAGGAGAATGTCACTTCTGTTGCAGGAGCGGCTTCAGCCGCGACCGGGATGCGAGGGACATCAGTCCAGGCGTTCAACCCGCGCCGTGGCCAGCGGCGGCATCGCCTGCCCCCGCCAGTCGCGATCGTTCGCCACCTGCGCCGTGTCGCGCGAAGCCTCCAGCGCCGCCGGATCGATGTCGGCGATCGCCCAGTCGCCGCCGTCGCGGGTCGATGCCAGCACGCCATCGTCCGGAAAGCCCGCGTCCATCGGCGCGTACAGCGCCGCCTCGCCGGTGTTGGCATCGAGCGCCGGGCTCCACGGCGCCGCGCCCGCGGTCACCGAATGCGCGACGAAGCAGCGGTTTTCCAGCGCCCGCGCCAGGCAGCCCACGCGCACGCGGGTCGCGCCGGCGGCGGTGTCGGTGCAGCTGGGCACCAGCAGCAGGCGCGCGCCGGCCTCGTACTGCGCGCGCACCGGCAGCGGGAACTCGCTGTCGTAGCAGACCGCCACGGCCAGGCGCAGCCCGTCGTGGTCGAACACCTTCAGCGCATCGCCGCCCTCGATCGCCCCGGCCTGCTTTTCGAATCCGGTCAGCTGCAGCTTGTCCTGCCAGGCATGTCCTCCCGCGGGAGTGAACAGGTCGCAGCGGTTGCGATAGCGGCCGCCGCCGACGTCGAGCAGGAAGCTGCCGGCCACCACCAGCATGCCGGTGTCGCGGGCGATGCCCGAGTACAGCGCCAGCCAGTCCCCGCGATGGCGCTGGATCGCCGCCAGCGTCGCGGCCAGGTCGCCGGCAACCGCGGCATCGAAGCTCGCGCCCAGCTCCAGCGACAGGTATTCGGGCAGCAGCGCGATCCGCGCGCCGCGCGCGGCCACGCCTTCGAGCAGCCGGCGCTGGCGGTCGCCGAAGTCGGCGAACGAGGCCGGCGCCGCGACCGGATACTTTGCCGCGGCAATCCTCATGCCCCGGCCTCCAGCGGTCGGGTCCAGAACGTGAGCGCGTGGCTGCAGGCCCCCGCGCCGACCTCGTCCCAGTCCAGCTGCATGGTCAGGCCCGGCTGGCGCGCATAGCCGCGTCCGGTCCAGAACGCCTCGTTGCCGCGGTGCGCAGGCGGGCGGCGCGGATCGCCCGGCTCGCGGTCGACCGCGGCGAACGCCGTCAGCGCAAAGCCGCCGAGTGCGCGCGCATGCGCCTCGCGTTGGTCGAAGAAGGCATGGCCCACGCCACGCCCGCGATATTCCGGAAGCAGCACGGACTCGCCGAAGTAGAACACTCGCTCCGGCGCGATACCGCGGAAGAGGAACGGCGCCTGGAACTCCGCCGCATCGTCGGCCAGCGGCAGTCCGGCGGATGCACCGACCACCCGCCCACCTGCCAGCGCCAGCACGAACACGCTGTGCGGCGAGGCGGCGTAGGCGTGCAGGTAGCGATGTTCGTAGTCGTCGTCGCCGGCGTACAGATACGGCCATTCGCGGAACACCGCGATGCGCAGCGCCGCGACGTCGGGCAGATGCACGGTGGCGGCGCGTCCCGTCACAACCTCGATTCTGGTCTCCAACATGAACGCCGACCCTGTCCGACTGTCCTGAAGATTCCGTCAGCCGCGTAGTTCCAGAACGGTGCGCGTCGCAGCAGCTGCCAAGCACATGATGCACGCGGCCGCCCCCGTTGTCCCCCAAGGGAGCCCTGCATGAGCCCGATCTCCAAGGACATCCATTTCTGGACCCGACGCGCCGCCATCGCCGGCGTCAAGGGGCTGCAGGCGGCGGTTCCGCCGATCCAGAGCTATTCGCGCGTCACCTTCCACATGGACACCGTGTTCTGGCTCTGCGCCGCGCATGGTTTCCCGCTGGAGAGCCCGAGGGTGCTCGACCCCTTCGCCGGCTCCGGCATCAACATGTCGCACAGCTACCTGGACCGCGCGACCCACGCCCACCTGTGCGACATCGACCGGGACTTCGCCCGCCTGGCCGCGACGCTCGCGCCCAACGTCACCGCGATCCACGGCGACAGCTTCCGCATGCTCAACGAGGGCGACCCGAGGCTCGGGACCTACGACCTGATCGTGCTGGACAACAACCTGGGCGGCGTCTACTACGACTACTGCGAGCATTTCGACGCGATGCCGGGCGTGTTCCGCCACTTCGACCGCGAGGCGCCGCACGCGGTGCTGGCGCTCAACTTCATCACCGATCCGGACCTGATGAACCAGGATCCGCGTTTCGCCACGCCGACGTTCGAACAGCAGATGCAGCGCCGTGCGGCCTTCTACGGCACCGACTCGCGCCGCATCACGCCCGCCGCCGGCGCCGCCGCCTACGCGCGCGAGGCCGCCACGGCCGGCTGGGACGTGGTGGGCCACGCGCTGGCGCCGAGGGCGGAGTTCTTCCACTTCCTGCTGCTGTTCCTGCGCCCCGTGCGCGACTGAACCGGCGACGGCCGCGGGGCAGCCGGATGCGCAGCGCGGCGGCATCGTCCGATACCGCCGCGCACGCCCTCGAGCCCTGGATGGCCGGGTCGCGGACGCCCGCATCCGTGATCCCGCACGGCTTCGCCTCCGGGGCCGGGCGCTGGACGTCCCTGTCCCCGCCCTTGCTCAGCCCCTCCCCTCGCCCACCCGCGCCGACAGCTGGTACCAGTCGACCTTGCGCGTCACCACCATGATCGCGGCCAGGATCATGAACAGGAGTCCCGCACCGAGCACCAATGCGTTGTCCTCCGACACCAGCAGGCCGTAGAGCGCGGCGTACAGCGTGGCCAGCATCAGGGCGAAGCCGGTGCCGCGCATCCGGCTGCGCAGCACGTGCGAGAGGTAGAAGCCCAGCAGGCCGATGCAGGCCGCGCTCGCCGCCAGGTACGCGCGGCCGAAGTCGATGTGCTCGGACAGGCTGACCAGCAGCAGGAAGAAGATCGCCAGCGCCAGCCCCACCAGCCCGTACTGGATCGGGTGGATGCGCAGCTGCTTGATCAGTTCGAACATGAAGAAGCCGACGAAGGTCAGCAGCACGAACAGGAGCCCGTACTTGGTCGCGCGTTCGGCCTGCAGGTAGGGATTGACCGGGTCGACCAGCGACACGCTCACGGCGTCGGGCTCGGGCGTCCACCACCCGCCCGGATACGCCTCCATGACGCTGGCCTGCGCGACCACCGACGGCTCCTGGAGCAGGCGCCGCTGCGCGTTGCTGGCCACCGCGGCCACCTGCCAGCGCGCGCGGAAGCCTTCGCCATCGACGTCGTGCTGGGGCGAAACGCCGTCGAACCTCGGATGCTTCCACGGCGAGGCCAGGCGCAGCTCGTTGTTGCGGGCCACCGGCAGCATGGCGAACGACTCGGTGCCGCGCAGCTGCAGCTCCAGGCGCGTGTCCAGCGCGATCCGTCCATCGGCCGGCGGCGGGTCCAGGCGCAGGTGCAGGCCGGGACCGTCGGCATGGCCGATGCCCTGCTCAAGCCGCGCCGCGCGCCCGTCCAGCTGCAGCTTCGGCGTGCCGCGCAGGCCGCGCACGTCGGCGATGCCCCAGCTCAGCCACGGCCGGCCGAGCTCGCGTTCGACACCCTGGGCGGCGGGCGGCAGGCGCAGGTCGAACGAGGCGCTGGCCACGCCGTCCCACTGGTAGACGCGCACCTCGTGCAGCCCGCGCCGGCGGGTGTCGGGGTGCAGGGTGCCGCCGACGTCGAGCGTTTCGGGAAAGAACGTCCAGCGCCCTTCCGTCCGCCGCCGGACCGTGCGCGGCGCGCCGCCGTCCTCGTCGGCGACCTGCTCCTCCACGGTTTCGACCCAGGGCACCACCAGCACCGGACCGGCGAACACCTGGCGGCCGCCGAAGTTGGCCGCCACGTCCCGCACCGCGCCCTCGCGCCAGACCTGCCGCTCCTGGATCACGCCGCGGATCATCATCAGCGGCAACAGGATCGCCAGGGTCATCCCCAGCACCATCATGATCTTCAGCCAAAGTCGCATCGCACCGCCTCCATCAGGGAATGTCGGTGCACAGGCTCGGCCGCGCGCGCGTGGGGACGATGGCGGATGTGTGTGGCGGGGGTGAAGTGCGCCGCGGGCGCCATCCGGCCGCGCTACGCCGGCGGCAGCCTCACGGTCGCCACCGCGCCGCCGCCGTCGCGGTTGCGCAGGTCGGCCTCGCCGCCGTGCAGGGCCGCCACCTCGCGCACGAAGCCCAGGCCCAGGCCGCTGCTGCGCGCGCCGCTGCGCGGTCGCGGCAGCGAATAGAAGCGTTCGAACACGCGGCCCCCGGCGTAGTCCGGGATGCCCGGCCCCCGGTCGGCGATCTCCAGGCGTAGGCCGGCGCCGTCGCGCGCGGCCCGGATCACGACCGTGCCTTCGGCGGGCGAGAAGTCGATGGCGTTGTCGAGCAGGTTGCCCAGCAGCTGCCGCAGCAGGAAGCGGTCGCCGCGCAGCGCGGGCAGGCCGGCGTCGATCCGTGCCTCCAGCCGCACGCCGGCTTCCGACGCCCGCAGCGCGGCGTCGGACAGCGCCTCGTCCACCAGCGCGCCCACGTCCACCGCTTCGGGCCGCTCGATGCGCTGGCGGTGTTCGACCTCGGCCAGCGCCAGCAGCTTGTCGATGGTGCGGGTGGCGCGCTCGCCCTGTTCGCGGATGGTGGCGGAGAAGCGCAGCCGGTCGGCTTCCGGCAGCGGCTGCTCGAGCAGCTCGGCCGCGCCCCGGATCGCGGTCAGCGGCGACTTCAGCTCGTGGGTCAGGCTGTGCACGTACTGCTCGACGTACTGCTTGCCCTCCAGCCGGTCGCGCATCGTCTCCAGCGCCTCGCCCAGGTCCCGGAACTCGCCGGCGGCGCGCGGCAGGCTCGCCCGTTCGCCCTCGGTCACCGCGCGCGCGTACTGCCGCAGGCCACCGAGCTGGCGCGACAGCCACCAGGCCGCGAACAGCCCGATCGCCAGCGCCGCGCCCAGCAGCACCAGGCCCCAGCGGCGCACGATGCGCTCGCTGCGCTGGATGAACGGCTCGATCGCGCGGTTGGGCTTGGACACCGTGAGCACGCCGACGATGCGGTCGTCGCCGTCGAGCATCGGCGCGGCCACGTACATCACCGACGAGGAATCGTCGTCCGGATCGCTGCGGGTCGAACGTGCGCCGTAGCGGCCGCGCAGGGTCAGGTAGACGTCGTTCCAGCGCGAATGGTCCTGGCCCAGCGCCAGCCCGGCCGAGTCGTAGACCACGATCCCGGCCGCGTCGGCCACCGTGATCCGGTAGCTCACCGCGTCCTTGCCGAAGTTCCAGATCCGCGCGCCGATGTCGCGCTGCTCCAGCGCGGCGATGCGTGCGGCGAAGCGGCCGTCGGCGATGCGCCCGGCCAGCATGTCGTCGGTGGCCAGCTCGGCGAGCACGTTGGCGGTGTCGGCCAGGGTGTCCTCCATCGCCTGGCGCACGCCCGGCTTGACCTCGGCGACGAACACCTGCAGCAGCAGGATCGCGGCGATCGCCACGATCACGAAGTAGCCCAGCAGGATGCGCAGCCCGATCCGCATGCCGCGCTCAGCCCGGGTCGAGCGAATAGCCCAGACCGCGGTGGGTGCGGATCGGGTCGGCGGCGGGCGCGACCGCGTGCAGCTTCGCGCGCAGGGTCTTGACGTGGGTATCGATGGTGCGGTCGCCGGTCTCGAGCGCATCGCCCCAGACCCTGTCCATCAACTGCCCCCGGCTGAGCACCGCGCCCGGTCGCGCCAGCAGCGCGGCCAGCAGGCCGTACTCGTATCGGGTCAGCTCCAGCAACCGGCCGCGGTAGCGCACGCGCAGGCCTTCGGGGTCGTGTTCGAAGCCGGCCGCATCCGGCGCGCGCGCGGCCACTTCGCCGCCAGCCTGCACCCGGCGCAGCACCGCCTGCACCCGCGCCACCAGTTCGCGCGGCGAGAAGGGCTTGGACACGTAGTCGTCGGCGCCCAGTTCGAAGCCGCGGATGCGGTCGGCCTCCTCCTGGCGCGCGGTCAGGAAGATCACCGGCAGGTCGCGCCCCTCGCGCAGCTTCCGGCACAGGGCGAATCCGCCCAGGTCGGGCAAGCCCACATCCAGGATCGCCAGGTCGAACGCTTCCGCGTCCGCCGCCCGCAGCGCCTCGCCCGCGGTCAGGCAGTGGGTGGCCGCGTGGCCTTCCTCGCGCAGGGCGTAGAGGACGGTGGCGGCGATGGCGGGTTCGTCTTCGACGAGCAGGATGCGGGGCATGGGGCCGTGATTGGTGATTGGTGATTGGTGATTGGTGATTGGTGATGGGTGGTGGGTGGTGGGTGGTGGGTGGTGGGTGGTGGCTGGACAGCCGGACTGCCGCGGCGGGCCGGCGGATGCCATCATGCCGCCAACCGCCCGGGTCCGTCAGCTACGATCCATCCCTGCCTGCCCTTTCGAATCACCAATCACCAATCACCAATCACGAACCCATGAACTACCGCCACGCCTACCACGCCGGCAACCACGCCGACGTCCTCAAGCACAGCGTCCTGCTCGCGCTGTGCGAGGCGCTGGCGGCCAAGCCGGCACCGTGCTTCGCGCTCGACACCCATGCCGGGCGCGGGCTGTACAGCCTCGACGACGAAGCCGCGCGCCGTACCGGCGAAGCGGTCGAGGGGGTGGGCACGCTGCTGCGGCGCGCGCGCGGGGTGCCGGCGCTGGACCGCTACCGCGAGGCGATCGCCGCCTGCCGCGCGCGCCACGGCGACAGCGCGTATCCCGGCTCGCCCTGGCTGCTGGCGCATGCGCTGCGCGAGCACGACGCCATCGCCTGCTGCGAAGTGCAGCCCGACGAGGCCGCAGCGCTCCGGCGCTGCTTCGCCGGCGATCCGCGCGTGGGCGTGCACCAGCGCGACGGCTATGCGGCGGTTGCCGCGCTGCTGCCGCCGAAATCCGGCGCGACCCGCATCGGCCGCGGCCTGGTGCTGGTCGATCCGCCCTACGAGGCCCAACGCGCGGAGTTCGATCCGGTGCTGGCCGCGCTGCGCGCGGGCCTGACGCGCTGGCCGCAGGGCATGTTCGTGCTGTGGTATCCGATCAAGCAGCGGCTGACGCTCAAGCCGTTCCTGCGCCGCGCCGCGCACCTGCCGGCGAAGTCGGTGCTGATTGCCGAGCTGATGGTGCGGCCGGAGGAATCGGCGCTGCGCATGAACGGCAGCGGCCTGCTGCTGTGCAATCCGCCGTGGCGCTTCGAGGACGTGCTTGCCGACCTGCTGCCGGCGCTGCAGACCGCGCTGACGCCAACGGGCGGGGCGCACCGGCTGCAGTGGCTGCGTACCGCGGACGCCTGAGCGCCGCCGCCCCGCCCGGACCCGGCCCGCCGCGCACGTTAAAATATGCGCTTTCGCACGCTGGCAGCGCCGCTGCCGGCGTCGTCGTGCTTGTCGGAACCGATTGATGCCCGCAGATTTCCCCGCCCCGCCGCTGCCGCGCCCGGGCCAGCCCCGCGCCTGGTGGCGCGCCCCCGCCAGCCGCAGCGCACTGGCCTGGCACGCCGCGCGCGCTGCCCGCGCGCACGAGGCGCCGCTGCTGCTGGTCGCGCGCGACACCCACGCCGCGCACCAGCTCGAAGCCGACCTGCACACCCTGCTCGGCAATGACGCGGAGCTGCCGGTGGTGGCGTTCCCGGACTGGGAAACCCTGCCCTGGGACCGCTTCAGCCCGCATCCGGACATCGTCTCCCAGCGCCTGTCCACCCTGCTGCGACTGCCTGCGCTGACCCGCCCGGCGATCGTGATCGTGCCGGTGCAGACGCTGCTCCAGCGCCTGCCACCGCCGCGATACGCGATCGGCGGCACCTTCGATGTGCGGGTCGGCCAGACCTTCGACCTCGACGCGGAAAAGCGCCGGCTGGAAAGCGCGGGCTACCGCAACGTGCCGCAGGTGTTCGACCCGGGCGACTTCGCGGTGCGCGGCGGCCTGCTCGACGTCTATCCGATGGGTGCCGCCGGCCCCTATCGCGTGGAGCTGTTCGACGACGAGATCGAATCGATCCGCGGCTTCGATCCCGAGACCCAGCGTTCGCTCGACCGGGTCGACGCGGTGCGCATGCTGCCCGGGCGCGAGGTGCCCACCGACGCGGACGCGCTGGCGGCGGCCTTCGATGCGCTGCGCGAGCGCTTCGACATCGACACCCGCCGCAGCGCCCTGGCCCAGGACCTCAAGGCCGGCATCGCGCCGGCCGGCATCGAGTACTACCTGCCGCTGTTCTTCGACGCCACCGCGACCCTGTTCGACTACCTCGCGCCGCGCACCCTGCCGCTGGTCGACGAGGGCGCGCTGGAGGCGGCCGACCACTTCTGGAAGCAGGCCGGCGAGCGCCACGAACAGCTGCGCCACGACATCGAGCGCCCGATCCTGCCGCCGGACGAGCTGTGGATGGCGCCCGACGCCCTGCGTGAACGGCTCAACCGGAGCGACCGGATCGAACTGTGCGGCGCAGCCCACGCGCGCCACGCGCAGGCCGCGGCGCTCGGCGACCAGCCCGCGCCATCGCTGCCGCTGGCGCTGCGCGACAGCGAGCCGGGGGCCGCGCTCAGGTCGTTCCTGTCCAGCTACGGCGGTCGCAGCCTGGTCGCCGCCGATTCGGCCGGCCGCCGCGAGGCCTTGCTGGAAATGCTGGACGCGGCCGGCCTGAAGCCCGAGGTGCTGGCCGATTTCAACGCGTTCCTCGGGACCCGGGCAGTGCCTTCCCCCGGGGCCCCGTCCTTCGCCATTGCCGTGGCGCCGCTGGAGGACGGCTTCGCGCTCGATGCGCCCAGGATCGCCATCCTCACCGAGCGCCAGCTGTTCCCCGAACGCGCCTCGCAGCCGCGCCGGCGCAAACGTGCCGGGCGCGAGCCCGAGGCGATCATCCGCGACCTCGGCGAGCTGGCCGAAGGCGCGCCGATCGTGCACGAGGACCACGGCGTCGGCCGCTATCGCGGACTGGTCACGCTCGAAGCCGGCGGACAGGCCGGCGAATACCTCGACATCGAATACGCCAAGGGCGACCGCCTGTACGTTCCGGTTGCGCAACTGCAGCTGGTCAGCCGCTACTCCGGCGCCTCGCCCGACACCGCGCCGCTGCACTCGCTTGGCGGCGAGCAGTGGAGCAAGGCCAAGCGCAAGGCGCAGGAGAAGGTGCACGACGTCGCCGCCGAACTGCTCGAGATCCAGGCCAAGCGCCAGGCGCGTGCCGGGCTTGCCCTGCAGGTCGACCGCGCGATGTACGAGCCCTTTGCCGCGACCTTCCCGTTCGAGGAAACGCCCGACCAGCACGGGGCGATCGAGGCGGTGATCCGCGACCTCGGCTCGAGCCAGCCGATGGACCGCGTGGTCTGCGGCGACGTCGGCTTCGGCAAGACCGAAGTTGCGGTGCGCGCGGCCTTCGTAGCAGCGGCCGCCGGCAAACAGGTGGCGGTGCTGGTGCCCACCACCCTGCTGGCCGAGCAGCACTACCGCAACTTCCGCGACCGCTTCGCCGACTGGCCGCTCAAGGTCGAGGTGTTGTCGCGCTTCAAGAGCACCAGGGAGATCAAGGCCGAGCTGGAGAAGCTGGCCGAAGGCACGATCGACGTCATCGTCGGCACCCACCGCCTGCTGCAGAAGGACGTGAAGTTCAAGGACCTCGGCCTGGTCATCGTCGACGAGGAGCAGCGCTTCGGCGTGCGCCAGAAGGAGGCGCTCAAGGCGCTGCGCGCCAACGTGCACCTGCTCACCCTCACCGCCACGCCGATCCCGCGCACGCTGAACATGGCCATGGCCGGACTGCGCGACCTGTCGATCATCGCCACCCCGCCCGCGCACCGGCTGGCGGTTCAGACCTTCGTCCACGCCTGGGACGACGCCATGCTGCGCGAAGCCTTCCAGCGCGAGCTCGCGCGCGGCGGCCAGGTCTACTTCCTGCACAACGACGTGGAGAGCATCGGCCGCATGCAGCGCCAGCTGCAGGAGCTGGTGCCGGACGCGCGCATCGGCATCGCCCACGGGCAGATGCCGGAGCGCGAGCTGGAAAAGGTGATGCTCGACTTCCACAAGCAGCGCTTCAACGTGCTGCTGTGCTCGACCATCATCGAATCGGGCATCGACATCCCCAACGCCAACACCATCATCATCAACCGCGCCGACAGGTTCGGCCTGGCCCAGCTGCACCAGCTGCGCGGCCGCGTCGGCCGCTCGCATCACCGCGCCTACGCCTACCTGGTCGTGCCCGATCCGCGCTCGATCACCTCCGATGCGCAGAAGCGGCTGGACGCGATCGCATCGATGGACGAACTCGGGGCCGGCTTCACCCTGGCCACCCACGACCTGGAGATCCGCGGCGCGGGCGAACTGCTGGGCGAGGACCAGAGCGGGCAGATGGCCGAGGTCGGCTTCAGCCTCTACACCGAGCTGCTCGAGCGCGCGGTGCGCTCGATCCGCCAGGGCAATCTGCCGGATATCGACGAGCCCGCCTACCGCGGCGCGGAAGTCGAACTGCACGCACCGGCACTGATCCCCGAAGACTATCTGCCCGACGTGCACACGCGCCTGACCCTGTACAAGCGCATCAGCTCGGCGCGCGACGAGGACGGGCTGCGCGAACTGCAGGTGGAGATGATCGACCGCTTCGGCCTGCTGCCCGACCCGACGAAGCTGCTGTTCGCCACCGCCGAACTGAAGCTTGCGGCCACCGGGCTGGGCATCGCCAAGATCGACATCGGCGCCAGCGGCGGGCGGGTGAAGTTCGTCGAGAAGCCGTCGGTCGACCCCA
>JAEWGI010000011.1 GCA_023388355.1 Pseudomonadota bacterium
GCTGGCTGGCCTGCTCGACCGCACCACGCTTGAACTCCGCACTGAACTTCCTACGCTTCGACA
Organism: Pseudomonadota bacterium; assembly: GCA_023388355.1. Next base: position 64 of record JAEWGI010000011.1, read on the forward strand.
TGAACACTCCTCAGGGCCTCGATCGGCCTTATCGTAAGTGTCCGTGAGAACGGGGGTGAACCCCAATCACCCGCCCAGTACGAAGAGCGGCTCAACCACCTGGGGTATGTGCCCTAGGTCCACTGTCCGAAGAACCGGGGTCACTCCACTCCGTCCCCTTTCGAGAGTCGACACGATGGCCAAATACCTGATCTCCTTTCCCAGTGCGGCGATGGTGGTGCCGCCCGAAGCATGGGATGCGGTGGTTCGCGATTCGCATGCCGTGATCGGCGAGGCGAAGGCCGCGGGCGTGTACGTCTTTGGCGGCGGCATCGACGACAGCGTGGCGCCGGTGCTGGTGTCCGCTGCGGGCACGGTTGCCGAAGGGGGGTATTCCTGGGCACCCGCGCTGACCGGGGGATTCACGGTGCTGGAGCTGCCTTCGCGGGACGAGGCCGTTGCATGGGCCGCGCGCATGGCCAGGGCCTGTCGCTGCGACCAGGAACTGCGGGTGTTCGGGTACGATCCCGAGTCCTGAGGGCCGCTGCAGGCCGGGCTCGTCGTGTTCGCGGCCACTGCGCTGGTATTCGACGCCCGGCGGCAATCGCTGGGGCAGCCGCCCGCGTTCGCGCCGCTCGTGGAGCGTGATGGAGACGACGATCCCGGTCGTGCCTGGCGGGGAGTGCAGGTGCTGGAGATGGTGTCGGGGCAGGTCCGCCCATGGGCGATGCCCCTGACTCGCGGGGCGATGAGGCAGTCGATTCGGGGCTGGCGTATCCCGCAATTGGATATCATCGAGCCCCGCGCGGCCAAATGGGGCTCGGGCAGGCAATCGGGAGCACCATGATCCAGACCCTCGTTACCGTCGTGCTTGTCGTGATCGCGGTGATCGTGCTCGCGGTGGCGGCGCTGGTGGCGGGCATCTGGGGGCAGTCGTTGAGGCAGCCTCCGGCCTTCGGACTGATCGTCGAAAAGTACTACGCATGCCCGGAACGCAAGGCGCTGCACGGGGGCATCTTCGGCAAGGGGCCGACGAGGATCCTGTTTCCCGAAGGGGAGCGGCAATGGTGCTGGCGCGGCGAGTGGAAGGAGATCGACAGGGCGGAGTTCAGGCGCCTTGCCACGCAGTGGCATGGCGTGGATTGGAGCAGGGAGGGCGAGTGGTGGAACCGGGAATGATGGCTGCACTGCATTCGGGACAGGCGTTCGGGCTGCCGGGCTGGATCGCGGTGTTCGTCTCGGGGGTCGGCACCGCCTCGGGGGACGGCACCGCGGTGGCCTGCAGCACCGGGGTATGGCCGTGGTGGCGGCGCCGCCGGCAGGCCAGGCCGGCGCCGCATCCCGCCGCCTCCTGAACCGCCTGCCGGGCAACAAAAAAAGGAGAAATCCGGATGCACGTCCAGACACTGGCGCGGTACAACCGCTGGATGAACCGCAAGGTCTACGAGTGCTGCGCGGGATTGCCGGACGAGGCGCGCAAGCGCGACATGGGTGCTTTCTTCCGGTCGATCCACGGCACGCTCAACCACCTGCTGCTTGCGGACCGGGTGTGGATGGGGCGGTTCACGGGCGCGCCCTTCCGGGTCGAATCGCTGGACCAGGAGCTGTACGCGGATTTCAGTGTGCTGCGGAACATGCGCGAGGCCGAGGACGGGCGGATCATCGAATGGGTGGCCGCGCTGTCACCGCGGGATATGGACGGGGAACTGGCCTATACCAGCCTGGTCAATCCCGAGTCGAGGCGATATCCGCTCTGGCTGGCCGTGTCGCACTTCTTCAACCACCAGACGCACCATCGCGGCCAGGTCACGACCCTGCTGTCGCAGCTCGGTGTCGACGTGGGGATTACCGATCTGATCTGGCTTCCGGAGACAGGCACGGCATTCGGAGACGAGCGGAATGATCCTTGAAGTTGCCATGCTGACCATCCGACCGGGTCAGAATGCCCTGTTCGAACAGGCGTTCGTGCAGGCCGGGTCCATCATCGCTTCCATGCCCGGGTATCTGGGACATGAGCTGCAGCGCTGCCTTGAAGTGCCGGGAAAGTACGTGCTGCTGGTGCGCTGGCGCAGCGTGGAGGACCACGAGCAAGGGTTCCGCGGATCGGCGCGGTACCAGGAGTGGAAGACGCTGCTGCATCATTTCTACGACCCGTTCCCCGTGGTGGAACACTTCGAACCGGTCGGGGATGGCGCATGAGTGCCGCGGCGGGCAGAGAACGGACGGAGGGAACTGGACGGGATTGATTCCCTCCGTCGCCTTTGATCGGCGCCGGTCCCAGTCGGGTCTGCGCCTCTGATAACGTTTTCCGCGACATCGGGTGAGAAGGGGCTGCCTTGCATGTCAAACAAGAGCTTTGTGCTGCTGGCCGCGGCGTTTGTGTGTGCTTTCCTCGTCATCGGGCTTCCCTATTGGCAAATTCCCTATTCGCAAGCCTCGTTGCCGAACGACATCTGGGGTCCTGGTCTTCTCGTCGTGGTTGCGCTTGCCGCGATTCCGCGCGTTCTATCGTCGGCGGTACGTTTCTGGTCTGCCGTCCTCGTCGTTGGATCCGCGGTTCCCGGGGCGGTCCTTGCGCGGGTCATCATCGATACCTGGTCGGATCCAACATCCCACAACCTGTGGCCGCTCGAGATCGTGCTTTCTGCCGGCCCCGGATATCTGGCGGCTGCGGCAGGTGCGGTTGTCGGCGGAATCCTGGCCAGTCGTCGGGAGTAGTGGCGGAAGCGCGGCGTGATCGGACCTGCTTGATGTCCGGTATCGAAGGGCGGCGTCCCGCCGACCGCTATCCGCGGACTAGGACCGCGCCTGCTGTTCGAGCTGCCTGAGGGTCCGCGCCGCTTCGTCGAAGGCGTTCCAGGCCTGCCTGGCCAGGCCGCCGCCGGTGCTGCAGCGGCGCACGCCCAGCGCGGCGAGGCGGGGAATGCTGTCGTCGAATGCGTGCACCACCACGTTGACCGGCTTCGGCGCCACCGCGGCCACCAGTTCGGACACCGCGCCGGGGTCCCGCAGCATCGGCACGAACAGGCAGTCGGCGCCCGCCTCGGCGTAGGCGACCGCACGCGCGATGCTCTCCGACGCCGTCATCCCCGGGACGCGGAAGTTCTCGTTGCGACCCACCAGGATGACCGTGGGGTCGATCGCGTCGATCGCCTCGCGTGCGGCCCGAAGACGCTCCACCGACAGGGAGGCGTCGTACATCGCCGAGCCCGACCAGTCCTCGATCGAGAGCGCGGCGATGCCGGTGTCCACCGCAAGCGCGACGTTGCGCGCCACCCCGTCCGGCGCGTCGGCGAAACCATTCTCGAAATCGGCGTTGACCGGCACCGGCACCGACGCGGCCAGCTGCCGCAGGTGGCCGAGCACTTCCTCCAGCGACAGTTCCCCGTCCTCCCGCCCCGCGGTCCACGCCGCGCCCGAGCTGGTGGACGCGATCGCTTCGAACCCCATGGCCGCCAGGCGCACCGCGCTGCCGCGGTCCCATGCGTTGGGCAGCAGGAAGAATCCACGCTCGTGCATGCGGCGGAACGTCGCGCGCTTGCCAGTCACGGTGTCCATTGGTGCCTCCTCGGGTTCTGGGCGATCGTGCACGGGTCCATCGCGGCGCGGGCACGGGCCGCGATCATGGCCGCCGGCGGGGCTGGGGCCGCGTCACCCGGTGGATACGCGGTCGACGATCCACTCGATGATCGCATCGAACCTCTCCTGGTCGAGAGCGTGTCCGCGGTCGACGCGGAGTTCGGTGATGAAGTCGCCGGCGACCCTGGCGACAACCTGGTCTGCATCGCGCGAGTACTTGTCCGCGGTGCCCGACACGACCATCGTCGGCCGAGGGCCGATTGCTGCGAGAACATCGTGCGTGTCGATCTGGCGAGCGAGCCCGGGCACGGCCTCGAAAAGGGTGATCCCGGTGTTTTCCCGACGCCGCGTCTGGAAGCTGCACACGGCGCCGCTGATGCATGCGAACCGGCATCGGGCATCGAGTGCAGCGTGGTAGAGCGCGGTGTAGCCGCCGTACGAGTGTCCGGCCACGCCGGCGAACCGCGGGTCAATGCCTGTCGCCTGAAGCAGTACGCCCAGCGCACGCTGGGCGTCATCCAGGCATTTCCTCATCAGCACGTCGTCATCCAGCAGGCGGTAGCTCATGGCGTTGTAGTGCTGGAGCCAATCGTAATGATCCGGCTCAAGCCCACGAACCGCTCCGCGTCGATCCTCGAAAGTGATGGCGTCCGGGGCCAGCACGGCGAGGCCCCTGCGGGCAAGCGCCGGCCCGAAGGCCTGAAACGGGTCGCCCACGTCGCCGGCCACCTCGCTCTTGCCGAAGTGGAACTCCCCGTTGTGCTGGTGGAAGGCAACCACTCCGCCAAGCGGATCGCGACCCCTGGGCGTGAACAGGAAAGCCGGAATGGAATCGCCTTCGAGTCCCGGGTACTCGATCCGCTCCCGGTCGAAGCCGTCGGCCTCCTGGATGCCGCACCGGTGGAAGTCCATGGGAACCGGGTCCGCAAGCCTCAGCCGCTCCCGAAGCGTAGTCGCGAGGTCGTTCATCATCTGCAATGATAGTCCGCGATCAGGAGGGCCTGGACTGGCCGGGCGGTGTCTGGGAGTCCATTCAAGCCGAGCCGGCTTCACGGGTCGGATCAAGCCGGGTGCAGGCGCGCGATGAGAAAATTCCTTCTCCTGATGGCCGCGGTCGGGACTTCCGGCGCCGCCGCCGCAGCCGGCTTCTGCGAGCGCATGCCGATGGATCCGGAACTTCCCGTTGGGCTGAGTGGAAGCTACGAGGTCCTGGGCAGGGATCCGCTCACGGGAGCCGGCTATACCGGCGCCCTCGTCCTTGGCCACGGCAGGGACGGCTACGTGCTCACCCGCACCGTCGAGGGGCGGACGCTCGATGGCGATGCCTGGATCGAGAGGTGCGGTGTGGACAGGATCATGGCGCTGGTCGTCCGGTATCACGCCCAACCGGAAATCGAGATGTTCTGCGCGCTCGGCATGGACGGCGACAACGATTACCGGATCACGTGCAGGTCCCGCCAGGGGCCGGGTCCGCGGCGCGGGCTGGAGGCCTGGTTTCAGGGGGAATGAGTGCGCCTCCAGTCAGTTCATGCGACCCCGCGCCCACTTCAAGCCGGTTCTTCTCCCATTCGCGGGGACGTTCATTCGTAACCACCGGGTGGCTCGGCTCCATCCCCCGCGTGCGGGGTGAGGATGGTCCGTTTGCCCGGCGCTGCCGCGCGGACCATCCGAACACGCGGCGCGCTGCGCCGGGCCGGACGGGTCGGGGTGGGGGCAAGCCGGTTGCCGCGCCACTTCACGCGCGCCTGCGGCGCGCGCCCCCATCCCAACCTTCCCCCGCATGCGGGGGGAAGGAGTCGTGTCGGCACACCTTCCCGCCGCCATGGGAGAGTGCGGACGGCTCGGGCGGCGCTGCCGCGGGTCCACACGAGCGCGCCCGGCACGCCGCACCGGTTTGTCGATCGTTCGGACGCGAACATGGTCTTCCTTGCCATCGCCTCACCGGGCACGGCCGGCGATCGCGTCGAAGTGCCCGGGCCGGGCTGACCGGCGGCGTTACCGCAGCAGTGCCGCCGCCGTCCAGAGCATCGGCGCCTGGCCGTGTCCGTCGCCGGTCAGGCGCGGGCGCTGGAAGTAGTAGTTCTCCTCGTCGCCGGCGTAGTCGGAGCCTTCGGGATGCGAGGCGGGCCTGTAGGCCCACATGCTGATGTCGCGCAGTTCCCCCTGCGGGGTGAGGCGCGCGGTGAGGGCGAGCCATGCGGCGCGCGCGGCCGGGCCGTAGCGGTCGGCATCGAGCCAGCCGCGGCGCACGCCTGTGACCAGGGCGTAGGCGAACATCGCGCTGCCGGAGGTTTCGGCCCAGTTGCGCGGATCGTTCGAGTCGATCACCTGGCGCCACAGGCCGGCATCGTCGCCGTCGGCGATCTGGTGCGCGAGCAGGGCCTGCATCATCCGCGCGTAGCCGGCGTGGATCGCGGCATGGCGAGGGTGGGTTGGAGGCAGTTCGCGCAGGAGTTCGGTCATGCCGGCGGCCACCCAGCCGTTGCCGCGCGCCCAGCGGTGGCGGAAGTCGGGGTGGTGCACGAACAGGCCGTCGTCCTGCTGCAGCACGTCGAGGTAGTCGACCATGGTCGCGGCGGCGAGGTCGAGGTGGGCGGTGTCGCCGGACACGCGCCAGGCCTGCACCTGCAGCGCGGTGATCATGTACATGTCGTCGATGGCGAAACGTTTGTGCGTGTCGATGCGTGCGCGCTGGTGGTCGGCGATGCGCAGGCCGTCGGCGCGCGCGGCGGCATCGCCGGTGCGCAGGGCGATCTCCAGGGGCACGATGCCGAACACGTTGTGGTCGACGTGGCCGGGGCCTGCCAGGAGCGCGTCGTGGTTGTTGCGGAAGGGGACGTAACGGTCGGCGAGCGTGTCGAGCAGGGGGCGGTCCTGGATGAGGCCCGCGAGCGCAAGCGCGCCGTACCAGGTGCAGGCGAGCTTGTAGTGGCGCGGGTCTTCAGGGTCTTCGGCCAGGAAGGTGCGGGCGATGCGACGGCCGACGTCGGCGGGTGCGGCGGTTCGGGGCCAGTCGCGGAGCCAGGGGGCGGCAGGCTGGGGTGTTGGCGCTGCGGTGGTTGGGGCGGCTGACGCCGGACGCTCGTGTGGAGATGTGCTGCAGGCTGTGGGGGCGAGGAGCAGCAGGGTCAGGGTGGGGAGGAGACGGGGCATGGAGAGGCCTTGTCGGGGCAGGACGCGCGCTGCGGAGGGATCGTGGAGGCGGTTTGCCCCCCTCCCAGCCTCCCCCCGTGCGCAAAGCGCACGGGGGGAGGGGTTAAGAGCGAAGAGCGAGGCGACGGGCGTGGAGTCAGGACGCGGCGCTCGCTGAGTCGTGGTCCAGTTCGCGGTATTCGAACCAGTCGAAGTCGGCGTGCAGGCGCCGGCCGCTGATGTCCTGGCAGGCGATGCCGACGAAGTTGCCGGTGAAGCCGCAGGGCAGGGCGTGTTCGTCGGACAGGATCGAGGCGTCGTGCTCCCAGCCCACCGCGCTCCACAGGTCGCCGTCGCGCGAGTACGCGAAGCGGATGCGGTCGTGGTCGATGACGAGCTTCAGGTAGACGCGTTCGCAGTCGTCGAGCGGGTACTCCTTCTCCACCGGCCAGCTCACCTGTCCGCGCTCGCAGCGCATCAGTCCGAGGGCGCGTGCGGAGTGCTCCGTGCGAGAGAGGAACAGGTAGTAGAAGCTGTCGGTGCTGTAGAAGGCGACCAGGCCGGCCATCTGCTGGAAGTCCTCGGGCGAGAACTCGACGCAGGTCGAGGCCTCGACGCGGAACGCCTGCTGTCGGCGCGCGACCAGGCTCTGCTCGAAGCGCGAGACGATGCTCTCGCGGCCATGCAGGCGCAGCCAGCCGGGGCGCGCGTCGAGGCTGGCCATGGCGGCGTCGATCGGGACGCGCGGGGCCTGCCAGTGTGGGCCCAGGGCAGGTGCGTCGAAATCGTCGCGCGCCGGCACGGCGGGCCATGGATGGGCGGGCAGGTCGGGCGCGTGGAAGGTGTCGGCAGGCGTGTTTCCTCCGCGCGCCAGGCGCGGCCATCCGTCGACCCATTCGATGTCCTGCAGCGCGGTTTCGCGGCCCAGGATCGAACGGCCGTTGGGCAGCGGACGGCGGCACAGGTGGGCCAGGCTCCAGCTTCCGTCGGAGTGCTGCACGAACGAGCCGTGGCCGGCGGCCTGCAGGCGCAGCTTGGGGTCGTGCGCGCTGGTCAGCAGCGGACCGTCGGGCATCGCCTCGTACGGGCCCTCGATGCGGCGCGAGCGCGCCACCGTGGCCGCGTGGGTGGCGAAGGTGCCGCCCTCGGCCACCAGCAGGTAGTACCAGCCTTCGATGCGGTACAGGTGCGGGCCTTCCACCAGGCCCAGCGGCGTGCCGCGGAAGATGTTGTGCACCGGGCCGACCAGGGCGCGTGCGGCCGGATCGTATTGCTGCAGCACGATGCCGCCGAAGCTGTTGTGGCCGGGGCGGTGGTCCCAGACCATGTTGACCAGCCACTTGGGGCCGTCCTCGTCATGGAACAGCGACGGGTCGAAGCCGGAGTTGTTGAGGTGCACCGGTTCGGACCAGGGGCCTTCGATGTCGGGCGCGGTGACCAGGAAATTGCGCACGTCCTTGAACTCGCCGGTCCAGCCGCGCACGTCGGTGTAGATCAGGTGGAACAGGCCGTCGGCATGGCTCAGCGCCGGCGCCCACACGCCGCCGGAGTTGGGGCGGCCGCGCAGGTCGAGCTGGGAGCGGCGCGTGAGCGGCGACGGCAGGGTGCGCCAGTGCACCAGGTCGCGCGAGTGCGAGAGGACCACGCCCGGGAACCACTCGAAGGTGGAGGTGGCGACGTAGTAGTCGTCGCCGACGCGCAGGATCGAGGGGTCGGGGTGGAAGCCGGTGAGGACGGGATTGCGGACGATGGCCATGCGGGTGTCCGGCGGGATGGTGGGTGGGAGGTGCCGTGCTCAGCGCTCCGAGGGTACCGACAGCACGGCGTCGAAGGCGGGCTTGGGCTGGCCCTGGCGGTCGAACAGCAGGGTGTAGTTGCTGCGGTCGGGGATCGGGTAGCCGTTCTTCCACGACATGCCGTCCTCCACGCCCCAGACCGACACCCGGTGCAGCTTGTTGCGACGGCCGTGGAAGATGCCGAACAGCTCGGCGTAGCGGTCCGCCAGCTGCTGCTGCACTTCGGCCGGCAGGCCGCCCTGGTAGGGATCGAGGAAGGTCTTGAACTCGGGCAGCTGGAACTGCGGATGCATCATGCCCTGGCCGATGATCTGGCCTTCCTTCGTCAGCGGCAGCACGTCCACGTCCAGCTCGGTCACCATGACCTTGACCCCGAGCGCGGCGTAGGCGTCGATCGCGGCTTCGATGTGCTCGCGCGAGGGGAAGTTCAGCCCCCAGTGGCCCTGGATGCCGATGCCGTCGATGCGGATGCCGGCGGCCTGCAGCATCTTCACCATGCGCACGATGCCGTCGCGCTTTTCCGGACGCCAGGCGTTGAAGTCGTTGTAGTAGAGCTCTGCGTCGGGCGCGGCCGCGGCGGCGAAGCGGAACGCGTCGCGCACCAGGGCGTCGCCGTCGCCGTCGTAGGCGCGGGTCCAGAGCGTGTCGCGATACTGGCCGTCCTCGCCGATCACCTCGTTGACCACGTCCCAGGCCTGTACCTTGCCGCTGTAGCGGCCGGCGACGACCTTGATGTAGTCGCGCATGCGCTCGCGCATGGTCGCGGTGTCGGCGGCGGTGCCGTCGGCATCCTCGAAGAACCAGGCCGGGGTCTGGTTGTGCCAGACCAGGGTGTGGCCGACCAGGTACATGTCGTGCTGCTGGCCGAACGCGACGAAGGCGTCCGCGGCGGCGAAGTTCCACTTGCCGGGTTCGGGATGCAGCACCTCGGCCTTCATCACGTTTTCGGCGGTGATGGCGTTGAAGTGGCGTACCGCAAGCGCCTGCGCGCGCGCGTCCTCGCCCGACACCATCCGGTCGTTAACCGCCGTGCCGATCAGGAACGCGTCGGCGTAGGCGGCCTTGAGCGGGGGCGCGGGCGAAGCGGCATCGATGGCCGGGGCCGATGCCGCGAACAGCACGGCGGCGACGATGGCGAGGGCGTGGCGCTTCATGGGGACACCTCGATACGGGTCATGGGTTGAAAGGGCACTCGGCCGCAGGCGTCGCGGTTGCCGCCGACGGGTCTACTGTTCCGGGCCGACCTGGAGCTGCAGCGATGCCGGCGGCAGTCCATCCGACGAGACGCGCACGGTTGCGGTCCCCGATTGTCCGTCAAGTCCGCGCACGATCGCCAGCGCCAGGCCGCTGTAGGCGTCGCGCTCCGGCGAGGGGAAGGCGGTGAGGTCGCGCTGGTCGCCGTTGTCGGTGGCGACCAGTTCGGCCGGACCTTCGACCTGGAAGCGCACGCGGTTGTCGGCGTTGCGGATCGGGCGGCCCTGCGCGTCGAGCACGCGCAGGGTGACGAAGGACAGGTCGCGGCCGTCGTTGCCGATGCGGTCGCGGTCGGCCTCCAGCGCCAGGCGCGCGGGCGCGCCGGTGGTTTCCACGCGCGACCGTGCCCAGGGCTTCCCGTCGCGGTAGGCCTGCACCCGCAGCTCGCCGGGCTGGTAGACCACCTCGTCCCAGCGCAGCCGGTACCCGTACTCGCCCTTCTTCTTCCTGCCCTGCGACACGCCGTTGACGAACAGCTCGGCCTCGTCGCCGCTGGTGAACACGTGCACCGGCGTGATCTCGCCCACGCGGTCGGGCCAGTTCCAGTGCGGCAGGATGTGGACCATCGGCAGCTCCGGCCGCCAGCGCGACTGGTACAGGTAATAGCGGTCCTTGGGGAATCCGGCCAGGTCGATCATGCCGCTGTAGGAGCTGCGCGAGCTGTAGTAGGGCGTGGGCTCGCCGAGGTAGTCGAAGCCGTTCCAGACGAACTCGCCGGCGACATACGGATGGCGTTCGAGGGTGGCGAAGACCTTGTCGGCGGTGGAGCCGAAGTCCACCGCGTGCAGCTCGTAGGCGCTGACCTGGTGGCTGGCGTCGTCGCCGCCGCGGCCGTCGCGCACCGGCGCGCTGACCAGCGGCGAGACCGGGAACAGGTACACGCCGCGGCTGCTGAAGGCCGAGGCGGTCTCGCTGCCGAAGATCACCTTGTCCGGGAACGCCTTGCGGAAAGACGGGTAAGAGGGCGGCGTGCGGATGCGCTCGGTGCCTTCGAACTCCGGCTCCTGGCGGATGCCCTCGCCCTGGTAGTTGAGGTTGATCACGTCGAACACGGCGGGGAAGGGCATGTCCGCCTTGGCCCAGTTCATCGACGCGGTGTTGGGGCGGGTCGGATCCTCCTCGCGGGCGATGGCCACCAGGCGGCGGCCGATCTCGGCGCCCGCATCGCCGTCGTACTGCTCGCCGACCTCGTTGCCCACGCTCCACAGGATCACCGACGGATGGTTGCGGTCGCGGCGCAGCATCGCGCGCAGGTCGGCCTCGTGCCAGTCGGGGAAGACCAGGTGGAAGTCGAGCGGGGTCTTCTTCTTCTCCCAGGAGTCGAACACCTCGTCGATGACCAGGAAGCCCATGCGGTCGGTGAGTTCGAGCAGCTGCGTATCGGGCGGGTTGTGCGCCATGCGGATGGCGTTGACGCCCATCGCGCGCAGGATCTCGAGCTGGCGCTCGGCGGCGCGGCGGTTGAACGCGGCACCCAGCGCGCCCAGGTCGTGGTGCTGGTTCACGCCGTTGAGCACGATGTGCTCGCCGTTGACGACCACGCCGCGGTCGGCGTCCCACTGCACGTCGCGGATGCCGAAGCGGGTCTCGTAGCGGTCGACCACGTCCCCGTCCTGGCGCAGGGTGGTGACGGCCAGGTAGAGGTTGGGCTGCTGGGTCGGCGGTGGCCCCCACAGGCGCGGGCTTGCGATGCGCGCGCGCGAGGTAGCCTTCGTGCTGCCGCCGGCGACCACGTCGAAGAGAAGCGGCGCAATGTGCGCAACCGCCTCGCCGAGCGGCCGGCCGTCCGCGCCGAGCGCGAAGAATTCGGTGCTCGCCTGCACGCGAACCCGCGCGTCGGTGGTGTTGTCGACCTCGACCGCCATGTGCACGGTGGCCGACTGCGCCGATACTTCGGGCGTGGTCACCGTCGTGCCCCACTGCGCCACGTGCACCGGCGCGGTGGTGGTCAGGTGCACGTCGCGGTAGAGGCCGCCGCCGGGATACCAGCGCGCGGATTCGGGCGGGTTGTCGAGCCGGATCGCGAGCTGGTTGCGGCCGCCGAACTCGACATGGGGCGTGAGGTCCACGCGCCAGCTGTTGTAGCCGTAGGGCCAGCCGCCGACGAGCCGGCCGTTGAGCCAGACGCTGGCGTAGGACATCGCGCCACCCACGTCGAGATACACCCGCCGGCCCTGGTCCGCCGCGGGAATGTCGAGGCTGCGGCGATACCAGCCGATGCCCCAGCTCGGCAGCCGGCCCATGCCGCCGTAGGGGCCGTTGGCGATGAACGGGCCGGCGATCGCCCAGTCGTGCGGCAGGGTGACCGGCTGCCAGGCGCTGTCGTCGAAATCCGCGCGCAGGAACGGCACGTCGCCGACGTCTGGCTCGTGCGCGGGACGCGCGTGGCGCGCGCCGGGGTCGGCGATGAACCGGTTGGCGGTGGGCAGGATCCAGGGCTTGAGCACGGGGCGGTCGGCGTCCACGTGCACCGCCTTGTCCGGGCGCGCGTCGGCGACGCGGCCGTCGGCGCTGCGCTCCACCGCGGGACGCACGTCGTAGTCCAGCCGGCCATCGACGCCGGGCGGATCGCCCGGGTGGAAGCGCCAGCCGTCGTCGAGCAGGATGGAGGCGCGCGGCGACGCATCCTGCGCGGCGAACGCCGGTGCGGCGGCGGACGCCAGGAACGCAAGCATGAGCAGCGCGGCGGCGGCGATGCCGTGCGGGAACGGGCGGACGGTGCGTCGGTTCACAGGCGGTACGCCTCCTTCGGCAGGCGATAGGCGAGATCCGCGGCAACCTCGGTCGCCTCGTCCTCCTCGAGGCGGTGTTCGGACACCAGCCGGGCCAGCACCGCGCAGTCGATCCGGCGGGCGACGTCGTGGCGCGCGGGGATCGAGAGGAAGGCGCGGGTGTCGTCGTTGAAGCCCACCGTGTTGTAGAAGCCGGCGGTGCCCAGGGTCTGCTCGCGGAATCGCCACATGCCCTCGGGCGAATCGTGGAACCACCAGGCCGGGCCGAGGGACAGGCACGGCCAGTGCCCGGCCAGCGGCGCGAGTTCGCGCGCGTAGGTGCTCTCGTCGAGGGTGAACAGGATCAGCCGGAACGACGGCTCGTTGCCGAAGCGGTCGAGCAGCGGCTTGAGCGCGTGCACGTAGTCGGTGCGCAGCGGGATGTCGGCGCCCTTGTCGCGGCCGTGGCGTTCGAACAGCGGACGGTTGTGGTTGCGGAAGCAGCCCGGGTGGATCTGCATCACCAGGCCGTCGTCCAGGCTCATCGCCGCCATCTCGGTCAGCATCTGGGCGCGGAACAGTTCGGCATCGGCGGCGCTGGCCTTGCCGGTGACCACGCGCGTGAACAGCGCGCGCGCCTGCCCGGCGGGCAGGTCGGCGGTGGCGCAGCTGGGGTGGCCGTGGTCGGTCGAGGTGGCGCCCATCGCGGCGAAGAACGCGCGCCGCTGGCGGTGCGCGCGCAGGTAGCCGTCCCAGTCGTGGACGTCCTCGCCGGTGATCTCGCCGAAGCGCTCCAGCGCGGACGGGAACTGCTCGTGCTCCGGGTCGATCACCGGGTCTGGACGGTACGCGGTGACCACGCGCCCGGCCCAGCCGCTGTCGCGGATCGCCTGGTGGTGCCGCAGCGGATCGAGCGGCGACTCGGTGGTGGCGATGACTTCGATATTGAAGCGCTCGAACAGGGCACGCGGGCGGAACTGCGGCGCCGGCAGCGCCTGGGTGATGGCGTCGTAGTAGCGGTCGGCGCTGTCCGCGCACAGCCGCTCGCGCAGTCCGAACACGTCGTGGAAGACGTGGTTGAGCCACATCGACGAGGGCGTGCCGCGGAACAGGTGGAAGTTGCCGGCGAACAGCCGCCAGGCCGCGCGCGGATCGACCTGGGCGCGCGAGCCGTCGGCGCGCGGAATGCCCAGCGCGTCCAGGCCGATGCCCTGGCTGTAGAGCATGCGGAACACGTAGTGGTCCGGCACCAGCAGCAGTTCGGTGGCATTGGCGAAAGCCTCGTCGCCGGCCCACCACGACGGATCGGTGTGGCCATGCGGGCTGATGATCGGCAGTCCGGCCACCTCCGCATACAGGCGCCGGGCGATCGCGCGCTGGCCGGGATCGGACGGGAACAGGCGGTCTTCGTGCAGGTTGAGCGGCTTTGCGGCGGTCATGACTTCGGATGATGGTTGATGTGTGATGCCCTCCACTCGCGGGAAGAGGGCGTGATCCGGCTTCCTCCTCCGCTGGAGGGGGAGGGCTGGGGCGGGGGCGAGTGGCGGCACGGGTTCAGCGCTTCCGGCTCTCCACCGGTCCCAGCGTCCCACGCTGGCGCGGGGCGGTCACCACCTCCACGCGCTGGAACACCAGGCCCGGATCGACCAGCCACAGCTTGAGCGTGTTCGCGCCCGCGTCGGCCGCATGCAGCGAACTGGCTACGTGCACGCTGTCGATCACCGCGCGCTCCCAGGCCTGGAAGTCGCGGTCGCCCGGCGTCGGGTCCAGGCGCATGGTCACGATCCGCGGCGCTTCGTCGCCGATCGATAAGGCATAGCGCAGGCCGCCGCGATTGCGGATGTCGAGCGTTGGCGACAGCACCACGCGCACCTCGACCTCGCCGGCGGCGTCGAGCACCAGCGGATACTCGAGGCGCGCGCCGTCGCCGCCCGGGTCGAGCGCGGCGCCGGTGGTCGGCCATGGCGTCATGCCGGACAGGGTGCGTCCGATGTTCGGGATCTGCCGCCACTGTCCATCCGGGGGCGGCACCGCGCGCGCGTAGTGCGCGGCTTCGATCGCGACCACGCCATCGCCTTCGACGAACCCGCGTGCACCGCGGTGCGCCGGCGGCTTGCGTACCGGCACCCGCACGTAGACCTCGGTGCGATCGCTGCCGCGGATCGCGACCACCGCTTCGTGCTCGCCCTCCGGCAGCCGGTTCCAGTCCACGCTCAAAGCCAGTGCCTGCGCATCCTCGACCTCGCCGCTGGCGGGCGCCACCTTGAGCCACGGCACGGTCGAACGCGCCGTGAAGCCGACCGGCTGCTGTCCGCGGTTGAAGACCACGATCGAACGCGTGCGCGCCGCGACCGGGTCGAGCGCGGGCACGCGCGGCGACTGCGCGCTCTGCGGCCAGCCGCGCGCGTCGCCCTCGACCGCCACGCCGGTGACGCCCTGCCCGGGCACGTCGACCCGCGTCAGCGCCGGCATCACGTTGCGTGGCGGCTGCTGCCAGTGGGTGTAGCCGATGCGCACCTGCGACATCATGTGGACCCACTTGCCGTCGGCGATGTCGTGCTCGTACAGGCGCTGCAGTTCGGCGTCGCGCTCGAACAGCCGCTTCGTTTCGTCCGCCCAATGGTTCGCCGATGCCCGGCCCTGGGCCGCGTACAGGCGGTTGCGCGCCGCCGCGACGTACATGCGGTTGAGGTTGGCGCTGGCCAGCACCGGGTATTCGACCAGCTGCGCCCAGGCGGCGCGATGGCCCTGCGGGATGCGCCTGGCCAGCGCAAGCGTGCGCCTTTCGAGCGCATCCCATGCGCCGATCACGCGATCGGCCTCGCCGTCGTGCAGCAGGCTCCAGGTATCGGCGTCCAGCAGCTCTGGCTTGCGCCGCGCGTTGTAGCGGGTGTAGGCGGTCAGGATCTCGCCGATCTCCTTCGCGTGCGCGGACCCGAACTGCTCGGCCGCCCACGCCGCCGGGTAGCCCGAAATCCAGTCAAGGTCGGCCGCGTCCGGATCCCAGGCCTGGTCGAGGAACGCGCTGATCGGCAGCTCCATCGGCTTGATGTCGCCGACGTTGACCACCCACAGCCGCTCCACGCCGTGGTCCCAGGCCAGGCGCATCTGCTCCCAGGCGCGCTCGACCTGGGTGGTGTTGATCCACTTGTAGTTGCGCGGGCCACCGACGTAATCGAAGTGGTAGTAAACCCCGTAGCCGCCCGCGCGCTTGCTGGCCGGGTCGGGCAGGCGGCGGATGTTGCCCCAGTTGTCGTCGGCGAACAGCAGGGTCACGTCGTCGGGCACGCGCATGCCCTGGTCGTAGTAGTCCTGCACTTCCTTGTACAGCGCCCACACCTGGGGCGTTTCCTCGGCCGGGCGGCCGGTGACCTCGGCGATGATCTCGCGCTGGTCGGCCACGATGCGTTCGAGCAGGGCGGTGACCGTGCCTTCGGTCATGGCCTCGTCGCCGTCGCCGCGCATGCCCAGGGTGACCACCGCTTCGCGGCCCTGCAGGCGCTCGATGCCGCCGCGCCAGAACTCGCGCAGCCTGCGCTCGTTGCGGGTGTAGTCCCACGGCCCTTCGCCGATCCGGCTCCACTCGTCGTGCGCGCGCATCATCGGTTCGTGGTGCGTGGTGGCGACGACCACGCCGTACTCGTCGGCGACCTCGGCGTTGCGCGGATCGTCCTCGTAGAACGCGCGCGGCTGCCACATCGCCGGCCACAGGTAGTTGGCCTTGTGGCGCATGATCAGCTGGTAGACGCGCTCGTAGAAGCGGTGGTTGGCGCCGCCGTAGGTCTCGCGCATCCAGCCGCCGAGCGCGGGGTCCTCGTCGTTGATGAAGATGCCGCGGTACCTGACCTTCGGCGCGTCGACGAAGCGGCCAGGCGCCACGTACAGAGCGCTGCGCCGCGGCGGCGGCACGTCCGCCCACCAGGTCCAGGGCGAAACGCCGATCCGGCGCGAGACCTCGTACAGGCCGAACGCGGTGCCCCGGCGGTCGGCGCCGACCACCACCAGCGCGCGCTCGATGCCCGGCTCGGGACGTTCAACCACCTGCAGCAGGTAGGCCTCCCAGGTGCCATCGACGCCGGTGGTGTCGATGCCGTGTTCGCGCACGATGCGGTCGATGCGCGCGCTCTTGCCGAGCGTGCCGGCGATGATCGCCGTGCGCGTTGCAGTGGCAGCGGCGTCGGCGCCCGACACCGCCGCAAGATCGCCACGCAGCGCCTCGGCGGCGTGGTGCACGGCCTTGAAGTCATCCTCGTCGACCAGCACCTGCAGCGGCGTTCCGCGTTCGATCAGCGCCAGCGAGCCGGCGTTGCGCGATTCGCACACTGCGGCGGGGGCGCGGCAGCCGGTCGCGGCCGACAGGGTGCCGGGCACGGCGGCGAGCAGGCACAGCAGCGGGGCCAGCAGGGAAAAGTACGGATGTCTCATGGGTGTGGTTGTCCTGGTGTCGGCGCAACGCGGCACCGCGTGTATCCGGCCGGCCGCGGCGATGGGCCGCGGCGCGCATTCAGTCCGCCTGGTCGAGTCGCGCAGGTTCGAGCCGCGGCGCAAGCACATGGATGACCAGCAGCGCCGCCAGGTAGGCGCAGCCGGCCATCATGAACATCGCCGCGTAGCTGCCCGTGCTTTCGCGCAGCCAGCCGGCGCCGAGGTTCATGAAGAAGCCGCCCATCGCACCGGCGAAGCCGCCGATGCCGACCACCGACGCGACCGCCGCGCGCGGGAACATGTCGGAGGTCAGCGTGAACAGGTTGGCGGAGAACCCCTGGTGCGCGGCCGCGGCCAGTCCGATCAGCCACACCGCGACCCACTGGCCTTCCACGTGCGGGGCAAACACCACCGGCAGGATGCACAGCGCGCAGATCAGCATCGCCGTCTTGCGCGCGCCGTTCGCGCTCCAGCCGCGCTTCATCAGGAACGAACTGAACCAGCCGCCGCCCACCGAGCCCACGTCCGCCAGCAGGAACACGGTGACCATCGGCAGGCCGATCGTGCGCAGGTCCACGCCGAAGCGGTCGGCCATGAACATCGGAAACCAGAACAGGTAGAACCACCACACCGAATCGCTGAGGAACTTGCCGGCGGTGAACGCCCAGGTCTGCCGGAACTTCAGCAGGCTCAGCCACGAGGTCCTGACCGGCGGATCGGGCGCGTCGCTCTGGATCAACGCCAGTTCGTCCGCCGACACCTTGGGGTGTTCGGCGGGACGACGATAGACCGGAAGCCAGAACGCCAGCCACACCAGTCCCGCCAGGCCGGTGGCCACGAATGCGGTGCGCCAGCCCCAGGTCAGCGCCAGCCAGGGCACCAGCAGCGGCGCGACGATGGCGCCGATATTGGACCCGGCGTTGAAGACACCGGTGGCCAAAGCACGCTCGCGCTTGGGAAACCACTCCGCCACGGTCTTGATCGCGGCCGGGAAGTTGCCCGACTCGCCGAGTCCGAGCGCGAAGCGCGCGACGCTGAAACCGACCACCGACCTGGCCAGCGCGTGCGCGGCCGCGGCGATCGACCACACGGTGAGATACACGCTGTAGCCAACGCGCGTGCCGACGCGATCGATGAACCAGCCGGCGAACAGGAAGCCGATCGCGTAGGCGAGGGTGAACGCCGCGCTGATGACGCCGTAGTCCTGCTCGCTCCAGCCGAATTCGGCCGACAGCGTTGGCGCGAGTACGCCGAGCACCGCGCGATCGACGTAGTTGATCGTGGTGGCGAAGAACAGCAGGGCGCAGATGACCCAGCGGTAATTGCTCGGCCTGGTGGTCGCGGGGGGAGAAGCGACGGGGATGTGTGCACTCATGCGCGACACGTTCCGTTGCTCGGGGCGGCGCAAGGAGCCGCGTTTCCAGTGCCTGCGTGCGTCATATCGCTCTCCCCGGGCGCGACAGATTGGTGGTAGCGCTATCAGTATCACATCCGGCGCAGGTGCGTGCATCACCGCCGGCGCCGCCTGGCGAACGCAGCGCAACGACGACAACGCTGTCGTCGACGCGCATTCGATTTCCGTTCTGGCGGTGCAGGGAGATGGATGCTGCGACGCAGCGTGTGGATCGCAATCTGGTAGCGCTACCATCCGGCCGCCACTCCCGTCGGGGCGAGTCGTGCATACGTCCCTTCGGGGGCACGAGGCACAACAGTCCACCGGTGTCACCTTGAAACGTGCGCCAAGTAACGGGAGGGGAGCTCCGTGCAAGTCCGAATCGCAAGAACAGCGTTGTCCAACGCCCTGGGCCTTGCCCTGGTCGGTCTGGCCGGTGCAGCCGTCGCGCAGGATCCTCCTGCCGCGCAGGACGCACCCGCACCCGCTTCGGCGGCCCAGGAGGCGACCGACCTCGACAAGGTCGTCGTCACCGGCTACCGCCAGAGCCTGCAGTACTCCACCGAGTCCAAGCGTGAGGCCACCGGCTTCACCGATACGATCTTCTCCGAGGACATCGGCAAGTTCCCGGATACCAACATCGCCGAGTCGCTGGCCCGCATCCCGGGCATCCAGATCGATCGCGACGTCAACGGCGAAGGCCTCAACGTCGGCATCCGCGGCCTGCCGCAGAGCTTCACCAAGACCATCATCAACGGCGGCGAAGCGGCCACCGCGTCGATCGGCCTCAACCGCGGCAACCAGAACCGCGAGGTCGACCTCAACCTGTTCCCGACCGAGTTCTTCAACAAGCTCACCGTCTACAAATCGCCGCAGGCCAGCCTGCCCGAAGGCGGCATTTCGGGCGTGGTCGACATGCGCTCCATGCGTCCGTTCGACATCCCGGGCCGTCATTTCAACTACTCCGGCCAGTTCGACTACAACACCATCGGCGAGCGCTTCAATCCGCGCGGATCGGCGATGTACAGCTGGACCAACGACGAAGGCACCTTCGGCGCCCTGATCGGTGCGTCGGTCGTGCGCAGCCGCATCGCGGTGCGCGGCTGGGAGTCGGTGGGCTGGATGAACCCGAGCCTGAACTACCAGCAGTGCGGCCTGACGCCGCCGGACGACGTGGACCCGCTGACCAATCGCCCCGGCGAGTGCAACCCGGGTGGCGGCGGCAGCCTGCAGATGCCGAACGCGGTTCCGGACAACGCTTCGACGGTCGGAGCTGGTATGACACCGGGGGACACGATCGACGCCGAATGGCTGATGGCGCAGAACCCGGGGCTATCGATCCTGCAGATCTCCGAGGCGCTGTTCCCGCGCCTGGCGCGTCCGGTCGACATGTCCGGCGACCGCGAGCGCGATGCCGTGGTCGGCTCGCTGGAGTGGCGTCCGAACGACAAGATGCACTTCTACGTCGACGCGCTGTACTCGCGCGCCAACTACGAGAACGACCGCATCGACATGAACCTGGTCGGCCGCACCTTCGGTCCGGTGGGCTTCATTCCGACCAACATGCAGCTCGACGCCAACAACGTCGTCACCAGTGCCACCCTGGCCAACGCCCAGTTCTTCCTGGAGGCGCGCCCCTACCGCGATGAAGTGCAGTACTGGAACATCGGTCCCGGTGCGACCTTCTGGTTCGGCGAGGACGACAGCATCAAGCTCGACGTCCAGGCCAACTGGAGCCGCAGCTGGTTCTTCCGCGAATCGCCCACGATCCTGCCGACCTCGCCGTTCACGACGGTCGAGTACACCAACGACGGCAACCATCCGGTATTCACCAGCGGCGGAGTCGATCTCAACGATCCCAACGCGGGCTGGTCATGGAGCGGAGGTCGGGTCAACCTCAACAACGAAAAGCGCGTCACCGAGGCCGGCCGCCTGCGCGCCGACCTGCGTTTCGGCGATGACATCAACAACGTCAGGTTCGGCGTGTCGCAGGACCGCTTCTACCGCACCATCGTCGCGTTCGACAACAGCGCGGCGTGGCAGGCCAACGTGATCTCGGAGGTCCCCGACGCGCAGATCCCCAACTTCCTGCGCCCGGGTCCGTACGGATTCGTCACTGTCGATTTCGACGCGTTCATGAACGCGACCGACTACCAGCGCTTCTTCGACGAGGCGCCCGAGACCGGATCCTCGCAGTCGGTGGGCGCGGCCTCGGGTGGCGTGGACGAGAAGAACTTCGCGGCGTACGTCGAGGTCAACGGCGAAACCGAGATCTGGAACCGCAACCTGCGCTTCAACGCCGGCCTGCGCTACATCGACACCGACCAGGAGATCTTCGGGCCGGTGACGCTGGGCGGGCTGCGCGAATGGCAGTCGCTCGATGCGTCGTACGACGAGTGGCTGCCGTCGTTCAACCTGCGCTGGGACGTGGCCGAAAGCTGGGTGGTGCGCATGTCCAGCTCGCGCACGCTGACCCGGCCCAACCCGCGCTCGATGCTGCCGGCCACGACCTTCTCCGATCCGTCGGCGGAGATCGCGGACCAGGGCAATCCCAACCTCGCGCCGTACCTGTCGACCAACTTCGACCTTGGCCTGGAGTGGTATACGGGCGACGAGGGCATGGTCGCGCTGACCATGTTCAACAAGCGCGTGTCCGGCTATACCTACCAGGGCATCAACGTGCGTCCGTTCAGCAGCCTGGGCATCCCGCTCAGTGCGTTGAGCGAGAACCAGCTGGCGGCGCTGACCGCCAACGGCGGGCTCGAGGCTCCGATCAACGTGCGCCAGCAGGTCAACGCCGACGCCACGCTCGACATCCGGGGCTGGGAGCTGATCTGGGTGCAGCCGCTGGACTTCGTGTTCCAGGGGCTGGGCTTCATGGCCAACTACACCGACATCGACCTCGAGCCGGTCGGTCAGGAAGCCGACCGGCTCGCCGGCAACCTGTTCGGCATCTCGCCGGTGATGTGGAACGCCACGGCGTACTGGGAGAACGATGTCGCCACGGTGCGGCTGTCGTACAACTGGGTCGAGGGTTCGGCCCAGCGCGCGCTCGGCAACAACGAGGGCGGCCTCAACTACGGCCAGTACTTCGGCGAGGACCGCGGCCAGCTCGACCTGTCGGCCGGCTACACCCTGTCGTCGCTGCCCTCCGAGCCGCAGATCACGTTCAACGTCCTCAACATCACCAATGAAAACACCCGCAACTATATTTCGTTCCCGAACGTCCCCGGCGAGATCTACCAGCCGGGCCGGACGTTCCTGATCGGTATCCGCGGCACGTTCTGAGCACTTCCCCTGGAATGACTTTCTCCCCACGACCCCTCCGGCGCCGCATGGTGCGCCGGACGGGTCGTGATTTTTCCGGGGAGTGCCGCCAGGGGCGGGAACATGCGATGCTTCCAGCCAGACGGCCGCCGCAAGGCGGCCGTGTCGCAAGGGGCGCTGGCGCGGAGGAGATCGTGCCGGCATCATCGAACAGCACACCCATACGGAATCCCGCATCGTCATGAGCATGGCCCAGAACACGCGCGTGGACCGGCTGTCGGTCACCGAAAAGGTCGGCTACAGCCTCGGAGACCTGGCCGCGAACCTCATCTTCCAGACCTTGATGACGTTCCTGGCCTTCTTCTACACGGACATCTACCGGATCCCCGCCGCAACCGCGGCCACCATCATCTTCGTCGTCGGCCTGCTCGGCGCGTTCGTGTTCACGCCGCTGGTGGCGGTGCTGGCCGATCGCACCAACACGCGCTGGGGCAAGTTCCGGCCGTGGGTGCTGTGGACCGCGGTACCGTTCGGCGTGCTGGCGCTGCTGGCCTTCACCACGCCCGACCTCGGCCCGCAGGGCAAGGTGTTCTACGCCGCCGGCACCTACACCCTGCTGGTGCTGGTGTACGCCGCCAACAACCTGCCGTATTCGGCGCTGAGCGGCGTGCTGACCGGCAACATGGGCGAGCGCAACAGCCTGTCGGCCTACCGCTTCGTCGCGGTGATGGTGGCGCAGCTGGTGGTGCAGTCGCTGCTGCTTCCGCTGGTGCTGATCCTGGGCGACGGCGACCGCGTCCAGGGCTTCCAGAACACGATGCTGCTGTTCGCCGTGGTCGGCACGGTGTTCATGGTCATCACCTTCCTCACCACCCGCGAGCGGGTGGTGCCGGCGCCCGAGCAGAAGTCGAGCATCGGCCAGGACGTGACCGACCTGGTCGCGAACCGCCCATGGCTGGTGCTGCTGCTGATCACCATCCTGGTGTTCGTGACCCTGGCGCTGAAGGGCGGCACCTACGTCTACTACTTCGAGTACTACCTGGATGACGTGGCGATGGCCGCGTTCCTGGAGAACATCGGGTTCAACGGCTTCATCGCCGGGCTCAACGCGGTACTGACAGGGATCGGACTGGCCGGCTTCCAGTGGCCGGAGGACGCCACGACCTCCGCCTTCAGCCTGTTCAACGCCGGCGGCATCATCTTCATGGTGGTCGGCATCGGGTTCTCGAAGAAGCTGGCCGACCGGTTCGGCAAGCGCGATGTGTACGGCGTGTTCCTGTTCATCTCGACGCTGTTCATGCTGGCCTTCTACTTCTTCCGCCCCGAAGCGATCGCGATGGTGTTCGTCGCCCAGATCCTGCACGGCTTCTTCTACGGCATCACCATCCCGCTGCTCTGGGCGATGGTGGCGGACGTGGCGGACTACTCGGAGTGGAAGAACGGGCGCCGCGCGACGGCGATCATCTTCTCCGCCATCCTGTGCGGCCTCAAGGTCGGCCTGGCGGTCGGCGGCGCGCTGGTCGCCTGGATCCTGGCGCGCTACGGCTACGAGGCCGGCGGTGCGGTGCAGTCGCAGGCCACCATCGACGGCATCCGCCTGTCGGTGAGCCTCTACTGCTCGATTCCGTTCCTGCTGGCGGCGGCGATGCTGTTCTTCTACCGCATCAACAAGCCGATGGAATCGCGCATTGAAAACGACCTTGCCGCGCGCCGCGACGGCAAGGCCGCCTGACCCCACCGGAGTTCCGAGCACCACCATGGCAGACCAGGAATACACCCCCGAGCAGATCGAGGCACTGAAGGCAAAGGCACTTTCGCAGCCGCTCGTCACCCACATCTACACCGCCGACCCGTCGGCGCACGTGTTCGAGGGCCGGATCTACATCTATCCCTCCCACGACGTCGAGGCCGGCGCGGCGTTCGACGACGACGGCGGCCATTTCCAGATGCGCGACTACCACGTGCTGCGCCAGGACTCGCCGACCGGGCCCGCCACCGACTGCGGCCTGGCGCTGAGCGTGGAGGACGTGCCCTGGGCCGACCGCCAGATGTGGGCGCCCGATGCGGCGACCCGGGACGGCAAGTACTACCTGTACTTCCCGGCCAAGCGCGCCGACGGCATCTTCCAGATCGGCGTGGCGGTGGGCGATCGCCCGGAGGGCCCGTTCAAGGCCGAACCCGAACCGATCGAGGGCAGCTACTCGATCGACCCCGCGGTTTATGCCGACGAGGATGGCGAGCACTACATCTACTTCGGCGGCATCTGGGGCGGGCAGCTG
The DNA here is from genome assembly GCA_023388355.1 of Pseudomonadota bacterium. The sequence goes on from JAEWGI010000011.1 coordinate 23,879, forward strand.
CAGAAGTACCGCGACAACCGCTACGACGCGGCGCACGAGGAGCCGGTCGGCGCCGAGCCGGCGCTGGGCCCGATCGTGGCCCGGCTCACCCCGGACATGAAGCAGTTCGCCGAACCGCCGCGCGAGGCGAAGATCCTCGACGAAAACGGCCAGCCGCTGCGCGCCGACGACCACGACCGCCGCTATTTCGAGGCGCCGTGGATCCATCGCCACAACGGCCGCTACTACCTGTCCTACTCGACCGGCAACACGCACTTTCTGTGCTACGCGACCAGCGACAGCCCGTACGGGCCATTCGTCTACCAGGGCAGGATCCTCGAGCCGGTGGTGGGCTGGACCAGCCACCAGTCGATCGTGGAGTTCGGGGGACGCTGGTGGCTGTACTACCACGACAGCCTGCTGTCGGGCGGGGTGACCCACCTGCGCTCGGCCAAGGTGGTGGAGATCGAGCACGACGCCGACGGACGCATCCGCACCCTGCATCCCTATGGAGGGTGAGGCGATGGGCAAGGATGCCGGACCGGAAGCGACTGCGCCGATGGCGCCCGGGCCGCTGCTGACGATCGCCGCGAACGGGCTGGAAGTCGACATCGCCGCGGCCGCGGGCGGGCGCATCGCCCAGATCCGCTGCGACGGCGTCGAGCAGCTGGTCGGGCATGGCGAGCACGGCGCCGACAGTGCGCTGGCCTGGGGCAGCTATCCGATGGTGCCCTGGGCCGGGCGCATCCGCCGCGGCCGCTTCCGGTTCGAGGGCCGCGACTACGAGCTGCCGGTGAACCTGGGCGCGCACGCGATCCACGGCGTCGGCTTCCTGATGCCATGGCAGGTGCTGGAGCAGGGCCCGGACCACGCCTGGCTGGAGCTGGCCATGCCGGTCGACCATCGCTGGCCGTTCGGCGGAATCGCCGCGCAGCGCTTCGAGATTTCGGGGCGTTCGCTGCGGCTGGTGCTGTCGGTGACCGCGGTCGGTCACGCCATGCCGGTGTCGCTGGGCTGGCACCCCTGGTTCCGCAAGCCCGAGCGGATGGAGTTCGATCCGGAGGCGATGTATCCGCGCGACGAGGACGGCATCGCGGTGCTGCCACCCGGTCCGGTTCCGCCCGGCCCCTGGGACGACTGTTTCGTCAACGCGCGCGAGGTCGTGCTGCACCGTGCCGGCCAGCGCGTGCGCGTGGCGTCCGAATGCCGCGACTGGGTGGTGTACGACCAGCCGGCACACGCCACCTGCGTCGAACCGCAGACTGCGCCGCCGGACGCGTTCAACCTGCAGCCCGGGCAGATGCTGCGCCCGGGGGAAACGCTCACCGCGCGCTGCTCGCTGCGCTGGGACTGAGCGCGCGGACCGACACCCCAACGCGCCGGGGGTCGTCCCGGCGCGTGGCGTCTCGCAGCTGAAGTGCCTGCGCGCCGGGTTGCGACGATCCGTCCCGATGAACGCTCCACGCCGCGCTCACGCCGGCTGCGCGCCGGGTTAACCGCGGTCCTCCTAGCGTTGCGGCAAAGGCGTGCAGCGTGCGCGCCGGACCCAAGACCCAAGGAGAACACATCATGTCTTCGACCCGAACCCGTACCACCCTGCGAGTTCTTGCCGTGGCCCTGCTGGCCGGCGCGGTCGGTACCGCGGTGGCCGACAACCCGGACACCAAGGAGCGCGAGGATCGCAAGATGACCGAACGCGAGTCCAGCCAGCCGGTGGACGACACCTGGATCACCACCAAGGTCAAGGCCGACCTGCTTGCCACCAGCGACGTCTCGGGCCTCGAGCTCAACGTCGAAACGGTCGAAGGCGTGGTATCGCTGACCGGCGACGTGGACAGCCAGGCCGAGGCCGATCGCGCGATTGCCGTTGCCAAGGGCATCGAGGGCGTGACCCGCGTCGACAGCAGCGGCATCAAGGTGAACCCCGACAACGACAACTGATCCACGCTTCAGCAACCATCACCATCGACGACGTCCTGCTGGACATGGCGGGACCTGCTGGACATGCACAACGGGCCCCTCCTCTGGAGGGGCCTTTGCGTTGGGGAGGCGGGAGTCACAGCTGAAGCGGAGGAGGGAGCGCAACGGAGGCGGCCGCACGCCTTTCTCCTCCCTCCGCGCAGCGGGGGGAGGCTGGGAGGGGGGCGGCCTCCGGTTGCATCGTGGCTGCCCCTGCCCCCACCCCGGCCCACCCCCGCAAGCGGAGGAGGGAGCGAGGCGGCAGCGATGTCGGCAGCTCTGCTCCTCCCTCCGCGCAGCGGGGGGAGGCTGGGAGGGGGGCGGCCTCCGGTCGCATCGTGGCTGTCCGTGCCCCCACCCCGGCCCTCCCCCGCAAGCGGAGGAGGGAGCGAGGCGGCAGCTGATGTCGGCAGCTCTGCTCCTCCCTCCGCGCAGCGGGGGGAGGCCGGGAGGGGGGCGCCCTCCGGTCACATCGCGGTGAAGACGGACACAAAAAACCCCGCACATGGCGGGGTTTCATCGTGGCCGTCACTTGATACCGGCCGCATGCTGGTGCCCAGGAGAGGACTCGAACCTCCACGGTTTTACCCGCTAGTACCTGAAACTAGTGCGTCTACCAATTCCGCCACCTGGGCAGGTGGCCGCGTATGTTGCGGTGCGGCCGCGTCAAAGTCAACGCTCCTCCACCGGCCGGATACACGGCACGTGTAACATGCCACCGATGGCAAAAACACCAGGCAAGCGCGGCCCTGGCCGCGGCACGGATCGTGGCGATACCGCCGCGCGCGGCAAGGGAACACGGGGCGCGGGCGGCGCCCGGGACGCCGCGGGGGCGGGGAAGGCGGGCGCCAGGTCCGTCCCCGGCGGCAAGAAGCGGGGCGGCTTCAAGGATCCGCAAGCGCGCCGCGAGGCGGAGCGCTACGAGCACCCGATCGCCAGCCGCGAGGCGATCCTCCAGCTGCTGTCCACGGCCGATGGCCCGCTGACGGCGGCCTCGCTGGCCGAACGCCTGGAGCTGACCGCGCCCGACCGCGCCGAGGCGCTTGCCAAGCGCCTGGCGGCAATGGTGCGCGACGGCCAGCTGCTGCAGAACCGGCGTGGCGGCTACGTCCCGGCCGAACAGCTGGACCTGATTTCCGGAACGATCATCGCCAACCCCGACGGGTTCGGCTTCCTGCGCCCCGACAGCGGCGTGGGCGACGACCTGTTCCTGCCGCCGGCGGAAATGCGCAAGGTGATGCACGGCGACCGGGCCATGGCCAGCGTCACCGGGCTCGACCGCCGCGGCCGCCGCGAAGGCGTGGTGGTGGAGGTGCTCGAGCGCCGGCTCAACCGGCTGATCGGGCGCTTCACGGTGGAGTCGGGGATCAGCTACGTGGTGCCCGACGACCGCCGCATCCAGCGCAACATCCAGATCCCGTCCGATGCGCGCCTGGAGGCGCAGCACGGGCAGCTGGTGGTGTGCGAGATCACCAGTCCGGCCGACAACCGCCGGCCGCCGATCGGCAGGATCCTGACCGTGCTGGGCGATGCGCTCACCCCGTCGCTGGTGGTCGAGGCCGCGATCCACGGCCACGAGCTGCCGCATGAGTTCCCGCCCGGGGTGCTGGCCGAGGCGACCGCGGTGCCGCTGGAGGTGGATGCGCAGGCCGCGGCAGGCCGCGTCGACCTGCGCGAACTGCCGCTGGTCACCATCGACGGCGAGGACGCGAAGGACTTCGACGATGCGGTGTACTGCGAGCCCAGCCGTCGCGGCTTCCGGCTGGTGGTCGCGATCGCCGATGTGTCGAGCTACGTGCGTCCGGGGCAGCCGCTGGACGACGAGGCGCAGCTGCGTGCGACCAGCGTTTATTTTCCCGGGTTCGTGGTGCCGATGCTGCCCGAGACCCTGTCCAACGGCATCTGCTCGCTCAATCCCCGCGTCGACCGGCTGTGCTTCGTCTGCGACATGCAGGTCGACCGCGAAGGCGAGGTGGTCGAGTCGAAGTTCTACGAGGCGGTGATGCGCTCGCACGCGCGCCTGACCTATACCCAGGTGTGGAGGGCGGTGGGCGAGGGCGACATCGAGGCGCGCGAACAGGTGGCATCGCTGCTGCCGCAGGTCGAGCGCCTGCACCAGCTGTACAAGGTGCTGGCCAAGGCGCGCGCGAAGCGTGGCGCGATCGAGTTCGAATCGTCCGAAGTGCGCTTCGTGCTGGACAACCGCGGCGAGGTCACCCAGGCCGGGATGCTGGTGCGCAACGACGCGCACAAGTTGATCGAGGAGTGCATGATCGCGGCCAACGTCGAGGCCGCGAAGTTCCTGCTCGACGCCGGGATTCCCGCGCCCTACCGCATCCACGACAAGCCGCCCGAATCCAAGTACGCCGACCTGCTCGAATTCCTCAAGGAGTTCGCGCTGCGCATGCCGCCCTGGGGCCGCCTGCAGCCGAAGGACTTCGCCAGCCTGCTCAAGAAGGTGCGAGACCGTCCCGACGCGACCCTGCTCGAATCGGTGATCCTGCGCAGCCAGAGCCAGGCGGTGTATTCGCCCGACAACATCGGCCACTTCGGCCTGGCGCTGCAGGCCTATGCGCACTTCACCTCGCCGATCCGCCGCTATCCGGACCTGCTGGTGCACCGCGCGATCAAGCATGCGCTCGGCCGCGGCCGGCGCGAGAATTTCCACAGTCCGCGCGAGATGGCGACCCTGGCCCTGCAGTGCTCCGAGCGCGAGCGCCGCGCCGACGAGGCCGAGCGCGAGGTGGACGAGCGCTACCGCGCGGCCTGGATGGAGCAGCACGTGGGCGGCGAGTTCGACGGCACCATCAGCGGCGTGACCAGCTTCGGCCTGTTCGTCGAGCTCGACCAGTCCAAGGTCAACGGCCTGGTCCACGTCACCCAGTTGCCCAACGACTTCTATCACTTCGACCCGGTGCGCAAGACCCTCACCGGCGAGCGCGTCGGACGCGAGTTCCGCCTCGGCGACCGGGTCCGGATCGTGGTGCTCAAGGCCAGCCTGGAAGAGCGCAAGATCGACTTCCGCCTGGCCGAGGAGCGCGGCGCCAAGCCGCTGCTGCCGCGCGGCCGGCCGGCGAAGCGGGTCAAGAAGAAGTATTGATCGGGCGAGGGAATTCGGGACCAAGGGTCTGGGATCGGTAAAATCCAGGCTCCGCTTGTCCGAATCCCCGATCCCCAATCTCGAATCCCCCCGCATGTCAAAACAGAACCAGTGGATCGTCGGCATCAATGCCGTTGCCGCAGCGGTCGAACACGACGCCGGACACGTGCGCGAGGTGCTGGTCGAGGCCGGGGCGAAGAATCCGCGCCTGGCCGAGATCGAGCAGCTGGCGCGACGGCGCGACATCGATGTGCGCCGGGTCGCGCAGCAGGCGCTGGCGGGTGTCGCCGGCGCCACCCGGCACCAGGGCGTGGCGGCGCGCTACGCGGCGGCGAAAACCTGGGACGAGCATGATCTGGACGGACTGGTCGAGCAGGCCGGAGGACGCGCGCTGCTGCTGGTGCTCGACGGCGTGCAGGATCCGCACAACCTGGGCGCCTGCCTGCGCAGCGCGGCGGCCGCCGGCGCCACCGCGGTGGTGATCCCGAAGGACAAGGCGGTGCAGGTCAATGCCACGGTGCGCAAGACCTCGGCCGGCGCCGCCGACAGCGTCCCGGTGGTGCGCGTGACCAACCTTTCGCGCACGCTGGCGGAGCTGCAGAAGCAGGGCGTGTGGATCTACGGCCTGGTGGGCGATGCGGGCGCGTCGCTGTACGCACTCGACCTCAAGGGCAACGTCGCGCTGGTGCTGGGCGGCGAGGCCGACGGCCTGCGGCGGCTCACCCGCGAGCACTGCGACCAGCTGGTGTCGATCCCGATGCCGGGAATCGAAACTTCTCCCGGCGTGGAGAGTCTGAATGTTTCGGTGGCCGCCGGCGTGACGCTGTTCGAGGCGGTGCGCCAGCGCGGCAGCTGAAACGGGAGCAGGACGATGGCGACGTTGACTTCGCTGCAGTGGCAGGACTGGCTGGGGCTGGCGGGCGCGGGCCTGCTGCTGGTGACGCTGTTCCTGCACTCCTTCGCACCGCGCGTGGACGCCGGCCGCTGGCGCGCGCTGCTCGGCCTGCTGGGCGCGGCGGCGCTGCTGCCCGCGGCGTGGCTGGCGTTCCGCGCGCCGCTGTTCTTCCTGCTGGTGGGCTGGGTCCTGGTCTGCGCGCTGCGCCTGCTGCGCGCGCCCACGGCGCGACGCGACTGAGCCGGCCCGCAGGTCAGCGCCGGGTCAGCCTGCCGCGCCGGTGCGGTGCGAGGATGGCTCCCGCGCGAGGACGACCCCGCGCGACGCGCTGCAGGCGTCGCCTTCCCGGGGACGACCCCATCGATCGATGGAGGTTGAACCCATGTCCTGGATCATTCTTGTCCTGGCCGGCCTGTTCGAAATCGGCTGGGCGATCGGGCTCAAGTACACCGAAGGCTTCACCCGCCTGTGGCCCACGCTTGGCACGGTGGCGGCGATGGCGGCAAGCCTGTTCCTGCTCGGCATTGCGATGAAGTCGCTGCCGGTGGGCACCGCCTACGCGGTCTGGGTTGGCGTGGGCGCGGTGGGCACGGCGATCCTTGGCATGGTGCTGCTGGGCGAGCCCGCGAACGCGGGCCGCATGACCAGCCTGGGCCTGATCGTGGCCGGCATCGTCGGACTCAGGCTGGCATCGCCGGCCTGAGCCCCGCGCGCCCCGCCTGCGGCGCTCAGTCGTCGGTGTCGCCGCGATGGTCGCGCTTGCCCTGGTTGATCCGGTCGCGGGTGCTGCTGCTGCCCTGGATGGCCGGGATGCGCGCCTCGGCCGCGTGCAGCCGCAGCGCGCGGCGCCGGGCGGCGTTGGACTGGTAGCCCGGCTCCCCCTCGCCGGGCGCGACGCCGGCGGCCAGGTCCTGCCAGGGCTTGGGTTCGGCGTCGTGCGCCTGCTTGGCTTCAAGCAGGGCCCGGGTCTGCTCCAGAGCGCGTTCAGGGGTAATGCCGCGGCTGCGCGAGGCCTTGCCGGTCGCGCGCCCGCGTGCAGCCGTGGACGAAGACTTCTTCTTCGTGGCCGCAGCCTTCTTCGCGGCCGTCGCGCGCTTGCCGGACGCTGCGGGAGCGGCGGTCTTCGCTCCCGCCTTCTTCGCCGTCTTCCTGACGGCTTTTGTCGTCGTCTTCGCCGCTGCCTTCCCGGCCGTCCCCCTTGTTGCCTTTTTCGCGACTTTCGCCCTCTTTGCGGGCGCCTTCGTCGCCGCCTTCGCCGTCGGGCGCCCGGCCGCGCGCTCGACCTCCTTCAGCCTGCCCTCGAAGCGCTTGAGGATGTCCGCCATCAGCCCGGCCTTGTCCTTGCTGCGCTGGTTGGCCTGGCCGCTGGCGCCGCGCTTGCTTCCGGTGCGTTCGCGCGAGGCCAGCTTGTGTTTCTGCACCAGGTCGCGGGCGCGATCGCGGGCGGTCCGGGCGCGGGTGATGCGGGATGCAAGGGCCTTTGCGTCGAGGGCGCGCAATCCGTTGATCCGGCTGTCGTCGTACAGTGCCATTTCCTTCTGGTTGAGCAGGCGGCTGGCCTGGGCACGGGTAATCGGCATGCGGCTTCTCCGGAGGATGGACATCCGGGAGTGGAACACGGGCGATGTTCAGCCCGGGTCTAGACGACCGGCATCATCCGCGCCCGGGCCAGGCGTTGACGATCGTGCAGAACAGCTTCGCCGTCTGCTCGGCGTCGTACAGCGCCGAATGCGCGTCCTCGCTGCTCCAGGAAAACCCCGCGGCCTGCACCGCGCGCGCCAGCACCGTCTGGCCGTAGGCCACGCCGGCCAGGGTCACCGTGTCGAACACGCTGAACGGGTGGAAGGGATTGCGCTTGTGGCCGCTGCGGGCGACCGCGGCGTTGAGGAAGTTGAGGTCGAAATGGGCGTTGTGGCCCACCAGGATCGCGCGCTGGCAGCCATGCTTCTTCACCGCCGCGCGCACCGGCGCGAACACGTGGTCCAGCGCCTCGCGCTCGGGCTTGGCGAAGCGGAAGGGGTGGTCCAGGTCGATGCCGGTGACTTCCAGCGACTGCGGATCGATCTGGGTGCCGGGCGCGGGCACGACGTGGGTGCTGGCGGATTCGCCGAGCACCAGTGCGCCGTTCGCGTCGACGTCCAGCGGCACCGCGGCGATTTCCAGCAGCGCGTGGCGGTTCCAGTCGAAGCCGCCGGTCTCCACGTCCACAACGACGGGCAGGTAACCGCGGAAACGCCTGGTGAGTGGGCTGGCGGGCGGGCTGGGGGCGACGGCGGGATCCATCGCGACAGACTAGCAGAGGGGCTGCGCTACCCGTCGCTGCCTGCGTGCAGTTCACGCAGTCCCAGCAGCGTCCCTTCCTCCAGCAGCCGCAGCAGCATCGCCCGGCCTTCTTCCAGCAGCGCTCCGGGCGCCAGGCCCGCTTCGCGCGCCAGCGCGTCCAGGCAGTCGCGGCCGCTGGCCTGGCCGGGCTGCAGCAGCTCCAGCAGGCGGAACACCAGCGGCGAGATTTCGGCGAAGCGCACCTCGCCCGAACCATCGCGGCGCACCAGCAGCAGGGTGGGCTGTGGCGGCGTCGCCTCCGGCACGTGGCTGGGACCGATCCGGTGCACCGGCCAGCGGTAGGCCAGCGCCCAGGCCTGGGGCGAGGGCACGGGAATCCCGTCGAGCAGCGCCGCCGCGACGTCCGCGACCTCCGGTCCGGCTGCCTGCACCGCTGGCGCCCGGGCGTCGGAGATCTGCAGCGCCAGCTCCACCCATTCGTAATGCGCCAGTTCCGCCAGCCAGGCAGGATCCCCGGCATCGGCTTCCGAGCGCGCTTCCAGCCAGCGCACGAACTCGCGTCCGATTTCGGTGAACAGCGGCGTCTGGCAGCGGTGTCCGGCCTGGAAGGCGCGCACCAGCGCGTGCCAGGCGTCGTCGCCCAGGGTGGCGCGGATGACGGGGAAGTTGCCGGCAAGCAGGGACTGCAGGTTGTTGTACAGCAGCTCGCGATACACGGCGAGGCGACGCTCCTCGATGCCTTGGGGTGGGGCAACGGTGGCTGGATCGCGCAGATGGCGCGACAGCGCGAACTGCTGCTCGCGCAGGCGGGCGGGCCGCTCAGGCATGCGCCTGCCGGCCTGTTGCCGCAGCGGCCCCGCGTTGCAGCGCGCGGATCGCATCGAGCTCGGCGCGCAGCCGTTCGAAGGGCGGGAAGTTGAAATCGCGCTCGAGCAGCGTCGGCCGCACGCCGTGCACGCGATAGGCCTCGGCCAGCAGCGCCCAGACCTCGTCGCGGACGGCGGCGCCGTGGGTATCGACCTTCAGGTCGGCGGCTTCGTCGTGGTGGCCGGCGACGTGGTAGCAGGCGATCCGCTCCGCGGGCATGCGGCGCAGGAACGCGAGCGCGTCGTAACGGTGGTTGACCGCGTTGACGTGGATGTTGTTGACGTCGAGCAGCAGCGCGCAGTCGGCGCGCTCAAGCACCGCGTTGACGAAGCCGGCCTCGTCCAGCGCCGCATCCGGCGCGGGCAGCTGCGCGTAGTAGCTGACGTTCTCGATCGCGATGCGGCGGCCGAGGACGTCCTGGACGCGGCGGATGCGCGCGGCCACGTGCTCCACCGCCTCTTCGGTGAACGGCAGCGGCAGCAGGTCGTACAGGTGGCCGTCGTCGCTGCACCAGCTCAGGTGTTCGCTGTACAGCGATACGCGGTGGCGATCGAGGAAGCGGCCGACCCGGGCGAGGAAGGTCTCGTCCAGCGGTTCGCTGCCGCCGAGGGAGAGCGACAGGCCGTGGCAGGTCAGGGGATGGCGTTCGGCCAGCGCCTCGAACGCGGCGCCCAGCCGGCCGCCGACGCCGATCCAGTTTTCCGGGGCGCATTCGAGGAAGTCGAACGCGCCTGCGTCCGCGGCCTGCAGCGCGGGCAGCAGGCCGCGCCGCAGGCCGAGGCCCGCGCTATGGTCCGGCAGTTCGGGGATGGCCGGGGTCTGCGCGCGATGCGGGACGCGGCCGATCAGGCCATGCCGCCGCATTTTCCTTCGCCGCACTTGCCTTCCATGTCGGCCTTGGCGGCGGCCTTGTGCGCGTCGTGCTCGGCCTGGTTGACGAAGCCGTCGCCATCGGCGTCGATCCGGGCGAACTTCTCGTCCTCGCCCGGATGCATGGCGGCGAACTCCGCCTTCGAGACGCGCCCGTCCTTGTCGGTGTCGACCCTGTCGAGACCGCACTTGCCCTCTCCGCACTTGCCTTCGGCCTGGGCCTTGTCGGCGCCGCAGGCGCCTTCCTTCGCCTTGTCGGCGGCGGTCGCCGCGGTCGTGGCTTCCTGGGCGCCAAGCGCATAGCCCTGGGCGAGCGGGGTGACGGCGAAGGCGCCGCCGGAGAGGAGCAGGCCGCCGGCAAGCGCGGTGCCGATGGCGACGGGGTTGGGTTTGCGGCTGGACTGGGTCATGGCGAAGATCCTCGGATGACAGGCGCCCGCGCGGGATGCGCGGGCGGCGCACGAAGACCCGATGCGGATGCGCACTGCATGCGCCCTGGCGTGCACGGCATCGATGCGATGCCGGTCCGGTCCTCGTCCGGCCACGGGGGTGGCCCGGGGGACATTAAGCCGAGCGGCGCGCGCCGGCAGCCGCGAAGGCGACTGTCGCGGCGCGCGTTCAGCGGAAATTTAGGACCGCGCCCGGGTCACGAAGCGGCTTCAGGTCGCCACGTTCGTCGCATCGCGCTTCTCGCGCGGCGGCAGGGCCTCGTCGCCGTGGACCAGGAACCAGACGTTCTCGGCGATGTTGGTGGCGTGGTCGCCCACGCGCTCGAGGTTCTTGGCCATGAACAGCAGGTGGGTGCAGGGCGTGATCGAGCGCGCGTCCTCCATCATGTAGGTCAGCAGCTCGCGGAACAGGCCGGTGTAGAGCGTGTCCACCTCGGCATCCCCGGCGCGAACGCGCTGGGCGGCCTCGGCGTCGTTGCTGGCGTAGGCGGCGAATACGTCGCGCAGCTGGCGCACCACCAGCTGCCCGAGCGTGTTCAGCCCGCGGGTGTGCGGCAGCGGCGGCGAGGCGTTGAGCGCGGTCGAGCGCTTGGCCACGTTGGCGGCATAGTCGCCGATGCGCTCGATGTCGGCGGCGATGCGCAGCGCGGCCAGGATCTCGCGCAGGTCGCGCGCCAGGGGCCCGCGCAGCGCCAGGCGCATCACGTCCTGGCTCACTTCGCCCTCGAGTGCGTCGATGGCCTCGTCGTTGGCGACGATGCGCGCCGCCGCGCTGTCGTCGCGCCGGTCGACGACGTCCAGCGCCGCCTCCAGCTGCGCGGCGGCCATCTCGCCCATGCGCAGGATTTCGCCAGCCAGCCGCTGGCGCTCCTCGTCGTAGCTGTGGACGATGTGGTCGTGGGGTTGGGTCGGGGTGGTCATTGGAAGGCCGGGATCGGGAATTGGGGAGTCGGGATTCGAAAGAGCAGGGGATTCGCGACGGGAGGAGGATGTGGCGTACCGGATCCGCCCTCCCGAATCCCGGATCCCGCGGGGCGGTTCACCCGAACCGCCCCGTGATGTAGTCCTCGGTCTGCTGCTTCGACGGGTTGGAGAAGATCGTTTCCGTCGCGTCGTGCTCGATCAGGTCGCCCAGGTACATGAAGGCGGTGAAGTCGGAGACGCGGGCGGCCTGCTGCATGTTGTGGGTGACGATGACGATGGTGTAGTCGAGCTTGAGCTCCTCGACCAGCTGCTCGATGCGGCTGGTGGAGATCGGGTCCAGCGCCGAGGTCGGTTCGTCCAGCAGCAGCACGTCCGGGCGCAGGGCCACGGCGCGGGCGATGCACAGGCGCTGCTGCTGGCCGCCGGACAGGCCCAGCGCGGACTGGCCGAGCTTGTCCTTGACCTCGTCCCACAGCGCGCCCTGGCGCAAGGCGTGCTCGACGCGTTCGTCGAGCTGCTTCTTCGACAGCTTCTCGTGGTGGCGGATGGCGTAGGCGACGTTCTCGTAGATCGTCATCGGGAACGGCACCGGCTTCTGGAACACCATGCCCACCTTCGAGCGCAGCCGGTTCATCGGGTACTTCGGCGCGAGGATGTTCTCGCCGTCGAGCAGGATCTCGCCGCTCGCGGCCTGCTTGGGATACAGCGAGTAGATGCGGTTGAAGATGCGCAGCAGGGTCGACTTGCCACAGCCGGATGGCCCGATCAGCGCGGTGACGCGCTTTTCGGGGATGTCCAGGCTCACGTTCTTGAGTGCGCGGAACTTGTCGTAGTGGAAGTGCAGGCCCCTGACCGAGATCTTGGTCGGCATCGGGGCCAGCGCGCCGCGCTGGTGCGCCGCCAGGTTGATGCGTTGCGGGGATGCGGCGCTGGCGACATCGTTCATGGACGGGTCCAGGGAAAGGTCAGTCATGGGAGATCCTGTTGCGCAGCAGCAGGGCACGCGCGGACAGGCTGACCAGCAGCACGAAGGCGGTCAGCACGAAGGCGCCGGCCCAGGCGAGCTGCTGCCAGGATTCGTAGGGGCTGCCGGCGTACTGGTACATCACCACCGGCACGCTCGCCATCGGCTGCAGCACGTTGGAGTTCCAGTACTGGTTGCCGAAGGCCGTGAACAGCAGCGGCGCGGTTTCGCCGGAGATGCGCGCCAGCGACAGGAGGATGCCGGTGACGATGCCGGCCGAGGCGCTGCGGTAGAGCACCTGCACGATCACCTTCCACTGCGGCACGCCCAGCGACAGCGCGGCCTCGCGCATCTGAACCGGCACCAGCTGCAGCATCTCGTCGGTGGTGCGCACCACCACCGGCAGCACGATGAAGGCCAGGGCGATCGCGCCGGCCAGGGCCGAGAAGCGGCCGCCGGTCTGCATCACGATCAGGGTGTAGACGAACAGGCCCAGCACGATCGAGGGCGCCGACAGCAGGATGTCGTTGACGAACCGGACCACCGTCCCGGCCTTGCGCGCCCGTCCGTACTCCGCCAGCCAGGTGCCGGCGGCCACGCCCAGCGGCGTACCGATGCCGATCGCCATCGCGCACATCACCGCGCTGCCGAAGAAGGCGTTGAGCAGACCGCCTTCCTGCATCGGCGGCGGGGTCATCTGCGTGAACAGGGCCCAGTTGATGCCGCCCGTCGCCTTGCTGGCCAGGGTCCACAGGATCCAGCCCAGGAAGAACAGGCCGAACGCGGCGGTGAGCACGGCCAGCACGACGGCCAGCGCATTGCCCAGGCGACGGCGCGCGTAGAGCCGGTTGGCGACGGCGAGTTCGCGGGCGGTGGCGGTGGTGGCGGACATCAGTTGCCCTCCTTGCGCGCCAGCTGCATCAGCATGAAGCGCGCGATCGCCAGCACCACGAAGGTCACCACGAACAGCACGAAGCCCAGCAGCAGCAGCGCGGAGCGATAGGTTTCGGTGGCCTCGCCGAAGTCGTTGGCGATCAGCGCCGCGATGGTGGTGCCCGGCTCCAGCAGCGAGGCCGACAGCCGCACCGAGTTGCCGACCACGAAGGCCACGGCCATGGTCTCGCCCAGCGCGCGACCCAGGCCGAGGAAGATGCCGCCGATCACCGCCGAGCGGGTATAGGGCAGGACGATGTCCCAGCTCACTTCCCACTTGGTGGAGCCCAGCGCGTAGGCCGATTCCTTCAGCCGGGTCGGCACGGTGAGGAACACCTCGCGCATCACCGAGGAGATGAAGGGGATGACCATGATCGCCAGCACGAAGCCGGCGGTGAGCATGCCGATGCCCAGCGGCGGGCCGCGAAACAGCACGCCCAGGACCGGGATCGTGCCGATGTTGTCGTTGAGCCACGGCGTGACGTACTCGGTCATCACCGGCACCAGCACGAACAGGCCCCACATGCCGTAGATGATCGAGGGGATGCCGGCGAGCAGTTCGATGGCGGTGCCGATCGGCCCGCGCATCCAGCGCGGCGCGACCTCGGTGAGGAAGAAGGCGATGCCGAAGCTCACCGGCACCGCGATGATCATCGCGATGACCGCGGTGACGATTGTGCCGTAGATCGGCACGAGCGCGCCGTAGCGGTTCTCGACCGGGTTCCATTCGGCCGAAAAGAAGAAGCTCCAGCCCTGGGTGGCCAGCGCGTCGCGTCCGCCCCAGAGCATCGACAGCGCCGCGCCAGCCAGCGCCACCAGCACGAAGGCGACGGTGGCGGTAAGCAGCCATTTGAAGATGCGGTCGTTGCGCGCATCGCGGACGTCGCGGGCAGAGACGGCGGTGGCAGGGAGGATGGCGGCGTTCATGGATGTCCGGGGATGAAGTCTGGTCCGTCATTCCCGCGCAGGCGGGAAACCAGTGTCTTTGCCAACGGGAGGGAAAGGGACGAAGACACTGGATCCCCGCCTGCCGGGGTGAGGCAACGCCGGCCGCGCGCCGGGCGCGCGGCGCATTGCGTCACTGGAACTCCGCGCTCCAGTAGGTTTCGATCTGCTGCACCAGCGCATCGGGCAGCGGCACGTAGTGCAGCTCGCTGGCCTGCGACTTTCCGTTCTCGAACGCCCACCTGAAGAACTCCAGCGCCGCCTTGTTGCGCGCCGGGTCCTTCGGCTGCTTGTGCATCAGCATGAAGTTGGTCGCGGTGATCGGCCAGGCGTCGGCCCCCGGGGCATTGGTGATAACCAGGTTGAAGTCGGTGGCGTTGGCCCAGTCGGCGGTGGCTGCGGCTGCGGCGAAGCTCTCCTCGCTGGGCTGGACGTAGTGACCCGCCGCGTTGAGCAGGGACGCATAGGGCATGTCGTTCTGCAGCGCATAGGCCAGCTCGACGTAGCCGATCGAACCCTTGATCTGCTGCACGTAGGACGCCACGCCCTCGTTGCCCTTGCCGCCCACGCCGCTGGGCCACTGCAGGGAGGTGCCTTCACCGACCGTCGTCTTCCAGTCCACGCTGACCTTGGACAGGTAGTTGGAGAAGTTGAAGGTGGTGCCCGAGCCGTCCGAGCGGTGGACGATGCTGATCTTTCCATCGGGCAGGGTGGTGCCGGCATTGAGCGCGGCGATGGCCGGATCGTTCCAGGCGGTGACCTTGCCCATGAAGATGTCGGCCAGGACCGGACCGGTGAGCTTGAGCTGTCCGGGCGCGAGGCCTTCGATGTTGACGACCGGGACGACGCCACCGATTGCGGACGGGAACTGTCCGAGCCCGGCTTCGGCGAGCTCCTCGCTCGACAGCGGCTTGTCGCTGGAGCCGAAATCGACCGTGCCGGCCTTGATCTGGGCGATGCCGCCGCCCGAGCCGATCGACTGGTAGTTGACCCGGGCGCCGGTGGCGGCGTTGTAGTCGGCCGACCACTTCGACACCAGCGGGAAGATGAACGAAGCGCCGGCGCCGGAAATGTCCGCGCTGATGCGGTCACCGTCGGCGGTCTGCGCGCTGCCGTCGGCGGCGGGCGCCTGCCCGGCCGGGGCCGCGCCATCCGGCGAACAGGCCGTAGCGAACAGGGCGCTCGACAGCGCCAGCAGGGTCAGACGGGCAATGGGGGCTTTCATGGGGCATCTCCGATCGGGTCCGGGCCGTCATGGACGGGATGCCGCCATGAAATGATGTTTTTGTTACAGGCGTATGACGCAGGGCGCGTGAGGTGCGGAAACCGGCGTGATTACGCGGTTCGCGGGCGTCGATACCGTCTTCACAAGCAGAGCAGAGTTCTTCTCCCCCTCGCCGGGACGTCCGTTCGTGACAACGAGGGCTCTGCGCGCTCCCCCGCGTGCGGGGGGGTGAGGATGGTCCGTTTGCGCGGCACCGCCGCGCGGACCATCCGGGCGCCAGGCGCGCTGCGCCGGGCTGTACGGGTTGGGGTGGGGGCGAACCGGTTGCCGCGCCACTTCACGCGCGCCTGCGGCGCGCGCCCCCATCCCGGCCCTCCCCCGCACGCGGGGGAAGGAGCAGGGCGACAGCCTCAAAAAAAGCGGGCCCGAAGGCCCGCGCAAGGAGATCGCCGGGGAGAGGAGGGCGGGTCAGTAGGGGAGCGCGGTGGTCCAGTAGGTCTCGACCTGGCGCACCAGCGAGTCGGGCAGCGGCACGTAGCCCAGCGCACGCGCCTGGTCGTCGCCGTTGGCGTAGACCCAGCGGAAGAATTCGCGCGCGTTCGTGGCGCCTTCCGCATTCTTTGGCTGCTTGCGCATCAGGATGAAGTTGGTGGCGGTGATCGGCCAGGCGTTCTCGCCGGGCGCATTGGTCATCACCAGGTGGAAATCGCGGGTCGAGGCCCAATCGGCGCTGGCGGCGGCGGCGGAGAAGGTGTCTTCGCTGGGGTTCACGAAATTGCCAGCCGCGTTCTGCAGGCGCGAGTAGGCAAGCTTGTTCTGCAGCGCGTAGGACAGTTCGACATAGCCGATGCCGCCCTTGATCTGCTTGACGTAGGCGGCCACGCCCTCGTTGCCCTTGCCGCCGATGCCCGCCGGCCACCTGACCGCGGTGCCTTCGCCCACGCTGTCCTTCCACGCCGGGCTGACCTTGGACAGGTAGTTGGTGAAGTTGAAGCTGGTGCCCGAGCCGTCGGAGCGGTGGACGACGGTGATCTTGGCCTCCGGCAGCGGAATGCCGCCGTTGAGCGCGACGATGGCCGGATCGTTCCACATGGTGATCTTGCCGAGGAAGATGTCGGCGAGCGTCTTGCCGTCGAGCTTCATCGCGCCGGCCTGCACGCCCTGCAGGTTGAGGATCGGCACCACGCCGCCAATCACCGAGGGGAACTGCGCCAGGCCGGATTTGGCCAGGTCTTCGGGCTTGAGCGGTGCGTCGGAAGAACCGAAGTCCACCGTCGCGGCCTTGATCTGGGCGATACCGCCACCCGAGCCGATCGACTGGTAGTTGATCTGCTTGCCGGTGGCCTGCTGGTAGTCGGCCGACCAGCGCGAGATGGCCGGATAGACGAAGGAGGCGCCCGCGCCGGTCGCGTCGTTGGCATGCGCGGACGGAGCGACAAGGGCCGCCGAGAGGCCGAGCGCGGCGATCGAGGTCTTGAGGATGGCGTGCATGGAGTCCCTGGAGTCAATGCGGGAGAAGCCCCGCTGCGGCCGCCATTGGACGACCGCGAGATGACAGCCCGATGCCGTTGCGATGACGGTTGCATGATGGTCGCACTGCTCGCGCCCGTGCAGCAGTCCCCGCCCAGTGCTCGGCGCTGGCAAAAACCTCCCGACACCCCTGTAGGAGCGGCTTCAGCCGCGAACTCCGCAACCTCGCCGCAGCTGCCTCAACCGGAACCGACCAACCGGCACGCCACCCGGATGCAGACGCCCGGCCGCTCCTCCGCACGCCATGACCCCATCCGTCCTGTCATGCTCCCGTAATCAAACCGCCCCATTGTTTGCACGCCGGGCCGGCCCTGCATCGCCGCCAAAGTGCTTTTCGGACGCAGCGCCACGTCCTCCTGCCCGCCTGCATCCGCCTTCCTACTCACCATCGGGAATCCATCACATGCGTCACACGATCCTCGCTGCCGCGCTTGCCACCGCGCTTGGCTCGACCAGCTTCACCGCCGCCGCGCAGTCGGCGCAGGACCGCGAAATCAGCGAGCTCAAGGCCCAGATCGCCGCGCTGGCGGCCAAGGTCGAGGAGCTGGAAACGCGCAGCGATGCGCAGTCGGACATCAACGTCGCCACCCAGGAGAACCTCGACCGGATGGCGGCCACCACGCCCACCGTGTCCACCAAGGGCGGACTCAAGGTCGTATCGGCCGACAAGAAGTTCGAGGCGTCCATCGGCGGCCGCATCCACTTCGACGCCTATGCGTTCGATCGCGACCAGGCCAGCACCACCGGCACCAGCGAGTTCCGCCGCGCGCGCCTGACCCTGCAGGGCAAGGCCCTGGGCTGGGACTACAAGATGGAGAACGACTTCGGTGCCGGTGGCGGCCTCGAGGGCTTCCGCGATGTCTATATCGCGAAGTCCGCGCTGGGCGGCAAGTTCACCATCGGCCATTTCAAGCCCTATCGCTCGATGGAGGAACTCACCAGCTCCAACGAGATCCTGATGATGGAGCGTCCGTTCGCATCGGCCACCGGGCTGTTCAGCGGCCGCCAGTTCCAGCAGGGCGTGGGCTACCTGCGCAGCGGCAACGGCTACACCGCCGGCTTCAGCGTGTTCAACCTGCGCGGTGCCTCGGGCCCGCGCAACGAAGGCATGGGCTATGCGGGCCGCGCGACCTTCGCCCCGATCAACACCGACGACAGCACCCTGCACTTCGGCGGCTGGGTCAGCCACGAGAACGCCAACCAGGGCTCGGCCGACCTGCGCGCCTCCGCCAACTACGCCGGCCGCCGCGGTCCGTCGCAGACCATCGCCACGGTCAGCGGTGCCAGCGGCGATGAAGTGACGGCCTACGGCCTCGAGGCCGCCGGCTCGTTCGGCCCGGTGTTCTTCCAGGGCGAGTACGCCAACGCCAGCTTCGGCCAGCCGATCGGCCCCGACCAGGACGTCGCCAGCTGGTACCTGCAGGGCAGCTGGCACCTCAACGGCGGCCACAAGCCGTACAAGGCCCGCACCGGCGTGTTCGGCTCGGCCCCGGTCTCGGACCGCGGACTGTGGGAGCTGACCGCGCGCTACGACTCGATCGAGAACAAGGACATCCCCGACCTGGACGTGAGCAGCTGGATCGTCGGCGTGAACTACTACGTCAATCCCAACCTGCGCTTCATGTTCAACTACACGCAGGGCGACAACGGCTTCACCGGCGACGAGACCGGGCAGTACGCGCTGCGCACGCAGTTCGCCTGGTAGCGCGCCACCTGCCGTTGCGATGCCGGCGAACCGGGCGCGGGCGCAAGCCGCGCCCGGTTCGCCTTCGTGTCGGCCGCCTACTCGTCCTCGTCGAACGCGGTGAACCGGATCGCGGGCGCTGCCTGGCCCGCGTCCTTCCAGCGGGCGTAGATGGGGCGCCGCTGCCGGGCCCTGAAACCGCTGCGCAGCAGCGCGGCGCGTTCCGGCTCCGGCAGGCAGCATTCGACCGCGAGCGAGCTGCAGCCTTCGGCCAGCGCCGCCTGCGCGAGGCGCGCGACGCAGTGCGGCACGGCCGCCCCGGCCGCGAAGCCGAAGTCCGCGATGCGCAGCACGTCGCCGTCGCGATGGCAGACGAACCATGCGACGGGTGGCGCATCGGCACGCTGGCGAAGATGGAGGAAGCGGAACGCGGCCAGCGGGCTGTGCGCGAATCGCCACTCGAGCACCGCCTTGTCGCGAACCCCCTCGAGCACCCCGGCATGCGACCGGGGCGGGTGTGGGAGCTCGTCCGGCATCCGGCTCCAGTCCGCACGCAGGCGGCCGCGATGCGCGTTGCGCAGCAGGTCGCGGATCGCGAACGCGCCGTCGACGGCGCTGCCCAGCACGCGTGCGAGTGCCCTGGGCAGCCGGCGCTCGAGGTAGGGCGCGTGCCGCAGCGCGCGGACGTAGAGCACCATGTCGCCGACGTGGATGTAGCCAAGCCGCTTCACCACCGGCACGGCGTTGGCATTGGGAAAGCCGTAAACGAGGTCGCCAACCGCCAGTGCGCGTTCACTGGCCGCGCGCTGCAGCTGCATCGCCGGTCCAAGGGTGCGGTGGCCGGCGAGCACCGCCATGTCGGCGAGCAGGCCGCCGCGCAGGGCGCGTTCGCCGACGCGCATGCGGCGCCAGCCGACGCCCGCGGTTCCCACGATCTCCTGCCCAGGCCCGGGACGCAGGACCTGCAGCTGGGCGCCGTCGGGCGCGGCGCGGTAGAACCATTCGAACTTGGCCGCGCGCCCTTCGCTGTTGCGCAGGCTCGCCCGCCAGACCGCGATGGCAGCGTCGCCATCGCGCGCGATGTCGCCATCCTCGACCCGGTAGCCGGCGTCCTCGGCGACCGCGTTCATGCGATCCGGCCTTCCGTCGACACGTCACCCAGCAGGATCGGCCGCATGTGCAGCGGGCGCGTGGTGCGCCGCTTCCTGGCGATGTCCTCGTAGACGGCCGCCGCCTGGGCCGGCGTGATGTCGATGGCGCGCGCGAGCGTCCCGGCATCGACGTCGTGCTCGAGCGCCCACAGCGCCAGGTCCATCGACCGGTAGGGCAGGGCGAAATAGAACTCGTCCTGGCCCTGCTCGAGGCTGTAGGTGTCGGTGGTCGGCTGCGCGCTGCACAGGCGCTCGGGCAGCCCGAGGTGGCGCGCCATGGCGTAGACCTGGGTCTTGTACAGGTGCGCGATCGGCTTGACGTCGGCCGAGCCGTCGCCGTTCTTGACGAAGAAGCCCTGGTCGTATTCCAGCCGGTTGGGCGTGCCCACCACCGCGTAGTGCAGGCGGTCGGCGTGGAAGTACTCGATGGTCTTGCGCAGGCGCTGCTTGTAGCTGGTCGCGGCCACGATCGTCAGGTACTCGTGCAGGCGCAGGTCGCGTTCGTGCAGGGCGCCGTCCGGAGACCGGGCGACGAAGCGGAAGCGGTTGATCGCGCCCTCGCTGCCGCCCGCGATCGCGAGCTTCATCTTCCAGTCGTCGCGGTACTCCGGAAGTACCGTGCGCACCGCGGCGTCGCGCGCGGCGTAGGCGCCGATGGCCTCGAGCGCCGGCGCGATGTCGAAGGTCTCCGCGCTCACGCCCAGGGTGTCGACCAGCAGCGACGCGCGCGTGGCGCTGTCGGGGTCGGAATCGCGTTCGGGCAGGATCAGGCAATGCACCTTGGCCGCGCCCAGGGCGCGCACCGCCAGCGCCGCGCACACCGAGCTGTCGATGCCGCCGGAGATCGCCACCACCAGGCCGCGCCGGCGCAGCCGCGTCGCCACCGCTTCGCGCAGCCCGGCGCAGATGCGCTCCGCCTCGCGCTCCAGATCGAGCTCGAGCACGCTCCAGTCCAGTCCGCTCACGCCGTCACCTCGTTGGTCGCACCGCGCCGCGCCAGCACCACGCGGACCTGGCCGTCGGCATCGGGATGTTCGCGAACCTCGTCCCAGGCGGCGTCGTTGCGCAACCTGCGCGCCATCGCCGAACCCTGGCCAAGCCCCACCTCGAAAGCCAGCCAGCCGCCGACGCGCAGGAACCGCGGCGCCTCGTGCATCAGCCGGGTGAGGATGGACACGCCCAGGGTGCCGCCGTCGAAGGCCAGCCGCGGCTCGTGCGCGGAAATCTCGGGCGCCATCGCCGCCACCTTGCCGCTGCTGATGTAGGGGGGATTGCACACGATCAGGTCGACGCTGCCGGAGAACTCCGGCGTATCGAACGCTGCGAGCAGATCGCCGCTGCGGAACCCGACCCGGCCCTCCAAGCCCAGCATCGCGGCGTTGCTGCGCGCCAGCCCGACCGCCTCTTCGCTCAGATCGGTGCCGTGCACGCGAATGCCCTCGACATGCCGGGCCAGCGCGAGCGCGAGGTTGCCACAGCCGGTGCAGGCGTCGATCGCGAGTCCGGCCCCGATCTCGTGCGCCAGCCCGATCGCGGCCCGGCCCAGCAGCTCGGTTTCGGCGCGCGGAATCAGCGCCTCCGGCCCCGCCAGCAGCTCCAGTCCGAGGAAATGCTGGCGCCCGGTGAGGTGCGCCAGCGGCACGCCGGCAATGCGTGCTTCGAGCAGCACGTCCAGCCTGCGCTGGGCCTCTTCGTCGAGCGGAGGCGGCGCCGTGGACGCGCCCGCGGCGATTGCCGAGCGCGGCATGCCCGCCGCCGCCCAGCCCAGCGCAAGCAGGGTGTTCTCGGCCGTTTCCTCGGGCTTGTCGGGGATCGGCCGCCAGTCGTCCCGCAGCCGCTGCAGCCGGGCTGCGTGCGCGTCGGCCGGGGTCATGCCGATTTCGAGCGAAGCACGAACGAAACCATGCGGTCCACCGAATCGAAGTTGTCCGGAACGATCGCCGCATCCTTGACCTGGAGCGAGAAGTTCTCCTCCATCAGCAGCACCAGTTCCAGCACGCCGGTGGAATCGATCACGCCCATGTCCAGCAGCGAAGCGTCGTCGGGCAGGCGCGTCGGGTCGCTGGTGAACATCAGGTTTTCGAGGATGTGGCTGCGGATCGTCTCGCGGACGGCGGTCTCGCTCATGTCTCACTCCGTTCCAGTGGCGCGCAGGGTGGGTGCCGCGGCGTCGCGGCGGCGGATGAAGGTGTCGTGCAGCAGCATCGTCGACAGGATCCCGATGAAGGCCTGGTTGTCGCCGAAGCCGGCAGCGCGGCCGCGCCGGCATTTCTCGAACAGCATCCCGACCTTGCCGGCGTCGAAGCAGCCGGCGTCGCGGATGCGCGCCGGCGACAGCAGTTCGGCGACGTAGTCGACCGGGCGGCCGTCGTCGAAGAAGCTGTTCGCATCCGGCGCGCGATAGGGCTGCTTGGTGCGCTGGGCGATCTCGCGCGGCAGCAGCGGCTCCAGCGCCTTGCGCAGGATGTGCTTCTCGGTCAGGCCGCTCAGCTTCCAGTGCGGCGGCAGGCGGTTGGCGAACTCGATGACCCGATGGTCCAGGAACGGGAACCGGCCCTCGATCGAGTTCGCCATCGCCACCCGGTCGCCCTGCGAGGAGAGCAGGTAGCCGGCCATCAGCGACTTTGCCTCGACGTACTGGTCGCGCGACAGCGGCGCCCAGCGGGACACGTCCGCGGGCAGTCGCTGCTCCTGGAACGCGAGCGGATCGAAGGCCATCGCCCGCGCCTGCAGCTCGGGCGCCAGGAAGGCCAGCGCGCGGCGCGAGGTGGCCCAGCGCGGCGCATGCGCGAACACGGGGCGGTCGATGTGCTCCATGCCCTGGGCGAAGAACGCGCGCGCGAAGCCCGGCGTGCCGACCGGCGAATGGTCCAGGTAGCCGTAGAGGCGGCCAAGCAGCAGGTGGCGCCAGGCCGAGTCCGGGCGGCGCGCCCAGAACCGGCGCACCTTGGCCTCCTTGAACAGGTCGTAGCCGGCGAACACCTCGTCGGCGCCTTCGCCGGTCAGCACCACCTTGTAGCCGCTGCGACGCACCTCGCCCGCCAGCAGCATCAGCGGCACCGGCGCGGTGCGCAGCACCGGCGCTTCGGTATGCCGGACCAGCGACGCAAACCCATCGGCGATGTCGCGGCGCGTGCAGTGCAGGGTGGTGTGCTCGGTGCCGAGGTGGCGCACCATGGCCTGCTGCTGCCGGCGCTCGTCGAACTCGGCGTCGTCGAACGTCACCGAGAACGTGCGCACCGAGGCGATGCCCGCCTGCTTCGCCAGCGCCACGATCCCGGACGAATCGAGGCCCCCGCTGAGGTAGGCGCCCACCGGCACGTCGGCGCGCAGCTGCAGCCGCACCGCGTCGAGCAGCAGCTCGCGCAGCTCGTGCACCGCATCGTCGAACGACGCGAACGGCGCCGCCGCGCCGGCATCGGGGAACTGCCAGTCCCAGTAGCGGGTGAGCGTTTCGCCGCCGTCGGCCTCGATCGCCAGCAGGTGCCCCGGCGGAAGGCTGCGCACGCCGTCGAACAGCGTGTCCGGATCGCTCGGCCCCCACAGCGTCAGCGCCTGCACCAGGCCGTCCGGGTCGAGCCGCGCGCATTCGGGCAGCACCTCCAGCAGCGCCTTGACCTCGGAGGCGAACCAGCACCGGCCGCGCGCCCGCGCGTGGTAGAGCGGGCGGATGCCGGCGCGGTCGCGCACCAGCAGCAGTCGGCGCCGCCGCGCATCCCACAGCGCCATCGCGAACTGGCCGTTGAGACGCTCCACGAAGCGGTCGCCGTCGCGGTGGTAGAGGTGGACGATGACCTCGGTGTCGGAACTGGTGCGGAAGCGGTAGCCCTGCCTGGCCAGCTCCTCGCGCAGCTCGACGAAGTTGAAGATCTCGCCGTTGAACGCGGTCCAGATCGACTCGCTGCCGTCGTGCAGCGGCTGCTGGCCGGTGGCGTGGTCGATGATCGACAGCCGCGCATGGGCCAGGCCGATGCCGGGCGCGAGGTGGAAGCCGGTGGCGTCCGGGCCGCGATGGTGCAGGGTCGCGATCATGCGCTGCAGGTCGATCCGGTCCTGCGCCGTCGCCCCCACTTCGCCCGCGAAGCCCGCCAGTCCGCACATGCTCAGCGGCCTCCGGACGGGGCGGACGCAGCCGGACGCGCGTAGGCCACGGCGTCGTGGCGCGGACGTTGTGCGGAGTTGGGCGCGGGCGTGCTCGGCATTGCGGTTTCGGTCGACGGTGGATGCCGGCCAGACGCGACGCCGGAGCCGGTGCTGTGGACCGGCTTCCCCCCTTGCAGAAG
The DNA here is from genome assembly GCA_023388355.1 of Pseudomonadota bacterium. The sequence continues at coordinate 47,920 of JAEWGI010000011.1, forward strand.
ATGAACGGATTCAGGCGGGCAGGCAGGACATCGGCCTGTCGCTGCTTGTCGCCGGGCCAGAGCGTGTCAGCCGTGTTCCGGTCCGGCCGGGGTCTTGTCCGGATATCGGCCGGCGCGTTAAGCAGGGAGCAACGGATTCATTACCGCGCCCGCGGGCGAGGCTGCGTCAGTCGTGTTCCGGCCCAGGCGGGGTCTTGTCCAGATATCTGCAAAGATCACGGATCACGCACCGCGGGCAGTCTGGCCTGCGCGCCTTGCACACGTAGCGGCCGTGGAGGATCAGCCAATGATGCGCCCCCAGCAGGAACTCCCCCGGCACTACCCGCATCAGCAGGTCCTCCACCGCCCGCACGTCCTTGCCCGGCGCCAGGCCGGTGCGGTTGGACACGCGGAAGATGTGGGTATCGACCGCGATCGTGCCCTCGCCGAACACGGTGTTGAGCACCACGTTGGCGGTCTTGCGGCCCACGCCCGGCAGCGCCTCCAGCGCCTCGCGCGAGCGCGGCACCTCGCCATCGTGTTCCTCGATCAGGATCCGGCACAGCGCGATCACGTTCTTCGCCTTGGCGTTGAACAGGCCGATGGTCGAGATATGCCGCTTCAGTCCGTCCTCGCCGAGCGCGAGGATCGCCTGCGGCGTGTTCGCCACCGGGTACAGGCGACGGGTGGCGCGATTGACGCCGACATCGGTCGCCTGCGCCGACAGCACCACCGCCACCAGCAGTTCGAACGCAGTGGTGTATTCGAGTTCGGTCGTCGGCGAAGGATCGAGTTCGGCCAGGCGCGAAAACAGCTCGTGGGCCTCGGCCTTCGACAGCCGGCTGCGCTGCCCGCCGGCCCTGCGCGGGCGACGAACCGCGGCCTTGCTCATGCGCGCCGCGCGCGGGCCCGGGCGCGCGCCAGCGCCGCGGC
>JAEWGI010000071.1 GCA_023388355.1 Pseudomonadota bacterium
CAGCGCGCCTGCGGGTTCCGCAACAAGGATCGGTTCCGCAATGCGATCTACTTCCACTTGGGCGGGCTGGATCTGTACCCATCAGGCGGCAAGGCTGGGTGATGCCCACTTGATCCGGTGATGCGCCGAAAGTTTAGGCATTGAGGTGCTCGCCTTCCGCTGGAAAAATGGCGTAGACATCGAGTTCGAAAAGGCTGCGCTGGACGCGTTGCACCGTTAGGCCAGAACGTGTGCACCAACAATCTGTAATGACCCAGCGGCTTCTGCACGGTCAGGCCGCTAGAGCGTATGCCTCAGCGTGAGTCTTCATGCCAAGCGCCTGGTGTGGTAGTCGGCGGTTATAGAACTGGATCCAGTCGGCAATCACTCGCATAGCGTGCTGCTGGGCCTCGAACCGGTGCCGATGGGCGCATTGTTCCTTTAAGGCGCGGGTGACGCGCTCCACCACCCCGTTCTGCTGTGGGTAGTGCGGGGTGATGAACTCCTGCCTCAGGCCCTAGTTCCGCACCAGCCGGGTGTAGTGGCGACTGGTGAAGACTAGGCCATTGTCCGAACGCAACAGGAACAGAGCGGGATAACGGGGGAAGCCCCGCCGCGCCACCCCGAACCAACGGCACAGCTTCACCATCGATACGTCAAACTCCTGACCATCTGAGGCGTTCGACAGACTTTGACTAGAAACATAGATTTCTGTTTGTGACACACTTCTAACGGGTGATGACCCAAGGATCCGAAAATGCATGGGGACAGAGAAAACTTAGACGGACTTCTGAAGCTCCTGGACGAAGTTGGCATGGGTTGGCTGTCCAATGAGATCCGACAACTTCGCTTCGATGGAAATGAACCGAGCGTTACTCCGGAAGATATTACGAAGAGCCGTCAAGAGTACAACGTGAAGGGTGGTGAATTTCCGTTCGGTGAAATCGAATCAGTTCCATCCGGAAGCGCTGCAGAGCTTACAGATCGCAACTGTATCGAATTAATTTTGGCACGCATCGAGGCAATCGCTGGCCACCTGACTCAGGCCAAGCTGGATGCAACTGAGCTAGGAATCGATCGAATCCAGCTAGGGGTGGAGTCCGAACACGGTGACAGACCAGGCGATGCAGTTAACCTGCTTAAGTCTATAGCCTCGAGCATCCGAACCGGATTTCTGCAATGAAGAATAACAGCGTTACTCTCGCTCGAATTAAGACTGACCTCTCCAAGTTGATTGCCGCCGCTCCCGTTTTGGCACATGCCAACGGAGCTGGCAGGATTTTTGAGTTGTATCTAATTATGCGGCTGGCACGAAAACTCAAGGCTGCAAATTGGATTGTAGAGCCAATTGATCATAAGGGAAATCAGATCGGGGGTGGCGCCGCTTACGTCCAGCGCGGCGGCGCGCCCACTGGAATTCTTCCGTCGAGTGTGTCCAAAGGTCCATCTTCGATTCGCATCCAGCGTAACAGGAGCAGCCAAGCATATGAGATCTTCAATGGCGTCCAATTTATGGGCCGCAGCAAGGCGCTCCACGAGATTGATATCTCGCTCGTGCCAGTCAGTATCGCGGTGGCACTTCGCGCGGGCACGACTGAGGGATATCCGGTTGGCCGGCCCCGCTTAGGAGTTGAGTGCAAAGACGTGGGAAACAATGGAACCTCAGATGAGATGCGTTCGGTGATCGCACGAATGTATGACCTGACATTCTTGGGCGTCCACCGTAAGTATGTCTTTGGGGGCGCGCTTCCTTCGGGCTCGATCTTCTCGGGTGCTCCATCTGGACCATGGACAGCTCATGGAAAGAGTGCAATCACATTTCTTCATGAGAATCAGCGCTCGCTCTGCGCACTTGTTCGCCGTACGGGCATCACCGCGGGCGCCTACAAGATGACTGGTTTATTCCATGTGCGTACTTACATAGATGTTGATCGCGGAACTCAGGGGGCAAAGGATTTCATTGATGACACGATATCTTGGATTTCGACTAATCTTTGATCTTAATGATCCCTGTGTTTTCGATTAGGAAGATTTATCGGGGGTATGGAAGGGTACCCAATCTCAAAAGGTAAGACGACTGTGCCCATAATTAAGCCCAGGATCCGGCCGAGGGGCGGGCTGCGTGGCGGTACCACGCCGGGTAGGCATTCGTCTTTTAGGGAAGCGGAATGACAGCAGCGCATAGCGCAGACCTCAACCAGCTCAAGGCGCTGGTGCAGGTTATCGATCCGCCGACGCGGCTGGAGCACCTGACCGCCGCGCTGATCGGAGAGCTGATCGGGGTTTCGGTCGCGGTGGCCAAGTCGGGTTTTCAGCATGGGGCGGACGCCGGCACCGCCGGACGCCAGGAACGGTTCCTGCGCATTGAATGCAAGCGCTACCGGGATGACACCTCGCTCAATGACCGCCTTCTGCTGGGCGAGATCGATCAGGCGGTCGACGCGGATCCGTCGCTGGAGGCGTGGATCCTGGCCGCGACGCGCGAGGTCGACGAGCAGCTCGAACGTCAGCTCTTCAAGCACGGCAACGGGTTCGGCATCGCCGTCCTGATTGTCGATTGGAAATCCCACGACGAGCCTGCCCTGGCCGCGTTGTTGGCCTCCAATCCCGCGCTCGTGTCGAAGCTGCTCAATCCGGCCGCCGGCACTCTGGCAGCCCGGCTGCAGGTTCCCTTGAGCGCGGCGATCGAGCGGCTGCGCCGCGACTTGGCCGCATGGCACGTCGGCACGACCGTCGTTCGCCGCCAGTCGTTCCTGCGGCTGCGATCGATCTGGACTGATCCCCGGCAGTCGCAATCGCACTTCGGCCAGGTCGTATCCGGGGGCGCCAAGCCGCACATCCACCGGGCCCATGTGTTGCGTCAGCTGGACGAGTGGTGGAGCGCGCACTCCGCCACCGCCTCGCCGGCTTGCGTGACCGGCCTGTTCGGCGTGGGTAAAACCTGGGCCGTCACCGACTGGTTGATCGAGCGCGCCAGCCAGTTGCCGGTTACGTTGCTTATCCCAGCCTCTGCGGTCGGAGGGCGGGACCTGGGTTCGGTGTACGAGGTCAAGTCCTTCCTAGCCGAGCGCTTGCTCGAGGTGACACAGGTGCGCGATGCGGCGCATTGGCGCGCCCGGCTGGAACGCATGCTGCTGCGTCCGGCGACCGAGGGGCCGATTCTGCTCATCGTACTCGACGGCATGAGCCAACAGCCGCAAGCCAACTGGGAAGGTCTGTTCAAGGTCCTGCAGGGCGCGGAGTTCGTCGGGCGGGTCCGCGCGATCACGACCACGCGTACGCTCCATTTCGAAGACAAGCTGCGGCGGCTGGCGTCGCTGGTGGATCGTGCCGTTTCCATCGACGTCGAGGGCTACGACCTCGAGCTCAACGGCGAATTTGACCAGATGCTCGCGCTGAACGGCTTGCGCCGCGCGGATCTGCACCCGGATCTGTACACAACGGCGCGCATTCCCCGAATGTTCGATCTGGTGATCCGCTTCCGCGAGCGACTCGTCGATGCAGGCGCGGTGACCTTGCATCGACTATTGTGGGAATACGGATGCGACACCGCCGGCGCGTCAGCGAACAAGGCGTTCTCCGCGCAGGAATGGGCAGAGTGGCTGCATGCGGCGGCCGCGGGCTTCCAAGAAGGAATTCGTTCCTATTCGCTCAAGGCGCTGAGTGAATCCGCGGCGCGCTCAGACTTGGCGCCGGGGGAGGTCTACCAGCGCTTAAGCGAGCTCGCCGATTCCACCTTCTTCACCAGACTGGCGGATGGCACGCTGAAGCTGACGCCCTCGCTGGTCAACCACGCCCTCGGGGCTACCGCCGTTCAGTTGCTGTCCGCCGATCCTAACGCTACGCGCGAGACGCTTGAGTGCGCGCTCGAACAGTGGCTCGACCCCATTAGCGGCATGGACCAGCGTCCGGAAATCCTGCGCGCCGCCGTGTCAATTGCACTCGAGTCGGGACCACCGCGCCCCCTGCTCGGCGTCCTCGCGGCGGCATGGTTGCAAACGCAAAACCTGGCCGAGAATCACCAGGCCGAGGTGCAAGCGCTCGCGGCGGAAATGCCCGACGCGTTGCTCGACGCAATCGAGCTGTCGCATCGCTACAACCACGCGGCCAGCCGGCACGCTGCGGTCGAGGCGCTGCGCGGCATCGACCGCAGCAACACGACGGTCCGCGCACGCATCTTTGCCCGCGCCGCGCAGTGGCTGCGCCGCATCTCGCGCGGGGTGGAGTTGGGTACCAAGTCCGAGCCGGAGGCGGAAGCCGAAGCGCACCGGCGCAAACGATGGATCGAGCGCATCGGCATCGATGCGTCGGGCCCGCGCACGCTGCTGGGCGAGGAGATGCTGCTTGTCGATCGCGACGAAGGCCAGTGGACGGACCATCTGCCAGCCTTGGTCGAAGGCTATCCGCTGGTCGAGGCGGTGCCCGCACTGCGCCTCGCCGCCATCGCCGCGGCCGTCAGCTCTAACCATCGGGCGTGGGATCAGCTGCGCTGGGTGTACCTGTTCAATCCGATCGATCCCGATCCCGCCACAGCGAGCGTGCGGGTGGCCGCGGCGAACATGGCCGGGCGCGTTCCCGAAGCCGGCGCACATCCGCAATTGGCGCGACGGGTGGCCGAGCTACTGCTGTACGCGACGGGCCATGAAGAGGACAGCGAGGCCGCGGCGGCAATGAACGTGATCATGGACCGGCCGTTTACCTACGAAGAGCACTACCTGGCCGATCCCGGCCGAAGCCTGTTCTTCCGGCTGGAGCGCCGGCACGCGCCAGCGGTGCTGGGCGATGAAGCCCTGCCGCTGCATGTGCGACTGCATAAATGCGACGACTTGTGGTTCGACCCGAGTTTCGAGCCGCCAACCGCCTTCTGCCAGGCCGTCGCCGACACGGCCCGCAACTTCCCGATGGACAAGATGCGCACTGGCCGCTACGCGACGCGCGAAGACCACAGATTCGACGAGCTGCAGGCGGTGCTGGCGCGCTGCGCACCAAAGGTGCTGGCGGACTTGCATCGCGAGCTAGCGTGCCGGGCCCCGACGACCGTGCAGGCACGCGCCGCGCACGCCTGGCACCAGACCGATGCGCTGCTTTTGCACGGAACGGAACAGATCGAGGCGGCCCGTACCTTGCGAACGGTCGAGCGCGATGCCCGCGAAGGCGAGGATGCCCATGCCGCAACGCAGCTGCTCCTGACCGAACTGACCGATCTCGATGCCCTGGCGCAAGCCTTGCTGGTCGTGGAAGCGAACCTGTCGGGCATTTCGACCACGATTACCGATGACCTGCGCCCAATGAGCAGCGCCCAGGTCGATCAGTTGATCGAGCGATACCGATTCGGCTCGCCCAAACAGCAACGACATGTCCTGGCGCTGCTGATCACCGAGCCGCCGGCGCTGAGTGGTCCGGCCTGGGACTGGCTAATGGAGAAGGCGAACTCGACCGACGAGGTAGACATGCGTCTCGCATTCATGGCGTTGACCGCCTCTGATGCCCGTCGCCTGGGGGCGCACCTGGACCAGGCGGGTTGGAGCTTTACTCTCGAGGCCGACACTCTCGCCGTCCATGCCGCGTCCGGCGCGCTCATCGAGGCCACCCGCGGTCAACCATTCGAGCAGATAGCCGGGCGGCTGGCGCCGTGGCGCCTGTTGGAAGCGGTGCGGTTACGCGGTAGCGACGCGTCGGAAGCCCGCGTAGCCTTGGAGCGGCTGGATGCCATCCTCTCGGGCGGTCCGCGAGAGGCACCCGACCCCGGCGCAAAGATCTTCGTCGAGCGCACGGATGCGTCGAACCGACCGCCGTGGTACTCCACTCGTCCGATCCCTCCCGAGAACCCGAACTCGGTCGAAGCCCTCAAGCACGCGTTCGATGAAAGGGCGCAGCAGGAAGCGCACGAGCGGGCGAGCGAAACAGCACGCGCGCGAATCGCCAAGGCCCGCAAGGAAGGCGCTAGCTTGTATCTGGAGTTCGCCACGCGCGAGGACGGGCAGGCCATCCTGCAGAACGGTCCCGAACTCCTCGCGCGTTGGATCGACGGTCACGACATGCTTAGTTCGGAGTTCGTGCGGCGCGTGCAATTGGCCGAGGGGCTTTTCCTGGCGATCGCCGAAGCGCTTCTCATCGAACAGCCGGCGCGCGGCGTGAGCGTGTGGCGCGCCCTGGGCCACGCCATGCGTACGCGGGTGACGGGCGCCGCGGAGCTGCCGGAGCTTTTGCACATGCTGTTCCGGGTCCCGGCCTCGACCGAGGTCATCGCGGCGCGCAATGCGATGCTCGAGCCGGAGCACACAAACACCGATATGCAGCTATACGAGTTGGCACTCGCGGCGCAACTCAATGGCTGCGGGGCTTGGCTCGAGGCGGTGATCGTGCGCGACTTGGAATCGCAGGTGCCTTGGCGCCAGCAGCGAGCGGAGGTCCTGCGCGGCTTTCTGGTGGGGAACGTGCTGCCGGTGGACGACGCTTGGCCTGAGGGTCAATCGCGCTCCTGGGCCCAAGACGTCCGGCGTGGCGCGGCGCGATTGCGATACCTGGAAGCCTGTGCCCATCATTGGTGGCGCGAATACTGGCGATGCGATGACCCAGAAGGAGCCTTTGCTGCCTGGGTCCTGTTCCAACAATGCGCCGATCGGCGCGCCGTGTGTTGGATGCGACAGGAAGCGGACGCAACCACGTTGGATGAGGCTCAGCGGGCACGGAAGCGCCGGCATTGGGCAGTGAACCGGCCACACTGGAAGAACGGAGCCGACAAGTCCAGCTTGTCACTGCAGCGGACCTTCCTCCGCCGGCGCACGGACGAGATGGTGTGGCCGTGGCGCGAGTAGCTGTCGATCCTGTTTCTTCGGGCCACGCACATTGCAAAGTGCGAGTCGGATGGGGGGATAGGGCAATGACGTCACGTGGCCCGCTTGGTTGAGCATCTGCTGGGCTCAACCCGACCACATGAGGGTATGCCGGCGATCGGCGCCCGGCAGGCACAGCTGGAAGACGAACCGTTCACTCTGGGGACGATCGCGAGCCGACCGTCGCCTAAGGGCGGGAGGGAAGCCTCGAGGTGTAGAGGATTAGATATTGCTTATCAGCCGCATCTGCAACGCGAGAGGAACCGAGGCAGTTCTGGGCGCAAGTCCATAGGTCAGGATTAGTCGAGTGACATCCCTGCGATAGAACCCGTTAGCTGGAACAGATGCGATGAGGCGTGCCTCGATGCAACCGGACGTTGGTCGAGAACCTTCCGATTGCGTGTCTTTACCTAGATCGGTCAGCATGCTATCGAGCTCGGCTAGGTCGGCGGACGCTCCGCTCCGGGCCGAGCGCACCGCTTGCCGAAGCGCCTCTCGCACCGCCGCCATCCGTGCCTCTACCTCTGGACTGAATGGCTCCCCGGAAATCCGCAGGAACAACGTGACTTGCCCAAGCGCATGCACCAGTGCAGACCAATCCTCTGCAATAGCGACTTGCCGTTCACCGTCCGGTTCATGCAGCAGGTTCCACATCGCATCCATCTGGCAGTAAATGATCGATCCCGTCATCGAGGCGATGTAGAGGCCTGTTTCTACCGTGAAACCCTTGATGGCTAACAGTTGTGCGCCTCTCTCTCCTGGTGTTACCGGCTGGAGAAGTGCGAGTGGGTCGTCCTCCAGCTCCTGTCTAAGTAGCACAACAGCCTTCTCAACGTCCTCGGAAGACATTTCGGTCGCGGCTGAACGAACAAGCTTGGCCAGTTGCTCGTCGGATCCGCGCAGCGTCCATCGCCTTAGATCATCCTTGCCCAGCACTTCGATGAGCCGCGAGTCCTCGTCACTCAGTGTGACGCGCGCAGCCTTGTGTCTTCCCATGGCGAACAGCTCCTTCCTGAATTGCGCCTCCAGATCGGCAGGGTCGGGAACCAGATGCACGCGTCCGGAACGTATATGCTGCTCAAGTTCCATGAGTATCAGGACATTTCGGAGTGTCTGCTCCTTGTAGCTCCCGGGTGATTGTGTGGGGCTGTACTCCGGGTTGACTATGGCCGCGTTGATAAAAGGCTGCGGCAGGACGAGTTCGTCAAAGTAGTCGAGCCATGCAGTTGCACTCATTGCGAGCGTGCGCGGATCGAGATGACCCATGAACAATGCTCTGAGAGCGCCATCCCGGGGGCGTGGGAGGATTTCACGGAGCAGCGTATCTTGGGGCCAAAGAGAATCGAACACTTGGTGGATGCGCTTAACCTGCTCGTCGCTGAGCTCCCGTTGAACATCCTTCCAACTCTTGCCCTCGTCCAGGCCCAGTACGTCCCTGATCGCATTACAGAGAATGAGGTTTCGTTCCCGTACACTGTAGCTTGTCCATGACGGTCGATCGCGCGGCGACACCTCCTTGCAGCACTGACCGAAATCGAGTCCGTTACCGCAAGGGCAGTAGGCATCGTCCTCTGGATCAGTTTCCGGCGACGGCTTGCACAGATACTCATGCGCGCGCGATGTGCGTCCAAATGCGTCCTGGTAGTGAGTTGTGCCATCCTCGTAGCCGACGTAAATCTCTCCTCCAAATCGCCAAAGTTCGTCGCGAGGGAGGAGCACATCACCGATCTCGCGCCAATCGCGTGCGTTATCGACTTCTGGCGTTAGCCAGTCGGCACTTCCCGCTGCAAGGTACCTGCGAGCACGGGACTTCAGCACGTGATTGATCGACAAGACCTCGTCCGCGGAGAGCTCGCGTCTGCGGATGAATGCGTCGGTGCGGACGAGACTCTGACCGCGGAAACGAGCGTTTGTACGTCGTGACATCACGTCCGCGGTGGCTGGCGACTGCGCATACTCGAGATTCGTCAGAATCAGGCAATGATTGCAATCGAGCGCGAAGAGCGTTTGCGAGCCAATCAGTTCGATTCCGGGATCGTTCGGATAGCCGCACTCGGTCGCGTCTGGTGGGAACTCCCTGTGGTAGATCGTGACGGGATGGTCGGATACCAGGAACTTCACCGGAGAGTTTGCCGCTGACACGACCTCTCGTACACCTTCCGACCACATCTTGCAGTGCATGTCCCGGAGACCCTGCATCTCGACCAGAAGATCGATTCGCGTCAGGTCACGATAGCGGGCGAAGATCCAATCCAAGCCCTTTGGCGTCCGCAGCATCTGGGTATCGAGGTAGTCGAACAAGGATCCGAAATGACTGTGAAGACGCGCCGGGTTATTGTCGATAAGCGCCCGGACCGCCACTGCACCGCGCTTGTCAATCGCACCGAACAAAAACTTTTCAATGTCATCGTTAAGGACGCCGCCGAGACGCGTCGTGTAGAGGTCGCGTTCGCAGAAGGCGCGGCTTGGAGGTATCAGGCGAGGCCGTTGTGCGATGGCGATGCGCCCGCCGAGATGGATTCTGGACTCTGGTGACTTGTCCAAGATGTGCAGCATTGCCTGGCCTTTTGGCAGAAAGCCGCGTTGATACCATTGCGGAACGTAGTGATTGTTCCGGGTGATTTGTGAGTTCATACAGATGGTCAAGTATCCAAGGCAGCCCAAAAGGACAGACTGCTATCAGCATGGACTTAGTCGGACAACTGCACTACTTGAGCAGCCGTGCCGCGGGATTGTCCTCCGCAGCGCCCGCCTGAAAATACCCGATCACACTCGCCACCGAACGATGCTCGGTCATCGCCATCACTGACGGCAGCGGAACCCCTTGCTTGCCGGCCTCGGTCACGAACCCCGACCTCAGGCTGTGCGCCCCAAAATCCCCCTCCAGTCCGGCCAAGCGAGCCCTCCGCTTCACAATGGTCGCTACTGAACCCGGGAGCAGGGCAGGGCCGACCCGGTTCTTCCAGATCCGCCGAAAGATCGCCCCGTCCTCGATACCAGCGGCCTCGAGCCACGCCGCCAAGGCTTCGGCACTGCGCCCTAGGATCGGCTTGTCTGGCGTTGAATCCGCTGTTGCTCCCGCCTGCTGCGTTTTTGAGTACTCCAGACGGTAGATGTAGCTATCTTCACCCGCCTTGCGCAGATCGCGCATGTCGGCCGCGGCGATCTCGCTCCGCCGGCGGCCGCCACTGGCGAACCCGAAGCAGAGTAGGGCGCGGTCACGCAGGCCTTCGAGGCTGTCGTCGCAGGTCGCCAGCATGGCTTCGAGCTCGGCGCGGGTGATCGCGGTCTTCTTGGTTGCTCGCTCGCCACGCTTGACCGCGGCACGGCGGGCACGACTGAGCAGCAACCTGACGCTAGGTAGCTCACAAGGGTTGTCCAAGCGCTTGAGCTTGTGTGCCGTGGACAGCACCGCCACGCGCTGGACCACGGTCGAGAGCTTGAGCGGCCCGACCTTGGCCTTGAGGCCGGCCGCCACCAGCGCATGATCCAGCGCCGACGGCAACTCGCTGACCAAGCCGGTCTTGTGCTTGCGCTGGATGTGGTCAACCAGAAACTGGATTACCACGGCTTCGCTGACAGGCAGCGCCAATTCGACCCCGTAGCGGCCTTGGTGCCAGCCAGCCCAGTAGCGCAGGGCCGTCGCGTAGCTGCGGGTGGTGTTCTCGGCAGCGGCTTCGGCCAGCAGCTCCCGCACTGCATTGGCGGCGTTCTGGGCCAATTGTTCTGGCAGGACGAGGCTAGTGGTCGTCTCTGCGTTCGCCGGAAGTGCGGTATTTCCTTTCATACTATGTAATGTAGGTTATGAAATAGCACTGGTATTAGCGATAATCATCACTTATCACCAGTACGGAATCAACAGAGTAGGGCGACCGAGTAGGAGGCACTTCCATGGCCCGAGGCATCACCGAATCCGACGTGCACACCGCTGCCGACGAGATCGTCGGCTTGGGCGAACGGCCGACTGTGGAGCGCGTCCGTGCGCACTTAGGTACCGGCTCGCCGAACACGGTTACGCGGTGGCTGGAAACTTGGTGGCAAGGACTCGGAAGGCGGCTGGACGCGCATCACCGCAGCGTCGCCGTTCCAGACGCCCCAGATGCGGTCGCGCGCTTGGCGAGCGAATTGTGGGCGTCGGCTATGAGGCACGCTCAAAGCATTGCGGACGATGCGTTGAGGGCTGACCGCGCAGCTCTGGGGCGTGAGATCCAAGCGCTTGAAAGTGATCGCGAGGCCTTTCTGGCGGAAGCTGCCACTTTGCGGGAACAGGTGGCGGCCGCAGGCCACAAGGCGGAGCTGGCTACCACCCGGGCCGCAGAGCTCCAGCGCTTGGTCGACAGGCTTGAGGAGCAGGTTGAAGAAGTCGGCCGCCAGCGCGATGCGGCCGTCGCCCACGCAGCAGACGGCGTAAGCACCCGCGACGCCCTGGAGGCCAGGGTCCGCTCGTTGCAGGATGCCGCCCTGGCTGAACGCGAGTCACTCGGTCAGCATGTCCGTGCGGTGGAGGATCGAGCCCTCAAAGAGATCGACCGAGCTCGTCAGGAGACAAAGGAACTGCAAGGGAGACTGACGGCCGCCGTGCGCCAATCGGCTGCTGCCGAGAAGTCGCTACGTGAACTGATCGACCAGGCGAACACCAAGGCGGTTGAAGCTTCTCGCGAGGCCTCGGCGCAACGGGCCCGCGCGGACGCGCTTGAGGGTCAGCTGGGCGTGCTGCGGGATCTGCCCGCGGCGCTCAGAGCGGCATTCCCCCAGGCTGCCCCTGGGTCCGCGGCTCGGAAGTCGCGCAGCCGGAGCAAAGTTGCGCCCTCGAAGCAGACCAAAGCTACGAAGCAATCCAGCCAGCCGGCACGCCGGCGTCGTGCGAAAGTGGCCGATTGATCTATTCTCAAGGTGTCGGGGCGCGACATCGTATCGGAGCACGACACGGTTAAGGGGGGCAAGGCGCTCGAATCGGCTACGACAAAGGTCACTGCATGGAGGCTCTATGTCATTGATCTACATGGGAGTGATTGTCGGACGACGACATGGTTACGGGTCACGTCATGGTTAAGGAGCAGACGACAGAGTTTGGGTAGCACCGACACAGCGGCCGCCGCCAGCGTTGCGACGGTGAACATAATAGGCATTATGCGAAATGGGGGATAATGACGGATCCGCTCGGGATCGCCCCGACGGCCCGCCCCGTATGCCATCCCTCAACTGCCGCCGAGCCTCGAACCCCTATGTCCCATCCCCCTTGCTGGCCCGACGGCCAGCCGTGTCCGAACACCTGCGCCGCCGCACTCCACGACCGCACCGTGCACAACCTTCACTCCCTTTACGGGCCGTGGCTGGACTGGCGGATGGCAGGACGGGATCTGGTGTCGCCCGACGGCGACCGGATCAGCCCGGAGCGACTCCGCGGACTGCTGTGGCGCCAGGCCGGTGAAGCCCGCCTCGCTTCGGCGCGGGCGCGGAAGAACAGCGTCGTCAGGAAGATGTGACGGTCATCCGGGCCGATCAGGTCGATTGGCACCGGAAGCGATTCGGAAGCGTCGTGGCCTGATCCCGGCCGATGCGCGTCGGATGTTCGTACTGTCGCCGCCGACGACGCTACTGCGTCGGACAGGCGGGATCTCCCGCGTGCTTCGCGCACAGGCGCTGCCGGCAGCGGATTCCGGCCGTGGTGTTTGCCGCAGGACACGAACGCAGCTGGCGCTGCAGGTTGGCCGAGCTCCGGTCCGCCGTGTCCGCTGCGTCCATGTCCGCGGTGCTGGCTACGACCGGTCCACTGGCCGCGGTGGCGGACAGCTGCGCGATCAGTTCGTCCAGGGTCTGGGGTGCGTTGGCGCTGCCGTCTGCGTTCTCCGGCTGCTCGCGGATGTTGGCCATGAGCACGGCCAGCAGGTCTTCCTTGCCGGTGGCCGATGCGGAACCCGACCGCTTCGCGCGGCGGCTGCCCGTGGCACCGGTTTCCCGTGCGGCCGATGCCTGGGTGCCGGTCGGTGTGCCGAGTCCGAACCTGCTCGCGAGGTCGCTCGTGCCCTCGCCCGGCCCCGCAACGCCGCTTTCGCCGGCATCGCCGCCCTCGCCGGCTGCGGAATCCGCGCCCAGGATCGAAAGCGGATCGTCGGCGCGGATCTGTCCCGCATACGCAAGCCCGCCTTCGACCAGGACCGCGGGCGAAGAATCCGTGGCACCCGCATCCGCAACGCTCGCGGTCGAGGCCTGCACTGGAAGCGGTGCATCGCGGTTGGACAGAACGGCCCAGCTGGCAAGACCTACCGCAACCACGCCCACGGCCAGCACCATCGGCCATCTGCGTCGCGACTGCCGGCGGTCGCCGGCGTTGCCGGACAGCCCGAGGTCCACCTTGCCCGGGGACACGCGCGCATCGCCCTGCGCCGCTGGCGCGGGAGCGCTTTCAAACAGGCTGGGGCGCGCGGACTTGCGATCCTTGCTCTCCACGACGGGCTTTCCCCTTCTTTCCGTGCTCGGGCAATATGGTCCAGCATACTTCATTCCGTCCGCAAGACGTCCCGGCCCGCGGCAAGCACAGAAGACCCAGTGATCGCGCTATGGATGGCCCTGTTTTTCGCATGCGCATGCCTGCTGGCATGGCTTGCGTACTTTCCCGATGCGCGCGAGCGGCTACTGGGGTGGGTCCGTGGGCGAACGAGCGCTGTAAGTGCAGGGGCGCGTCGCGTCGGTGGGTCGATGCGGCGTGGCCTGTCGCGTTCCCCGAAGCCCAGGCGCCCCTCCCGCCTGACGGACATGGTCCGCGTGCATCGGCCCATGCTGCTTGCCGGCCTGCTGGTCGTCCTGCTGCCGCCGCTGCTGGTGCTGATGTTGCGGCGCGATGTGGCGCTGGACGGGTTCGAGGGCGTGCAGCGGCAGGCCGCTAGCGTCAAGCTCGAGGAGTTGCTGCGCGGTGAGCGCTTGATCCCTCCCCCTCCCCCGCCGCCGGAAGTGTTCATGACCGCGGAGGTGGAGCTGGTGCGGCCGATGACCGCGACCGCCGACCGCAAGTGGGACCAGCTGGATGCGGAGTTCACCCAGCGCCTGCTGGCCGTCTACCAGGTCATGCGCGACCAGCACGGCTACGAGATGGTGCTGGTGGAGGGCTACCGCAGCGCCGCGCGCCAGAACCAGCTGGCGGCGCGCGGCCAGCACGTGACCCGCGCGACCGGCGGGCGCAGCTGGCACCAGTACGGGCTGGCCGCCGACAGCGCCTTCATGCGCGACGGCAAACTGGTGATCAGCGAGCGCGACCCCTGGGCGATGCGTGGCTACCAGCTGTACGGCCAGGTGGCAGGGGAAGCGGGGCTGGTCTGGGGCGGCGACTGGAAGAGCATCAAGGACCTGATGCACGTGGAACTGCGGCGCCAGGGGGTGATGCGTCGATAGGCGCTCTGCTATCTTTACGCGCCGTTCACCACGATGTCGATCCAGGGATTCAGGAAAACATCATGTCGCGCCCCTTCTTTTTGCCGGATGGCCAGCTTGGCCACGGCGGTTCCGACGCCTTCGGCACAGCAAACAGTTGCGGTTGCGACAAGTGCGGGCCGCTGGCAATCGCCGCCGCTCCCGTGAGCGTTGTCGACGGCGCTCCGGTCGCGCGTGCGGGCGGCAGGGTCTCCTGCGGTGCCAGGCTCATCGCCAGCCGGACGACCGTCGGCGTCCGCTGACGCCGGGATCGCGGAGCAGCGGACGATGAGCAGAATGCTGCGCCTGGGCTTGTGGCTGCTGCTGACCATGGTGGTGGTCTGGGCCGTGGTCATCGGCTACTGGAAGGTCACCGGCACCCGGCCCGACGTGCGCGACCTGGTGCTGTACCTGGGCGTGCTTCCGCTGGGAACGTTCGCGGTGCTGGCACTGCTCAGGCGCGGACTGCAGAACGCCGGCAGCAAGGCGTCGGAACGGCAGGCCGATGCGGAAGGAGAAGGATCCGGACCGGAGGCAGGCAAGGACGAGACGCAGGTCCGGCCCGCGACTCCGGTCGCGATCCTCGCCGGTGCGCTGAGGCTGCCTGCAGGTGGCGATGCCGCTGGAGTCCTTGGCGCGATCGCCTCGCCCGCCGCTCCGGAACTGCACCCGAAGCTCAAGGACGGATCCGGATTCCCGGTGTTCGCCAGCTGGGTGGACGACATTGATACCGACGCCGTCCTGCAGGCGCTTGAAGCCGCGGGCGCGAGCGATGCGGACATCCGCCGCTTCGCCGACGAGCAGCTGCGCGGCCTGGGGCTGCTGCTGCCGGTGGCTCAGGACCTGCTGGCCCAGGTGGTCGCGGAAGACTGGCTTGCACCGCCCGCAACCGCGGCAGCGACCGGCGGACGCGGCGCGCCACCGCCAGCGCCGAGGCTGCATGCCAGCATCTTCCTGCCGTCGGACTGGCCTGCGGCGCTGCGCGGTCCGGTCGCCGCCTGGTTCGCCGAGGAGGCGCGGGCGACCGGTCTCGACGCGGGACAGCTGGCCGTCGACGCCCTGCCCGCCACCGCCGGCGACGACATCTGGCGCCATCTTGCGGGCATCGCCCCGCCCGCCTCCGGACAGGCGCCGGGCCCTGCGCTCCATCTCGTCCTCGCCTGCCACTCGCAGCTCGGCGAACGCAGCGTGCAGCGACTGGACCAGGGCGGGCGCCTGCTGTCGGCCATGCGCAACGAAGGTATCGTGCCGGGCGAAGGCGCTGCCGGGCTCGTGCTGCACGCGGCCGACGCCCAGGGCGGGTTCGCTTTCCCCGCCAGGGCGGTGCTGCAGGCCCACACCACGGAACACCAGGGCGTGTCCTGGCAGCCGCGGGCGGCGATCGGGCAGATCCAGGCCCTCCTCGATCGGACCCTGGCCGGCGCCAACGGCCTCGCCGTCGACGAGGTCACGGCGCTGCTCAGCGACGCCGACCTGCGGCGGTCGCGGGCCACGGCCGCTGCCGGCTTCTTCGGCCAGTCCCTGGCCCATCTCGATCCCGATGAAGATTGCCTGGCCAGCGGCGCACGCTGCGGGCATGTCGGCATCGTCTCGCCGCTGGCACTGATCGCGCTGGCGACCGAACGCGTCGCCGCCGGCACCGCGTCGGTGCTCGCGCTGGCGCTTGCAGAGCCCGACCAGCGCGCCCTGGCCCTGGTGGCCTCCCCCGTTCCCCCGGCCGCGGAAGACGCGGCCGCCTCCTCAAGCAAACCGCAGGCAACATGAGCAGACTCCGCTATTTCCTGACCGACTATCGAACGATCGCGGCGCTCGGCCTGCTGCTCGCCGGGGCCACGCTGTTCCTCGGCGTCGATGGAATGAAGCAGGTGGGCTTCTGGCTGCTGGTGGCCTGCGTGGTGCTGGTGCTGGGCTGGCTGCTGGTCTGGGGGATCCGCAGGATCCGCGCCCGCCGCGCGGCCGCCAAGCTCGACGACATGATGCGCGACCAGGCCGACGGCGCCCTGGCCAGCGCACGGCCCGCGACCCGCGCCGACACCGAAGTGCTGCGCGACAAGATGCAGGAGGCGGTCAAGGCCATCAAGGGCTCGCGCCTGGGCCAGGCGCGCGGCACCGCGGCGCTCTACGAACTGCCCTGGTACGTGATCATCGGCAACCCGGCGGCTGGCAAGAGCACGGCGGTGCTGAATTCCGGGCTGCAGTTCCCGTTCGAGGACAGCCGCAGCAACGTCATCCACGGCATCGGCGGAACCCGCAACTGCGACTGGTACTTCACCAACGAGGGCATCGTTCTCGACACCGCCGGCCGCTACTCGGTCAGCGTGGAAGACCGGCTCGACTGGCTGACCTTCCTCGACCTGCTGCGCAGCAACCGGCCGATGGCGCCGATCAACGGCGTGATCATCGCGGTGAGCATCGCCGAGCTCACCGGCAGCAAGCCGGAGTTCGCGATCGAGCTGGCGAAGAACCTGCGCCAGCGCGTGCAGGAGCTGATCGAACGCCTGGAGGTGTTCGCGCCGGTCTACGTGGTGTTCACCAAGGCCGACCTGGTGGCGGGCTTCTCGGAGTTTTTCAGCACCCTCGACCCGGCCGAACGCGAGAACGGATGGGGCGCCACCCTGCCCTACGGCGTCGGCAGCGAAGTCGACGCCCTCGCCCTGTTCGACACCCACTTCGACATCCTCTCCGACGGGCTGAAGGAAGTCGCGCTGTCGCAACTCGGAATGCGCCGCAACCAGGATTCCGGGCCGGCGCTGCTGACCCTGCCGTTGGAGTTCGCGGCGATCAAGCCGGCGCTGCGCACGTTCATCGCAACTCTGTTCGAGGAAAATCCCTACCAGTTCAAGCCGGTGTTCCGCGGCTTCTACTTCACCAGCGCGATCCAGGAAGGCGCGTCGGTGCACCGCGCGTCCGAGCGCATTTCCCGCCAGTTCGACCTCGGCGCGGCGCCACCGTCCGCGGCGCCCGAGCAGGAGCGCGATACCGGCAAGGGCTTCTTCCTGACCGGGCTGTTCCGCAAGGTGATCTTCGCCGACCGGCAGCTGGTCAAGCAGCATTCCACGCCGCGCCGCACGCGCCTGCGCTACGCGTCCTTCCTCGGCGCCGCCGCGCTGCTGGCCGTGGTCCTGGCCGGCTGGGCCTGGTCCTACACCGCGAACCGCCAGTTGGCCGAGAACGTCGCCGCGGACCTCGCAAAGGCCGCGCAGGTGCAGGAAGGACGGGTCGACCTGAAGTCGAGGATCGAGGCCCTGCTGATCCTCCAGCAGCGGCTGGAGCAGCTCGAGCAGTACCGAAAGGACAGGCCGCTGTCGCTCGGCCTGGGGCTGTACCAGGGCGACCGCATCGCCGAGAAGGTGCGCAGCGAATATTTCCACGGCATGCGCCAGATCATGCTGCAGCCGGTGACCCAGCGGCTGGAAGGCTTCATCGGCGAGTTCGTCGCCAGCGACAGGTCGAACCCGGTCGCGCTGCCGCAGCAGGGCGAGTCCGAGGAAGCCACCGCCACCCTGTACCAGGATGCCTCGGCCGCGAACCCCGACGACGGTTACGCCGCGCTGAAGGCCTATCTGATGCTGGGCGACCGCTCCCGCGTCGAGGCCAGCTCGCTGTCGACCGAACTCACCCGCTTCTGGCGCGGCTGGCTGGAGGCCAACCGCGGCCAGATGACGCGCGAGGAAATGGTGCGCAACGCCGAGCGCCTGATGATGTTCTACGTCTCGCAGTCCTCGTCGCCGGACTGGCCGCAGATCGAAACCAAGTTCGCCCTGGTCGACGATTCGCGCAACCTGCTGCGCGAGATCATGAAGGGCAAGCCGGCGGTCGAGCGCGTGTACGACGACGTCAAGACCCGCGCCGCCACCCGCTTCCCGACCATCACCGTCGACTACCTGGTCGGCGAGGACGCCAACAAGGGCGCGATCACCGGCAACTACGCGGTATCCGGCGCCTTCTCGCGCGCGGCCTGGGAAGGCTACGTCGAGCAGGCGATCAAGGAAGCGGCCAATACCCAGCTCAGCACCACCGACTGGGTGCTCGAGACCACCGCCTCCACCGACCTGACCATCGCCGGCAGCCCCGAGCACATCGCCCAGGAGCTGGCCGGGATGTACAAGGCCGAGTACGCGCGCGAGTGGCGGCGCTTCGTCGACAACATCGCCATTGCCGAATTCCCCAGCTTCGATGCCGCGGTCGCGCGCATGGACAGCCTCGGCGATCCGCGCAACTCGCCGCTGCTCAAGCTGATGACGGCGATCAACGACAACACCGTCTGGGACAATCCCAAGGCCCAGAGCGAGCTGATGGGCAAGACACGCGAAGGCGTGATCGGCTGGTTCGAGCGCGTGATCATGCGCCGCAACCCGACCTCGATCCCGGTGCGGATCGACCCGCAGACCGGACGCAGCGAACCGGTGCCGCCCGGACCGGTCGGGCGTGAGTTCGCCGGGATCGCGCGCCTGGTGGGATCGCGCGACGGTGGCGACAGCATGATCGGCGCCTATTTCGAAGCGCTGGCCGCGGTTCGCACGCGCCTCAATGCGATCCGCACCCGCGGCGTGCCCGGCCAGGGCGCCAGCCAGCTGATGCAGGACACGCTGGCCGGCAACTCGGAGCTGTCGCAGGCGCTCAGGCTGGTCGACGAGCAGATGCTCGAGGGCATTGACGACGGCCAGCGGCAGTCGCTGCGTACCCTGCTGCTGCGTCCGCTCACGCAGACCTTCGCCGCGCTGGTGGTCCCGGCGCAGACCGAGGTCAACCAGGTCTGGGCCGCGCAGGTGCACCAGCCCTTCGAGAACGGCATTGGCCAGCGCTATCCGTTCACGCCGGGCGCATCGGTCGAGGTCGTGCAGTCGGACGTCGAGCAGGTGTTCGGACCCAACGGCAGCATCGCCCAGTTCACCAAGGACACCCTCGGCAGTCTCGTGACCCGTCGCGGCAACGCGCTCGAGCCGGCGCGCTGGGCGGACATCGGCATCAGCCTGACGCCGGAATTCCTCTCCGGCTACGCAAGCTGGGTGGCGCCGCTGGGCCAGGTGGGCTCGAGCGGCGGTGGCTCGGGCGCGCCGCAGCAGATGTTCCAGATCCGGCCCAAGCCGGTGGCCGGACTCAACGAGTACACGCTCGAGATCGACGGCCAGGTGCTGCGCTATCGCAATACGCCGCCGCAGTGGCAGACCTTCCGCTGGCCTGGGCCGGGAACCCCGGGCGTGCGGGTGTCGTCGGTGACCGCCACCGGCGGCACGGTCGAGTTCCTCAACGCGCCCGGCAGCGAAGGCCTGAGCCGGCTGTTCGACGCAGCCGACCAGCGCACCATCGGCGACGGCCACTACCAGCTCACCTGGCAGGCCGCCGGCAGCCCGGCGATCACCATCGAGCTGCAGATCATCGCCGCGCCGGTGCAGTCCAACAGCACCGGCAGCGCGGCGGGCCTGACCACCAACAGCATGCGCGGGCTGCGCCTGCCGGCGACGGTCGCCGCGGCGCCGCCGGCCAGCCCGGACGCCCCTGCCCCGGCCTCGGCGCCGCAGACGGAGGCCCGGCCATGAGCGAGGTGGCGATCCCCGTCAGCTATTTCGGCAAGCTGCCGTCGCGCGGCGACTTCGTGCGCACGCCCGACAACCACCAGCTGATGAACCTGCTCGACCGCTGGGTCGGCCACGGACTGGAGCTGCTGAGCCAGGACGTGGCGTGGAAGCAGGCCTACGAGGCCGCGCAGTCGCTGCATTTTGCATTCCTCGGTCCGAAGGGCCGGCTGGTCATCGCCGGTCACCTGCAGCCCAGCCGCGATGCGTCCGAACGCAGGTTCCCGTTCATGGCCGCCACCCACCTGCAGGTGGCGCCGTCGGTGGAGTTCGTGGCGCGCGGGCCGCTGGCCCTGTCGCGCCTGTGGGTCGCGCTGGGCCGCCTGGTGCGCGCGGCGGTGGCCGCGGAGGACCCGTCCGAACCGCTGCGCCAGATCACCGACACGCGCTTCTCGCTCAACCCGGCGCCCAACGCCTACGACGCCTCCTTCCAGGACTTCCTGGACATGCAGGCGATCGATTCGCTGGAGGATGCGCTGGCCGATGCCGGCCACGGCCGGATCTCGCTGAAGTGGTCGCTGCCGGCGCTGGGGCTGCTGCTGCAGCCGGCGCTGTCGGGCGCGCCCATGCCCAGCGACAAGGGCCTGTCGCTGCCGCTGCCGAAGGATCCGCTGTACCGTCCGCTCGCGGCGGCGTTCTGGGTGGACCTGGTCGCGGGCTTCCTCGCCCGCGCCGACGTCGAGCTGGCGCTGCTGATCAACGAAGGCGAGAAGCCGCGCCTGATCATTGGCTTCAACGGGGCCGACGGCCGCATCCTGCACAGCGCGCTCGACCCGCGGGTCGGTGCCGAACGCCTGATCAACATCGATTCCGCGGACTGGGTGGAAGACCAGCTGCAGGGCGATTACGCCCTCAACAAGCTCGCCAGCTACCTCGACCGCGGCGACCTGTCGCTGCGGTCGGCGCGGCAGATCTTCCGCGAAACGTTTCTTGGAGCATGACCATGCGATCCGTCTTCGCCGCCGGCCTGCTGGCCGCCTGTCTCCTGGCTCCACCGGCCGCCCTCGCCCAGTCCGGGGATCTCCAGCCCGTCGTGGTCGAAGGCGTGGTGCCCGACGAGGCCGCCAAGGCTGAAGTGCTCGCCAAGGTGCGCGAGGTCTATGGTGCCGAACGCGTGGTCGACCAGATCCGCATCGGCCCGGTGGTCTCGCCGCCGAACTGGAGCGAGAACGTGGCCAAGCTGGTCGACCCGCAGCTCAAGCAGGTCAGCCGCGGCAAGCTCGACATCAACGGCAACGCCGTCACCATCAGCGGCCAGGTGATCAACGAACTGCAGCGCCAGCAGGTCGCGAGCCGGCTGCTGAACTCGCTCAACTCGAGCTATTCGGTCGATGCCGACGGGCTGGTGGTCGGAGGCTCGCCGCAGACCCTGATCGACGACGTGCTGGCCGACCGCATCATTGAATTCGAAAGCGGAAGCGACAGGCTCACGCCGATGGGCGTGCAGATCCTGGACGAGCTCGTGGCTCCGATCAAGGACAGCGGCGCGGCCCGGATCCAGATCATCGGCCATACCGACAACGTCGGCCAGCGCCAGGCCAACCTCGCCCTGAGCCACGCCCGCGCCGAACGCGTGCGCGAGTACTTCAGCCAGCACGGCGTGCCGGCCGCCGGGCTCAGCGTGATCGGTCGCGGCCCGGACGAGCCGGTCGCCGACAACGCCACCGCGGAGGGCCGCGCCCGCAACCGCCGGATCGAGTTCAAGGTGCTGTAGGAGCGGCTTCAGCCGCGACGGGTAATCCGGCTGGCGCGAAAACGTGGAGCACGATCGCGGCTGAAGCCGCTCCTACAACAGCTGCGTTACCCGCTCCCGCGCAGCCCTACTCGCCCCTGTTCTCGTCCACGTCAAGCAGCTCCTCCACCTGCGCCAGCGTGGAATCGTCCTTGATCACCCGCTTGAGCCACACGTGCAGCGGCATCTCGCCCCAGCGGGCGGCCTTCTCGGCGAGGTAGGCCACCGGGCTGTGCGGCTCGGTGCGGCGGAAGAAGTCCGCCACCCGGCGCAGCTGCGCCAGCGCCTCGCGTCGGGAGTTGATCTGCGACGACACCATCCCGCCCTGCGCCACCGGCGCGCCGTCTTCCTGCGCTGCCGGATCCTCGCCCGCGAACTGCTCCGGCTCGCCATCGAGCAATACCCCGGCGTCCTTCGCATATCGCATCACGAGACTGCGGGAATAGGCGAGCTGGTCGCGCACCGCGCCAAAGCTCGGGCCCTCGTGCCCCAGCAAGGCGTCGACGACGTCCTCCAGTAGCTTCAGCGCCACTTCGCAATCGGGCACGGCCTCGACCAGCTGTGCGTAGAACTCCCGCGACGTGCCGTGCCGCGCCGCCTCCATCACCTCCAGCGGCGGCAGGCCGTCGATCGCCGCGGCGTGTTCGTCGGGGCTGTTCTGCCGGATCCTGGCGGTATCGAGCTGGATCTGGCTGAAGCTGCCCTGCGGCCCCTGGATCAGCGGGATTTCCTTGATCCACTCGATGGAATGGGACACCAGCCAGCTGAAGTTGCCGATGCGCTGCTCGTGCTCGTCATCGCGGTCCTGCGGGTACATGTCCCCCCAGTACTGCTCGCACAGCCCGGCCACGACCCGATATCCCTGCGCCAGTCCCCGGAAACCGTGCAGGCGGACCGATGCTTCGGCGAACCACACCGCCAGCTGCAGGTCCTTGGTGCGCCCGGCCAGCAGCGTGGTGGTGTCGCGGTGGACCGCTGCCCAGTCGGCAACCTTGAGGTCGGTGACCCATTCGCCCTGGTCCAGGGTGGGATCGTCGCCGCGCCTGGCTTCCTGGATGCGGTCGTACTCGAGCGAGAACGCCATGTCTTCGCCACAAGGCGCGTCTTCTGAAATCGGTGCCAGCAGTTCCCCTGCTTCCGGCAATGTCATGGCGTCGTCCTGAGCGTGGTGAGGGGCGAATTCTATGGCATCGGGGCGGGCGGCGCGCCCGAAGGGAATCGGGCGCCACCGCCCTCCGGTGCCGCGGCGACCTGCGCCCAGCCGCGCCCGATTCAGCATGCGAAGTGCCGATTCGGAGTGACCTGCAGCGGCAGTTCTGGTAAAAATGCGTCGTGGGAAAAGTGGACACCCGGACGGCAGTGCCGCGGAGGCGGATGCCGTTGCCAGCTTGGGGTCGACATCGGATTTCAACGGCTCAGGTTCAGGGAGGAGCGCAGTGACCAAGCCGGTAGCAGTGGCGCAGCAGATGCTCGCGTCGCTGACGCAGTACGTGGGCACCGACCGCCTGTACGAACTCGAAGGCGACGCCGTTCCGGGCGATTGCGCGGTCGAGCGCTGGCAGGGCTGGGAGCAGCTCTCACTCGGCTTCGAGTGGTGGGTGGACGTGCTGTCCGGCGACAGCGCCTGGGCGCTGGATGGACTGCTGGGCACGACCGCCACGCTGACCACGCGCCTGGCCGACGGCAGCGCCGCACGCCGCAGCGGCGTGATCCGCGAGGCCAGCTGCCTGGGCGGCGACGGCGGCCTGGCGCGCTACCGCCTGTGCCTGGTGCCGTGGACCTGGTGGCTGACCCAGGGCCGGCACAGCCGCGTATTCCAGGACCAGACCGTGGTCGGGATCATGGAGTCGGTGTTCGCCGGCTATGCCCCGCTCGCCAACTGGCAGCTGTCCGACGAGGTGGGCCCGTTCGTTGCCGAGGCGCACCCGCGCAGCTACTGCGTGCAGTACCGCGAGACCGATTTCGATTTCGTCAGCCGCCTGCTGGCCGAGGAAGGCCTGGGCTGGCGCTGGGAAGAGGACGAGTCCTCGCCGGCCGGCCATCGCCTGGTCGTGTTCGCCGACAGCGCGGCGCAGCCGGAAGACGCGCTGGCCGCCGGCGGCGGCATCCGCTTCCACCGCGACGACGCCACCGAGGCCCGCGACACGATCCAGGCCATCGGTGCCAGCCGCCGGCTGGGTTCGGCCCGGCTGACCCTGCTCGGCACCGACTACCGCCCCGTGCAGGCGGTGGCCGCGCAGCTGCCGCTGGGCGCCGACGGTGCGCCCACCTACGGCGAAGCCTACGACCCGGCGGGCGCGTACGCGTTTGCGGACAGCGCCAAGGCCACGCGTCACGCGCGCCTGCTGGGCGAGGCCCACGAGGCCGGCCGCCAGCACTGGCAGGGCCAGGGCGGCGTGCGCAGCTTCCGCACCGGCACCGCGTTCACCGTCACCGACGCGCCGCGCAACGCCGAAGGCATCGACACCTTCTTCCTCACCGCCCTGCGCCACGCCGGCCGCAACAACCTGCCCGACACCGTGCGCGACGGCCTGGTCGACCTGCTCGGCCCCGCGCCCGGCTGGCCCGCCCTGCCCCGGGCGCTGCCGCTGGACCCGGCCGGCATGCAGGCCTTGTGGCGCCATGCCGACGCGCACGGCTACGCCAACGCCTTCCACACCGTTCCGCGCGCCCTGCCCTGGCGCCCGCGCCTGGTCGACGACACCGGCGAACGCCTGAACCCGCGCCCCACCGCGCCGGGCTACCAGAGCGCGATCGTGGTCGCCGACGAGGGCGGCCACGACGTGCTCAGCAGCGACACGCTGGGCCGGATCAAGGTGAAGTTCCACTGGCAGGGCAGCGGCGAAGGCACGGCCGAGCGCTCGTGCTGGCTGCGCGTGGCGCAGCGCTACGCCGGTCCCGGCGTCGGCGCGCAGTTCCTGCCCCGCGTCGGCCAGGAAGTGCTGGTGGCCTTCCTGGAAGGCGACATCGACCGGCCCGTGGTGGTGGGCGCCCTGTACAACGGCCAGGGCGAGGCCGGCATCGCGCCGACCACCGGCGGCAAGGAAGCCGCGACTGCAGGCACTGACCTGTACGCCCAGGCCCATGACCACGCGCCCAGCGCGCAGGCCAACCTCGCCGGCGGCCACGCCCCGCCCTGGCACGGCCTGGGCGCCGGCGACGAAGCCCACCGCAACCCCGCCGCGCTGTGGGGCATCCAGTCGCAGGAGTGGCACGGCGAGGGTTACAGCCGCCTGCTGTTCGACGACAGCGACGGCCAGCTGCGGCTGCAGCTGGCGACCACCCAGGCAGCTACCGCCCTGACCCTGGGCCACCTGATCCACCAGGCCGACAACTATCGCGGCAGCTTCCGCGGCGAAGGCTTCGAGCTGCGCAGCGACGCCTGGGGCGCGCTGCGAGCCGAACACGGCCTGTGGCTGTCCGCCTATGCCACGCCGGGCGAGACCCCGGCGGGCGACGCCGTCGGCCCCACCGCCCTGCTCCGCCAGGCCCAGACTGTGGCCGAGGTGTTCAGCGGCGCGGCCGGCACCCACCAGACCGTCAAACTGGCCGACCACGAGGGCGTGGCCAGCCGCAAGTCCGGGCTGATCGACGACCAGGCGCCGCTCAAGGCCCTGCTCACCAGCGCCACGACCATGGTGCCCGGCGACGACTACTCCACCGCGAGCGCCGAAGCGATCGAACGCAGCCACGCTCAGGGCGAGGGCCGCGTCCCCCACACCGGCGACCCCATCCTCGGCCTCGCGGCGCCGGCCGGCATCGCCCAGATCGCTGGCCAGAGCCTGCACTGGAGCGCCGGCGAAACCCTGACCCTGGCCAGCGGCCAGGCCAGCAACCTGGCCGTGGCCAGCAGCCTGCGCCTGCACACCGGCCAGGCCATCGGCTGGCTGGTGGAAGCCGTGGAAGGCGCCCCTACCGAAGACGCCTCGCTGAGCTTGGTGACCGGCGAAGGCGAGCTCGACATCCAGGCCCAGCACGACGAAGTGAAGCTGCAGTCGCGCGATGCGTTGAAGGTGGTGAGCGCGAACGCGGAAGTGGAACTGGCCGCCGGCAAGAGCATCCACCTGGCCACCTCCGGCGGCGCCAGCATCACCATCGAAGGCGGCAACATCAGCTTTGCCTGCCCGGGCGAGATCAAGGTGCATGCGCAGAAGAAGTCGTTCGTGGGGCCGGCACACCTGTCGCGGGAGATGAACAGCTGGCCGGAGGCGCAGTTCAACGAAGGGTTCGAACTTCGCGACCCTGCGGGCGACCTGGTGAGGAACATGCCCTACAAGCTGACGCGAGCCGACGGCGCCGTGATTCGTGGCGTGACCGGTGCGGATGGCAGGATCCCGCTTCAGAAGGGACTGAACCTGGAACGCGTTTCGATCGAAATCCTGCAGAACTCCGAAGGAGACCAGTCCGGATGAACAGCCAGAGCGATTCGGGCGGCGAGCGCAGCGCCCTGGGTTTGCTCGCCGATTCGGGGAATCCGAGGTTCGAGTGGACGCTGTCCAGCACGACGCTCAACGACATGGTCCGCCTGGTGGTACAGGACAAGATCCTGCCGGTCATCTTCGTTCCCGGAATCATGGGCTCGAACCTGATGAGCAACGACCGGAACCAGGACAAAGTCTGGCGCCTGGACAACACCTTCGGTGCACCCTTGGGCCTGGCAAGGCGAATGAGCTTCAGTGGGCCCGCCGCGCGCCAGAGAATGATGCATCCGGCGCGGACCGCCGTGGACGCGCGAGGCGCGGTTCCAGGAAAGCCCGTGGGATCGGTGTCGCGCAAAGAGCAGTACCGGGACGACCGGTTCTGGGGGGAAATCTCCGAGGGCAGCTACCACGAGTTCCTGCTGTGGCTGGAGGAAAGGCTCAATGGCCAGGGAACCAACCCCGCCACCTGGCAGGACTTCTACTACACGGCGGTAAGCGCCGCGCCCGTGCCGGGACAGCGCAGGCCCGAGCCCGTCCTGCATCCGGGCATCGCCATGCGGATGCGGGAATTCGACCCGCGCAGCTATGTCGAATCGGCCAATGGCGGTCTCGCAACGCAGGAACCGGTCATGTCCGACGACCTGCTCAAGCGGTCCAAATTCAAGATGCCGGTCTACGCCTGCGGCTACAACTGGCTGGAATCCAACTCCGTGGCGGCCGACCGCCTGCGGAGCAGGATCAATGCGGTCATCAACGCGAACAACCGCAACGGGTTCAAGTGCGACCAGGTCCTGCTCATCACCCATTCGATGGGCGGCCTGGTCGCCCGCCGCTGCGCACAGCTGTCCGGCATGCAGGACAAGATTGCGGGTATTGTCCACGGCGTGATGCCGGCGATCGGAGCCGCGGTCGCCTACCGGCGCTGCAAGGTCGGCATGAGGGACGAGAGCTTCGTTGCCGGTCTGGTCATCGGCAGCAATGGGCGGGAAGTCACCGCGGTGTTCTCCCAGGCCCCCGGCGCCCTGCAGCTCCTTCCCACCGCGGAATACCAGCGCGGTTGGCTGGAGCTCAAGGATGCGGACGGCCGGGAGATCGAGTCCTGGCCGTCGGCGGATCCCTACTCGGAGATCTATCTGCGGCGCGATCGATGGTGGGGGCTCGTCCGCCCCGAGTGGCTGCGACCCAATGGCGGGCGTCCGCTGTCATGGGACGAGTACACGCAGAACATCAGTGTGGCGAAGGCCTTCCATCAGCAGATCAAGGGCAAATACCACGGCACCAGCTACGTGTACTACGGCGCGGATCCGGAGGTCGCGAGCTTCGAGCGGGTGAAGTGGCAGATGAAGCGGGGATTGGTGCCGGATCGTGCTGCTCCGCCGACGGGTCAACAGGTGCGTGATCTTGGCTTCGACGGCATCAGGGATTCCGGATCCCAGCCACTCTACGTTGGCGGACAGACCGAGTATGTGCGTGGCTATGGCGGCGCCATGGGAGCCGGTGGAACAGCCTACGAAACGAGCTACTGGGAGATCAGCGCCGCCATGCAGGATGGCGGCGGCGATGGCACGGTGCCGACGAGCTCGGGACGGGCGCCGCTGTTGGGTGCGAGTTCCCCAGGCAGCATCCGGCAGCAGTTCCGGATGCACGGATTCGAACACGAACCGTCGTACAAGAACGGACAGGCCCAGTTCGCGACCCTGTTCTCCATCCAGAAAATTGCTGCCCTCGCAAAGCTCGCGACGTGAACTCGTCCTTGCGCTCGGCGATCCTGTGTCTTGCGACTCTGCTTGTCGCTGGATGCTCGGGCAACGGCGAGAATCTTGACATGGCAACCGAACAGGATTTCGAGATGCAAAGCATCTGCGTCGGACGTTACGTTATCGACATACCCACCCAGCTCAGACGGCAGAAGAGGCCTGTCGACGGCGGCGGCGATGCGACGTTCTATTTCGGACACGACGAGAATTTCACCAAGATCGACGCCGCCGCCTTGGATGCGGGCGGCAGAGAGTCCTTCGAATCGGCCATTCTCGCGCGTGAAGCGCAGCTGAGAGAGAAAGAGAACTTCTCGACGAACGGCCCCATGTTCGTCGCACGCGAGCAGATCAGCTCAGGTGTCGAGCTGATATCGTCGTACGCCAGCGTCGACCTGACGGAAGCCCTTCGTCTGGAAGTGCATACGCTCGTCCAGGACGACCACATCGTACTGGCCCAGACCGCATACTCCGCCGACAAAGCGCCTGCGATCCACTCCGGGTTGCTCGCCATGCTCCCGTCGGTGCGGGCTTTGGCAGCGGAGGCTCCCGGTTTCTGCGTCGGGGGCGCCGTATTCGACCTTGGCCAGGATTACGAGGAAGCGGAGATCAGCTATGCCGGAAGCGTGGATGGCGTGCCGGTCAGGCTGCAGTTCGATATCAACACCTTCCCGCGCGCAGCGGACGAGCCATCCCTGGTGGAGCGCGGAGAAGCGAATCTTGCAGGTCTCGGCATCCGGCCGAGCAAGCTCCGCGCAGGGCCCCGGACTCTTGCCGGCGATGCCGGCGAGGAATGGTTGGGGGCGTTCTCCGCAGACGGTCGGCGGCTGCACGGGTTCTACGCGGAAACGAACACGCGAACACCCAGCAGAACGACCCCCAATCTGCTGGTGAGTTTCTATACCGGCGACGAGGAGGCGGCTGCCAGCCCGGAGGAAATGAAGGATGAAGTGGCGGTCGCGCTATGGGAGGAAATGCTGGCTTCCCTCAGGAAGCGGCCGGAAACCTGAGTACCAAGTCGGCATCATCAATCGGACTCGCTGAACTGACATTCTTGAGCCCTTTCGCTGGAAGATTTGCCAGAAGCTCTACTTTTTGAGATGCCCGGCATCAGCGGGGGGCTTATGCACTCAGCCCATGCGGTTGAGGGCTCACCGACTACGAGCCACGCTCCAGCCAAGTGCCAACGGTGAGGATCAGGAACATGCTGCCGTATATGAGCGTCGAGAACGCTGCTGCGGCCAGCCACCGACGTCTGAGGTGTGGCAGCCGGCCTTCCCATGCCGCCCTTTCCTCCTCCGTGGCTGTACGGGTGCGGTATGGATTCTCGCCCTTCCATTGCATGGCTTCGCGCAGCTCGGGCGGATACTCCGGGCGTGGTGCCGTGCGCTGCACCCAGAGAGCACAACGCTCGGTCCAGTAGCCCACGCCCCCCCAGAACCAGGTGTAGATCTTGTTGAAGATGCCCGGCTTCAGCCGGTGGTGCTCGTCCACCATGTCCTGAAGCAAAAGACGATCCATACGCGCATGGTCGGCTCGAGCGTCCTGTAGCGGCGGCATCGGATCGACCGGTGGCAGATCCTCCGGCATACCATCCATATAGGTGCGGATGAACTCCCAGACTTCTTCTGGGCGCTCGGCCGGGAACAGCGGCGGGGCTGGGTTCACCTGATCGGCAATCCGGCGGGTCCCCGGCACCAGTTTTGCCAGGCCCAAATTGAAGAACGTCGCAGATCCGGCTGTGGTGATGATGGCGGAGCGAAATACCGCCGGATGCAACTCATCGTAATCGAGCACCATCCATTCGCGTTTGCGGTCTACCCAGCAGTAGAACTTGCGCAATGTGCGGCTGAGAATGACTGGTGGCGCCAATGGCGCGCGCGCAGAGCGGAACGCCCAGATCCCAAAGCCTAAAGTCAAGCCACCTACTACTGTCCAGAAGAGTGTCCAGAAAATCAAATCAAATGCCATGCTCTCTGGGGAAACCTCCCTGGACTCCAGCAAGAGGGGCCCGAACATGAGAACAAGTGTCAGAAAGAACCATGCGCCATAAAATACCCCCATTCCACGGTTCGAAACGCTCGCGTGAGGCACGAACTCAATATAGGCGGGATTGATCGCCTGCAACGCACCATGCGCCAAAGGAGATCTCTCTGCCGGATCGGTGCCCCGGGGCAACAACAGTCCCCAGCCCCCCCCCTGTTCTGGGAGCTCCTTCATTCCGAGGAGGAGATCCCGCGCCGCCTTGCTTGCGCTTCGACTCATCGAGATGCTGCCGGGAAGCGCAGCACCGTTTCCAACGCCGGCAAGTTGTGTTGGTCCGGCTTGTAGATCAGTTCCATCCCGAAATCGTCCACGTCCACGTAGCGCTTGTCAGTACCAAGCAGGCGTCCAAGGAAGTTTGCAATGCCAACGCCCATGCCGCCGCTGCCCAAGCGGCCGGTGACGTAGGCTGCACCGCTTTCGTCCACTTCGATCGTGGGTTCACCACTGCCGCCAGTCAGTCTCAATCTCTCACGGAACCGATTTTTCTCAAGTTCGCCATCTTCATACTGAAAGCTAGACACCTCCATTCGCTCTCCGTTGACGTAGCCGTAGAACGTTACGGCCAACGATGTCCCTTCGGCATAACGCGGCAGCGCAATGGTGTAAGTAGACACCTCAGATCCGGCGCGCGCGCTGCGCATGCTGTCAAACATGGCCTGTGCGACCAGGGTGATGCGCTGGAGCTGGTATAGCTCGTCGTTGACATCAACGAACGGAAGCACCGCCGCACCCGCTCCATCGACGAAAGGGTTCTTCTTGAGATGATCGCCGTTGATGCGCGCGCGCCTGCCGAACACGCTGTTGTCCAGCCAGTACTCGACGAGCGAGAGTTCATTGTCGTCTGTCCCGAAGGCTTGGATAGCGCAGTAGACCGCTAACCCCAAGAAGGCGATGGCCAGCAACACCCATCCCACTGGTCCCATGGTTATACCCAGCACCGTTGCGCTGGCCGCTCCACCGGTCGCCACCGAGATGCCGGTTGCAGCCAAGCCGAAGCCAGCAACGCTACCCGCTATCGCTGCGACGCCTGAGCCGAGCGACCAGAAAGCGGAGTCGTAATCGCCTCTTGATCCTTTTCCTCCTGCTTGGAATATTGAGTACGCCCCGTCTGTCAATCCTGCCCACATCCCTAGATGTGCAGCAGCCTTCATCAAAACGATACGCCCGGCTGTAGCCTGTGCGCTTCGTAACGCCTGCGCCGCCACCACCAATTCCATCCCTGCACCGGACGCCGCCAGTATCGAGCTGACAAGCTTCGTGCCATCTCCAACATCTCCTTCCCCTTGTTTGAATTTCACAAGTGCGCCATAGAACCCGTGCGCCTGGAACACAAGCGCAACTGAACTGAGCATCATGTCCGCGCGCAGGGATATACGGTTGAGATGGTTGCGTAGTACGGGGTTGTCGGGGGGCACTCGGGACGGAATGGTGGTATCGATCTCGTTCATCCCGAATGCGCGCATTGCTGCGGCATCGAAGTTGACGCCGGCTTCCACCTTGTTGACGACCCAGAATACCACCGACGCAGTCTCGGCCTGACTGCCTGGTGCGGCATAGAGCACAGCACCGTTGACTGACTGCGAGAGGCTCCAGCCACCCTTGAAGTGCCCGCGGGTGCGCATGTACTCCCCGCCGTCCAGCATCGGGCCTACGCTGACTGCAGCGCGCGCATCAATCCTCACCGGTCCGGTCATGACCTCCATGATCCATTCCCGGATCCGCTCCCAGGTGCCACGCACCACCACCGGCCGCGGCACCAGGTCGTCGCGCACCAGCCCGGCAATGGTGATCCGTCGCAGCAAACGGTGGTAACGCTCGGGATTGCTCTCCAGCAGGTTCGCCATCACGTTCGATGCAGTTTCGATCAACGCGCTGGTGGCCGCGTTGGCGGCGCGTTCCAGGCGAATCTGCTGTCGCAGGTTGTTCAGTGTCTCAATGGCCCCCATGCGGCCATCATTGCCGACCAGCAACTCGGCCGCCAAGGACTTGGCGTTCTTCACTGCGTCCAGGCTTTGTCCGAAATCAGGGGGCGCGGCCTGCATAAGCTCCTGCACCCCTTTATGCTGGGCGGACAGCGCCCGACTCAGCCAGTTGTTCTCGTCGGTGTCGTCCAGCGCGAGCACCGCATCCCAGACCTGTTCGCGCTCATCCTTGCACAGCCCAGAACCTGCCACGCACCATGCAACCATCTGCTCATGGTCTGCGGCGCTGGTGGCATCGTCGGGATCGAAATCGAAGCGCTGGATATCCTTCCAGCGCTTCGACTCTTTCACCGTCACGTAGTCCTGGCTGATCCGTGTTGCCCAGTCCAGCAGCGACTTGAACTGGCCGGACTCGGCACGCGCCTCTTGCCAGGCGGCCTGATCGATATGTCTCAGGTATCGCTCAGGTCCATAGTTGCGGTTCCACCAGGGGCCCGGGTTTGCTTCAGCGCTGGCGCGCAATCCTTCGATCACATCCGCGACTACGCGGCGACGCGCACGATCAGGATCGCCCATACCTGCCGTCAGGGCTGCGTTCGCCGCAACCTGACTACGCGAAAAGTTCAGTTGGGCAGTGACGCCCACGGTATCGTCCAGCAGCAGGATGATGCCGGTCGGCGTGTCGGTTCCGGCCGAAATTCGCGCCATCTCGCTCGCCAGGTCGGCCCCGGGATCCGTGGGCATTGACGGTACCTGCACCGACGGACTGCGTGCATGCAGTGGTTCGACCAAGGACTTGTTGATCTCCGCGACGACTGTTGATGGGGCGTAGTCGGCAACGTAATTGCTGAGGTTGGACACCATCCTGCGCGAGTTGGGGATCGGGCTTCCGCCACCCAGTGCTCCTCCCGATGCGGCATAGGCCACGTCGAGCCGCGCCATCCGCTGGGTACGGCAGCCGTTGGTATCGTCCGCGTAGTCCTTCAACACCTGCGGCGTCCAGCGATAGCGGCTGTAGGCGATCCAGACTTCCGGCGTCTTCGCAGGGTCCAGCGAGAACATCTGACGCATTGCGCTGTGGTTCGAGCTGCGGAAGCAGGTCGCGGGTAACGGCGGCTGGGTGGGCAATTCCGCTGGCGGCATCTTGCGCAATTGGCCGGCCGCATCTACTGCATAGCTGATCCATGCAGGCGTGGCTGGATCAAAGATATACAGGTAGCCCGCCGGGAGGGCCCGCATGACATGCCAGTGGTGGGTCAGGTCCTGCGAGGTGAGTGCGTTGTCAAGGCCGGTTAAGGCCGTGCGCAGCTCTGGCGAGAACATGGTCGCAGCCAAACCATCCGGGCGCATGGCGTTGGGCAACACGGTAGACACGGCTGGAAGGATGGCCAAGCCCGTCGCCACTTCGCAGGCGCACTGGCCGCCTGCGCTTCCAGCAGGCGTGACTGCCGCTGCGTGCGCCATCGCCTGCGACAAACCCGAATCAGCCATGATGAAGCTCTCCGTTTCCTTTCACTCTTGCGTCCGGATTGGCGCCAATCAGGCGCCCGCGAACCGCGTTCCATTCTTGCTCGCTGAACAATGACAATGCCTGCGTCGGAACATGTCCTTCACCCGCGGATCTACGCATCGCTGCCGCCACCTCCGCGTCGGCATCGAAGTTCGGGTGGACCAGGCAGGAGTGCAGTGCGAAGCCGACCTGGTCCAGGGGATCGGACACCCCCCACTGCGTGCTGGCGCGCCGCAATGCCCCGATGATGGTGCGCAGGGTCTGGTCGTCAGTTGGATCTACCCGCTTGTCCTGCAACACGTTGAGCGTCGCGTGGAGCGGTTCGGCCAACAGCAGTGCCCCAATGTGTTCATCGTTTAGATGTGCGCCAACTGGATCCGGCGCAGGGTCGCGCGTCGCCTGCAATCCCTTGACGTGGGCATTCCGGCCGAGCCACCACCAGTCGGCTGCCGGCAACGCCAGCAGCTGGCCCGCCCGCTCTGTAAGCAGGTGCTGCAGCAGGTCCAGCGTGCGTGGGTCCCATATGCGGAGCGTACGTGCCCGGTCTTGCGCGCGTACCCGCGTATGGCGAACGAGATGGCCGGCGATCACCGCAGGCGGAAGCTCCGAAGCGATCCAGCCGCAGATACTGCGTCTGGATCCGTTATGAGGCGCTGCGCGCAGGGCTTCTTCCACCCCGACACGGACAGTGAGGTCAACGCGTTCGTCGCGTCCGATTGCGCCAAGCCTTAGCAGGTAGGGGCGAAAATGCCGCGGCATGTCCGTGTGCCGGATCGCAAGCGATACCGCTTGATCCCGACCCTCACAGTCGGCAAGCGGATCGCTGATTGCGGGGTCGACCAGCACGTACCAGGCATTGCGGCCGCCGAGGCGTACGGAAAGCTCCGATCGCACCGTCTCGCACAAGTTCTCAAACAAGGGCCGCGCCCCCTGCAGCGGCCTGTTGGGCCGTCACCTCGCATCCCTTGAACCCGGCCGACGCCAACTCCGCCTCCCCACTCGCCCCCTGCGCCGTCGTCAGTTCCTTCTTCGCCGCCTTGAACTCGATTGTGCCCGGGGCGCCGAGTTCGATGTTGTCGCCCTCGAGCTTGAGGTAGGCGCCGGCGGCGGTCAGCAACAGATGCTTGGTCGGTGCAGACAGTTCGATGTCGGCCTGCGTACTCGCGATCGTCACGCTGGTCTTCGCCGCTACCTTCGCAACGTTCTTGTGCGCTCGTGCGCTTACCTTGCCCTGCGCGGCGTGCAGGGCGATGCCGCGCTCCTTGTGCGGCTTGTCGGCCGGCACCTCGCCGCCGTGGGTGAACAGCACGGCGCCGTCGGCTACCAGCCATACCGTTTCGCCTTGGCTCAGCCAGTTCACGTCGCGTTCGGCGGTCAGTACGGTCTGGGTGCCGGAGATCCAAGCCTGGTCGGCCGGGGTCAGGCTGACGATGCCGGCGGGGCTGCTGCCCAGCAGGGCCGGGGCGCTCCAGCCGGGAACCTCGCCCTCGCCGCCCTCGATGCCGTTGCCCGGGGTGCTGCCCGACTGGGTGGCCTGCAGGCTGTCCTGCAGAAGCTTGAGGGACGCCTGGGCCGGCAATTCGTCCGGGTCGCCTTCCAACTGCGCCTGCTGGGCCTTCGCGGTCTCGGCCAGGGTCTGCAGCAACTGTTCGCCCTGCCCCAGCTGCTGGCTGGCGCTGGGTGCGGCCAGCTGCAGGCGGCCGGGTTCGGTGGTCAGCAGCAGGCCGGAACCTGCGCGCAGGGCGCCGCTGGCCTGGGTGGATAGCTCCGCCCCGAATCCCCGCTCCGCCCCGCGCACGTTGTCCTGTCCGCCCTTGAGGTGGCCGAGGGTGAGCGTGGTCTGCTGCTGGGTGGTGGAGGCTTGGGCGCGGCCCTGCCCCGGGGTGTCGTCCAGGCGCAGCTGCTGGTAGCCGCCGCTGCCCGACTGGCTGTCGGACAGGGCCTGGCTCTTGAGTCCGGCGTACACGGCGGCGTGGTCGTTGCCGTCGAACCAGGCCGGGGCGTTGCCCGTGGCCTTGGCCGCGCCGCTGCCGATGCGGTTGTGCGGGGCGTCTTCGTTGCCCACGCCGCTGTAGACGCTGCCAACCACCACCGGACGGTCGATGTCGCCTTCGAGGAAGGCCACCACCACTTCCTGTCCCACGCGCGGCACCAGCACGCCGCCCCAGTTGTCGCCGGCCCATGGCGTGGCCACGCGCACCCAGGTCCACGAGACCTCGCTGGCCGGGGCGTTGTCGTCGCCGCCCGGGTGGGCCTGGCCGCTGCTGGCGCTGGCGCCGCGCTGCCAGTGGAACTGGACCTTGATGCGGTGGTCGCGGTCGGTCAGCACCGGGCCGCCGTCGCCGACGACGATGGCGGTCTGGGTGCCGACCACGGTCGGCCGCGGGTGGCGGCGACGGCCGTGGCCGTCCTCGGTCTGCGGCCGGTACGGGACGTCGGCCGGAATCGCCAGGAAGCGGTTGCGGTAGAAGCCTTCGCCCAGGCCGAGGTTGGAGGCCAGGCCGGATGACGGCTCGCCGTCGAACGACGGCGACTCCAGCGCCGCCGGCGCACCGACGCCCTGCAGCGCCCGTGCCAGCAGCGGCGGCGACAGCGCCGGTCCAAGCCTGCCCTCGCTGTGTTCGAAGATCTCCGCGCCGAGGTTGTTGCGCGCCTCGTGCCAGACCCGCAGGCAGGTGAAGCGCGCCTGCTCTCCCGCGTGGTCCGGGTGCTGGGTCAGCTCGAACCGCGCACCCGCACCGAGGCCGCGCCAGCTGCCCTCGCCATCGAAGGTGCGCGCCTGCACCTGCTGCGCCTCCATCTGCTGGCGCGCCTTGCGCTCGCCGTCGGCGCCGTCGTGCCAGGCGTAGGGGCCGGCGGTGTCGTCGTCCTCCACCCCCATGCCGGACACGTCTTCGCCTTCGGCCGAAGCCGGGCGCATGCCGAGGCTGCGGTAGTCCCAGCTGGCGCGCGACAGGCGCGCGGTCTGCGCCCGGCGGGTGCCGCGCCAGACCTGGATGCTGTCCTGCGCCTCCGTGGCGTCGCTGCGGTGGTAGCGGACGCGGCCGCGGTCGGCGAAGGCGTCGCCGTGGTCGGCCAGGACCAGGGTGTGCTTGCCCAGCGCTTCGCCGGACGGATCGCCCTCGTGCTCGAACCAGTAGCCGATGCCCTCCTCGGCCAGCAGGCGCTGCAGGAAGTCGAAGTCGCTCTCCTGGTACTGGTTGGTCAGGCTGCGCTTGGGATAGACGCCGCGATCCTTGAGCTCCCAGCGCCAGGCCGGCGCCAGCGCACCGGCTTCCGCGTAGTCGGCGAAGATGTCCTCGACGATCTCCACCACGCTCATGCCCTGGAACGCGTAGCTGTCCACGCGCTGGCGCAGCAGCGCCAGCCAGGGCTCGACCACCAGGCCGTAGCGCGCCAGCCCGCCGTTGCTGCCCAGCAGTTCGAAGGCGGTGACGTGGCCGTGGAAGGGCCGCATCGCGCCCGCGTCTTCGCGCAGTTCGAGCAGCACCGGCTGGCCGAGCAGTGCGCCCGGATCCAGGCCGGCATCGCCCGACAGCGCAGATACCGACAGGCGGAAGCCACCCTCGTCCAGCCCTTCGACGGCCGACAGGGTTTCGGCGACCAGCACATCGCGGCCCAGGGCGGTGTGGAGGACCAGCAGCCGGCCGCCCTGGAGCGGCGCGCTGCCCAACAGCGTCTGCATCTGCACAAGCGCATCCATGGCCTGGCTCCCTGCCTAGCCGGCGATGCCGGTGACGCGCAGCACCGGACTGCCGCCGCACTGCAGCCGGACGCTGCGGCCCTTGACCTGCAGCGTCAGCTGCGGGCCTTCGCCGCCTTCGCCACGACCTGCGGACAGGACCCGCCAGGGATTGTCCTGGAGTTCGGCCAGCAGCCTGCCGGCGCCGTGGCGGGCGGCGGCGGTGGCATTGCCGAGCAGGTCGGCGACCAGCGCCGGCTCCAGCCGCGGCCACGTGCTGTAGTCCACGCTGCCGGGCCGGTGCTGTCCCTGCCACTGCCGGTCGATGCGGGCGAGGATCTCTTCGTGTTCGTTGCGGGTGTCAGTAGCCATCGGGCTCCTCCTTGAGGTTGGATTGGGGGATCAGGCGATCCTGTACTTGAACGCGCCCTTCTTGTCGGCCGAGGCCTTGATGCTCTCGATCTTACCGCCCTCGGCCATCCGCGCCAGCACCGTTTCGGCGATTTCGGGAAGCGCCGTGCCGTTGAGGATGTGGTCGACGCTGCGGGCGCCGCTGTCGACCTCGGTGCAGCGCGCCAGTACGGCCTCCACCAGGTTGTCGTCCCAGCTGAAGGCGGCCTTGTGGTTGGCCTGCACGCGGTCGCGGATGCGCCCGAGCTTGAGCTGGATGATCTGCTCCAGCACGTCGTCGGAAATCGGGTAGTACGGCACCACCTTCAGGCGGCCCAGGAACGCCGGCTTGAAGTGCTTCATCAGCATCGGGCGCAGCGCCTCGGCCAGGTCGTCGGCGGCCGGGATCTCCTCGGCGGGCTTGTTCAGGCAGGACTGCATGATCTGCGGCGAGCCGACGTTGGAGGTGAGGATGATCAGGGTGTTGCGGAAGTCGATCTCGCGCCCTTCGGCATCGTCCATCACGCCCTTGTCGAAGACCTGGAAGAACATCTCCAGCACGTCGGGATGGGCCTTCTCCACCTCGTCCAGCAGCACCACGCTGTAGGGCTGGCGGCGCACGGCTTCGGTCAGCACGCCGCCCTCGCCGTAGCCCACGTAGCCCGGGGGCGAGCCCTTCAGGCCGGAGACGCTATGCGCCTCCTGGTATTCGCTCATGTTGATGGTGACCAGCTTGCGCTCGCCGCCGTAGAGGATGTCGGCCAGGGCCAGCGCGGTCTCGGTCTTGCCCACGCCGGAGGGGCCGACGAACAGGAACACGCCACGCGGCTTGTTCGGATCCTCGAGCTTGGCGCTGGCGGTGCGCACGCGCTGGGCCACGGCCTCGAGGGCGTGGTCCTGGCCGATGACGCGCTCGGCCAGCAGCGGCTTGAGGTTGCGCACGGTGCGGATCTCGTCCTTGACCATGCGTCCGAGCGGGATGCCGGTCCAGGCCGAAACGATCTCGGCCACCACGGTGCCGTCCACCTGCAGCGGCACCATCGGGCTCTCGCCCTGCAGTTCGCGCAGTTGGGCCAGCAGGGTCTGCAGTTCTGCCTGTTCGGGGTCGGCCTTGCCCTTGGAACCCTTGGCGACCTTCGCGGCCTTGCTTGCGGCAGCCCTCTTTGCAGGCACCTTCTTCGTGTTTGCCGGTGCTGCGGCTTCGCCCTCCGCCGCGCCTGGGGTGCCCCCCGTGCCGGCAGCCGGGGCAGCGGCGCCGCGGCGGGTTTCCAGGCTGCCGCGCAGGTCCTGGATCCTGCGCGCCAGGTCGGCTTCCTTCTCCAGGCGCGCCTGATTCTCGGCCAGGCGGGCCTGGGCCTGCTCGCGCTGCTGGCGGATCTCGGCCAGGCGCTCGTCATGCACCGCGCCGGCGGCGGCTTCGCGCTCCAGCGCGGCGATCTCGGCGTCGAGGCGATCGAGGTGCTTGCGGGTGTCCTCGATGATCGCCGGGGTGGCGCTTTGCCCGAGCGCCACGCGGGCGCAGGCGGTGTCGAGCACGCCCACCGCCTTGTCCGGCAGCTGCCTGCCGCTGATGTAGCGATGCGACAGGCGCACCGCCTCGGTGATCGCCTCGTCGAGCACGCGGATGCCGAAGTGCTTCTCCATCAGCGGCACGATGCCGCGCAGCATGGCGGCGGCCAGCGTCTCGGAGGGTTCGTCCACCTTGACCACCTGGAAGCGGCGGGCGAGCGCGGCGTCCTTCTCGAAGTACTTCTTGTACTCGGCCCAGGTGGTGGCGGCGATGGTGCGCAGCTCGCCGCGCGCCAGCGCGGGCTTGAGCAGGTTGGCGGCGTCGTTCTGGCCTGCCTGCCCGCCTGCACCGATCATGGTGTGGGCTTCGTCGATGAACAGGATGATCGGATGCGGGCTCTTCTTGACCTCGTCGATCACGTTCTTGAGCCGGTTCTCGAACTCGCCCTTGACGCTGGCGCCGGCCTGCAGCAGGCCCATGTCGAGCACGTGCAGTTCCACACCCTGCAGCACGTCGGGCACGTCCTTCAGCGCGATGCGCAACGCCAGGCCTTCGACCACGGCGGTCTTGCCGACGCCGGCTTCGCCGGTGAGGATCGGGTTGTTCTGGCGGCGGCGCATCAGGATGTCGACCAGCTGCCGGATCTCGGCATCGCGCCCGATCACCGGATCGATATGGCCATCGCGTGCGCGCTGGGTCAGGTTGGTGGTGAACTGGTCGAGCGCGGGGGTCTTCGACAGGCCGGGGGCGGGAGCCACTTCCGCGCCGTCGCCCACCTCGCCCGCCGAGGCGTCGCCGAAACGCACGCCCTGCCCCGCTTCGATCGAACCCTGGGTGAGCTTGGCGAAGTCGTGCTTGAGCTCGTCGCGCTTGATCTTCGCGAACAGCTTGGAACCCCGATAGGCCAGCTGCGACAGCGAAGGCTCGGTCAGCAGCGCCAGCAGCAGGTGGCCACCGCGGATGCGGCTGGTCTCGGAGTCCAGCGAGGCGAGCAGCCAGGCGTGTTCGAACAGCGTCGGCAGGTGCGGCGAGAACACCGGCGTGCGCGTGTTGCCGTTCCTGAAGCGCCCGATCTCGGTATTGAGGTCGCGCTCCAGCGCATCGGTCGCGACGCCGCTGCGCCGGGCGATGAGGGCCACGTCGCCATCGGGCTGTTCGAGCAGCGCCAGGAACAGGTGTTCCAGGTCCACCTCGTAGTTGCCGCGCGCCATGCACAGGTTGGCGGCGCGCTCGGCCGCCTGGCGGCAGGTGTCGTTGAGTTTTCCGATCAGGGTCTTGAGGTTGATACTCATGCTTGGATCAAGGCCGTCCGTTCTGGCAGGTGGGATGGAGAGATGCGTTGGATCAGTGCAGCGTGTTGATCATGTAGGTGGTGTCCGAGCGCGGGCTGGTTTCGGGCGCCGACAGCAGGTAGGTGTCCCAGCCCAGGCGTCCGCCGCGGTCGAGGTCCAGGCCCTCGACCTCTTCGGCGCGCAGGGTCAGGCGGACCTCGTACTCCAGGCTCACGCCGGTGAGCAG
Organism: Pseudomonadota bacterium; assembly: GCA_023388355.1. The sequence goes on from JAEWGI010000071.1 coordinate 40,284, forward strand.
GGTGAGCCATTTGGCCAGCGAACGCGCGGCGCTGCCGCCGGGGAGGAAGGTGTCGAACTGCGCCTTGCGCAGGGGCCCGATCCACAGCCGCATGCGCAGGTCGCGCTGCCAGAGCCGGTCGCCTGAAAGCGCTGTCGAGCCGAGCGTGGCGTTGCCCAGGCCCAGCCGGCTGCGTGCATGCGCCGGCACCGGATACCAGGCGCCGACGAACTGCTCCACCCGCACCCCGCTGCCGAAGTAGTCGGCCAGGATGCGCTGCAGGAAGTCGGCCGACACCGGCCGCTGGCGGATGCCTCCGGCGAAATGCGCGACGGCCTGGTCGAAGATATCGCCGTCGCCATCGATCATCCGGTCGCGCAGCGGCGTCATCCCCATCCCGGCCAGCGACAGCACCAGCGGGAGGAAGCGCTCGCGCCGGTCGAGCTCGTACTGCAGGCCGAGCTGGTGCTTCTTCCAGGCCGCGTAGTGCAGCGCGGCCACCCGGTTGAGGAAGACGTCCAGGAACGCACGCGGCGCGCGATCGCGCTCGTAGAGTTCGCGATGCGCCAGCATCTCGGTGTAATGCAGCGGCAGCACGCCGCTGCTGCCGGTGAAGCCGGCGAAGGCGGGGGTGATGCTCACCGTGCCCACGATCCCGGTCGCCACCGCGTGCTCGATCGCCGCGATCCTCTCCAGCTTCACGCCGTCGTCGGACCAGGCCTCCAGCGCCTCGATCTCGTTGGCCGGGAACGACAGCGACAGGCTGTTGCGGAACCTGACGTGCTCCAGCATCGCGCCGCCGCCCGGCGCGCGCGCAAACAGGTGCTCGAGGATCCGCATCGCCTGGAAGAATCCGAAGCGATGCGGCTCCTGCAGCAGCTGCTGGGCTACGCCAGGATCGATTCGCCGCTTCGTGGCTTGCATTCGACCAGGACCTCGCCCGTCGTCGCCGACAGGATGCTGAGTTGGGTGAAACTGTTGGCGTGCACGTACAGGCCGAAGAAGCGGTCCATGACGCCGGCGAACGGCGCGATGCCGGTACCCACGAAGCTGCTTTCGTCGAGGGTCAGTTCGACCTTCACGCCGCGCACGATGCTGGAAAAGTGCTGGCCCGAAAGCCAGGTCGTCGTCGCGCTGCTGGACAGGCCGACGATGCCGTCGATCTGCCTGCGGGTGACCGGCGACTGGTTGATGTCGTAGAGGAACAGCATCTCCTTCAGCGCCGGCAGGCCGCTCTGGGTCAGAGACAGGTTGTTCAGCGACAGGTGCGAGATCAGGCGCCACTGCGCGCCACGGCCGCGCGCGAAGCGACGCGGCGGGGTCGGCTTGCGCAGCAGGGAGATCGCCCGCGCCGGGCTGCCGCCCTCCTGCACCAGGTCGCCGCCCGGGAGCCCATAGGCAAGTTGCGACGGCAGGTCGCGGTTGGTGCAGGTCAGCTCCAGGCTGACCACGTCGGCCTGTGGCGCCACGGCGTTGAAGTCCAGGTCGACGAAGGCCAGTTCGGTCTCGTGGCCGGGACTGCGCGCGGCCACGTCTTCGTCGCGGCGCGGAATCCAGTACTGGCCCTTGTTGTCGGGGCTCTCGCCGTGCCGCAGCGAGTAGAAGGGCCGGAACTCGGTGATCTGCTCGCCCTGCGGGGTCTGCCTGATGCGGTGCACCGAGTCGACCGAATACACCTCGTAGGCGAACGCCCGGCGCGCGTCGGCCACCACCGGATAGTGGGTGCCCTGATGCGAGACGCGGATCGGTTCGCCGTGCATGGCGAACAGGTTCACCACCGGCGTGCAGCCGGTTCGGACATGCTGTGTCCCCAGCGCTTCGAGCACGCGGCCGGCGGCCCAGTCGCCGTTGCTCCTGAGCACCAGATGCAGGGTGAACTCGTCGCCGACGCCCGCCGGCAGCGCGCCGAGGTCCAGGTCGAAGAAGCCGAACTTCTCGGGGAAGGCGAACATCTCGGTGAGCAGCCTGTAGGCCGAATGCGAACGACGCGGGAAGTCCAGCAGCGACTCCTCGTCGGCGAAGCCGGCCGGCCGCAGGGGAACCTCGGGCAGCGCCACCCAGCGCCCGCCGTTGCCCGGCTCCACCCAGGCCTGCAGCACCTGCAGGGCGAGCGTGTCGCGCAGCGCCGCGCGAAACGAAGGTTCGCCGTCCATGAACAGGCGCAGCCGGTCCATGCCCAGGCGACTGATCGAGGGGTCGTCGCCAGACAGCGCGAACGACAGCGAGATCTGGCCGCCAGCCTCGGCCGGCAGCGTCACCGCCATCGGTGGATCGGCTATCGACTGGTAGCGCGCAGCGGACACCTTGAGCGGTGCCAGGGTCACGTCGTAGGCGGTGCGGAAGCGGCACGCCACGCCGCGCACCTGGCGCGACTGCAGCACGGTTCCGCGCGGCACGTGCAGCGGCGCACTCAGCTTCGACAGCGCGGTGCCCATGTCGAAATGGGCGATGGAGCACGATGGGAACGGCCGCAGGTAATGCGGATACATCACCTCGAGCAGCGATTCGGTGAACTCCGGATAGCCGTCCTCGACCCGCTTGGACACGCGGGCGGTCAGCAGCGCGAACGATTCGATCAGGCGCTCGACATGCGGATCCTGGCTGCCGTCGCCCGACAGCAGCAGGCGCCCGGCGATCTTCGGATAGCGCTCGGCGAACTCGCGACCGTACTTGCGCAGGTACGCCAGTTCGCGTTCGTAGTAGGGAAGCAGCTCTTCCACGGTCAGGCCACGTCCTTGACGCGGCGCAGGTGGCTGACCGAGTAGTGCTGGGTATTGGTCTGCAGCATCGCGTCGAAGCTGATCGGCTCGCGCGCCGGCTGCAGGTTGAGAAGCGCATGGATGGTGAAGTGCAGGGTCGAGGCGTTGCGCGAGTTGGTCTGCAGCGACACGCGCACGTTCACCAGCCGCGACTCGTGGCGGGCGACGGCACGCTCCAGCGAGCGGCAGATCGCGGCACGGTCGTAGGCATTGGCGAGGCTCTTGCCTGAAAAGTCCCCCAGGCCGTAGGTCAGCAGGGACTGCTTGCAGTTCGGAAACGCCTCCAGGTCGTCCTCTTCGAACGCCGCGCGGCTGTTGAGCAGCCCCTCGAGGTCCCGGGCCACGGACTCCTTGTACTGCTCGAGCGGAATCGACTTCAGTACGCCCGCGGCGGCGGTCCGCCGGGAGTCATCGTCCAGCAGCTTCTCCAGCAGGTTCGGCTCGTATCCTTTCATGCATCCATCCTTCCCTCGACCGAACCACCACGTTCCGGCGCTACCTCCCGTTTCAAACCCGGGCACCCTGGTGAGGCATGTGCCCGAAACAGAATGCGGCGGCGCAGGATCGCGCCGCCGCATCGACCCACATCAGACGCTGTGCGTCGGCTTGTTGAGCGTGGTGCTCCACTGCGCAACCGCCTTGCCACCCAGTCCGCCTTCCGCCTTCTGCTGCTGGTAGGTCCACTTGACCGAGCCGAAGCTCAGCTGGACCGTTTCCTGCGGCATGCCTTCCTTGTCGACCGAGGTCGTCACGCGATGGACAAGCACGTTCAGCAGTTCGATCTTGTAGTAATTGATCGCCTTGCCGTCCTTGTCAGCGCGGTAGAACTCGATGGCCGCCTTCGGGAAGGTGGTGCCGTTTGCCGCCGCCTGGTGCAACGCGGTGGTGGCCAGGTCGATCTGCTTGACGATCTCGATCGGGGACATTTCCACGCGGGCCGCGGTCTGGCCGCCCTTGGTGGAAGCCGTCGCCGAACGCGGCTGCAGAACATCCTGGGTGAAGGATTCGATCTCGATCCAGTCCTTGTGCTCCTGGTCCCGGGATTCGCCCTTGATGGTGTCGATGCTGAGAAACGCGTGCTGCATGATCTGGTTTCCTTGTTCCGTTCTTCCGTGAGAAATACCGGGCTTGTGCCCGGGGGATGGCCGGCCACCGCGGGATGCGGCAGTCCGGACTGTTCGGAGGATCTGCGCCCCCTCCTGTTGCGTTCCCCGCTAGGACTTCTTGGCGCCGGCCGGCAATTCGGCCACAAGCCGCAGCGAGACAGACAGCTCATCGAGCTGGAAATGCGGCCTGAGGAAGGCCACCGCGCGGTAGACCCCGGGCTTGCCCGGGACTTCCGAAACCTGGACGGACGCCTCGCGCAGCGGATACTGCGCCTTGGCCTCCTGCGTCGCATTGTCGTCGAGGAGCACGTACTGGGCGATCCAGCGATTGAGGAAATCCTCGACGTTGCCCGCGGACGCGAAGCTGCCGATCTTCTCGCGCATCATCGCCTTGAGGTAATGGGCGACGCGCGACACCGCGAAGATGTACTGCAGCTGCGCGGAGAGGATGGCGTTGGCGTTGGCCGAATCGGTGTTGTACTTCTTCGGCTTCTGCACCGACTGGGCGCCGAAGAAGGCGGCGTAGTCGGTGTTCTTGCAGTGCACCAGCGGAATGAAGCCCAGGTCGCTGAGCTCCTTCTCGCGCCGGTCGGTGATGGCGATCTCGGTCGGGCACTTGAGCGCGACCTCGCCATCATCGGTACGGAAGGTGTGGGTCGGCAGGTCCTCGACCAGGCCGCCACCCTCCACGCCGCGGATCGCCGCGCACCAGCCGAAGTCCTCGAACGCCTGGGTCAGGCGCGCGCCGAAGGCGTAGGCGGTGTTGCACCACAGGTACTTGTCGTGGTCGGTGCCGCTGACGTCCTCGACGTAGTTGAAGCCCTCGACGGTCGTGCCTTCCTTGGGGTCGTACGGCAGGCGGCCGAGGAACCGGGGCATGGTCAGGCCCACGTAGCGGCTGTCCTCGGACTCGCGGAAGGACTTCCACTTGGCGTATTCGATGGTGTCGAACACCTTGGCCAGGTCGCGCGGCTTGCCCAGGTCGGTGAAGCTCTCCAGACCGAACATGTCGTTGCTCGCCGCGGCGATGAACGGCGCGTGCGCGGCGGCAGCCACGTGCGACATCTGCTCGATGAAGTACATGTCCTCGGGCTGGCGGCCGATCTGGTAGTCGCCGATCAGCGCACCGAACGGCGCGCCACCGAAGGTGCCGAACTCCTCTTCGTAGACCTTCTTGAACAGCGCGCTCTGGTCAAAATCGATCGCCGACTTGAAGTCCCTGACCAGGTCCTTCTTGGGCGCGTTGAGCACCTTGATCTTGAGCAGCGTCCCGGTCGAGGTCTGCTGGCAGAGGTAGTGCAGGCCGCGCCAGGTGGACTCCAGCTCCTGGAACTTCGGCGCGTGCATGATCGCGCTCACCTGGTCGGAAATCAGGCGGTCGAGTTCGGCAACCCGCGAATCCAGGGTGAGGTTGAGGTTGTCGGAGACGACGACGGTGCCCTGCAGCACCTCCCTCGCGAGCTCGGCGATGATGTCCTTGGCGCGCTGATGCTCGGCCTCCGACTTGGCGACCTTGCTCTTCTCGACGATCTGGTCGAGAAGCCCCAGTTCGACGGTCTGCGCGGCCTTGCCGGCAGGGGTGGCTGCTTTGACGTTCATTGCTTACTCCTGCCCCTCTTCACCGGACTTGCCGAGTTGCTTGAGCTGCTCGGTGTTGTTCAACACGTCGTTGAGCAGGTCCTCGAGCTTTTCATTGCCCGCAAGCTTGTTGCGCAGGTCGGCAAGCTTGGAACGGGCCTCCAGCAGCTTGCGCAGCGGCTCCACCTGGTCGACCACGGACTCGGGCCTGAAGTCGTCCATCGAGTTGAACCTGAGGTCGACCGCGAACTCACCGCCCTGGTCGCTGATCTTGTTCGGCACCCGGAACGAGGCCCGCGGGGCCATCCCTTCCATCACGTCGTCGAAGTTGTCCAGGTCGATGTTGACGAACTTCCGGTCCTTGAGCCGCGGCAGCGGTTCTTCCGGCTGGCCGCTGAGGTCGCCGAGCACGCCGACGACGAACGGAATTTCCTTCTGTTCGATGGCGTCGCCCTTCTCCACGTCATAGGTCAACTGCACCCGCGGCGGGCGCACCTTCTGCAGCTTCTTCTGGACGCTGTCCTTCTTTGCCATCTTGCGATCTCCGATTTCGCGTGGACCAGCTCAGTTCCCACCGAGCCTGTCGAACGGGTTTGTGGTGGGCTTTGCAGCGGGTGCCTGTTCGGCCGCCGGCGCGGGCGTGGGCGCAGCGCGCCGACGCGCGGGAGCGCGACGGGTGGGCTCGGGGACGCCGGCAACTTCCGGCCCCATCGTCTCGCGCATCATCTCGGCCAGTTCGCGCGCCTCGCGCTGGGCCGCCTCGCTGGTCAGCGCGCCGCTGCTCTGCAGCCGCTGCAGCGATTGCGTGGCGATCCGGAACCCGCCCAGGGTGAGCACGCTCTCGGCCACCTTGTCGGTGGGATCGCGCAACAGGACTTCTTCGGATGCCACGATCGCGCGACCGTAGTTACCGGTATCGAAATGCAGCTGGGCCAGCCGCACCCAGGGCTCCTTGCGGGTCGGGTCGGACTTGGCCGCCGACTCGAAGCTCTGCAGCGCGCCGGCGAAGTTCGCCGAGGTGAGCTGGCTCTCGGCCGTCCCCATCAGCGAGTCGTAGGTAACGACGGGCGGCGCCTGGGTGGCACCGCTGGTCGCGCACGCCGCAAGCGAGGCGACGATGGCCGAGGCCACCAGAATGCGGACGGCGGCAAGCCCGCTGCGCTTTGAATCCATGTGCATGACAACTCCCCGTTTGACCTAACGATCCATGTCGGATGTCGCGGGGCGACAGCAACAGGCCGGCGGTATGCGCGTCGGTATAAATCAGGTTTCACACCAGCGTCAAGTATAGCCGCTTGGCGTCAGAAGACGACACAATTCACCATTCCATTGTGACAGGGGATACCATGGCCGGGTCAAGCAACGTGGATCGCGCTATGGACAGCCCCTCCGTCCCCCACTCCGCCCGTTTGCCCGCCGCCTGCGCCCGGCTTGCCGTCGTCGCCGGCCTGCTGTTCGCGCTCGCGGGTTGCGCCTCGGCGCCAGCGCGTGAAGACGCGCCCGGCCTGCTCGGCAGGGCGCTGGAGACGGTCGGGCTGCGCAAACCGGCCGAGGAAGAAGTCGCGCAGCCGCGGCCGAAAACGGTTCCGCTGCGCCTGTGGGCGGGCCCGAACCTGAATTCTGGCCGCGACAACAAGTCGCTCGCGGTCGTGGTCAAGATCTACCGCCTGCGCGACCACCAGCGCTTCGAACGCGCGCCGTTCTCGGCGTTCCTGGACGAGGACGCGGAACGCGACGCCCTCGGCGAGGACCTGATCGGCTCCACGGAAATCGTGCTCCAGCCCGGCCAGCGGCACGAGATCGCCGAACGGCTGCCGCCGGAGGCTGCCACGATGGGCGTCGTCGCCCTGTTCCGGGCGCCGGCGCCGGGGCGCTGGCGGTTTTCGTTCGATGCGGCAGCCGCCGAGGAGGATGGCGTGACCGTGGGCCTGCACGCCTGTGCGCTGACGACGTCGAGTGCGTCGCTGCAGTCGCAGGTCGCGGGCGAGGCCCACACGCTGACGCTCACGCGGTGTGCGGGCGGTTGAACGAGCGGAGTGCCGGGTAATAATGTGGCCCTGCCGTCCGCGTGACGGCGGTGCGCGTCAGGGGCCAGGGAAGCGGAACGCAAGAGGTGGATGTGGACGGGGCAGCAAAGGTGTTCTGGGGAGAGGGGCTGTTCCTGCGCCCCCAGCATTTCCAGCAGCAGGATGCGTATCACGAGGGCCGCCTGCGCGACCTCGCGGGCACCCTGCATCCGTACGGCTGGGGGGTGCGCAGCTGCAGCTTCGACGAGGGCAGCCTGGCCTCCGGCACGGTGCGCCCGGTCCGGATCTCGGCCGTGTTCCCCGATGGCGAGCCGTACTCGGCGCCGGCGCTGGACGAACTGCCCGATGCGCTGTCGCTGGCGGATCTGCCGCCAGGCGTCCAGGCGACCACGATCCATCTCGCCCTGCCCCTGCTGCGGCCCCAAGGCGGCAACTGCGGCCAGGAACCGGACGGCGTGGCCCGCTACCTCCAGGCCAATCGCCCGACCACGGACCTGTTCACGGAGGCGGCGGAAGCGGAGCTGGGGTTCCTGCGCAAGACCGTGCGCCTGCTGACCGAGGATGAGCCGCGCGACGCGTTCACCTCGATCCCGGTGGCGAGGGTGCGGCGGACCGCGACCGGAGGCTTCGAACTCGACGGCCAGTTCGTGCCGCCCTCGGCGAGCATCGGCTCGTCGCCGGCGCTGATGGCGCAGCTGCGGCGGCTGCTGGACGGGCTGCAGGCCAAGGTCGACGCCCTCTACGGCATCCACCGCGAACCCTCGCAGCACATCATCGAATTCCGCTCCGGCGATATCGCGTCGTTCTGGCTGCTGCATACCGCCAACGCCTCGTTCGCGACGCTGTCGCACCTGTTCCGCCACCCGGGACTGCCGCCGGAGCAGCTGTTCCAGGAACTCTCGCGCCTGGCGGGCAGCCTGATGACCTTCTCCAAGGCCTACTCGCTGGCCGACCTTCCCGCCTACAGCCATGGCGAACCGCAGGCCGGCTTCGAAGCGCTGTTCTCGATGATCCGCGAACTGCTCGACACGGTGATCTCCGAGCGCTATTTCGCGATCACGCTCAGCGAGGTCAAGCCCTCGTTCCACCTCGGGCGCATCGATTCGCAGCGCATCGACGAGCGCGCCGCGCTGTACCTGGCCGTCAGCGCCAACCTGCCCAGCCCGGAACTCATCCAGACCGTGCCGGTGCGGTTCAAGATCGGCGCGCCGGACGACGTCGACAAGTGCGTGCTCTCGGCGCTGCCCGGGGTCAGGCTCAACCATGTGCCACAGGTGCCCGCGGCGATTCCCGTGCGCCCCGGCAACCAGTACTTCGCGCTTGAATCGCGCGGCCCGCTGTACGAACGCATGCTCAGGTCGGGCTCGGTCACGATCTATGTGCCGTCGGGCATCGAAGACCTCAAACTCGAACTCATCGCGCTGACCCAATGATCCAGTCCAACCTGCCCCCGGTCCCCGCGGCCATGCCGACGTCGGACGCGCTCGCGACCAACACGCCCGTGGTCGCACCGCGAAGCCTGCTCGACCTGATGTCCGACGGCTTCTACCTGCTGATGCTGATCAAGCGCGGTCAGGTGCCCAACGACGCCGAGCGGTTCTTCGAATCGATCCGGCAGTTCCTGGAGAAGGTCGAACGCGGCGCCGCCAAGCTCGATATCCCCTCGGTGGACGTGCACGCGGGCAAGTACGCCTTCTGCGCCGCCATCGACGAGGCCATCCTGTCCCAGCCCTCGCAGCTGCACTCGAGCTGGGAACGCAACCCGCTGCAGCTGCGCCTGTTCGGCGAGCATCTTGCCGGCGAGCACTTCTTCGACCGGCTTGAGGAGCTGCGCAGCCAGGGCGCCGCGCGGCTGGCCTCGCTCGAGGTCTACCACTACTGCCTGCTGCTGGGCTTCGAAGGCAAGTACCGGCTGGAGGGCACCGAGAAGCTCGGCTACCTCACCGCGCGCCTCGGCGACGAGATCACCTACATCAAGGGCAAGCGCACCGGCTTCGCGCCGCACTGGCTGCCGCCCGACCGGGTGGTGCATGCGCTGCGCCAGGTGATCCCGCTGTGGGCGCCGGCCGCGGTGCTGGCGGTGGTGGGCCTGCTGGGCTATTTCGGACTGAACGCCTGGCTGGGCCGGGACACCGACCGGCAGTTGGCCGCGCACCAGGACATCGTGCAGCTGCCGCAGGAAACCGCGCGCATCACCATCACGCTACCCTAGCGCAGGGAGAAAGACTCGAACATGGACGTTGCACACCACTGGCAGCAAGCCCTAGCTGCACTGGCCCGGCTCTCGCCCGGCCAGCGCACCATCCGCCTCGTCGAGGCGCCGGGCGGGGAGGCGCCGGAGATTCTCGGCCAGCTCGCGTCGGAGGCGATCGTCGAGCGCTTTTCGGGCCGCGAGGCGGTCTGCGAACCGTTCCGCTTCGAGGTTTCGGTACTGTCCTCGTCGGCCGAGCTCGACCTCGCGCCGATGCTGGGCCAGCCGCTGGGCCTGCGCTTGGACGGACCGACACCGCGCACCTGGTTCGGCATCTGCACCGAGGTCGGCCTGACCGGCAGCGACGGCGGCCTGGCCCGCTACACGCTGGCGATCGAGCCGTTCACCGCCCTGCTCCGCCTGCGCCGCAACGCGCTGGTGTTCCAGGATCTGGACGTGCAGGGCATCGTCGGCCGCGTGCTCGACGACCACCCGCTGTCGGCCTTCCGCTGGGAGGTCACCCAGCCGCTGCCCGCGCGCCCGATCACCACCCAGTACCGCGAGGACGACTTCGCCTTCCTCGAGCGCCTGCTGGCCGACGCCGGCCTGGCCTGGCATTTCGAGCCTGACGAAGGCGCGCCCGCCGGCCACACCTGGGTCATCCGCGACCGCGAGGCGCCGGTGCCGGATCTGGGGCCGGTGCGCTTCCACCGGATCGACATCACCGAGGCCGACGACGCCATCAGCGTGTTCCGCGACCGCCTGCAGGCCACGCCCACCGCGCGCGCGGTCGCCAGCTGGCAGACCGCGCAGGTGGCCGCCCCGGCGGCACAGGCCGAAGCCGATGGCGCCGGCCTGCCGCCGCTGGAAGTGTTCACCGCCCCGCGCGCCGGCCGCTTCGACGACGCCGGCCAGGCCCAACTCCATGCCGACCTGCAGCTCGACGCCCTGCGCGTGGCCCGGCGGGTGCAGGCCGGCGCGGGCAGCGCCCGCGTGCTGGCGCCGGGCTCGGCGTTCACTCTGACCCAACACGAAAGCCACGGCGGCCAGGCCTTCGTGGTGCTGGCGGTCGAACACAGCGCCTGCAACAACTTCGAAGGCGGGATGGCCGACCTGCTCGACCGGCTGGGCGACGGCGGCGAGCGCCACGACTACCGCAACCGCTTCGTCGCCGCGCCGCAGGGCACGCCGATCGTGCCGATGGAACGCCCGCCGGTGCGCAGCCACGGCCCGCAGACCGCGCGCGTGGTCGGCTTGCCCGATGCCGCCGTCACGCCCACGCGCGAGCACCAGGTGCGGATCCAGTTCGCCTGGCAGCGCGGCGTGCAGCCCAATGCCGGCGGCCTGTCGGACACCGGCTCGACCGCCTTCCCCGACGGCCACGCCCCGGGCGACGCCACGTCCGGCACCTGGGTGCCCGTCGCCGAGTGGCTGGCCGGCCCCAACTGGGGCTCGCACTTCCTGCCGCGCATCGGCGCCGAGGTGCTGGTGGAGTTCCTGCACGGTGACCTCGACCAGCCGCGCATCACCGGCCAGCTCTACAACGGCGCGGTCGCCCCGCCCTTCGCCCTGATGGATGCCAGCAACCACCCCGGCACCCTGAGCGGCCTGCACTCGCAGTCGCACGATGCCGGCGGCAGCCAGCAGTGGGTGCTCGACGACGCCACCGGCCAGCTGCGTTCGCGCCTGCACACCACCCTGGCCGACAGCCGGCTGGAGCTGGGCTACCTGATCGAGCATAGCGACGGCAGCCGCGGCGGCCTGCGCGGACAGGGGTTCGAGCTGGCCACCGGTGGCTGGGGCAACCTGCACGCGCCGCAGGGCCTGCTGCTGTCCACCACGGCGCGCGCCGAGGGCGTCTCCACCCAGCTCGATATCGCCGAAGCCGTGGCCCAGTTCAAGGGCGCCGAGCGCACCGCGCAGGCCCTGCACGAGACGGCCCTGCAGCAGCAGGTGCCCGGCCTTGCGGCCAACGAGCCGCATACCGCGCTGCGCGAGATGCTCGACCCAGAGGTGGACGGCAAGTACGGCGGTCCGGTCAACGGCCAGCCGGCGGTCAAGCCCGGCTCCGGCAGCCGCGAAGGCGACATCCCCGTCGAACGCTTCGCCCAGCCCGTGCTGGTGGCCGAAAGCCCCGACCGCATCGCCTGGACCACTCCGGCCAGCGCCCTGGCCTTTGCCGGCGCCAACCTGCACCTCACCTCGCAGGACGATGCCCACCTGGCTGCCGGCCAAACGTTTGCGGCCGTCTCGGGCAAGCACGGCGCCCTGCTCGCCCAGTCCGGCCCGATCCGCGCGATCGCCGCCAACGGCCCGGTCACGCTCCAGGCCCATACGGGAGAACTGGAACTGCTGGCGGACAAGTCGGTCACCGTCACCGCGACCGACGAACGCATCGACGTACTGGCCAAGGAGAAGATCGTCCTCCAGGCCGGGCAAACCCGGGTGACGCTGGAAGGCGCGAACATCACCTTCGAATGCCCCGGGAAGTTCACGGTTAAGGCGGCGAAGCATCCGTTTATGGGTGGCGAAAGCAATGCGGCCAAGCCTATACAGTTGCCACTCCTGCTTGCTTCGAAAATGAAGTATCGGGGCAAGCTCCGGCTCGTCGACACGAACAACAAACCAAAACCAGATATCTATTACAAAATTGTCACCAAAACCGGCGAAGTGCTTGCTGAGGGCATCACCGACGACACAGGTCGCAGCATTACTGTCGCGACGAACGAGCACACCCCCGTCACCGCCTATCTCGGTAAAGGTGGTTGGTCCATCGAAGAGAGCATACGGGACGCTGGCGAAAGTTGCGGCTGCTGAGCGAAGGCATGACAAAGCATTGACATTGCGAGGCCGATCAGAATGACCACACTCGACGCAGGCGCCCACGAGGGAAGCACGGAACTCACGTTCACCACATCGCTCGGCACACCGGTGGAAGGACTTCGGTACCGATTGAGCGATGGCAGAGGGAACACATGGACTGGTTCAAGCGGCAAGGGCGGCAAAGGCATCACCATCTTGGAGGCCGAACAGAATGCGTACCCATCGTCGTCGGGAATCACTTGGAATCCTGTCGGTGAAGCAAGTATCCAGTTGGAGGTGCAACGCGATGACGGAATGTGGAAGGTCATCGGCAGCTTCCAGCATGGCGGCTGCTCGCACAGGCAGATCAACGTGATTGCCGGCGCGATCGCCATACCGTTCCACATGGCGCCGGCTTAACTCGGACGAGCAGGAGGCACGCGCCATGACCCATCAAGACGCCACTGCGCAGGCACCCGTCGACGTCGAAACCGACAGCGATGGAGTAACGATGAATGTCTGCCAGTTCGATCAAGAGTTCTACGCCAAGGTAGCCTTGCGGATGCACAATCCGGGCGTAGCAAATGCGAACAATCTTCCGTATGTAATTGTCAAAGCCGCCGCCGATGATCCGGATACTTGGATCGTGAGGGATTCGGGCAGGACCGACGCCAGAGGAACCGCCATCCTCATAAGCGTCGATGGCCCAGGCTGCTACCGAATCTACATCAAGGAATGCACGGAAACATTCGTTGTTGATTCAGAATTTGAGATACCTGACCACGCGCTTGCTGACGGCGCCGATAGCGGTCGCGAGGTTCAGCCACTACTGCAGCTAGACATAGTAGAGAACGCGGATTGCTCGTTGTCGGGGCGAAAAATACATCCCAATGGACTAGGCCGGGCTCGCGGGAACGGAAATGACCAAATTCCGGTCGATGGCGGGGCGCAGAACTTTACGCTGAACCACGCTACTCCTACTATCGCAAGAGCACTGGATTTTGGCATTCAGTTGATCACACATCAGCTTTGGGCAGATGCTTCGCGGACCTATGGCGTCCGCCATGCACGCGTGGAGAACAGTCAGTTTCGGAATGCCCTGCGACTGATTTACGGGGAGGGGCTGACTGCGGGAACTGGTGCCGGGGTTGAGGCGCATGACCGAATACTCACATTAGGCGATATTCAGATCGAGTTTGATCACCAATCCACGACTGGAGGACGCGGACGACTGTCCTTCCTAGAAGACAATGAGCAGCCCGGCAATCGGATGACGCCGGACGAGTCGTTGCGACGAACTCACCCGGCGACGATGGAATACCTGTTGCAGATGATGGATGATCTTGACATCACTTATGCGAGAAGTAGCGGCGCATGGAGACCACATATCGGTTCTACTCGACATCGTTATGCGTCAGCTATAGACCTCACGCATTTGCGGACGACAGTGCCTGGAGCCGATGACCACCCGCAACAAGTTGACATCCACCTCCATCGAACAACATCTCCCAACTCCAATCCCTTGCGCACCCTACAACACGAAACAGCCGCACACACCCGCATGAGAGAATTCTCGTATCGCGTGCATGCCTACATTGCGCAGGGACGGCAAGATGGCCTGCTTGGCTGGTTGGGAGGGCCCTGGGCTCTCACTTACGCGCAACTTGGCCTTGAAGGCCCTATTGGCAATCAAGGGCAGCGAAGGCCGAACATCACCGCTTTCGCGACGGACAACACGCATGTTCATCATGTGCACCTCAGCGTAGGGACCGACCAACCATGACCATCAGGTACATACAGGGACGGTAAATGAGAGCCCTTCGAACCATTGCCTTGGTAATCACAGTTCTATTGGTGGTGATTGCATGCTCCGCACCCGCTCAGTTGATTCTGTTGAGCAACGATGGAGAGTTCATCGACTACTCCGGAACAGCGACTTTAAGCGGTACTTACTTTCTAGATCTGAGCAACCTCGAGATTCAGGATCTCGTGTGCTTCCATCCAGACGAGCCTAGTCAGAAGTTGCTTCCAACACGCCCGGATTTGAATCATCCTCATTGGATGTGCTTCTCCAACAGCGCAGAAGCAAGGAAGCTCTTTGGGCTGACTTCACCTCGGCGCACGGATTCGGATTGTTACAAAGGATATGCGAAGCTCACGGTGAGAAACTACCGTCGATATATCGCGGAGAGCGAGGGTGTCAGCTTGTCCGAGATCGCCGCCGTGCATCAACACAGCGCCGGCTCAGCGGTTCCATGCGACGTGCTTAATTCGCTATGACATCTAGCTGAATTCTGATCGAAATGTGCCCTGCGGGAACGACCTGTCTGTGATGACGCAGTGATTCTCTGTCCGGGTGCCTCGGTCGAACGCCGAGTCATCGTTTCTGCGGGAGGTCAAGGATGATGGCTAGTCTCTCGGGATACCTCTCGGCCGGACCAGTCAGTTCCGAGCAGACGAGGACGACCATCCGCCAATACTGGGATGGGGAGGTGAGCCAAGTCAGCGCAGGTTCGGCGCCATGCAGAACCCCCTTCGCCACCTCGGATCAGTGCGCCTGCCGCCGTGAGGAACCCGATGTGCCGCGAAGATCGTCGCTGGGAGGATCGCGCGAGTCATGCGCCGCTGCAGGCGGAGAGCCTGTCTGCGGCAACTGGGATTCCTGCGAGCGGGATCGAACATGGTCGGCATGCGCACCGGTCGTGCGGCTGGTGTCGAAGTCGCCTCTCGGCACGGGTTCCTCGGCCGAGACTCGGATGCGGTTCTCGATGTCCCTGGCGCCGCGTACGGAGTCGGCGATGTCTTCGGCGCGGTGTTTCATCCAGCGGGTGGGCACCCTGCCCTCCATGATCACGCGGCCCTGGTCGCAGTGCACTTCGATGTCGGTGGCGTCGACGATGGGGTCGTCGCACAGGCGTTCGTTGACGTCTTCCAGGATACGTTCGTCGGAGCGCACGTAGCCGCGCGGGCCGCGGCCGCGGTGGGAGCCCTGGGCCTGGGCGCGGTAGGCGCGCTCCCAGCTGTCGGTTGTCTGCTCGAAGTCGTGCTGGTCTGTCGCGTCGCCCTGGCGACGGCCTTCGCCGCCGAAGCCGTAGCTGCCAGGCAGGAATCCGTCGCCGTCGGGACGATGCGGATGCTCATGGCTACGTGGATGCGCGCCACGCGCCCTCCGGCGGCCGCGCTCGTCCATTCCCGGGCCGAATCCGCGCATGCGCGGATCGTCATCGCCCGCCTGCTGCGCTGCGCGCGCCCGGGAGACGCCGCCGGTTTCGGAGAACGAGTACTCGTCCGGGGCATAGGGGCCGTCGCCGTCGTGCTGATGCATGCCACCGCGACGACCGGCGAACTCCGCGCCACTGCGTTCCCGCCTGTACGCATCCTCCGGCTCCTGTCCGCGGGTGGCGGCGTGCAGCCACTCGCGGCCCTGCTCCAGGTACTGCGCGCCGGTTTCCAGCAGGCGTTCCGCGACCGCGCGGAACTCGCCGACTCCGGCGACTTCGCGGTCATGGTCCGGGCGCCCTGCCCGGCTTGATCGGTGGGAATTTCGCACTGGTCTGCCCTCCTGCCTGATGTCGAATGCGCCAATGGGACGATCGCCACGCGTCGATGCCCGGATGTCGAGGCTCGCCGCAACGGCGATGGCCGGTCGATGGCACACCTTGGCATGCGTGCCGTGCAGCCCGCGTCGCAGCGGTCTTACGGAATCGGTAAACAGTCGCCCCGTGGACCAGGGATGCCGGCCGCCGCGGCGTCGCGCCGGGGTCACGCCGGCTCAACGGGCCCTGCGCTATCAATCGGACCCACCCATGCGAGGCAGGCCCATGAATCGCGACCGCAAGGATCCACCCGCCCCCCGGGACCGCCAGGATCCGGAGACGCCCCGCGAACGGCACAAGCGCAAGGAGCATGAAAGCGAGAACCAGGACGAGGCGCTGGAGGAAACCTTCCCCGCCAGCGATCCGGTTTCGCCCTTCATACCGACCAGGACGCCCGAATGAGCCAGGGCGCCCCGGCGCCGGCTGCGCTGCTGGTGATCGACATGGTCAACCAGCTCGACTTCGCGGATGCCGGGCGGATGGCGCCGGGCGCGGTCGCGGCCGCGCGGCGGATTGGCGCGCTGCGCGGGCGCTTCCACGCGCGCGAGTGGCCGGTGATCTTCGCCAACGACAACTTCGCCCACTGGCGCGCGGATTTCCGCGAACTGGTGGCGATGACCGCGCGCCTGGACGGCGCACCCGCCAAGATCGTGCGGCTGCTGGCGCCGGATGCGCGCGACTACTTCGTGCTCAAGCCCAAGCACTCGGCCTTCCTGGCCACCCCGCTTCCGGTGCTGCTGGCCAAGCTGGGCGTGCGCCGGCTGCTGCTGACCGGGATGGCGCTGGAGAGCTGCGTGCTGGCCACAGCCTCGGACGCCAACGCGCGCGAATTCGAGGTCGCGGTGGTGGCAGATGCGGTCGCCGGCCTGCCGGCCCTGCGCCAGGCGGCGCTGCGGACCCTGCAGGGCTCGGGTGCGGTACGCGTGCTTGGCAGCCGCGGGGCGCTGGCTTGGGCGGGACGCGGTTGAGAGTCGGCCCGAAAGCCCCCGCCGTCTCATTCATCCGAAAGACTGCGCGATATGGCGCCCATCGTCGGCGAAATGGCGCGACAAATGGCAAAAATTCGTAATTTGACGTTTTCTTACGGTGTCGTTCGTTAAGCTTCGTGCTGTTTCCATTCAAGTGAAGACCTGATGGCCCCCAGCAAGAGCAACAGCACCGTTCTGCGCAAGTCCGGCCGGTCCAGCAAGCAGACCGCCACCCTCACCCGCGAGCAGCTCGAAGACGACCTGGCGGCGTTCCGCAAGGCCGGCGGCAAGGTCGAGAAGCTCGGCAACACCAATACTTTCAAGAAGATCGGCTGATCGCCCTCGTCCGCTGGCCCTACAGTGGATGTTGCAGGAGCGGTTTCAGCCCGGTTGGCGGGTATCCCGGATCATGATCGCGGCTGAAGCCGCACCCTGAGGCATCGACCTCCGATCGGGACGTACCCGCCTCCAGGGCGATCGCGCTGCCGCTGTGTAACATGGCGGCCGATGCGCCCCCACCGGTGTTCCTGTCAACCTGATCGACCCGATGACGAAGCCGGCGCCGTACGAGTGCCCGGTGGAATACGCCTGCGCGGGCGTCGCGCGGTAGCGGCATTGCGATGGCCGCTGTTGGCGCTGCTGCTGGCGGCGTCGGCCCTGTGTGGCGCCCAGGTCCTGCGCGATCCGCAGGCCGAAGTGCTGCCGGGCGTCGTCCAGGCGCAGCTCGATCCGGGCTACTGGACCGGTCGCCTGCGCGATGCCGACCGGGTCGTCCTCGATGCGGATGCCATCGCGGCGCACAACGCGCGCATGCGGCGGCTCGACCCGTCGCTGCACGACATCGAACACCTGCCGCCAACGCTCGATGCCGGGCAGGTGCAGGCCTGGATCGAAGCCGCCTCGCCCCGCCCCACCTCGGTGCTGTACGACGAGGCCGGCGACCAGGGCAGCGCCCGCGCGATCGACAAGCTGGTCAACGCGCTCGACTTCAAGGGCATTCCCCCGGTCCAGGTCACCCGTTACGGCATGGTCGTCCGGCGCGCGGACCTGCGCACCTTCCCCACCCACCTGCGCGTGTTCAGCACGCCGGGCGATCGGGACATCGACCGCTTCCAGGAAACCGCGCTGTTCCCCGGCACCCCCGTGGCGGTGGTGCACCGCAGCCGCGACCGGCGCTGGCTGTTCGTGCTGGGCGAAACCTATGCCGCCTGGATCGAGGCCGATGCGGTGGCGTTCGGCGACAAGGCGGAGATCTTCGCGCACACGCGGCGGATTCCGTTCGTGGTGGTGACCGGCGCGCAGGTGCGCACGGTGCACACGCCCGAACGCCCGGAGGTGTCCGAGGTGGTCCTGGACATGGGCGTGCGCCTGCCGCTGGCCAGCTGGCCGGCGAACGAGCCGCTCAACGGCCAGCATCCGGGCTTCGGCCACGCGGTGGAGCTGCCCGTGCGCGGCGAGGACGGCATGCTCGAATTCGTGCCCGCGCTGATCCCGCATTCGGCGGATGTCGCGCACGACTACCTGCCCCTGACCAAGGCCAACCTGATCGACCAGGCGTTCAAGTTCCTTGGCGAACGCTACGGCTGGGGCCATCGCTACAACGGGCGCGACTGCAGCGGATTCGTGTCCGAGGTGCTGCGCAGCTTCGGCCTGGTGCTGCCGCGCAATACCAGCGCACAGTCGCGCAGCCCGGGCCTGGACGGCGTTGCGCTCGGGCCCGATACCGGCCACGACGAACGCCTGCGCGTGCTGGGCGAGAGCGAGGTCGGCGACCTGCTGTTCCTTCCCGGCCACGTGATGATGGTGATCGGCCGTGTCGACGACGATCCCTGGGTGATCCACGACACCGCGGGTATCTCGCTGCTGGGCGAGGACGGCGCGCTGCAGCACTATCCGCTCAACGGCGTGGTGGTCACCCCGCTGCTGCCGCTGGTGGCGGACGCGACGACCGCCACCGTCGATCGCCTCACCGCGATCCGGTGGATACGGCCGTGAGCGGCATCGCGTCGGCGACTGCGGGGAAGCCGCGCGCGTGAGGATCACCGAAGTCCGCCTTGGCATCCTCGAGGTGCCGCTGAAGACGCCGTTCCGGACCGCGCTGCGCACGGTGGCGTCGGTCGAAGGCCTGGTCGTCGCGATCCACACCGATACCGGCCACGTCGGCCACGGCGGCGCGGCGCCCACGCCGGTGATCACCGGCGACACCCGCGGCTCGATGATCGAAGCGATCGGCGGAATCATCGCGCCGCGACTCGTCGGCGAGGACGTCGCCGACCTCAACCGCCTCATGTGCATGGTGCAGGAAGCGCTCCGGCACAACACCAGCGCCAAGGCCGCGGTCGAGATCGCGATCCACGACCTGTGGGCGCAGCTCCACGGCGCGCCGCTGTACCGCATGCTCGGAGGCGGCGAGCCGCGGCTCACGACCGACATCACCATCAGCGTCGACGGCATCGACGCGATGGTGGCCGAATCGCTGGCGGCGGTGGAGCTTGGCTTCGATGCGCTCAAGCTCAAGCTCGACCGCGACTCGGGCCTGGCCATCGAGCGGGTCAAGGCGATCCACGCGGCGGTCGGCGGCCGTGCCCTGCTCCGCCTCGACGCCAACCAGGCCTGGACCGCGAAGCAGGCGGTGCAGGTGATGGGCAGGCTGGAGGACGCGGGCGTGCCGCTGGACCTGCTCGAACAGCCGGTGCCGGCCCGCGACATCGCAGGGCTCAGGTACGTCAGCAGACGGATCGCGACCCCGGTGATGGCAGACGAAAGCGTGTTCGGACCGCTGCAGGCGATCGAACTGATCCGGCAGCGAGCCGCCGACATCATCAACATCAAGCTGATGAAGAGTGGCGGGATTTCCGACGCGCTGCGCATCGCTGACATCGCCGCGCTGCACGGCGTGGAGTGCATGATCGGCTGCATGATCGAAACCGGCGTCAGCGTGGCCGCCGCCGCGCACCTGGCGGTCGCCCGGCCGGACGTGATCACCCGCGTCGACCTGGACGCGCCTTCGCTGTGCGCGTTCGATCCGGTCGACGGCGGGGTGCGTTTCGACGGGCCGCACATCACGATTCCCGACGCGCCGGGCCTGGGCATCCGCGGGATCCGCGGCTGTCGGCCGGTCGCGCCCTGAGATGCGGCCGATGCACCTACCGCAGCCCATTCGCTTCGCGCGCCGGCGCCCGGTTCGTGCTATCCAGTCCGCCGCCTTCCGCCTGCCCACAGGATCGCCATGACCCAGGCCCCGCCCGACCCGCGCCCCCGTCTGTCCACGCCCGCGAAGGTGCTGATCGGCCTCGGCCTCGGCGCCGCCGTCGGCCTGTTGCTGGCGGCGTTCGATCCTGCGCGCGCGCTCCAGGTGGCCGACGTGGTGCACCCGATCGGCAGGCTCTGGCTCAACGCGCTGCAGATGACCGTGGTGCCGCTGGTGGCTGCGCTGGTGGTGGTGGGCATCAATTCGGCCGCCGACGCGGCCGCGTCGGGGCGCACTGCGCGCACGGCGATGCTGGTGTTCGTGGTCCTGCTCGCGCTCGCGGGCGCGTTCGCGGCGGTCGCGGCACCCGCGCTGCTTGCGCTGATACCGCGCGACGAAGCGATGATCGAAACATTCCGCACCGCGATCCAGGCGCCCGGCCAGCTGCCGGCGGAGGCGGCCCCCGGCGCTTGGCTGGCCAACATCATTCCCAGCAACGCGATTTCGGCA
Source organism: Pseudomonadota bacterium (assembly GCA_023388355.1). Next base: position 60,990 of record JAEWGI010000071.1, read on the forward strand.
GCGGCCAACAGCGCGATGCTGCCGCTGGTGGTGTTCGCGATGTTCTTCGGCTTCGCCCTGACCCGGATCGATCCGGACCGGCGCGCGCGCATGCTCGAACTGGTGCGCACCCTGGGCGACACCATGATCGTGATCGTGCGCTGGGTGCTGTGGGCCGCGCCGCTGGGCGTATTCGCGCTGGTGCTGGCGGTGTGCGCGCGGGTGGGCCTGCACATGCTCAGTGCGCTGGGCTACTACATCCTCACCCAGTGCGTGCTGTACATCGCGATCACCCTGCTGCTGTACGCGGTGGCGGTGGTGGCGGCCGGGGAACGGCCGCGGCGGCTGGCGCGGGCGCTGGTGCCGGTGCAGGCGATCGCGGCCAGCACCCAGTCCTCGCTGGCCTCGCTGCCGGTGATGATCGAAAGCGCGCGCATGCGCCTGGGCTATCCGCTGGCGGTCACCTCGCTGGTGCTGCCGATGGCGGTGTCGCTGTTCCGCATCGCCAGCCCCCCGCAGTACATCGTCGTGGCCAGCTTCATCGCCTGGATGTACGGCGTGGACCTCGGCCCGGCCCAGCTCTCGATCGCGGTCGGGCTGAGCATCGTGGTCAGCATGGGCTCGGTCGGCCTGCCCGGGCAGGTGAGCTTCATGACCACCAACATGCCGGTCACCCAGGCGATGGGCCTGCCGGTCGAACCGCTGGGCGTGCTGCTGGCGGTGGACACGATCCCCGATGTCTTCGCGACGGTGGCCAATACGACGGCCGACGTGACCGCGACGGCGATCGTCGTGAAGCGTGGCGGGCATGCGGGGGAGGTCGACGCCGGGGCGTGAGTGGCGGCGCGGTGCTGTGGGGGCGCGGTGTCGTGGGACTTCGGCGGCAGGCTCCCATGGGGGCAGCTTGAGGTCGCGACGGACCAGGGTCCGGCCACCTACATCAACTTGCTCCGCCGCATCTCCAGCGTGCGCTCCGGCGGAGCGAAGGTATCGGCGCGGGCGGTGGCCCAGAACGCGCGGAACACCGCGTGCTCCGGCACGTGGTCGAGCAGTTCGCCCGGCTCCAGGAAGCGGTACAGCGCCGACAGCGAGCGCACTTCGGTAGGCGAGACGCGGCGCAGGATGTGTTCCGGGCCGAGCTGCGACGGATGCTCCAGGCCGGCCGCGCCCAGCATGTCGCGCAGCGCACGCAGGGTGTTCTGGTGGAAGTTGAATACCCGCGCGGCCTTGTCCTCGACGTCGAGCGCGCGCCATCGCGCCGGGTTCTGGGTGGCCACGCCGGTCGGGCACAGGTCGTTGTGGCAGCTGCGCGCCTGGATGCAGCCCAGCGCGAACATGAAGCCGCGCCCTGCGTTGCACCAGTCCGCGCCCATGGCCACGGTGCGCGCGATGTCGAAGGCGCTGGCGATGCGGCCGGCAGCGGCAACCTTCACCCTGTCGCGCAGGCCGATGCCGACCAGGGTGTTGTGCACCAGCATCAGGCCCTCGTGCATGGGCACGCCGACATGGTTGATGAACTCCAGCGGCGAGGCGCCGGTGCCGCCCTCGGCGCCGTCGACGATGATGAAGTCGGGCGTGATGCCGGTTTCCAGCATCGCCCTGGCCACCCCGAACCACTCCCAGGGGTGGCCGACCGCCAGCTTGAAGCCGGTCGGCTTGCCGCCGGACAGCTTGCGCAGGCGCGCCACGAATTCAAGCAGCCCGACGGGCGTCGAGAATTCGGAATGCGAGGCCGGCGAGATGCAGTCCACGTACGCCGGCACGCCGCGCGCGGCGGCGATCTCCGCGGTCACCTTGGCCGCAGGCAGCATGCCGCCGTGCCCGGGCTTGGCGCCTTGCGACAGCTTGAGTTCGATCATCCGCACCTTCGGGTCGGCGGCGTTGGCGGCAAAGCGCTCTTCGCTGAAGCGTCCGGCCTCGTCGCGGCAGCCGAAATAGCCCGAGCCGATTTCCCAGACCAGGTCGCCACCGCGCTCGCGGTGGTAGGTCGAGATCGAGCCTTCGCCGGTGTCGTGGTAGAAGTTGCCGCGCCTGGCACCCTCGTTGAGGGCACGGATCGCGTTGGCCGACAGCGAGCCGAAGCTCATCGCCGAGATGTTGAACACGCTGGCGTCGTAGGACGTGGACTGCGTGCCGCCCACCAGCACCCGGAAATCGTGCGACGCGGCGTGGGTGGCCTGCAGCGAATGGTTGATCCATTCGTAGCGTACGTGGTACGGATCGTGCTCGCTGCCGAACGGCACGGTGTCGCGCTCGCTCTTCGAGCGCTGGTAGACCAGGACGCGCTTCTCGCGCGAGAACGGCACCTCGGCCAGGTCGTCCTCGATGAAGTACTGGCGGATCTCGGTCCGGACCGACTCGAACAGGTAGCGGAAATGCGCGGTCAGCGGATACAGCCGACGCAAGGTCGAACGGGTCTGCAGCACGTCGACCAGGCCCATCAGGGCGAGCGGACCGGACACCGCCACCGCCCACCACCAGGCCGGCGACCACGTCCATGCGAGCACGATGCCCAGCACGGCGATGGCGATACAGGCGAACCAGGCGGTACGGCGATGGAACATGGGCACCGGGAGCGGCGCGCCGGGATGGCGCGCGGCCATGATCACACATGGCGGTGATGCGGATGTCCGTGGATCCGCGCGGGAATACCTTTCCCGGCTCAGTAGGAGCGGCTTCAGCCGCGATGGGCAATGCCGGTTACGCGAAACCTGATGGGACAATCGCGGCCGAAGCCGCTCCCACAGGAGGAGGCGGTGCGCGGAGTGGTGCCCGGGGCCGGACTCGAACCGGCATGACCGCGAGGTCGAGGGATTTTCGTACCACTTCGGCTTTCGCCGCCGGCCGTGGCCGTTCGTGGTCTGGAGCACGCCTTCACCATGGCGCGATGCGCGCGACAGGTGCCCGCCGTCTGCTCTCTACACCTTCCTTCGGCGAACCGGAGGCTTGGCTCGGCGTTGGCTCGGACCGGGGTCCAGGGCGTTCACCGAATTTGACGGGTGCCACCCCCGGGGTTTCCCCCGGAGGGCTCAAATCTTCAAGTCCCTTGTGTCTACCGATTTCACCACCCGGGCGTGGCCGGCGGTGCGTCGCTCCCGCGTCGGGAGTGGAGGCCTGGGTCGGAATTGAACCGGCGTACGCGGATTTGCAGTCCGCTGCATAACCACTCTGCCACCAGGCCGGTGACGCTTGCCGCAGGCAACGATACACGCTCGCGGCGCCGATAAACAAAACCCCGGCGGTGCCGGGGCCTTGCTTGAAACTTGAGCGCTGAAACTGGAGCGGGAAACGAGGCTCGAACTCGCGACCTCAACCTTGGCAAGGTTGCGCTCTACCAACTGAGCTATTCCCGCGTTGAGCCGCGTATTTTACCGCCCGGCCGTTTGCTGTCAACAGCATTTCGCTCGGCATCGCGCAGTACCGGCCAGGCCGCGTGCAGATAGGCCAGGCCCGACCACAGGGTCAGCAGGGCGGCGGCGCCCAGCAGCCAGTCGCCGATGTGGAAAACCAGTTCCCCCATCCAGATCTCCGTGCCCGGCTGGAGCGGGTGGCGGGGATTGATCGAGTACAGCAGGCACGACAGCGCGACCATCTGGGCGATGGTCTTGACCTTGCCGATCGTGGCGACCTTGACCGTCGCCCGCTGGCCCAGTTCGGCCATCCACTCGCGCAGCGCCGAGACCGCGATCTCGCGGCCCACGATCACCGCCGCCCAGAACGCCATCCACGGCGTGGGGTGGCCCTGCACGATCAGGAACAGGGCCACCGCCACCATCAGCTTGTCCGCCACCGGGTCGAGGAACGCGCCGAAGGCCGAATACTGGTGGTAGCGGCGCGCGATCCAGCCGTCCAGCCAGTCGGTGACGGCGGCCAGGATGAACACGAAGGCGGACGCGAAGTTGGTCCACTGCGAGGGCATGTAGAACACGGCCACCAGCACCGGGATCAGCAGGATCCTCAGCAGGGTCAGCCAGGTGGGGACGGTCAACTTCATTTCGCGCGTGGGAACGGGCCGGGGGGATCGGCTTCCTGCAGTCCGTGCAGGGTCGCATAGATTCGGCCGGCGAGTGCCTCGTTGATGCCCTCGACCCGTGCGATCTCCTCCACCCCGGCCGCCCTGAGTCCCGGCAGGCCGCCGAAATGACGCAGCAGGCTTGCGCGCCGGCGCGGGCCGATGCCGGGGATGTCCTCCAGCCGGCTGACGTTGCGCGCCTTCTGGCGGCGGCCGCGGTGGCCGGTGATGGCGAAGCGGTGGGCCTCGTCGCGCACCTGCTGGATCAGCTGCAGACCGGCCGAATCGGCGCCCGGGCGCAGTTCGCGGCCGTCGGGCAGCAGCAGCCGCTCATGTCCGGCGCGGCGCTCCTCGCCCTTGGCCACGCCCACGATCAGCACGCCCGGACCGCCCGGCGCGGTGGCGGCCGCGATGTCGAGCGCGTCGAGCACCGCACGCGCCTGGGCCACCTGCCCTGCCCCGCCGTCGATCAGCAGCAGGTCCGGCAGGACCGCGCCGGGACCGGGCTCGCGCGCCGGCGCGATCGAAGCGTCCACGCCGGCATCGGGCGGGTCCGCGGACGACGCGGCCGCGGCCTGTTCGCGCGCCTGCGCGGCGCGGCGGAAGCGGCGCGTCAGCGCCTGCTGCATGGCCGCGTAATCGTCGCCCGGCTCGATCCCGGCGATGTTGTAGCGGCGGTACTGGCTGCGCACCGCGCCCTCGCCGTCGAACACCACGCACGAGGCGACGGTGGCCTCGCCCATGGTGTGGCTGATGTCGAAGCATTCGATGCGCGTCGGTGCCTGCGCCAGGCCCAGCAGTTCGCACAGTGAATCCATCCGCGCCTGCTGCGCGGCCTGGCTGCCCAGCTCGGTCGCCAGCGACAGCTCGGCGTTGCGCCGCGCCAGGTCGACGTAGCCGGCGCGCTCGCCGCGCACGCTGTGGCGCACCTGCACCCGGCGCCCGCTGGCAGCGGTGAACGCCTCCTCCAGCAGCGGGATGTCCTCGATCGCGCGGTCGAGCACGATCTCGCGCGGTGGCGGCTGTTCGCCGTAGTACTGGGAGACGAACGCCGCCAGCACCTCGGCTGGATTGTCGCTGCCGTTGGTCTTCGGAAAGAACGCGCGCGTGCCCAGGTTGCGGCCGTCGCGGAACGCCAGCAGCAGCACGCAGGCGCGCGTGCCCTGCATCGCCACGGCGAGCACGTCGAGTTCGGCGGCGCGGCCGTCGACGTACTGGCGCGCCTGCAGCGTGCGCACGTTCGCCACCAGGTCGCGCAGGCGCGCGGCCTCCTCGAAATCGAGCCTGGCGCTGGCTGCCTCCATCGCCTCGCCCAGCTCGCGCGTGAGCTCGTCGCTGCGGCCTTCCAGGAACAGGGTGGCGCGACGCACCGCGTCGGCGTATTCACGCGCCGGCACCAGGCCCACGCAGGGCGCGGTGCAGCGGCCGATCTGGTGCTGCAGGCACGGTCGCGAACGGTTGCGGAACACGCTGTCTTCGCAGCTGCGCAGCTGGAACAGCTTGTGCATCATGTTCAGCGTCTCGCGCACCGCGGTCACGCCCGGGTATGGACCGAAGTAGCGCCCCGGGATGCTGCGCGGCCCGCGGTGCAGCGCCAGCCGCGGCCACGGCTCCTGGGTGACCAGCACGTAGGGATAGCTCTTGTCGTCGCGAAGCAGCACGTTGTAGCGCGGCCGCAGCGACTTGATCAGCTGGTTCTCCAGCAGCAGCGCCTCGGACTCGGTGCGGGTGACGGTGACCTCCATGCGCGCGACCTGGGCCAGCATGGCAATCGTCCGCGCAGGCTTGGGGGTGGCGCTGAAATAGGAGGCGACGCGCTTTTTCAGCGCGCCCGCCTTGCCCACGTACAGCACGCTGCCGTCGCCGGCGATCATGCGGTATACGCCCGGCGCGGTGCTCAAGCCTCGGGCGAAGGCCTTGCCGTCGAAGGGAGGCGCCCCGGGTGCGCTGGCGCCGGGCGCGGGTGCCTCGTCGGTCATTCGCCGATCGGGATGTGGCGCAGGGCCCCGGTTCGCGGATCGAAGCGGAGCACCGCATGGGCATCGGTGTCGGCGATCCACACCGCGCCGGCGGCCACCGCGAGCCCGGCCGACCCGTGCAGGCGCTGCGGCAGCTCCACCGTGCTCAGCTCGCCACCGCCCAGGCGCAAGCGACGCAGCGCATCATTGCCGGCATCGGCGATCCACAGCACCGGCGAGTCGGGATCGAGCGCGATCGCCAGCGGCTGCTGCAGCTGCGCCTCGGTGCGCGCGCCGTCGGCGTTGCCGTACTGCCACTGGTCCTGGCCGACCAGGGTGGACACCACCCCGCTGCGCGCGTTGACGCTGCGGATCGCCGAGCCGGCCGCGTCGCAGACGTACAGCACCTGCTGCACTGCCGCCAGCGCCACCGGTTCGGCGAACGCGGCGCCCACGCCGCTGCCATCCATCACCGAAAGCCGGCCCGAACCGGCCAGCAGCTCCAGGCCGGGGCTGCCGAGGTCGTACTTCCACAGCCGGTTGTCGCCGGCGGTGGCGATGAACAGCGCCGAGCCGCTCAGGGCCACCGCACGCGGCTGGTCGAGCGCCACCGAGCGCGGGTCGCGGATCGCGCCTTCGGCCGGCGTGCCGGCGCGGCCAGCGCCGCAGATGGTGTCGATGTCGCCGCTGCGCAGTTCGATCCTGCGCACCGCGTGGTTGCCGCTGTCGGCCACGTACAGGGTCTCGCGCCACAGGCACATGCCGTGCGGGCGGTTGAACGCGGCCAGTTCCATCGGACCGTCGATGAAACCGGGGCCGCCGCTGCCGAACTGGCGCAGCACCCGCCCGGCCTGGTCGCATTCGAGCACCCGGTGGTGTTCGCTGTCGGCCACGTACAGGCAGTTGCCCGAGACCACCAGGCCGGTCGGGAAGCGCAGCGGCAGCGGCGGTTCGCCGCCACGGCGCGTTTCGATCGGGTCGGCGACGGGAATGGTCGGCACCAGCTCGCCGGCCAGCGCGCTGATCCTGGCGTCGAGTTCGCGGACCGGGCCATCGCCGACGATGCGGTCGCGGATCCGGCCTTCGCCGTCGATCAGGACCACGGTCGGCCAGGCCTCGATGGCGTAGTGCTGCCACAGCGTCCAGTCCGGATCGTGGCCGATCGGGAAGTCGTAGCGCTGCCGGTTGAGTCGCTTGGCGATGCGGCGGCCGTCGCGCTCGCTGTCGAACCTGGGCACGTGTACCGCGACCACGTGGACCCGCTCGCCGTGGCGCGCGCGCAGCCGCGCCAGGTCGGCCAGCCGGTGCTGGCACCAGGCCGAACCGGCGTTGACGAAGGCCAGGGCGCAGACCTTGCCCCGCAGCTGCGCCATGCGCAGCGGCGCCAGCAGGTTCAGCCATTCCACGCTGGGCGGGAATTCGGGGGCGATGGTCGCGTCCATGGCGGGATTATGCGTCAATCGGCAGCGAGCGGTCGGCGAGGCGCCGGGCGATGCGGCGCGCCGCGTCGTCGACCAGGGTCCAGACGTGTTCGAACGCCTCGGGGCCGCCGGTGTACGGGTCGGGAATCTCCGCGCCCTGCCCCACTCCGGCCCACTCCAGCAGCAGGGCGCTGCGGGCGCTGGCGCCTGCCGGGGCGCGCTCGCGCACGTCGGCCAGGTTGCTGGCGTCGGCGCACAGCAGCCAGTCGAAATGGTGGTAGTCGGCGCTGCGCAGCTGGCGCGCGCGCAGGTCGCGCAGGTCCACGCCGTGGCGGGCCGCGTTCCCGATCGTGCGCCGGTCCGGCGGTTGGCCGGCGTGCCAGCCGCCAGTGCCGGCGGAATCGAGTTCGACCCGGTGGCCCAGGCGGGCCTCGTCCAGGCGCAGGCGCAGCAGTCCCTCCGCCAGCGGCGAGCGGCAGATATTGCCCAGGCAGACGATCAGCAGGCGCAGCGGTTCAGACACGGACAGTCCCCATGATGGCCTGGGCGCGGACCAGATCCTCGGGGGTGTCCACGCCCTGCGGGAAGGGTTCGGGCGACAGCGCCACCGCGATCGGCAGCCCGGCCTCGAGCACGCGCAGCTGTTCGAGCGATTCGATCCGCTCCAGCCGCCCCGGCGGCATCGCCGAGAACCGGCGCAGGAAGCCGGCGCGGTAGGCATAGATGCCGATGTGGCGCAGCCATTCGCCGGCGGCCGCGACTTCGCCCCGGTCCTCGCCCGCGAACCCGTCGCGGTGCCACGGGATCGGCGCGCGGCTGAAGTACAGCGCGTGGCCGGTGTCGGCCATCACCACCTTGACCGTGTTGGGGTCGAACAGCGCCGCCGGTTCGGCGATCGGTTCGGCCAGGGTCGCCATGCCGGCGCCGCCGGCGGCAAGCAGCTCCGCCACGCGGCGGATGCCTGCCGCCGGGGCGAAGGGTTCGTCGCCCTGCAGGTTGACCACGATGGTGTCGTCGCTCCAGCCGGCGATGTCGGCGCATTCGGCCAGGCGGTCGGTGCCCGACTGGTGGTCGCGCCGAGTCATCGCCACCTGCACGCCGCTGCCTTCGAGCGCGCGCGCGATGCGCTCGTCGTCGGCCGCCACCCGCACCTCGCGCGCGCCGGCCGCCAGCGCGCGCCGGGCCACGTGCAGCACCAGCGGCTCGCCGCCGAGCAGGCGCAGCGGCTTGCCGGGCAGGCGCGTGGCGTCATGGCGGGCGGGAATGGCGACGACGAAATCGAGCGGGTCCATGCCCTGATTCTACTTGGGCCGCCCAGTTCCCAGGTTCTTCTCCTCCAAGGGAGCTGACGCACCCAGGCGCTGCTGCCCTGCTCCTTCCCCCGCGTGCGGGGGAAGGTCGGGATGGGGGCGCGCGCCGCAGGCGCGCGTGACGTGGCGCGGCAACCGGTTTGCCCCCAAACCGTCCGGCCCGGCGCAGCGCGCCGGGCGTCCGGATGGTCCGCGCGGCGGTGCCGCGCAAACGGACCATCCTCACCCCCGCACGCAGGGGAGGAGCAGCCCCCCGTTGTCACGAATGAACGTCCCCGCGAATGGGAGAGAAACCAATTCCTGCCCCCAGGCGTGCACGCTCGGCGTGGGTCCGGGCTCATGATCGAAGCGTCGAGGATCGTGGATTCAAGTCGCGTCTGCAGGAGCGACGCCAATAGACGTTCGGGTCGCGATCCAGACCAGGACACCCTCCCCCCGCTGGATCCGAAGCCGAGCCGCGGCGCGGCCCCCGGACCCGGTGCAAGCCGAAGAACGGACCGCTTTTCCGAAGCCGCGGAATCAGGACTGCGCCGCAGCCCGCTTCGGACCGAGACGGCCCATCAGGGCCACCCAGAACGCCTCGGGCAGCTGCGCCTCGATGCCGACGCTGGCGTAGCGGTCGGTGGCGAAGGCGGCGCACTTCACCGCGTCCTTCTCGGTCAGCAGCACCGGCAGGTCGCTGCCGAAGCGCAGATCGTCGGCGCTGTAGCGGTGGTGGTCGGCAAACGCGTGCGGGACCACGGCGATGCCCTGGCCGCGCAGCATCGAGAAGAACCGCTCCGGCTCGCCGATGCCGGCGACCGCGTGCACGCGCTGGCCGGCGAACGCCGACAGCGGCACCGGCCGTCCGCCCGCCATCGGCTGCGCGGGGCCCGGTTCGAACCACATCGGCCATTCGCCGAAGCCCGCCGCCAGGTCGGTTTCCACGCCCACGTTGAGCACCCGGAAATCGCAGGAGTCGCCGCGCGCGGGCGGTTCGCGCAGCGGCCCGGCCGGCAGCAGGCGGCCGTTGCCGTAGCGCCTGCGGCCATCGATCACCTCGATCTCGATGTCGCGCGCCAGCCGGTAGTGCTGCAGGCCGTCGTCGCAGACCACCACGTCGCAGCCCTCGGCGACCAGTGCTTGCGCCGCGGCGACGCGATCGCGGTCGACGCGTACGCGCGCGCCGGTGCGCTTGGCCAGCAGCACCGGCTCGTCGCCGCCCAGCGCAGGGTCGGTGCCGGGTTCGACCCAGCGCGCGGTGGCGGCATCGCTGCGGCCGTAGCCCCGGCTGGCGATGCCGGGATTCCAGCCGGCCGCGCGCAGGCGCTCGACCAGGGCGATGGTCAGCGGGGTCTTGCCGCTGCCGCCCGCCACCAGGTTGCCGACCACGATCACCGGCCGCGGCACCCGCTGCGCGCGCAGCAGGCCGCGGCGGTAGAGGTCGCGGCGCACGCGGGCGCCCAGCGCGAACAGCCCCGACAGCGCGCGCGCGTGCAGCGGCACCGGCGCATCGCCATACCAGTAGCGCGGCGGCTGGCCCGGCCTGGCGCTCATGCGTCGCCGCCGTCGCGGAACTGCATCCGGTGCAGGTGCGCATACAGCCCGCCGCGCTCCAGCAGCTGGGCGTGGGTGCCCTGCTCCACCAGCCGGCCCTGGTCGAGCACCAGCACCTGGTCGGCGTGTTCGATGGTCGACAGGCGGTGCGCGATCACCAGGGTGGTGCGGTCGGGCATCAGCCGGTTGAGCGCCTCCTGCACCAGGCGCTCGGACTCGGTATCGAGCGCGGCGGTGGCCTCGTCCAGGATCAGGATCGGCGCGTCGCGCAGAATGGCGCGCGCGATCGCCAGGCGCTGGCGCTGCCCGCCGGAGAGCGTCGCGCCGTTTTCCCCGATCGGCGTGTCCATGCCCTGCGGCAGGCGTTCGATGAACTCCCAGGCGTTCGCCGCCTCGGCCGCGGCCTGCAGCGCGTCGGGCGCCGCCGGCGCGGCATAGGCGATGTTGGCCGCCACGCTGTCGTCGAACAGCATCACCCGCTGCCCGACCAGCGCGATCTGGCGGCGCAGGTCCGACAGCCGGTACTGGTCCAGCGGCACGCCGTCGAGGGTGATCGAGCCCGCGCTGGGCTCGTAGAAGCGCGGCACCAGCCGCACCAGGCTGGTCTTGCCGCTGCCCGAACGACCGACGATGGCGGTCACCGTGCCGGGCTTGGCGGTGAAGCTGATGTCCTCCAGCGCGTGGCGGCCGTCGTCGTCGCGGGCATAGCGCAGCGAGACCCGGTCGAACACCAGTTCGCCGCGCGCGCGCTCCAGCGCGGTGCCGCCGGCATCGCGCTCCTCCTCCGAATCGAGCACCGCGAACAGGCGGTCGGCGGCGGCCACGCCGCGCCCGATCACGGCCTGGATGTTGGTGATCCGGCGCAGCGAGGGAATGATGCCCATCATCGCCGTCATCAGCTGCACGAACTGGCCCGGGTTCAGGCGCCCGGCCAGCGCCTCGTGCACCGACACCCACACGATCGCCGCCAGCGCCAGCGCGGCCAGGAACTGGACCATCGCCGACGCCGCCGCGCGCGTGCTCTCGACCTTCATGTTCAGGCCGAGGATGCGGTTGGCCAGGCCCGAATAGCGCCCCCGCTCGAAGCCCTGCGCGCCGTACACCTTCACGTCCTGCTGCGCCGCCAGCGACTGTTCGGCGCTGGCCGCCAGCGCGCCCATGCCGTCCTGGATGCCGCGGCTGATACGCCGGTAGCGGCCGCCCACGTACCACACCAGCACCCCGATCAGGGGCGCGATCAGCACCATCGCCAGGGTGACCTTGGCGCTGGTATAGAGCATCAGCCCGAGCAGGAACGCCACCGTCAGGCCATCGGTGAGGATCGCCTTGAGCGCGTCCGAACTGGCCTGGCTGACCTGCTCGGTGTCGAAGTTGAGCCGGCTCACCATCGCCGGCACCGACTCGGTGTCGAAGCGCGTGCTCGGCAGGCGCAGGTACTTGCCCAGCATCAGCTCGCGCAGGTCGCGCACCACGCTGCGGCCGACCCGGGCCATGCCGTAGTCGGTGGCGAAGCCGGCCAGCCCGCGCAGCAGGAACAGGCCGATGATCGCGGCCGGCAGCACCAGCGCCATCTCCGGCTTGGGGTCGACGAAGCCGTCGTTGGTCAGCGGCTCCATCAGCCATACGAAGGCGGCGCCGGCAATCGCCTCGATCACCATGGCCGCCGCGGCCACCAGCAGGAAGCCCCAGTAGGGACGGGCGTGGCCGAGCAGGCGACGGTAGACCGGCCAGGCGCGCTGGTGTTCGGAGCTCATCGCGCGTCAGCCGCCGCTCATTGCGCGGCCGCGGCCGGCGCTTCGGGCGCGGTCGCGTTGGCCACCCGGGTGAAGCCGAGCTGGCCAAGCGCGTCGTAGGCGGTGACCACCGCCTGCCACGGCGTGCGCGCGTCGGCGCGCAGCAGCACGGTGCGCTCGCGGTCGTCGCCGGCCACCTCCACGATGGTGCGCTTGAGCGATTCCACGTCGGTGCGCAGCGCCTCGCGGTCGTCGACGAAATAGCGCCCGTCGGCGTTGATCAGCAGGCTCAGCGAACCGGACTGGGTATTGGCCTCGCCGCTCGCCCGCGGCAGCTCGAGCTTGAGCACCGAGCGCGCGTCGAAGGTGGTGGTGATCACGAAGAAGATGATCAGCACCAGGATCACGTCGATCAGCGGCACCAGGTTGATCTCGGGCACGTCCTCGGCGCGGCGGTCGCGGATGCGCATCGGCTCAGTCCTGCTCCGCCTGGGACTCGACGGGGATGGCGGCCACCGCGGCCGCGGCCCGGCGCGCGCGCGGATCGATCACGTCCATCAGCTGGATCGCCTCGTGCTCCATGTCGACGATGTAGCCGTCGACCCGGGCGCGGAAGTAGCGGTGGAACACCAGCGCCGGCACCGCCACGATCATGCCCGCGGCCGCGCACACCAGCGCCTTGCCGATGCCGCCGGCGAGCTGGTTGACGTCGCCCACGCCGTGGTCCATCACCCCCAGGAACATCTGGATCATGCCCACCACGGTGCCGAACAGGCCCAGCAGCGGGCCGGCACCGGCAATGGTGCCCAGCGCGTTGAGGAAGCGCTCCATCCGGTGGGCGATGTGGCGGCCGACGTCCTCGACCCGCTCGCGGATCTCCTCGCGCGGGCGGTGGCGGACGTCCAGCGCGGAGGCGAGCAGCGCGCCGAGCGGCGAGTTGCGACGCAGCGAGTCGATGTGCGCCGGATCGAGCTTGCCGCGTGCGGCCCAGGCCCGGACCTCCTGCCCCAGCCCCGGCGGCAGCACCGCCTGGCGGCGCAGCGCCCAGAAGCGTTCGACGATGATCGCCAGCCCCACGGCCGACAGCAGCAGCAGCGGAATCATCGGCCAGCCGCCGGCCTTCACCAGTTCGAGCACGCACTCCCTCCGGCCCGCGGGCCCGACATCGACGGGCGATAGGATATCCCAGCGCCCGATCCGCGCCCCGGCTCCTTACGGGCCGCCCCCGGCGCGCCGCGCGGCATCCCACAATCGCGGCTGCTGGCGGCGCCGCGACTCGACCCGCGTCCCCCCGCGCTGCAGGCGCACCCGCACCGCGCCCTCGTCGGCGCTCAGCGGCACCCGCGCGCCCGCTTCCGCCCAGCGCTGCACCACCGCCGGCTGCGGATGGCCGAAGCGGTTGCCGTGGCCGGCCGAGACCAGCGCCACGCGCGGCGCGGTGGCCGCGACCAGGGCCGGATCGGACGAACCGCCGCTGCCGTGGTGCGCCACCAGCACCACCTCGCTGGCGAGTCCGCCGGGATGGTCGTGGACCAGCATGCGCTCGACCACCGCGCCCACGTCGCCAGCCAGGAGCGCGGCGCCATGGGCCGATTCGATCCGCAGCACGCAGCTCGACTCGTTGCCCATCGCCGGGAAGTACAGATCCGGATGCAGGAACCGGAAGCGCACGCCGTCGGCCCGCCAGGCGATCCCGGCCAGGCAGGGCGCGGCACCTTCGATCGCGGCTTCGCCCGCGGCGAACACCGGCCCGCCGCCGAACCTGCGCCGCAGCGAGGCGTAGCCGCCGGCGTGGTCGGCATCGCCGTGGCTGACGATCACGCCATCGAGCCGGCGCACGCCCAGCGCGTGCAGCGCCGGCACCACCACCCGCTCGCCAGCATCGAAGCCATCGGGCACCGCCGGCCCGGCGTCGTACAGGAAGGTGTGGCGGGCGGTGCGCAGCACCACCGCGGTGCCCTGGCCCACGTCCAGCATCACCAGCTCGACCTCGCCGTGCCGCGGCAGCGAGCGGTCCGGCCACAGCAGCGGAAGCAGCAGCAGCGCGGCCAGCGCCTTGCCCGGCACGGCCCGCGGCAACAGCAGCCAGAACGCGCCCAGCAGCGCCAGCGGCAGCGCGAACCAGCGCGCCTCGGGCAGCCACCACAGCGCCGCACGCCCGGCCGCCAGCCATTCGAACAGCGGCCAGGACAGGTCGAAGCTGGCCGCAGCCAGCCGCCAGGCCGGGCCACCCCAGCCCGGCTGCAGGGCTTCCAGCCCGGTGCCGGCCAGCGCCAGCGGCACCACCACCAGGCTCCACCACGGGATCGCCACCAGGTTGGCCAGCGGCCCGGCCAGCGAGGCCTGGCCGAACAGCGCCGCGGTCAGCGGCAGCAGCCCGAGCGTTGCCACCCACTGCGCGGTCAGGAATCCGCCCAGCAGCGGCTGGCGGCCGACCCGCGGCAGGCACCACACCAGCCAGGCCACGCCGGCGAAGCTGAGCCAGAAGCCGGCGGTGAGCGCTGCCAGCGGGTCCACCAGCAGCAGCGCGGTCGCCGCCAGCGCCAGCGAATCGGCTACCCCCATCGGCCGTCGCCACAGCCGCGCCAGCACCACCATCGCCACCATCAGCACCGTGCGCACGGTGGGCAGGGAGAAGCCGGCGACGGCGGCATATCCCGCCGCACCCAGCAGCGCGCCGACCGCGGCCGCCTGCGGCCTCGGCACGCGACGGCCGAGGCCGGGCAGCAGCCACCACAACCCGGCGAACAGCAGCGCCGCGAACCCGGCCACCAGGCCGACGTGGAAGCCGGAAATCGCGACCAGGTGGGTCAGGCCGGTGGCGCGCAGCGTTTCCCAGTCCGCATCGTCCAATCCGCGCGTATCGCCCAGCGCCAGCGCACGTACGAAGCGCGCGGACGGGCTTGCGACCTGCGCATCGATCCGCGCCGCGGTGCGCTCGCGCCAGCCGTCGACGCCGGAACCTGCATGCACCCGCAGCACCGGTTCGGCGTCGCGCACGTAGCCGGTGGCGGCGATGCGCGCGGCCAGCATCTGCATCTCGCTGTCGCCGCGACCCGGATTACGCAGCCCGCGCGGCGCGCGGAGCCGCAGCGTGAACCGCCAGCGGCTGCCGGCCTCGATGTCGAAGCGCTGCAGCTGCGGCGCCTCGCGATGGTCGTACCAGGACAGCCGCAGCAGCCGCCTGCGCAGCGCGGCCGGGATTTCCGCGTCGCGATCCACACGCAGCACGAAGCGGGTGCGGCGCGACTCGTGTTCGGGCAGTTGCACCACCTGGCCCGATACGGCGAAGTCGCCACGCTCCATCTCCGGCGGCAGCTGGTGCGACAGCGTCCAGCCCGCGTGCAGCCCGAACAGCGCAAGGCCCAGCGCCAGCGCGCCGGCTGCGCGCCGCCAGTCCGGGAAATGCCACCACGCCCAGGCGCCGATGGCGGCGGGTAGCGCGAGCAGGGCTGCGGGCGGCAGTGCGGGCATGCGGGAGCAGGCGAGGACGCCAAGGACCAGGCCGGCGGCGACGACGGGGCCGAATGGGGCCAGGGCGGGTTTGGGGTTGCGACCATCCATGGTCCGTTCCGCTGCGGGGTGTGGGCAGTGTGGTCTGGGGAACGGTGCCGGGACATCGGGCTGGTTGGTGGGGATGTGTCGGATTAGTCCCACGCGGAGCGGCTTCGGGTTGGGCGCCTTCGGCGCCCCCCACCCCAGCCCTCCCCCGCAGGCGGGGGAGGGAGCCAAGAGCGAGCGTTCGAATTCCCGCTCCCTCCCCCGCGCGCGAGGGAGGGTTGGCTACCGAGTCCGCAGCACCGTCGGCGATGCGCTCCCTCCCCCGCGCGCGGGGGAGGGTTGGGGTGGGGGCCACCGCCGCGGATCACTTCACCCCCGCTTCACCCCGCTCCCATCCCCCCACCACCCCACCCCGCCAACCTGCATTCCCCGCACGGACAGCCGTACCCAATGCACCCCGACCCCCAATGGGACCTCGTCATCGTCGGCGCCAGCTTCGCCGGTGCCGCCTGCGCGCTGGCGGCGCGCGCAGCGGGGCTGCGCGTATGCGTACTCGAGCGCAAGCGCGATCCCGGCATCCGCCTGCACACGACCGGGATCATCGTGCGCGAGGCGGCCGAGGACACCGCGCTGGCGCGGATCCCGGCGCCGCTGGTGCGCCGCATCGAGGGCGTGCGCCTGTATGCGCCAAGCCTGCGCAGCATGGCGCTGCAGCGGCGCGGCTACTACTTCCTGGCCACCGATACCCCCGCCGTGATGCGCTGGCTGGCGGGCGAGCTGGAGCGCGCCGGGGTGGAGCTGCGGCTGATGCAGTCGTTCACCGACGCCCGGCGCGGGAACGGCGGCTGGCAGGTGGATGGCCTGGGCGGCTGCCGCTGGCTGGTGGGCGCGGACGGGGCCAAGTCGCGGGTCGCGATGCGCGCGGGCCTCGGCCGCGTGCGCGGGTTCCTGTACGGCGTGGAGCACGAGTTCGAGGGTGCCAGCCTGGGCGAACCGGAGCGCCTGCACTGCTTCATCGATCGCGCGCTCGCGCCCGGCTACATCGGCTGGGCGGCGCAGAACCCGCGCGGGGTGCAGCTGGGGCTGGCGTTCCGCCACCGGGCCGATCGCGCCGGCGTGCCCGACATCGAAGCGTTCCGCGCCCGCGTCGGCGAACGGGTCGGGCTGGCACCGGACCTTGCGCCCGGCGCCACCCGGGCCGGCCTGATCCCCTGCGGCGGGCCGGTGCGCCCGCTGGCCGCGCCCGGGGTGATCCTGACCGGCGACGCCGCCGGCATCGTCTCGCCGGTCACCGCCGGCGGCATCCACTCGGCCTGGCGCCACGGCGACGCGGTCGGGCGCGCGATCGCCGCGCACCTGCTCGAAGGCGGCCCCGACCCGGCGCTCGTGGCCGCGCGCGCCGCGCCCCGCTTCCGCGGCAAGCGGCTGCTGCGCTGGGGTTTCGACCACCTGCAGCGCGACTGGCCCTTCGATCGGCTGATGGGCACCGCGCCACTACGCCAGGTGGCCGAGTGGATCTGTTTCCACGCCCGTCCCGGCCGGGCACCATGACCCTGCCGCCGCAGCGACGCGGTCCGCAACGGTGTTGCGCCGGCCCACGCGGCGCGTGGAGGTCACCCGCCACGGCCGGGGGCGACGCGGCCGCGCTTCAGCGCAGTTCGAACGCGTCCGCGTCGAGCATCGCCGGGAAGTGCTCGCGGTGGGCGGCCAGTTCGGCCGCCAGCAGGGTCGTGGTCGAGACCACCTCGGCGTCGCTGCATTCGCTGGACGGGTGGCCGAGGAAGTCGATCACCGCGCTGTCGCCGTCGTAGCGCAGGCCGTTGCCGTCCTCGCCGACGCGGTTGAGTCCGGCGACGTAGCACAGGTTCTCGATCGCGCGCGCGCGCAGCAGGGTCTTCCAGGCCTGGGCGCGCGGCGCCGGCCAGTTGGCGATGAAGGTCAGCAGGTCGTAGTCGGACGCACCGGGGCGTTCGACGTCGTGGCGGTTGCGCGAGAACACCGGGAAGCGCAGGTCGTAGCAGACCAGCGGGCAGATCCGCCAGCCCTTCCACTCCACCACCAGGCGCTCGCGCCCGGCGGCGTAGCGCTCGTGCTCGCGCGCGTAGCGGAACAGGTGGCGCTTGTCGTAATGCTGCAGTCCGCCGTCGGGCGTGATCCACAGCAGGCGGTTGAACACCGCGTCGTCCACGCGCAGCTGCACGCTGCCGCAGACCGCGGCGTCCAGGCGCTGGGCGTGTTCGCGCATCCAGGCCACGGTGGGGCCGTCCATGGTTTCGGCACGGCCGATGGCCTCGTTCGAGAAGCCGCTGGTGAAGGTTTCCGGCAGCAGCACGACGTCGGTGATGCCGCGCAGGGGGGCGATCAGGTCGCCGTAGTACTCGCGGTTGCCGTCCGGGTCGTGCCAGCGGGTGGCGCCCTGGACCAGGGAAATGCGCAGGTTGTCCATGCGCAGGAGCCTATACGAAGTATGCCCGCATTTGTTCCGCCCCTCCCCCGCTGCGCGGAGGGAGGGTCAAGCCGACGCGAGGCTGTTGCTCCGGCTCCTTCCCTCGCTTGCGGGGGAAGGTTGGGATGGGGGCGCGCGCGAAGCGCGCGATGGGTGCGAGGCGATCTGATACGCCCCCCTCCCAACCTCCCCCCGCAAGCGGAGGGAGGGGCAAAAGCCTGGGGGCGGGTCGCGGCTGAAGCCGCTCCTTGTACGTTATCGCTGCCTGGCCATGGGGCCGGGTGGTGGGATTTCCCGGGGAAGCCGCACGCTCCCTGAGGCAGCCTGTGGTCTGACCTCGTTTGTAGAGCGGCTCCCCGCCCCATTCGCGAGCACGGAGAGTGTCACGGGCCGTTGAGCCCGAGTCACAAGGGTGTGCCGCGAGCATGTGCGGG
This sequence comes from Pseudomonadota bacterium, assembly GCA_023388355.1. Next base: position 79,320 of record JAEWGI010000071.1, read on the forward strand.
GTCGGGGAGCCGGGAACGATCCTACCTCCACCAACGGAGGACGAACATGGAATATGGTCTGTTGGCCTTCGACGTGGGTGCGCGCTCGCATGCCTTCGCGGCATGCATCGGCGGCAAGGAGGCGACGGGAACGCTGGACAACACGCCCGAGGCGATCGCACGGTTGCTGGCCCGCCAGCAAGGGCGCTGTGGCCAGCTTCGGGTGGTGGTGGAGGCCACCGGGATCTACTACCTGGACCTGGCCTTGCAGCTGGTCGGGGCCGGCGTGGAGGTGATGGTGCTCAACCCCAAGGCCGCGCACCACTTCGCCAAAGCCATGAGCCAGCGCTCCAAGACCGACGCGCTGGATGCGCGGATGCTGCTGGCGTACCTGCAGCGGATGGACTTCGTGTCCTGGCAGCCGCCGGCGACGCAGGTGCTGAAACTTCGGCAGTTGGGCCGCCACCTGTGCCGGCTGACCGAGCAGAAGGTGCGGCTGAAGAACCAGCTCCACGCCCTGCGCAGCACCCGCACCAGCCCGGCGGTGGTGGTCGAAGATGTGCACGACGAGTTGGCGACGCTCGACCGCCGGATCGATCGTCTGACGGCCGAGGCCTTGGCACGGGTCCGTTCGGACGCTGCCCTGACAGAGCGCTTCGAGGCCCTGGACTCGATCATCGGCGTCGGCCCGGCCAGCGCACTGGCGCTGATGGCTGAGCTGCTGGTGCTGCCGCGCCAGATGAACAGTCGCGCCTGCGTCTGCCACGCCGGTCTGGATGTGCGCATCCATCGCTCCGGCAGCAGTGTCGAACTGGCCCCCAGGCTGTCCAAGCACGGCAACAAGTACCTTCGCCGCGCCCTGTACATGCCGGCCATGAGCGCGATCGTCCACGACCCCCACGCCAAGGCCTTCCGCGACCGCCTGCTGGCCCGTGGCAAGAAGAAGATGCAGGCCATCGCCGCGGTCATGCGCAAGCTCCTGACCGCCGCCTGGGCCCTTATCCGCTGCCCCGGTCAATATGACGGCTCCAAGCTCTTCGCCGCCCAAGGGGGTTGACCGGGAACAGAGTGTCTACAGGTGCTGCAGGCGGTCGATGGCGGCGTCGAGGGTGGCCTGGTTCTTGGCGAAGCACAGGCGGGCCAGGCGCTGGCCGGCGGGGGGCGAGTCGTAGAACGGCGACAGCGGAATCGCGGCCACGCCCTTTTCCATCGTCAGCCAGCGGCAGAACGCCGCGTCGTCGAGGTCGCTGACGGCCGAATAGTCGACCAGCTGGAAGTAGCCGCCCGGCACCGGCAGCGGCCGCAGCCGGGTGCCGGCCAGCTGTTCGGCGAAGCGGTCGCGCTTGGCCTGGTAGAAGGCGCCCAGCCGCTCGTAGTGCGCCGGCTCGTCCCGGAGCATCGCGGCGAACGCGTACTGGCCGGGCGTGAACGTGCTGAACACGTTGTACTGGTGCACCTTGCGGAACTCCGCCGACAGCGCCGGCGGGGCGATGCAGTAGCCGATCTTCCAGCCGGTGCAGTGGTAGGTCTTGCCGAAACTCGAGATCACGAACGCGCGCTCGCGCAGCGCCGGATGGCGCAGCGCCGATTCATGCCGCTGGCCGTCGAAGACGATGTGCTCGTAGACCTCGTCCGAGAGCAGGAACACGTCGCTGCCTTCGAGGATCGACGCCAGCTCCTCCATGTCCCGGGCCGAGAACATCGCGCCGGACGGATTGTGCGGGCTGTTGACCATCAGCATCCGGGTGCGCGGGGTGATCGCCTCGCGCACGCGCTGCCAGTCGGGGGCGAAGCTGGCCGGGTCGAGCGGCACGTGCACCGCGCGCGCGCCTGCCAGTTCGATCGCCGGTTCGTAGCAGTCGTAGCACGGGTCGAGCACCACCACCTCGTCGCCCGCGCGCACCACGGCGTGGATGGCGTTGAAGATCGCCTCGGTCGCGCCGCTGGTGACGGTGATCTCGCTGTCCGGGTCCGGGCGGTGGCCGTAGACCCGCAGGGTCTTGTCCGCGATCGCCTCGCGCAGCGCCGGCACTCCGGTCATCGGCGCGTACTGGTTGTGGCCTGCGCGCATCGCCCGGTCCAGTTCCTCGACCAGCCGCTCGGGCACCGGGAAATCCGGGAACCCCTGGCCCAGGTTCACCGCGCCGTGCTCCTGCGCCAGCTGCGACATCACGCTGAAGATGGTGGTGCCGACCTTCGGCAGCTTGGACTGGATCATCGAGGCTCACGGCATGTTGGACAGGCCGGCAGTTTACGATCCGGCTGCAATCGGTTACACCTGTCGCAATGTTCCCCCGTCGCACGCTTCGCACGGCTCTCCCCCGGCCCGCGGACCAGGCCGGCTGCTGCCCGCGCCTGGGCCGCGCGAACGGCCACGGACACCGCTCCACGCCCTCAGCACGGCCGCGCTGACCCCCTCGATGCAGGACACCCGGCCCAGGCTCGACGCCGTGAGCGTATCCGGACTGCTGCGCGCCTACGTGGAGGCCGAGTACCGCTGGCAGCGCGACGGCTCCTGGCACGACATCGTCGTCGGGCTGCCGGCCCCGGGCCTGGAACTGGCCTATCCCGCGGCCACCTCGTTCGGCCTGCTCTCGGCCTGGAACCCGCATTCGGTCGAGCGCGGCATCGACGACAACCGTCGCGACGACGACCGCCTGCACGAAGCCCTGTCCGCCAGCGGCCACCATTTCCTGCCCGCCTTCGCCTCGGCCCCCAACCGCACCTGGCGCGAGCCGAGCTGGCTGGTCATGGGCATGGACGCGGCCCCGTTCGACGCGCTTTCGCGCCGCTTCGGCCAGCTCGGCACGCTGTGGTGGCGGCCCGGCCAGCCGGTGCGCCTGCGCATGGACGCCGCCCAGCCGGAAGACCACCCCGGTGACGCCAGCATCGACTGGCTACAATGAGCGCGATGGCCGACCGCCGGCCGAAGCGCCCGTGATGCCCGACGCCCCTTCCGCCTCCGCGCCGCTGATCGACGTGCGCGGCCTTGGCTTCGCCCGCGACGACGTGTCCCTGTTCGGCCCGCTGGATTTCAGCGTCGAGGCCGGCGAGGCGCTGCTGGTGCAGGGCGGCAACGGCGCCGGCAAGACCACCCTGCTGCGGGTGCTGGCAGGCCTGCTCGACGGCAGCCGCGGCGAAGTGCGGCTGCGCGGCGTGCCCGCGGCGGCTGCGGCCCGCGCCGGCCAGGTGGCCTATCTCGGCCACCTGCCGGGACTGAAGGCCGACCTGGGCGCGATGGAGAACCTCGAATACCTGTGCGGCCTGCTCGGCCGTCGCGAAGGCGTGGAGATCGAACAGGCGCTGGCGATCGTCGGCCTGGCCGGCTACGAGGACGCCCCGGCGCGCAACCTGTCGGCCGGCCAGCGCAGGCGCCTGGCGCTGGCGCGGCTGTGGCTGTCGCCGGCCCAGCTGTGGCTGCTGGACGAACCCTACGCCAACCTCGACCTGCCCGGGATCGAGCTGGTCAACCGGATGGTCCGCGCCCACCTCGACGCCGGCGGCGGCGCCCTGGTCACCACCCACGGCGCCTATGCCGCGCCGCCGGTGCGCACCCGGCTGCTGCTGCTGGGGCGCCAGGAGGCCGCGGCGTGAGCGTCGCCACGCCGACCCTGGCCTCGGCCGCCCGCGCCCTGGTCCGGCGCGACCTGCGCCTGCTCTGGCGCCGGCGCGGCGACGCACTGCAGCCGGCGCTGTTCGCGATCCTGGTGGTGGTGCTGTTCGCGCTGGCACTGGGCAACGAGCGCGAACTGCTGGCCCGCGCCGCGCCCGGCGTGCTGTGGGTGGCGGTGCTGCTCTCGGGCCTGCTCGCGCTGGACACCCTGTTCCGCGGCGACGCCGAGGACGGTTCGCTCGAACAGTGGCGGCTGGCCCCGGTGCCGCTGGCCTGGCTGGTGCTGGTGCGCACCCTGATGCACTGGCTCACCACCGCCGCGCCGCTGCTGCTGGCGGTGCCGCTGCTGACCGAACTGCTGTACCTGCCGCGCCCGCTGTGGCCGGTGCTGCTGGCCGCGCTGGCGCTGGGCACGCCGCTGCTGAGCCTGATCGGCGCGGTGGTGTCGGCCCTGACCGTGGGCATGCGCCGCGCCGGCGTGCTGCTGGCGCTGCTGGCGCTGCCGCTGTACGTGCCGGTGCTGGTGTTCGGCGCCGGCAGCGTGGCCCAGGCGGCGCAGGGCCAGGATCCCACGGGCGGACTGCTGCTGCTGGCCGCAGGGCTGGTGCTGGCGCTGGTGCTTGCACCGGTGGCGGCTGCCGCGGCGATCCGGATCGCCGCGACCTGAAGCCACGCGGGTTTCCGGGCGCCACCTTGTGCTCCTTTCTGTGCTCCTTCCCCCGCTTGCGGGGGAAGGCTGGGATGGGGGCGCGCGCCGCAGGCGCGCGTGTAGGGTACGCGGCGACCTGTGGCCCCCACCCCAGCCCTCCCCCGCACGCGGGGGAGGGAGTGAGACCGGCGCCGCTGTTGCTCTTGCTCCTTCCCCCGCTTGCGGGGGAAGGCCGGGATGGGGGCGCGCGCCGCAGGCGCGCGTGCGGGGTACGCGGCGACCTGTGGCCCCCACCCCACCCCTCCCCCGCACGCGGGGGAGGGAGCCAGAACGCTGCCCGCGCGGGCAGCAATCGCCGCCATGGGGCATCCTGTCCACCCCGCAAGGCTTGGCCGCGCGGGTCTTGTCTGAAAAAATAGGCCCTTGGCCAGGGATGCCGGTGCCCTGACCGGCGGCCGGCGGCCCTGCGACCCCCGTTCCCGCGAGCACACGCCCTGATGTCCAACATGCACCCGCTGGTGCGCTGGTTCCACCAGCTCGGGTCTCCCCCCTACTTCGACCGCTTCGCCGCGCGCTGGGCGCCGTGGGCGTTCGTCGCCGGGCTGCTGACGATGGGCGTGGGCCTGTACGGCGCGCTGTTCGTGGTCCCGGCCGACTACCAGCAGGGCGACAGCTTCCGCATCCTCTACATCCACGTGCCGGCCGCGTGGATGAGCATGGCGATGTTCGCGCTGATGGCGTTTTATGGCGCGATCGCCCTGGTGTGGCGGATCAAGCTGTGCGAGATCCTGGCCATGGCCTGCGCGCCGATCGGCGCCGGATTCACCTTCGTCACCCTGGCCACCGGCAGCATCTGGGGCAAGCCGATGTGGGGCACCTGGTGGGACTGGGACCCGCGCCTGACCTCGCAGCTGGTGCTGCTGTTCCTCTACTTCGGCGTGATCGGCCTGTACGCGGCGATCGAGGACCGCCGCGCCGCCGCGCGCGCGGCCTCGCTGCTGGCGATCGTGGGCGTGGTGATGCTGCCGATCATCCGCTACTCGGTGGTGTGGTGGAACTCGCTGCACCAGGGCCAGACGATCCGCGTGTTCGGCGAGTCGTCGATGGACGCGAGCATGATGCCGCCGCTGCTGTGGATGATCGTGGGCACCAAGCTGTGGGCGATCGGCTCGCTGCTGGCGCGCGCGCGCGCCGACAACCTGGCGCGCGAGGCCGGCAAGGACTGGGTGCGGCGCCTGGCGTCCGGAGCGACGCCATGAGCTATCTGAACTACGTGGTCGCCGCCTACGCCGTGTTCGGCGCGATGCTGGTTTGGGATTTCGTCGCCCCGCGCATCCGCATCGCCCAGGTGCTGCGCGCGGTGCGGCTGCTGGCGCGGCGCGAGGCCGCACGTGGCCAGGTGCAGGAACAGGAGCTGAAACGATGAACCCCACCCGCCGCCGCCGACTCTGGTTCGTGCTCGCCCTGCTCGCCGCCGCCGCCGTGGCCGCGACCCTGGTGGCGTTCGCGCTCCAGCGCAACATCGCCTATCTCTACACGCCCAACGAAATCCTGTCCGGCAGCGCCGGCCCGGCCGTGTCGTCGGGCGAGGCACGTTTCCGCCTCGGCGGGATGGTCGAGGAGGATTCGTTCCGGCGTGAGGAGGGTTCGCTGGTCGCACGCTTCCGGGTCACCGATGGCGATGCGCAGATGGAAGTGGTCTACGACAAGATCCTGCCCGACCTGTTCCGCGAGGGCCAGGCGGTGGTCGCCACCGGCCGCATGCAGGGCGACACCTTCGTGGCCGAGGACGTGCTGGCCAAGCACGACGAGACCTACGTGCCCAAGGAGGTCGCGGACAAGATGGGCCTGGCGCACGCCAAGCACGACGTCGACGCTGCGCCGCAGACCGAGGCGAAGAAGTGATGGAACTCTGCGCATTCGGCGAAGTGCCACGCGTATTGGCCCTGGCGCCGTCGCATTGTCATCTCGAACGAAGTGAGAGATCTGCTCCTTCGGACGCGGGATTTCTCACTGCGTTCGAAATGACAGGCGGGGCCTTCGAAATGGCAGGCTTGACGCTCGAAATGACAGGCGCGGCGTTCGAAATGACCGAAAAGGCGCATCGCTAGTGCTTGCTGAATTCGGCCAGCTCGCCCTGCTTCTTGCCCTGCTCGCGGCGCTGCTGCAGGCGGCGTTGCCCTTGGCCGGTGCGGCCGGCAACCGGCCGGCGTGGATGGCGGTGGCGCGGCCGGCGGCGTATGCGCAGCTGGGGCTGCTGCTGTTCGCCTACGCGGCGCTGACCGCTTCGTTCGTGCAGCAGGACTTCTCGGTCAAGTACGTGGCCGACAATTCCAACAGCCTGCTGCCGATGGCCTACCGCTTCACCGCGGTCTGGGGCGCGCACGAAGGCTCGCTGCTGCTGTGGGTGCTGATGCTGGGCGTCTGGAACGCGGCGGTGGCGCGCTGGTCGCGGCAGCTGCCCGAGGTGGTGGTGGCGCGCGTGCTGGGCGTGATCGGACTAGTGGCGATCGGCTTCCTGTCGTTCATGATCTTCACCTCCAACCCGTTCGAGCGCCTGCTGCCCTCGCCGCTCGACGGCCACGACCTCAACCCGCTGCTGCAGGATCCGGGCATGATCGTGCACCCGCCCTTCCTGTACGTGGGCTACATCGGCTTCGTGGTGCCGTTCGCGTTCGCGGTCGCGGCCCTGCTCGAAGGCCAGGTGGATGCGCGCTGGCAGCGCTGGACGCGGCCGTGGACCAACGTGTCTTGGGGCTTCCTCACCATCGGCATCGCGCTGGGTTCGTGGTGGGCCTATTACGAGCTGGGCTGGGGCGGCTGGTGGTTCTGGGACCCGGTCGAGAACGCGAGCTTCATGCCGTGGCTGGCGGGCGCTGCCCTGATCCACTCGCAGGCGGTGACCGAGAAGCGCGGCAGCTTCGGCGGGTGGACCCTGCTGCTGGCGATCGCCACCTTCTCGCTGTCGCTGCTGGGCGCGTTCCTGGTGCGTTCGGGCGTGCTCACCAGCGTGCACTCGTTCGCCGCCGATCCCAGCCGCGGCCTGTTCATCCTCGCCTTCCTCGCCGCGGTGATCGGCGGCGCGCTGACGCTCTACATCCTGCGCGCGCCGAAGCTGCCGCTGGGTCGGCCGTTCGCGCCGGCCTCGCGCGAAACCCTGCTGCTGGTGAACAACCTGCTGCTGGCCGCGGCCTGCGCGATGGTGCTGCTGGGTACGCTGTATCCGCTGCTGGCCGATGCGCTGGGCCTGGGCAAGGTGTCGGTGGGGCCACCCTATTTCGGTACCCTGTTCGTGCTGCTGATGGCGCCGCTGGTGCTGCTGGTCCCGTTCGGACCGCTCACCCGCTGGCAGCAGGAGCAGCCGTCGAAGCCGCTGGCAATGCTGCTGCCCTGGCTGGGCCTGGCGGCGGTGCTGGGCGTGATCGCCTACTTCATGGCGCCACAGAGCCCGATCAAGACCGCGGCCGCCGTATTCGGCGCGAGCTGGGTCGCACTGGGCACGCTGCGCTTCGTGTGGAGCCGGCTGCGCGCCAGCGGCCGCGCGTTCACCCCCGAGATGCTGGGCATGACCCTGGGACATGCCGGCATCGCCGTGTTCCTGGCCGGCGCGCTGCTGGTGGAAGCTCAGAACGTGCAGCAGGAACTCGCGATGACGCCGGGCCAGACCGCGGAGATCGGCCGCTACAGCTTCCGCTTCGACGGCGTCGAGCGCGTGCAGGGCCCGAACTACATGGCCGACCGCGGCCTGGTGCAGACCTTCCGCAACGGCGCGCCGCTGGCGCTGCTGCATCCGGAAAAGCGCGCCTACGCCAGCGGCGGCCAGGTGATGACCGATGCCAGCATCCACGCCGGCCTGTTCGCCGACGTGTTCGTGGCCCTGGGCGAACCGCTGGGTGACGGCGCCTGGTCGGTGCGGCTGCAGGTCAAGCCGTTCCTGCGCTGGATCTGGGCCGCTGCATTCCTGATGGCGCTGGGCGGCTTCGTCACCGCCACCGACCGGCGCTTCCGGCGCGCGCCGGGCGAGGCGCGTCGTGACCCGGGCGCCCGGCCCGCCGGCAGCGGAGGAGCGGACTGATGGCCAATCCACGCCACCTCGCGGCCGCAGGGATCGCGATCGTGTTCCTCGGCCTGATCGGACTGCTGCTGTACGGCGTGCTGGTCTCCGACCGCGCCGACCGCGACGTGCTGCCCTCGCCCCTGATCGGCAAGCCGGCGCCGGAGTTCTCGCTGCCTGTCCTGCACGAGCCGGGGCGCCTGCTCGATTCGAGCGAGCTGCGCGGCCAGCCCTACCTGCTCAACGTCTGGGGCAGCTGGTGCCCGGGCTGCCGGGTCGAGCATCCGGTGATCACCCGTATCGCCGAAACCAAGCGCATCCGCGTGGTCGGCTACAACTGGAAGGACGAGCACAGCGATGCGATGCGCTGGCTGGAGCAGTTCGGCAATCCCTACTGGCTGGTGCTGGTGGACTACGACGGCCGCAAGGCGATCGACTGGGGCATCTACGGCGCGCCGGAAACCTTTCTGGTCGACGCCGAAGGCATCGTGCGCTGGAAGCATGTCGGGCCGATCGACGAGGCCACGATCGAGAGCAGCCTGCTGCCGGCGCTGGACGCGATCGGGGTGCCGCAGTGAGCGCCCGCGCAACCGTGCCGCTGCGCTGGCTGCTGGTGGCACTGCTGCTGGCGCTGGCCGGAACGGCGCAGGCGCAGGCGGTGCGCGACGCCGCTCCGCTGGAATTCCGTGACGAGGCCGAGGCGCGCCGCTTCCACGACCTGGTCGCGGAACTGCGCTGCGTGATGTGCCAGAACCAGTCGCTGGCCGATTCCAACGCCCAGATCGCGCACGACCTGCGGCGCGAAGTGTTCGACCTGATGCGCGAGGGCCGCAGCGACGCCGAGATCCGCGACTACCTGGTCGCGCGCTACGGCGAATTCGTGCTGTACCGCCCGCGCTTCAGCGGCAAGACCTGGGTGCTGTGGCTGGCGCCGGGCGTACTGCTGCTGGGCGGCGCGCTGGTGGTGGTGCGGATCGTGCGCGCGCGCAGCCGTCAGCCGCTGGCGGTCGAGGAGGACCAGGAATGGTGAGCGGCACGCTGCTGCTGTACGTGGTGCTGGTGCTGGCCTCGCTGCTGGTGGCGGCGCTGGTGGCGCTGCCGCTGCGCCGCGAATCGCCGCGCCTGTTCGTGGCGGTGCTGCTGGTGGTGCCGGTGATGGCGTTCGCGCTGTACCGCATCGTCGGCACGCCGGCGGCACTGGATCCGGATGCGGTGACGGCCGTGGCCGGCGATGCGCCGACGATGGAAGAGGCGATCGCGGAGCTGGAAGCGGCGCTGGAGCGCGACCCGGCGCAGCCCGAAGGCTGGCGCCTGCTGGCCCGCGCCCACGCCTCCCTCGGCAACCGCGAGCGCGCGCGCGACGCCTACCTGGCCGCGCTGAAACAGATTCCCGACGACCCCGAACTGCTGCTCGAAGCCGCGCAGGCGATGGCCCAGGCCGCACCCGGCAACCGCTTCGACGACGAGGCATTGGCAATGCTGCACAAGGCGCTGGCGCTCGATCCGGGCAACCAGCGCGCCCGCTGGTTCATCGGCGTGGTCCAGCGCCAGCGCGGCGAAGATGCCGACGCGGTGGCGACCTGGGAGGCGCTGCTGGCGGACGTCGACCCCGATACCGCAGCCGCACTGCGCACCCAGATCGCGATCGCGCGCGAAGCGGCCGGCATGCCGCCGGCGCCCGATGCCCCGGCTGCGACCGGACCTGCGACCGCGGCCGACGATGCCGACGGCAGCGCATCCGCCGGAATCCGCGTGCGCGTGCGGCTCGATCCGGACTTCGCCGCACGCGTGCGCCTGGACGGCAGCGCGGTGGTGTTCGTGATCGCGCGCGCCGCCGGCGGTCCGCCGATGCCGGTGGCGGTGCAGCGCCACACGCTGGCCGAACTGCCGCTGGACATCGTGCTCGACGACGGCGACAACCTGATGCCAACCGCCACCCTGTCGTCGCTGCCCGAGGTCGAACTGTTCGCCCGCATTTCCAGCACCGGCAGCGCAAACCGCGCCGAGGGCGACATCGAATCGCCACTTGCGCGCGTGCGGCTGCCGGCCAACGCGCCAGTCGACCTGGTGCTCGGCGCAGCGCAGCGCTGAGGCCATCCGCACCGGAGCGTCGCCAGATACTTGCGTTTGCAACGCATCGCCCGCGGTTCATGCACCGGCGCTGCGGCCTTAGAATTCACGCATGACCGAGTTCATCCCCCCCGGCACCCGCTGGGTCGACCTGCCCTCCCCCTTCCCGATGAAACGCGGCGGCGCGCTCAGCCAGGCGCGCGTGGCCTACGAAACCTGGGGCCGCCCCGATCCTTCCGGCGACAACGCGATCCTGATCCTCACCGGCCTGTCGCCCGACGCGCACGCCGCCAGCCGCGAGGACGATCCAACCCCCGGCTGGTGGGAAGCGATGCTCGGGCCGGGCAAGCCGATCGACACCGACCGCTGGTTCGTCATCTGCGTCAACCCGCTGGGCAGCTGCAAGGGCTCCACCGGGCCGGCCTCGATCGACCCCGCCACCGGCGAACCCTATCGCCTGGCCTTTCCCGACGTTTCGATCGAGGACATCGCCGACAGCGCCGCGCACGTGGTGCGCGCGCTCGGGATCGCGCGCCTGGCCTGCGTGATCGGCAACTCCATGGGCGGCATGACCGCGCTCGCCCTGCTGCACCGGCACCCCGGCATCAGCCGCAGCCACATCAACATCAGCGGCAGCGCACGCGCCCTGCCGTTCTCGATCGCGGTGCGCTCGCTGCAGCGCGAGGCGATCCGGCTCGACCCCAACTGGGACGAAGGCCGCTACGACGAATCCACCTACCCCGAATCGGGCATGCGCATCGCGCGCAAGCTGGGCGTGATCACCTACCGCTCGGCGCTGGAGTGGGACGGCCGCTTCGGCCGCGTGCGGCTGGAGTCCGACCGTCCCGACGAGGACCCCTTCGGCCTCGAATTCCAGGTCGAAAGCTATCTCGAAGGCCACGCGCGCCGCTTCGTGCGCCGCTACGACCCCAACAGCTACCTCTACCTGAGCCGCTCGCTGGACTGGTTCGACCTGGCCGAATACGCCGGCGGCGACGTGCACGCCGCGCTGGCGCAGGTACGGGTGGAGCAGGCCCTGGCCATCGGCGCGCGCACCGACATCCTGTTCCCGGTGGAGCAGCAGGAGGAAATCGCCGAAGGCCTCGCCCGCGGCGGCGCGCAGGCGCAGTTCATCGGCATGGAATCGCCGCAGGGCCACGACGCCTTCCTGGTCGACATGGAGCGCTTCGGGCCTGCTGTGGCGGGGTTCATGGGCCGGATCTGACCGCGGACGCACGCCGCGCAGTCGTGCCGATGCACCCGCCCGCCGCGCGCCTCCCGCGCCGCATGCGATCATCGCCGACGCCCCCGCACAGCGAGCCGCCATGTTCCGCGACTTCCTCCTCGCCTCCGCCCACCACCTGCTGCTGTTCGGCCTGATCGCGATGCTGGCGATGCAGTCCGCCCTGCTCTCGCGTCCGCTCGATGCGGCCGGCCTGCGCCGCCTGGTCGGCATCGACCGCGGCTACGGCGCCACCGCCGGCCTGCTCCTGCTCGCAGGCATCGCCCGCATCGGCTGGGGCGTCAAGGGCAGCGACTTCTACCTCCAGAACCCCTGGTTCCACGCCAAGTTCGGCGCCTTCGTGCTGGCCGCCCTGCTCTCGATCTGGCCCACCCTCGCCTTCATCCGCTGGCGGCGCGAGGCCGCCAGCCAGCCCGGCTGGCTGCCGGCCCCCGCGCAGATCGCCCGCGCCCGCGCCGTCGTCCGGATCGAACTCGCGCTGATCGCCCTGATCTTCATACTCGCCGCCGGCATGGCCCGCCATGGCACCCTCGGGAGCTGACCCGGGAGCGCGCGGCCCATCCGCTATACTGCGCGCCCGCGCCGAAGTGGCGGAATCGGTAGACGCAGCGGACTCAAAATCCGCCGCCCTTAAAAGCGTGTGGGTTCGAGTCCCACCTTCGGCACCAGATGCGACGCATCGGATCGCGGTAGCCGATCCGGAGCGCGCCCACGGTTATAGTGCAGTCGGCAGGCTTCCCCTTCCCGATCGCGGTATCGAAGCACGATCGGGGCACGCGATGCCGGGCGTTGCCGCGGTAGAGGGAAGTTTCCTTCCACCCATGCAGGCCGGTTCCGCTTCACCGCAAGGCCTCGTTCTCGCCTCAAGCCGGGGAAAATCATGCTTGAAACGTCCAGGAAAATCGCAACGCTCGCCCTGCTGGCCATCTCCCTTGCCGCCAGCGCGGGGGAGTGCGACAACGCGTGCCATGAACTGAAAGTCGAAGAGTACTTCAACCTGTTGAGTGAAGTTTACAGGGAGGACTCGGAAGAGTCGGATATCGAGCGCCTTTTCTCGATCTTCAGTTCCGACGTGACCTATGAGCACCTCAACTACGAAGCCAGTTTCAGCCGGGAAGAGTGGAGGAATGCGTTCCTCGATAATCAAAGGCGCGGCGCGTACAGGAACGGGCCAAACCGGTTCATGAATGTCGAGCAGTACATTCATGGCAAGGGTTATGTTGCGGTTTCCTACAGCCATGTGCTCAGGTCGGAAGATGGATCCCTGTTTCCAGAAGGGGATCAGAAGCTGCTCGCGCTGTTTGGCATGACCGACGGCAGGATTTCGTCCGTGCAGGAGTACTGGTAGCCGCGCCCGGCAAGCGTATTGGCAGGACGCACAGAACCTCGTGCCACCCATCCTGGAGTACCGCAATGAATTCGACCGGGACCGGATCACATTGCGCTAACGCAGCCGGCGCTACTGGAGCACGGGTGCGTGGTCCGGTGGCCACGCCCTCCCCTGCCCCGCTGGAGCCACGGATGCGCCTGTTCCTCGCCAGTCTTGCCTGTTGTGCGCTGATGCTTGCCGGCTGCGACGACGTGTTGGTCGACGCAGCGGAGGCCGAATCCGAAACCGCCGACAGGGCCGAGGCGGCCGCGACATCCCGCATCGCGATGTCGATGCCGGCGCGCGTGGTGCGGGCGGCTCCGGCTCCGACCGCTACGCCTGCGCCGCAGCCCGCACCGGCACGCGCCGCGCCCCGCGCTGCCGCGGTCGAGCGCGTGACCGGCGGCCCCGGGCCGCGCCGGCGGGTGATCGAGCCCGATCCGCCCTTCGTCAGCACGCCGGTGGCCAGCTTCGATTCGCCCTGGGCCATGACCTTCCTTCCCGACGGCCGCGCCCTGGTGACCGCGAAGGGCGGCGCGCTGCGGCTGGTGAACGTGTCCACCGGCCAGGTCGGCACGGTCACCGGCGTACCGAACGTGGCGGTGGGCGGCCAGGGCGGGCTGGGCGACGTGATCGTGCATCCGCAATTCGCCAGCAACCGGCGCATCTACCTGAGCTACATCGAGCGCAGCGGCGCGATCTACGGCGCGGTGGTGGTGCACGCGCGACTCGACCTGGATTCGGCCGGCGGCGGCAACCTGTCGCAGGTCACGCGCATCTGGGAGCAGGTGCCGAAGGTCAGCGGCCAGGGGCATTTCAGCCACCGGCTGGCGATCGACTCGGCGCGCAAGCTGTGGATCACCTCGGGCGACCGGCAGAAGTTCGATCCGGCCCAGGACATGGGAACCAACCTGGGCAAGCTCATCCGCCTCAACGACGATGGCAGCGTGCCGTCCGACAATCCCTTCTTCGCCCAGGGCGGCGTTGCGGCGCAGGTGTGGACCCTGGGCCATCGCAACGCGCTGGGCATCGCCTTCGACGCCGAGGGCCGGCTTTGGGCGCACGAGATGGGGCCGGAAGGCGGCGACGAGCTCAACCTGATCCTGCGCGGGCGCAACTACGGCTGGCCGCTGGTCTCCAACGGCAGCCACTACGGCGGCGATCCGATCCCGGACCACGACACCCGTCCCGACCTGGAGGCGCCGAAGGCCTGGTGGACGCCGGTGATCGCGCCCTCGGGAATGATCATCTATTCGGGCAGCCTGTTCCGCACGTTCGAAGGCAACGCCTTCATCGGCGGCCTGGCCTCGCAGGCGCTGGTGCGGGTGCGCTTCAACGGCACCCGCGCCAGCGAGTTCCGGCGCTATCCGATGGGTCGGCGCATCCGCGAGGTGGAACAGGGCCCGGACGGCGCGATCTGGCTGCTGGAGGACGGCGGCGGCGGGCGGTTGCTGAAACTGACCCCGCCGGACTGAGCCGGCCGCGGCGTTGCCGCTGTCCGTTCCCGCCGGGCGGGCGCGTTGTCTCGAGCAAGGGCGCGCCCGCGCCGTCCCGTGCAGGCAATGGAATGAAGCGGATCGCGATCTTCTGCGACGGCACCTGGAACAGCGCCGACCAGGAAACGAACGGCGAACCCTGCCCCACCAACGTGATCAAGCTGGCGCTGCGCGGCGCGCAACGCGACGGCGCGGTGCGGCAGGTCGCGTACTACGGCCAGGGCGTGGGCACCGGCGGATCGCTCGACAAGCTCACCGGCGGCGCCTTCGGCAAGGGCCTGGACGACAACCTGTATGCGGCCTACCGCTTCCTGATGCTCAACTACGAGCCGGGCGACGAGATCTTCCTGTTCGGCTTCAGCCGCGGCGCCTATACCGCGCGCAGCCTGGCCGGCATGGTGCGCAAGTGCGGGATCCTGCAGCTGCGCCACGCGCTGCGCTACCGCGACGCGATCGCGCTGTACTGCGACGACAGCCATCCAAACGACGCGTTGGCGCAGGACTTCCGCGGCGAGTGTTCGGTGGTGGGCGCGGAGTCGATCCCGATCCGCTTCATCGGCGTCTGGGACACGGTGGGTTCGCTCGGCATCCCGGTGCGCGGCCTGCGTGCGCTGACCGCGAGCAAGTACCGGTTCCACGACGTGGAGCTGAGCGGCAGCGTGCAGCACGCCTGCCAGGCGCTGGCGATCGACGAGCGCCGCGCCCCGTTCGAGGCCGCGCGCTGGGCCCACATCCCCAAGCCCGGGCAGACGGTGGAACAGGTGTGGTTCTGCGGCGTGCACAGCGACGTCGGTGGCGGCTATCCGCTGCCCGAATCGGGCCTGTCTGACATCGCCCTGAAGTGGATGCGCGACAGGGCGCGCGAGGCAGGCCTGGCGATCGACCCGGTCGTGGACGCCGCCTATCCCCTGGAGGAAAAAGCGACCGCGAAGCTGCACGTGTCGAAGAAGGGCCTGTACCGGCTCACGCCCGGCAACGACCGCGTGATCGGCCTGGCCGCGGAACCGCGGCAGCAGCCCGACGGCACCTCCTCGCGCCGCGATCCCACCCAGTCGCTGCATCCCAGCGTGCTTGATCGCTGGGACCGCGACCCCGGCTACCGGCCGCGCAATCTGCGCGACTATCTGCGCTTGATCGGGAACGCGCGGGCGGATGCCTGAGGCCGGTAGCGGGGCCACGTCGACACCGGGGAAGGTCTAACAACCACGTCATTCCCGCGGCTTCCAACAGACGTATGTCTGGTCAAGCGCACTGCTGTCCGGAGAATGCGAGGGGCACCCGCGATCGAGTCATGATTCGGGAGGAAGCGGCGGAACGAACGGGGAACGGGACTGGATCGCCGGTCCGAAAAACTGTCATTTCGACCGAAGGGAGAAATCTGGCCTTTGGCACGGAGGAAAAGCAGATTTCTCCCTTCGGTCGAAATGACAGAACAAGGCTCAAGCCCTCGCCGTCGAAGCTGGAATCTTCTCCGGACAGCAGTGCGCTTGACCAGACATGCGTCTGTTGAAAGCCGCGGGAATGACGGACGGGGGTGATCTGCTCAGAACTCTCCTACCGACAGATCCGTCCGCCGCCCCGGTCGAAGTGGAAGTGGTCGGCGTGGGCGGTGTTGTAGTCGGGGCCGAGCACGATGTCGAACCAGTCGCAGGCGCCGTCGCGCACGGCGCGCAGGAAGTCGGCTTCGGGCACCGTGGGCGCGGGTTCGTCGCCGCCGTTCCAGTCGGCCAGCACGCGGATGCGGCGACCGTCCTCGAGCACGAAGCCGGCGATGTCGAAGGCGTCGGCGGTGGCGTGGCGGCTGCGGCGCCCGCCCTCGCGTCCGTAGAGGTTGCGGCAGGCATACGAACCAAGGTGTTCGATGCGCGCCACCGGGCTGCCCAGGTGCGTCTGCGCGGCCTGCTGCAGCGCATGCCGTTCCCACATCGCCAGCGACAGCGCGGAGCGGCAGCTCAGGGAGAACGGGTCGCCCACGGCCACGCTGGTGCGTTCGATGCGGAAGGCGTTGTCGAAGCCGCAGCCGTCGCCGGTGCTGCGGTCTTCGACCGGCGTGGCCTGCAGCCGCGCATTGGCGAGAACGGTGCGGCAGGCCTGGCGGTCGCCGACGGCGCGGTCGAGCTTGAAGCGGGTGAGCAGGTTGGGCGGATCGTCGATGCGCAGCGGCGCCCACGGGTTCCAGCGCTCGGGCACCTGCAGGGCGCCCGACCACAGCGCCCAGGCGGCGAACGCGACCAGCAGGAGGAACAGCAGGCCGCCGAGCGGGCGGCGGGGTTTGGTCTCCATCGCGGGGATTGTCGCGGTGGAGGGCCGAAGCCTGCGTGAGGGGCGCGACGCGGGAGATTCATCCGGGACCGCGAAGGATCCCGGATGCGCTTCGCCAGTCCGGGCTGCGGACGCCGCTCAGACGGCGGCGATAACCACGATCTCGACCTTCCACTCCGGGCGCGCGAGCTTCGCCTCGACCGTGGCGCGCGCTGGCGCATTGCCCGGCTCCACCCAGGCGTCCCAGGCGCGGTTCATGCCGGCGAAATCGGCGATGTCGGCAAGGAAGATCTGCGCGCGCAGGATGCGGCCCTTGGCGCTTCCAGCCTGCGCCAGCAGGGCGTCGATCGCGGCCAGCACCTCGCGGGTCTGGGTTTCGATGTCGGCGCCGTCGGTTTCGGGCACCTGGCCTGCGAGATAGACCACGCCATTGTGGATGCTGGCTTCGGACATGCGCGGGCCGGCGTCGATGCGCTGGATCATGTGGGCGTTCCTGGGAATGGGAGGCGCACGATATTCCAGGAGGCCATCCGGGTGGAAGCGTGGCGGCAGGAATTCCGCCTTGCCAGATCCGGCCGGGATCGCGCCGGCCGGCCCGGCGCCGGAGTTGGACCGGGGCTGGACGCCCCGGGACCGTCAGGCCTGCGCCGCGCGGCCGTTCTGCTTCTCGTCCTCGGTCGCCTCGCGCACGTCCAGCACGCGCACGTCGAAGTGCAGGGTCTGGCCGGCGAGCGGATGGTTGCCGTCGATGCGCACGCGGTCGTCGGCCACCTCCACCACGGTCACCAGCAGCGGTCCGCGCTCGGTACGGGCCTCGAACTGCATGCCCGGCTCGACCCGCTCGACGCCCTTGAACGAATCGCGCGGCAGATCCTGCACCATGCCCTCGTTGCGCACGCCGTAGCCCTCCTCGGGCTTGACGTCGACCTTCAGCGCGTCGCCGGCCTTGCGCCCGGCCAGGGCTTTTTCCAGGCCAGGAATGATGTTGCCGGCGCCGTGGAAGTAGTGCAGCGGGCGGTCTTCGGACGACTGGTCGATGATCCGGCCATCGTCGTCGGTCAGGGTGTAGTGGATGCTGGCGATGCAGGCAGCCGTGATCTCCATGGAGATGCTCCTCGGAAGCGGGGTGAAGGGGGGAATCGCGTCGGATCGCTAACAGGCACCGGAAGCAGACACGGTGCAGCGACGCCCGGACACCTTAACGACCGGGCGCCCGCGAAGCAAATCGCGCCCGTCGCCGGGGCGGCGGAAAACCGGGCCTTCAGGTTCCGGATCCCGGGCCGATAACACGGCGTGGACAGCTCCAATCCGACCCCGGCGATGGCGAACTACGCGACCGCCGACGAACGGCGCGCGCGCGAACTCCAGTTCGTCCGCCGCATCCACCGCATGCGGATGCTTGGCACGGTGCTGTGCGCGCTTCCGATCGCCTCGGTGCTGGAGGAGCGCGGCGTCGGCCCGGTTGCGTGGCTGCTGATGGCGCTCAACGCGCTGCTGTGGCCGCAGCTGGCGAACCTGTACAGCCGCCGCGCGCGCGATCCTGTGGCCGCGCAGTTCCGCTGCCTGCTGCTGGATTCGGCCGCGTCCGGCGCGTGGATCGCGGCGATGGGGCTCAGTGCCGCGCCCTCGGCGCTGTTCCTCACCATGGCCACCGCCGACAAGATCGCGGCCGGCGGCTGGACCCTGATGCGACGCGCCACGGTCGCCATGGTGCTTGCCTTCCTCGCGGTCTGGAGCCTGATCGGCTTCCCGTACCAGCCGCTGACCTCGCATCGCACCCTGCTGCTGTGCGGCCCGTTCCTGTTCATCTACGCCGTGTCCCTGAGCCTGGTCACCAACCGCCTGGGCAAGCGGATCAGGGTCCAGAACCGCGAGCTCGAGCATCGCAACCGCACCGATCCGGCGGTGCAGATGCCCAACCGGCCCTACTTCGAATCGGTGGCGGCGCAGGAGCTGTCGCACTACCACCACTCGCGGCGTCCGGCCGCGCTGGTGCTGCTGGACGTGGACAACTTCAAGTCGATCAACGACCGCTACGGCCACGTGACCGGCGACGCGGTGCTCAAGCGGATCGCCACCCTGCTGCGCGAAAGCGTGCGCGACACCGACCTGCCCGCGCGCTGGGGCGGCGACGAATTCGCGCTGCTGCTGGTGGACACCACCCTGTCGCGGGCGGCCGAGGTTGCCGAGCGCATCCGCCGCGATGCGGCGGCGCTCCGCTTCGAAGCCGAGCCCGGACTCTCCTGCGCCCTCAGCATCGGCGTGGCTGCGGCCTCGTCCGAAGTCGCGACGCTCGATGCCTGGGTCCGCGCCGCCGACGCCGCCCTCTACCGCGCCAAGGCCGCCGGCCGCGACCGGGTGGTGCAGGCGCCGCAGGCGTAGGAGTCCCCGGCCCTATCGCCCCCAATCGAACTCCACCAGCACCGGGAAGTGATCCGTCGGCAGCACGCCGTCCACCCGTGCATCGACGTGGCGGACTTCACGCGCCCGCAGCCCGCGCGACAGCACCCAGTCGATGCGCCGCTCCGCCTCGCCGCTGAAGCCATGGAAGGTGCCCTCCGGACCCTCCCGGCGCGGCGCCTCGTTCCAGGCATCGTCCAGCACCGCGGTAAGCGCGCGATGGGTGGCGCTGCCGGGAACGTCGTTGAAATCGCCGACCAGCACCACCGGCACGTCCTTCGGCAGGCTGGCGATGTGACGCAGGATCAGCGCCGCACCGCGCTCGCGGGCCGCGCCGTCGCCTTCGCGGTACGGCAGGTGGATGTCGAGCAGGTACAGGCGCCGGCCGTCGGCGCGTCGTTCGAACAGGCCCCAGCTGAACATGCGCGGGTACGGATGGTCCCAGCTGATGCTGCCGGGGACATCGGGCGTGTCCGAGAGCCAGACGTGCCCGGAGTCGAGCAGGCGCAGGCGATCGCGGCGGTAGAACACGCCCATGTGCTCGTCCTCGTCGCCGCCGCGCCGCCCCAGCCCGAACCAGTCGAACTGCGGCAGGCGCGTGGTAAGGAATTCCGCCTGCGCGCGCACCAGCTCCTGGGTGCCGACCAGGTCCGGGTCGGCGTCCGCAATCACCCGCGCCAGCGCGTCGCGCCGCACTTCCCAGCGCGCCGCGCCCTCGACGTCCACCGGCACCCGGACATTGATCGACATCACCCGCAGCGGCGCCGGCGACGGCGCGACCGACGCGCATGCGGCGGGCAGCAGCGCCAGCGCGGCCAGCAGCAGGTGCCGCAGGCCGCCGCGGTGGCGCGAACCGCGCGGCTTCGATTCAGCCGGCATCGGCCGCAGCCGCATCGGGCGCGCCGCCGCGGCTGCGCAGCTGCCACGACGCCAGCAGCACCGCCGGCAGCGCCAGCACCGCGCCCGGCCAGACGCCCCAGACCAGCGCTACCGCGAGCCCCGCGTACAGCGCGATGCCGCCAACCGCGATGGCCGCGGTGCGCGTGGCCGCGGGCACGTCGCGCTCGCGCCGCAGTTCGAACCGCACCACGGCCGCGATCACCGGCGCCACCATCAGCAGGCACAGCGCGATCCAGCACGCGCGCCCCAGCCAGAATCCGGGTTCGCCGGGCAGTCCCGCGTCGATCGGCAGACCAAGGCGCTCGCCCAGCCAGGCCGCCGGCAGTTCGGCAAGCTTGTGCCACAGGTACAGCGGCATGCCCAGCGCACCCAGCACCGCGATCGCCCGCGCCGGCGCGCGCCCCGCCAGCACGCGCCGCGCCAGCGGTTCGAACGCCAGCACCGCGCCCACCTGCAGCCACATCACCCCGACCAGGGCGAGCGTGGGCGGCAGCATGTTGTTGCCCGCCAGCGCCACGCCGACCATCGCCACCGGATAGCCGCTGGCCATCGCCAGCAGCAGCCAGCCCGCTCCCAGCGCCAGGAATCCGATGCCCGCGCCCGCGCCGCCGAAGCGTCCGCGGTTCCAGGCGATGCCCAGCTGCTGCGGCAACAGCCACACCACCAGCATGTTGAGCCAGGCGATGCCGGCGGGACGCTCGGCCACCAGGCTGCCGAGCCTGGCCAGGTCGGCGGGCGCGGAGACGCCGGCGCGCAGCACGTCGAGCAGCGCCGCGACCGCCACCAGCGCCACCACGGCGCCGAGGCCGAAACGCTCGTCCAGGCGCAGGCACCACGGCAGCAGGGCCTGCACCGTGAGCAGCATCAGCAGGAACCACAGATGCACGGTCAGCGACTGGTCGAACAGGCCCAGCAGGCGCCCGCCGGAGGCCAGCGCCACTACCGCCAGCGCCACCAGCACCGCGATGTAGGTCACCGTCGGCCGCGCCAGCGCCAGCGCCCGCGCCGCCCACCAGCGCGCCGGCCCGGCCACGCCGACCTTGCGCGCCACGCTGTCGGCGCTGACCGCCGCGGACACGAACACGAACAGCGGCACCACCTGCACCAGCCAGGTGAGCATGGCCGCGCCGTCCCAGGCCGCCAGCAGATGGTCGGTCTGCACGAGCCGCCCGTCGTGCTTTCGCGGCAGGGTCGCGATCCAGTGCCCGAACACCACCACCAGCAGCGCGCCGGCGCGCAGTGCATCGGGATAGGGATCGCGCCGGGGCGTGGACATCGGTGCTCCTGGTCGGGGATGCGCCATGTTAGCCGGCGGGGCCGGCAGCCACGTCAGCTCGCCTTGGGAGGTCGTATCTATTACCGCCATGCCCGCTCAGGCGGAGAGCCGGAACTTCAAGCCATTGAAGAAAGGTTCTTCTCCCTCCCCCGCTTGCGGGGGAGGGTTGGGGTGGGGGCAAGCAGGTCGCCGCGCCACGTCACGCGCGCCTGCGGCGCGCGCCCCGCACGCGGGGGAAGGAGCAGGTCTGAAGGAAGGCGCTTGCTTCCTGCCTGCGCGCACTGCTGTCCGGAGGAATACGGGGGTCCGATCGCGCGCATGGGAGCGTTGGGGTTCGCTTTGCTCACCCCAACCTATGGGCCTGGATTCCCGCTTTCGCGGGAATGACGGACAGGGGGATCTGTTCAGTGCTCCCCTAAAGCGTCTTCGTCACCTGCGCGCCGCGTCCTGCCAGGAAGTCGGCCGCACGCGCGTTCTGTTCGGCCGACAGCGCGTGCACCACCACCGTCGAACGACCCTCGTCGATTGCATCCCGGGTGGCGAGGATGTAGCGGTCGTGGTCGGGCCGCAGCGACACCAGCCCGCCCAGCAGCAGCCCGCCGGTGGAGCCGAAGAACAGCAGCACCAGCACCGAGGCCAGCGGCGACTGCACGATGAACGGCACGCCGCCCCAGTACAGCACGGCAAACGCCACCAGCCCCAGCACCGCGCCCAGGATTCCCAGCCACAGGTGGGCGACGAGGATCGTGCGCCAGATGCCCCCGCCCTCGGGCTCGAGCTTGATGTCGACATCGCTCGAGCCGGGCGTGATCAGCTTGACCTGGGGCGGCGCGAGATCGAGTTCGCTGCACAGCGCCGCCGCCGCATCGCGCGCGGCGCGCCGGTTCGCGAACACCGCCGCGAGCTTGTTGTTGGAGACTTCTCCGGTGACAGGAATGTCGGACATCGCGCAAGTTCCATGCTGCCTGCGCGATATTCTTCCGCAGCCGCTGTCGCCCCTGCGTGAGGCGGACCCGCCCCCGTTCCTGTTTTCTGCCTTCTGCAGGCGCGACAGCTGCGAACGTCGCGCTTCCCCACCAACGCCCAACCACCAACCCGCCAACCCATCTTCCGCAGGAGCGGCTTCAGCCGCGATCGGGAATCCGATAGCGCGACGGCTGATCGCGACGATCGCGGCTTAAGCCGCTCCTGCAGATGGTGCGCAACGCGCGCCATCGCCATGCATGTACCTACGGCACCGCAACCGGCGTGGCCGTCGGATACGCGCCCGCAAGCGCGTCGCCAGTCCAGCCCAGCACCCGCGCCGCTTCGGCCGGAACCGCGCCGGGACGCACGGCCTCGAGCGGACGTGCCAGGTCGAAGTGGCGCAGGTCGACGCTCCGGAACAGGGTGCCCTGCCACGGGATCAGCGAAACGCCGTTGGCCTCCACTCCCGCGCCCTTGCGGAACGCATCCAGGCTGTCGAAGCGCGCCAGGCAGTCCGTGCCGCGCACGGGGCTCCAGGTCACCAGTGCGTCCTCGCTCGGCCCGCGCACGTAGACGTTGCCGTCGACCCGCGTCGACATCGGCCGGGTCAGGGTGCCGCACATCGCGGCCGGCTGGTCGAAGTGCAGCAGCGGCTTTGTGAAGCCCTCCCCGCCCACCAGCAGGTTGCGCTCGAACACGTGGCCCTCGCGCTCGTCCACGTCGGGGCCGGTAGCCGGATGCCAGGCGAAGTGGTCGGCGGTGGCGCTGCGCTCGTTGCGGTCGAACATCGCCGGCGAGTTGTAGAAGGTGTTGTGATAGACGCGCGCATCGGAGCTGTTGAGGATGCGGATGCCCTGCTCGTTGTTGGCGAACACGTTGCCAGCCACCACCACGCCCTTGGAAATCTCGAAGAAGAACCCGATCAGCGTGCCTTCCACGTAGTTGTTGGCGAACACACCCTCGACGTTGCCCACGTCGTACCACACGCCGTTGGAGTTCGGATGGTCGATGATCAGGTTGTCGCGCACCACCACGTCGTAGGACTGGTTGAAGATCTTCACCGCCGCCGGAAAGTAGCCGGTGAGCTGCTCGATGTTGTTGCGGCGGACGATATTGCGCTCCAGCAGCGAACCGGACGATCCGATCAGGTAGATGCCCTCGGTGCCGGTGTCGCTGACCAGCGAATTGCGGATGGTCACGTTGTCGCCGCGGAAGTAGCCGGCCACGCGCGAGGTGAAGCTGATGGTCACGTGCTCGAGCGTGGTGCCCACCACCTGCTTGCCGTGCTCGCTGCGCGGCGAGATGCCCACCGGGTCGTCGGTGGGCTCGTCGTTCGGGCCGGTGGACGGCTTGCGGTCCTCGATGTCGATGGCGCGGAAGGCGTACTGGGTGAAGGTCAGGCCGCGGATGGTCGGGCCCTTGCCGTCGGACGGCTTGCCGTGCACCTCGCGCGAGGGGCGATGCAGGGCGATGTCGTGCGCGGTGATCTCGATCTCGTGTTCGTCCGGGTCCACGCCCACGTAGACGTAGCCGTTGTCGTAGTCGATGTAGTAGCCCTCGTCGCCGAGGTCGCCGGCCCAGCCCTGCGACAGCAGCGGACGACCGTCGACGAACACCATGTCGTTGTTGAAGCGGTGCAGCGGCGTGCGCATGCCCTCGCGCTCCACCCGCCACCAGGCCAGCGGCGTGGCCGGGAACAGGCGATCCCACTTCGTGCGCCAGACGTTGTCGCGCAGCTCCTGCCAGTCGCTGGCCACGCGCGTGCCCTTCAGCACCGGGCGTTCGTCGAGGTAGGGCTGCAGGGTGATGCCCTGGTTGAGCTGCAGGCCGCCGGTGCGGTAGGTGCCGCCGCGCAGCACGATGCTGTCGCCGGTGACCACGCGCGCGATCGCCGACTCGATCGTGGTCGGCTGGGCCAGCGTCGTGCCCGGGCTTGCGGCAACGCCATCCGGCGCCACGTAGTACACCGTTCCGGTGCCGGGCACCGCGTAGGACTGCGGGATCGGCCCGTACGGCCCCCCGGACGGCTGGGCCTGCGCCGCCCCGGCCAGCAGCGCGAGCGCAAACAGGCACAGCGGGAACGTGAACGACAGGCGGAAGCGACGCACGCGGCGCGCGCAGGGTGGGTTCGGCATGATTCCTCCGGATGGCAGCGACCGACGCGCGGCGGCGTCGGCGGTGTTAGCGCTACCAGAAGGTAGCACCGCGGCGCGCTTGTTGCGACCACGCCCCACCCCGACTCGCCCGGCCGGGCCCGCGGATGGAGGCCGGATCGGCCTGCGCGTCGTCAGCGGCTGCGGGAAGCTGCCGGCGGCACCTTGATCCGCACCCAGGTTGGCGCATGGTCGCTGGCCTTCTCCTGCAGCCGCACCTGGCGGTCCACGCCGGCATCGACCAGGCGCGGTGCCAACGCGGGATTGAGCAGGATGTGGTCGATGCGCAGGCCGCGGTCGCGCTCGGCGTGGCGGCGGAAATAGTCCCAGAAGGTGTATGGCGCGGCCTCGTCGCCGAAATGCCGCGCCAGGGCGTCGGTCCAGCCCTGCGCCAGCAGCCTGACGTAGGCCTCGCGCACCTCGGGCTGGATCAGCGCGTCGCGACGCCAAGCCTTGGGGTCGTAGACGTCGGCATCGGTGGGAATGACGTTGAAGTCGCCCATCAGCACCACCGGGTGCGGCAGGTCCACCAGGCCGGCCGCATGCCGCGCCAGCCGCGCCATCCAGCGCAGCTTGTAGTCGAACTTCGGCCCGGGCCGGGGATTGCCGTTGGGCAGATACAGCGCCCCGACCACCATGCCGTGCACCGCCGCTTCCAGGTAGCGGCTCTGGCGGTCGGCGCGTTCGCCCGGCAGCCCGCGGCGGCTTTCCTGCGGGACCACGCCGCGTCCCAGCAGCGCAACGCCGTTCCACGAGCGCTGCCCCTGCCAGAGCGCACCGTAGCCGGCCTGCTCGAGTTCGGCGGCGGGGAATGCCTCGTCGGTCGCCTTGAGCTCCTGCAGCGCGACCACGTCGGGGCGCTCGCGCTCCAGCCAGTCCAGCAGGTGGCCCAGCCTTGCGCCAATGCCGTTGACGTTGAACGTCGCCAGTTTCAGGTGCCTGCGCGATGCCATTCGCGCAGCGTAGCCGGGCTCCGGTTCCGGCGGCGTGACCTGCCGCGCGCCGGGCCGGATGGTGGGCCGGTCAGGGACGCGTCACCCGCAGGCCCGCGGCTTCGGCGGCAATCGTGCCGCACTGCGCATCGAACTCCGACGGCGCGCCGGAGACGCCGACGCCGCCTACGGCCACGCCTTCGGTCGTGAACAGCGGCACCCCGCCCTCGACGGTCGCGATCATCGGCGCAGTCGGCACGTTCCACGTGCCGGTTTCAAGCGTCGACCGGCGGTAGATCGCGGCCGAGCGGCCTTTCCACTGCGCGACCGCAGCGGTGGCCGGCGAGGTCTGGCCACGGGCGAAGCTCAACAGTTCGCCGGACTGGTCGAACACCGCCACCGCGACCGGATGGCCGGCCTCGCGGGCATGGGCCAGGCAGCGCTCGGTGATGGCGTCGGCGGTGGCGTAGTCCAGGACGGTGGCCGTGACCTGGGCCGACAGCGGCGCGGAGGCGATGGCGCTGGCGGCGAGGACGAGGGCTGGAAGGATGGTTTTCATCGGGGCTCCTGTGCGGATGCGGTCCGCGTGGCGGGTTGGGGGTTGGTGGTTGGGGCGGGCGGTCAGCGGCGACGTTCCTCCTGCGCGGTGATCCGCAGGATCTGGCCCGGAGCGTCGGTCAGGACGTAGATCGCGCCGTCGGGGCCGACCACCGGTGCGTACGGCCGGCCTTCGGTGGTGAGCAGGATTTCCTCGTGCTGCACGCGCTCGCCGTCGAGGGTGAGCAGGCGCAGCTGGCGCGGCGCCAGCCCGGTGACCAGGGCCTTGCCCTGCCACAGCGGGAACTCGTCGCCCCGATAGAAGGCCAGGCCCGATACGCCGATCGAGGGCCGCCAGAACCAGGCCGGCTGCTCGATGCCCTCGCCGCGACGGTCGGGAGTGAGCACGGTGCCGTCGTAGTTGATGCCGTGCGAGACCACCGGCCAGCCGTAGTCGCGCCCGCGACGCACGATGTTCAGCTCGTCGCCGCCGCGCGGGCCGTGTTCGGTGGCCCACAGGCGGCCGGTGCCCGGCTCGAACGCCAGTCCCTGCGGATTGCGGTGGCCGAGGCTGTAGACGCTGGCAAGCGCATCGGCGCGGCTGCGGAACGGGTTGTCGTCGGGAACGCTGCCGTCGCCGGCGATGCGGTGGACCTTGCCGTGCGGCCGGCCCGGCTCGCGCGCCAGTTCGGACGCGCCGCGGTCGCCGACGGTCAGGTACAGGCGTGCGTCGTCGTCGAACGCCATGCGTCCGCCGAAATGCCACCAGGCGTCGCCGTAGTCGGCAGCGGCGGTCTCGAACACCGTCTGCTGGTCGACCCAGGCGTTGCCGCGCAGCCGCCCGCGGACCACCCGGGTCATCGCCACTGATCCTTCCTGTGCCTCACTCGCCGGCCGCGGATGGCTGTAGCTGAGGTAGATCCAGCCGTTGCGGGCGTGGTCGGGGTCGAGCGCGATGTCGAACAGGCCGGACTGGTTGGTGCGGTCGTCGTGCACGTGGACCGCGGGTGTGCCCGAGACCGGCTGCGGCTGCAGCACGCCGCGGCGGATCACGCGCAGCCGGCCCGCGCGCTCGCTGACCAGGATGGTGTCGGCGTCGATGAAGGCCATGGACCACACCGCCTCCAGGCCGTCGGCGAACACCTCTACCCGCAGCGCGTAGTCGAGCGTGTCGTGCACACCGGGCACGGCGTCGAACGTCCGCTGCGGCGGCTCCGCGGCGGCCTGTTCCTCGTCGTCCGGGTCGGCATCATCGTCCCGGGTGGGAAGATAGGCGGCAAGTGCGGCGATCTCGTCCGCGGACAGGGTCTGGCCGAACGCCGGCATGCCGCGCGAGACCATGCCGTTGCCGATCACCCGCTCGATGTCGCCGCGGCGGCCGCCGTAGCGGTAGCTGTCCGGCGCCAGGGGCGGCCCGAGGCCGCTGCCTTCGCGCGCGGCGCCGTGGCAGGAGGCGCAGTTGTCCTGGTAGAGCGCGGCGGCGTCCTGGGCCGTGGCCGGCGTGGCGATGGCGGCGAGCATGGCGGCGAGCAGTCCGGGCAGCGGCATGCGGACGCGGGGGATGGCTTGGGGCATGGAGTCCTCACGGGCTGGGGCCGCCGGTGACGGCCGTTCGACCCCGCCAGCTGAGCGCATCCGCCCCCGCAGCCGAATGGAGGAACCCTGTGGTTTTGCTATAGATTCCGTGCACGGCGCATTCTGGCGTCGCCAGGAGTCGATATCCGGGGTGAGCGAACACACCGCCATCAGCAAGATCCAGACGCCGCAGGACCAGGCGAACCCGGGCCCGCCGCACGGCTTCAGCGCCGGCGAGGCGCTGGTCCAGCCCTCGCTGAACCGCATTTCGATCCGCGGACGGGTGGCCCAGGTCGAACCCAAGGTGATGCAGGTCCTGCTGATGATGGCCGAGCGGCCGGGCGCGGTGATCGCGCGCGCGAGCTTCCTGGACACGGTGTGGGCCGGCACGGTCGGCGACGATTACCTGCTCAACCGCGCGATTTCCGAACTGCGCCGGATCCTGGACGACGATCCGCAGTCGCCGCGCTACATCGAGACCATCCGCAAGGGCGGCTACCGCCTGGTCGCGCCGGTTGCGCCAGCCAGGGTGGCCGCGGCGCTGGCGCCGGCTGCGCAGCCGGACGAGGCGGTGGCACCCGCCGACGCGGACATCGACGCCGACGCGAGCGCCGAAGCGGGCGATGCGCAGGCCGGCGCCGGCGCGGAGACGGACGCGGCGACGCCGTCCCCTGCCCCACCCACGACCGCGCCTGCCGGATCTCGACGCATCCCCCTCGCGATCGCCGCCACGCTGGCCCTGGCGCTGCTGCTGGTGGCCGCCTGGAGGCTGTGGCCAGGCGCAGCATCCGGTCCGGCCGCGGCCTACGCGGTGCAGCCGCTGACCAGCTTCGTCGGCCGCGAACTGGAGCCGGCAATCTCGCCCGACGGCAGCCGCGTCGCCTTCCTCTGGGACGACGGCGGCGCGTTCGACGTCTACGTCAAGGCGGTCGGCAGCGCGGAAGTGCTCAACCTCAGCAGCAGCCCGGTGGACGAGCGCCACCCGCTGTGGACGCCCGACGGTCGCGCGCTGCTGTTTGCGCGCAGCGGTGGCGACGGCATCTCGATCATGCACGTATCCGCCCTGGGCGGCACCGCGATCCGGGTCTTCCACGATCCGGCGATGCGCCAGCTGCGCGGCATGAGCCTGTCGCCCGACGGCAGTCACCTGGTCTACGCCGCGCGGGAACGGTCCAATGGCCCCTACCGCCTGCACCTGGCCGGGCTCGAGGACGGCAGCCGCCGGGCGCTGACCGATCCGGGCAGCGGCGTGCTCGGCGACCTCGACCCGCGCTTCGCCCCGGACGGCCGCTCGATCGTGTTCGCGCGCGCGGTCAACGAGGTCACCCGCGACCTGCACCGCGTGGCCGTCGACGGCGGCGCAGCGCAACGGCTGACCTTCGACAACCGCAAGATCAACGGCCTGGCCTGGTCGCCCGACGGCGAGCGGATCCTGTTCACCTCCACCCGCTCCGGGCTGTACGCGCTGTGGTCGCTGGCCCCCGACGGCGGCGACCCGGTGCAGGTCGCGCTCGGTAACGAGGACGTGCACCAGCCGGCGACCGCGCCCGGGATCGATGCGATCGCGTTCGAGCAATGGATGCACCGCTCGCGCCTGCGCCAGGTCGACCTGACCAGCGGCGCGGAGGTCGATCCCGGCCGCCACTTCCGCTCCACGCGCTGGGATTCGAACCCGGCCTGGTCGCCCGACGGCCGGCGCATCGCCTTCAGCTCCAACCGCGGCGGGCCGCATGCGATCTGGGTCAGCGCCGCCGATGGCGACGGCGCGGTCGAGATCGCGTCCTTCGGCGGCAGTTTCATCGACAACCCGGCCTGGTCGCCCGACGGCCGCCGGATCGCGTTCGACGCCAGCCCCGACGGTCGCACCACGATCTACGCGGTCGCCGCCCAGGGAGGCACGCCGCAGCCGCTGGTCGACGGCCCGGGCGACAATCGCAATCCGGCCTGGTCGCGCGACGGCGCCTGGCTGTACTTCGAATCCAACCGCAGTGGCGGCTGGCGCGTCTACGCGCAGCCGGCCGGCGGTGGCGAAGCGGTGGCGGTGACGCCGACGACCGGATGGCATGCGCGCGAATCGGCCGACGGGCGGTTCCTGCTCTACGCCCGGCCCGACGCGCCGGGGCTGTGGCAACTGCCGCGGCGGGACTGGGCGGCCGGCGGCGGGCCTCCACGCGAGACGCTGCTGGTGGCGGACTTGGATCCGGCCGATGCCGGCAACTGGGCCTCGGGCGATGCCGGCGTGTACTACGTGCGCCGGCCGGACGATGCGCCGGTGCTGTCGCTGCATACGCCCGCAGACGGCGCGACCGTGGACCTGCTGGAGCTTCCGCCCGGGTTCGAGGGCTGGGGCTTCGACCTGTCGCCCGACCAGTCGCAGTTGCTGTTCTCGGAGCTGACCACCCGCGAAAGCGACCTGCGCCTGGCGCTGCCGATGTAGGAGCGGCTTCAGCCGCAATTGCCGCATCGGGTGGCACGCAACCCGGGCTGCCGTTCGCGGCTGTTACGGATTTGCATTCAATGTTTCAGGTTGTCATCCCGAGCCGTAGGCGAGAGATCTGCGGAAAAGCAGATCTCTCCCTGCGGTCGAGATGACAGGCTGTTCCATACGTCTGAACGCAGCGATTGCCGTGTCGCACGGCCCGCAACCCGGGCTGCCGATCGCGGCTGAAGCCTCTCCCACGGAACGGAGATCGGAGCGGCGGATGGGTATGTTTCATGTTGTCATCCCGAGCCGCAGGCGAGGGATCTGCGGAAAGGCAGATTGACCAGCCTCCGGCTGTTGTGAAGCGCTTCTCCCTGCGGTCGAGATGACAGTTGCTCTATGCGTCTGAACGCGAATCCGTATGCCGCTCCTACGGAACGACGGACGCCGGCACTGCGGGCGGATGCAGTTCGCCCAGCGGCGGGATGACGAGGGTGGTGTATTCCTCGTAGTGGGCCTCGGGCAGGTCGCGCAGGGGCAGGCGTTCGATGCGCGGAGTCTCGATCGGCAGGCGCGCGGCTTCGTACAGGATCACCTCGTGCTCCGGCGGGTACCAGCGCAGCAGCCGGTCCACCAGCGCCTGCAGTCCCTCGCGCTCGGCGTGGAAGCGCGTGCACGACAGGTCGCCCGACAGCGCCACCTGCCACAGCAGCACCAGCGCGGACGTGTCGGGAACGCGGTCGTAGTGCAACAAGTGGGTGGCTTCCATCGAATGCACGCCGCGCCGCCCCGGATCGATGCCCAGGTCGACGTACAGGCAGGCCTCGGCCGACACCCCCGGCTCCATGCGCGCGGCGATCCCCTCCTCGCGCGCCTTGCGCACCACCACGTGCGGCACGTCGGCGAACACGCCCGGGTGGCCGTAGAACACCGCGCACACGCGCTTGCCCGCGCGCACCTCGGCCATGATCGCGGCGTCGATCTCGCGATAGGTCTCGCGCCGGTCCTTGCCCACGGCGTAATGCGCGCCGAGGTTGATCGCATCGGGGCGCATGCTCTGGATCATCGCCAGCGCGAACGGATCGGTCAGGCAGAACACCACCTGCGCCTCGCGGATCTCCGACAGGCAGCGCTCGCTGACGTGGCGGCCGAACTCGATCCCGCTGCCCACCACCACCAGGCCGCCGCTATCCCCGGCCCCGGGCGCGGCATCGTCCGCGCATACGGTGCAGTCGCGGCCGGCGTATTTCGCCCGGTACAGCGCCTGGTCGGCCTCGTGGACCAGCTGTTCGAGGGTATTGGCGTGGTCGTTGGCCTCGCACACCCCGGCGCTGATGCTGAAGTGCACGGTCTGGCCGAACACGCTCACCGCCCCGACCCGCCCGCGCAGTTTCTGCAGCAGCGCCAGCGCCTGCTCCTGGTCGCCGTCGAGCAGGATGGTGAACTCGTCGCCGCCGCTGCGCCCGGCGATGCCGCGGCCGTCGACCACCTCCGTGATCCAGCCGCCGAGCGCGCGCAGCGCGGCGTCGCCCGCCGCGTGGCCGTGGCGATCGTTGACCTCCTTGAAGCGGTCGATGTCGAGCACGATCGCGGTGAACGGCCGCTGCTCCCGCTGCGCGCGGTCGAACGCTTCCTCGCCCAGCTTGCGCGCCTGCTGGTAGTTGAGCAGGCGGGTGAGGCTGTCGTGCTCGGACTGCCAGCGGTAGCGGCGCCTTTCGAGGAACGAGCGCCGCAGCAGCACCACCAGCAGCAGCGCGGTGGCCAGCAGCGCGACCACGCCGGCGACCAGCAGCCACTGCCAGCGCCGGGTGGCGGTCACCTGCAGCGCGGCCAGCTCCTTCTCCGCTTCCAGCAACGCGATCTGCTGCTCCTTCATGCGGGTGTCGAACTCGACCTGCAGGTAGGCCAACTGGCGCTCGCGCGCGGAGCGCTCGGCGGCCTCCGAGGCTGCGGCGGCGGCCTTGAGGTGCTGCACCGCCTGCGCAAGGTCGCCGCGGCGCTCGGCCAGGCGCGCGGCCAGCGATTCGGTTTCGGCCAACGCCAGGTCTGCTTCGTGCTCACGGTAGTAGCGCAACGCGTCGCTGAGCAGGTCGCCGGCGTGGTCAAGCTCGCTGTTGGTGTCGATCAGGCACTCGGCCACCACCAGGCTGGCGCTTCGCACGCCCGCCGAGAAACCCGCCGCCTCGAACTCCGCCAACCCCTCACGCGCCCAGGCCAGCGCTTCCTCCGGCCTGTCCTGCGCGACCAGCATCCTGCCCACGCCGTACTTGGCGTTGGCAAGGAAGATGCGGTCGCCGGCCTTTTCGCAGGCGTCGATCTGACGCCGCCGCCAGCGCTCGGCTTCGGCGTAGTCCCGCGCCTGGTCCTCGGCCAACGCCACATCCGACAGCGCATGGCAGATCGGCCGCGGGTCGTCGCCGCCCTCGACCATCGCCAGCCCACGCAGCGCCAGTTCACGCGCTTTGGCGGTTTCGCCGACCAGCGAATGCAGGTAACTGGCCACGCCCAGGACGCGCGCTGCATCGTCCGGCGCTTCGGGCAGCAGGGCCAGCGCCTGGCTCAGCCAATTGAATGCCGCCGGCCAGTCCTCGAGGTTTGCGGCAATGCTGGAGGCAGTGGCGTAAGCGTGCAGCTTCAGGCCCGCCGGCATGTCCTCGTGCAGCAGCGCCGAGAGACCGTCGAGCGCTTCGCGCAGGTGCCCAGCCACGCCCAGGTTGCGCAGGCGCACGTACTCCACGCGCTGGCGCTGCCCCTGGCTGAGCGCGGCCTGCTGCCCGGCGAGCGCTTCGATCCTGGCGGCCGACTCCCGCCAGTGCTCGGACACCGACAGCCGCTCGATCTCGGCGACCTGCGGTTCCAGTACGTCGTTTGCGTGGACGGTCCCGAAGGCGAACGCCAGCCCAAGCACTCCTGCCAGCCAGCGTCGGCCCATCCAGTGGCCCACTTCAACCTCGCTCCGGCTGGTCCTAGTCCTTGCCGTCCTTGTCTTCGTAGGTGCGGATGAGGTGGTTGGTGGCGAACTTGCCGTCGGTCAGGCCGGTCAGGCGCTTGATCGCGTCGTAGTCCTTCTCGAGCATGGCCTTGCGCTCTTCGTCGGACAGGCCGGCCCGCTTCAGCACGGCCTCGGGATCCTTCTCGTACTCCGACGCCAGCGCCGCATCGCTACCGAGCCTGCGCATCAGTTCAAGCAGTTTCGACATGAGCTTCTTCCCCCAATCAGCCAGACCACGCCACCGCACGGCGGTTCGTAAACGCGCCGTGGGAACCCCGGGACGGGCATCCGGAACCGTCCGCATTCCGGACGCCACAAGTGCCGGACCTTAGCACAGGGCGACCCGTCCCGGAGCCGCCCCGGAGCCGCCTCGGACGCCGGCGGCGACGGCGGTCGCCGCCGGCCGAACCCGGCGAAGCCAGGTTCGTCGCCCAGGCTGGTCATTCCAATGTGGCCGCCCGGCATGCGAAATCGGGTATCGCGCCAGGCCTGCGGCGCGCCGGACGGCCGGCAGGGACAAGGTGGCGGAAGCCGCATGTTTCCCGTGCATTCGCGCGATCCGCCATCGCCCGACAGGCGCGGCGGCGCGTGTCGCGCGCCGGTTGCAGCGGATCGCGCGCGGCGGCGGCCCGGTCGACGGCGGCGACGATGTTGGACAGACTGCGGCCAACCCACCACACCGCGTGCCGCCGACGCGCACGCCCCATCCGAGGACACATCGACACCATGACCATGCCCGCCTTCCTGCGCGCCAGCGCCTGCGCCCTGCTGCTGTCCGCCGCCACGCCGCTGGCGCTGGCCGGCACCGTCACCGGCACCGTCCAGGTCGACCGGCCCGGAGCCGTGATCGCGCCCGAGCTCTACGGGCAGTTCATGGAGCAGTTGGGCACCGGCATCGACGGCGGCATCTGGGTCGGGCCCGACTCGGACATCCCCAACACCCGCGGCTACCGCAACGACGTGCTCGCCGCGCTGAAGGAACTGCAGGTGCCGGTGCTGCGCTGGCCCGGCGGTTGCTACGCCGACATCTACGACTGGCGCACCGGCATCGGCCCGCGCGACCAGCGTCCGGTCACGCTCAACCGCTGGTGGGGCAACAAGGAGGAGCACAACGCCTTCGGCACCCACGAGTTCTTCGAGTTCGCCGAACTGCTTGGCGCCAAGACCTTCCTCAACGTCAACGTCGCCACCGGCTCGCCGCGCGAGGCGATGCAATGGGTCGAGTACATCACCTCGCCCACCAACTCCACCCTGGCGAACGAGCGCCGCCGCAACGGCCGCGAGGAGCCGTGGAAAATCGACTTCCTCGGCATCGGCAACGAGCCCAACGGCTGCGGCGGCCGCATGCGCGCGGAAACCTTCGCCGACCTCTTCCGCCAGTACGCCGGCTTCATGGTCCCGCACGGCGGCGCGATGCTGATCGCCTCCGGCCCCGACGCGACCGACCCGGCGTGGACCCGGACCACGATGGAGCTCGCCGTCGACCACCTGGACGCGTTCTCGATGCACTACTACACCCTGCCCACCGGCGACTGGACGAACAAGGGGCCGGCCACCGGCTTCGACGAGTCGCAGTGGCTGGCGACGTTCGAACAAACCTACAAGATCGAACCGATGATCCAGGAACAGACGGCGATCATGGACGAGTTCGATCCGGAGGCGGAGAAGGCGCTGGTGATCGGCGAATGGGGCACCTGGTACGACCCCACCCCGGGTTCGCCGGGCGGCTGGCTGCAGCAGCAGAACAGCATCCGCGACGGCCTGCTGGCAGCGGCCAACCTCAACATCTTCCACCGCAACTCGCGGCGCCTGCGCGCGGCCGGCATCGCCCAGATGGTGAACGTGCTGCAGGCGATGCTGCTCACCGACGGCGCGAAGATGGTGCGCACGCCCACCTACCACGCGTTCCGCATGTACCGCCCGTTCCAGGGCGCCACCTGGCTGCCGCTGACGCTCGAATCGCCGGCCTACGGCAGCCTGCGCGCGGTCGACGGCACCGCCGCGCGCGGCACCGACGGCAAGCTCCACATCGGCCTGGTGAACCTGGATCCGAACAACGCGATGCAGGTGTCGCTGAACCTGCAGGGCGGCAGCGCCACGCGCGTCGCCGGCGAGCTGCTGACCGCCAACGAGATCGATGCGCACAACACCTTCGATGCGCCGGACACCGTGCGTCCACAGCCGTTCCAGGGCGCGCGCGTGGCGGACGGCAGGCTCACCGCGACCCTGCCGGCGAAGTCGCTGGTGGTGCTGACGCTGGAATAGGCCGCGGGGTAGATCGTCGCGACGGCCTGACCCCCACCCCGGCCCTCCCCCGCAAGCGGAGGAGGGAGTCGAAGCACACTTCCTTCCCCCGTCTACTCCCTCCCCCGCGTGCGGGGGAGGGTTGGGGTGGGGGCCGCCGAAGCCGCATAGCCACCCCACCCACGGCACGTATCCAAGCCAAGACCCGCCGATCACCATCGGCCAGCTGCGAAGCGCTACTTCGCTATCCGCCCTGGAACACCGGCGTGAGCATGCGGAAACTGCCGGCATCGGCATCCAGCTCCACCTCGCCGCCGACCGGGACGATGAACTGCTCGCGGATGTGGCCGATCATCGCGCCCCGGTAGGCGGGGATGCCGAGCGGCAGGATATGGTCGTCGAGGATCTGCGCCAGCGTCAGCGAGCCGTAGCCTTCGCCCGGATCGCAGTCGCTGCAGTCGCCGAACACGAAGCCGGCGATGCGGTCGAGCGCACCCATCAGCTTGAGCGTGGTGAGCATGCGGTCAATGCGGTAAGGCGCCTCGGCCACATCCTCCAGGAACAGGATCGCGCCGTCGAACGCCGGCAGGTAGGGCGAACCGGCGAGCGCGGTGAGCACGGTCAGGTTGCCGCCGAGCAGCCGCCCGCGCGCCCTGCCGCCGCGCAGGGTGACGGTGCGGTTGCGGCGCGGCACCAGTTCGTCTTCGTCGGCATCGAGCCGGTTCCGGTAATGCATCAGCTCGCGCTCGAAGAACAGCCGGCGGAACTGGTCGACGTTGAAGCGGTTCCAGCTGCCGTTGCCGATCGGCCCGTGGAAGGTGACCAGGCCGGTCTGGGCCTGGATCGCGCAGTGCAGCGCGGTGATGTCCGAGTAGCCCAGCAGCACCTTGGGATTGGCGCGGATCGCATCGTAGTCGAGCAGCGGCAGCAGGCGCGCGGCGCCGGAGCCGCCGCGGGTGCAGACGATGCCGGCCACGTCCGGATCGGCGAAGGCGTCGTCGAGATCCTGCGCGCGCCCGGCATCGGGGCCGGCCAGGTGGCCGCGGCGGTCGGCGTAGTGGGCGCCGGTGACCACGCGCAGGCCGAGCGCTTCCATCACCTCGCGCGCAAGCTGCAGGTCGAACGGTTCGGCGACCGCCGAGGACGGGCTGACCAGGGCCACCGTATCGCCCGGCGACAGCGGTCGCGGCAGCAGCCTGGCCGGTGCCGCCGCCCGCGCGGTTGCGAAGCCGGCGAATGGAGCCAGTGCCGCGATCGCGGCGGCGCCGATGAAGTCTCGCCTGTGCATGCCCTGACCTTGTGCAGCGGGCGTCAGAGCGTAGCAACCGCCGGCGCAGGCAACAATGCGCGCGCAGGCATCCGCCCGGTGGCGCCTGCGGGTGGACTCGATGGGCCGGAAAACGGGAATGATGGCGGCCCGGCTTGCCGGTCGACAGCGATGGAAGGCAGCGATGGAAGGCATGGAGCGCCGGCGAGAGGCCGCGCTCCTATCCGCCGTGCCCTCCCGGATCCGCGGCGAGCACCGTGCGATTGCGCCCGCTGCGCTTGGCCCGGTACATGGCCATGTCGGCGCGGGTCAGCCACTCGCCCGCCGGTTCACCCGGCCGGTACACGGCCCCGCCGATGGAGATGGTGATCGGGCGTCCGTTGCAGCGCAGCCCGCGTTCGACCGCGAGGCGCAACTTCTCGGCCGCCGCCCACAGCGCCTCCGCCCCGGCACCCGGCAGCAGCAGTCCGAACTCCTCCCCGCCAAGGCGCGAGAAGCGGTCGTCTCCACGCATGTTGTCGCGCACGATCTGCGCCAGCTGCACCAGTACCTGGTCGCCGGCCTTGTGGCCAAAGTCGTCGTTGATGCGCTTGAAGTGGTCGATGTCGAACACCAGCAGGCCCAGCGGGGTCGACTGGCGGCGACTGGTGGCGAGCGCGGCGTCGAATTCGGCGTCCAGCCCGCGCCGGTTGCTGGCGCCGGTGAGCGGATCGCGCAGGGCCATCGTCTCGAGCTGGGCGCGCTGGCGTTCGGCGCGCGTGGCGAACACGTAGGAGAACAGGCTCACCACCGCCGCGGTTGCCAGGAAGGCCAGCTTGTGGGCCGCGGTGGCCAGGGCGGCACCGCTGCCGGCCACCGCCAGCGTGGTCAGCGCCGAGATCAACAGGGCCGGCCTGCGCCGCACCAGCAGGAAGTTCGCGACCAGCACCGGATACACCCAGAACACGCCCGACAGGCCGGCCAGATGGGCCACCCCGATCACGCCGGCCGAATAACTCAGCGCGGCAAACAGCGCCGCGCCACGGCTGCGGTTGGTGAGCCATGCATACAGCGAGGCCGAGCCGATGCAGGCCACGATGAGCAGGTCGACGGCGGCCACCAGGGGCTGCCCCACGACGTAGCGATAGACCGCGAACGGCGTGATGCCGAGCACCGTGATGGTGCCGAACAGCACCAGGATCGCGAGATGGAAATTCGACGTCAGCCTGTGTGTCCACATCACGCCTCTCCGCCTGGCCCGTCGCGGCCACCTTGTCGATTGTGTCTTGACGCCGAGGGAAGGCTGGCGAGCCGCCGGATGCAGCGTCCAGCAGCGCGTGTTGGCCGAGGGCTTACCAGAGGTGCTGCCCGATGTGCGCCCTGAGCGCCGGACAATTCCCGATCCTCGCAGCGTGGGCCCCGGCCATCCGTTCGGCCTGCTGCTCCATCGCATGCGCGTCACGCAGCCAATCGGGCAGGTGTCCGCGTGCATCAGTCACCAATGAGTCTCCGGCGCGGGGAGTCGCGATTGTCTGCATCGGCGCGTCAACGTCGCGAGACAGCGGCGCGCGGCCAGCGGCGGGGGCGCCGCAAACGGCCGGGCGCCGGACGTGCACGGCAAGGCGCACCGCTTCGCCCGACCCGGTCGCCCTGCTCAGCGTGCGGCCTTGCGCACGCGTGGCGTGATCGCCACGTTCAGCCGGTCGCTCATCAGCTGCAGTTCGCCGTCCTGGATCATCGCGGTCAGGCGCATGCTGCGCTCGAGCAGTCCGGTCACCGCGTCGACGTCGGCGGCGGCGATGTCGATCACGGCGAGGTTGTCCAGGCGCGCCAGCGCATTCGCGGTCCGGTCCCACCAGATGTCCGAGGCGTTGCCGCCGTAGTTCACCACCACCACATCCCGGGCTCTGGCGCAGGCCTTGCGCACCCGGCTCTCGTCCGGGTGGCCGAGGTCGATCCAGCGCTCGATGTCGCCGGTGTAGTCGCGCTGCCACAGGTCGGGATCCTCGGCGGTGCTCAGGCCGCGGCCGAACTCGAGGCGTTCGTCGGCGAACAGGGCGAACGCCAGCAGCCGCACCATCAGCCGCTCCGGGGTTTCGGACGGATGCCGGGCGAGGCTGAAGACATGGCTTGCGTAGTAGTGCCGGTCCATGTCGCTGACCTGCAGTTCGACCCTGTGGATGGTCGCGTTGGGTGCCATGTGCATGCCGGTTGCGGAAAGGCGCCATTGTAGTCGCCGCAGCCTTGCGTCATTCCGCCGCGAACCGGCGCACGGGAAAACCGACGCGGGCTGAACGCATGCACGCGCACGCCACTGCGGCAGCACATCCCTCACGGCGCAATCATTGGACGCCTGCCAGCATCCGGGGCCATGATGGCAGCTGAAGGAAACGCCCCCGCAGGGAGCTGGTTCGAGACCCGCCCGGCGCTGGTTCCGACGCCGCGTGCGCGCGATTGGGACATTACCGTGGCCGACGGTCCGGTGCTGGCGACGGCGATCCACGACGGCCACGCGCTGCGCCCGTCCCTGCGGCCGCTGATGGCGCTCGACGACGGGCAGCGGCTGCGCGAGGAAGATCCCCTGACCGGGCTTCTGACCGATGTCGGCGACGTGCGCATCCGGGTTCCGGTATCGCGCTTCGAGGTCGACCTCAACCGCCCGCGCGACGGCGCCGTGTACGCGCGCCCCGAAGACTGCTGGGGCCTGCGCCTGTGGAATGCGCCGCTGCCCGCGGAAGAGGCCGCGCGCTCGGTCGCCATCTGGGACCGCTTCTACGCCATGGTGGCCGAGCTGGTCGAGCGCCTGCTCGAGCGCTGGGACACCCTGCTCCTGCTCGACCTGCACAGCTACAACCATCGCCGCGACGGCGCCGACGCGGCGCCCGCCGACGCCGCAGGCAACCCCGACATCGAGCTGGGCCTGACCACGGTCGCGCCGGGCCGCTGGATGCAGGTGGCCGAACGCTTCGCCCACGTGCTGCGGCAGACGCCCGTGTGCGGCCGTACCCCGGACGTGCGCGCCAACGTACGCTTCCCCACCGGCGGCCATTTCCCTGAATGGGTGTATGCGCGCTGGGGGCCGCGGGTGTGCACCATCTCGCCCGAGTACAAGAAGATCTTCATGGACGAGTGGACCGGGCGGGTCGACCTGCCCGCGCTGCGGGCGCTGCACGAGGGCCTGCGCGCGGCGGTCGATGCGATCCGCCCCGAGTTCCGGAGGATCGCTTGAACGCACGCGCGCTCCCGCTGCCGCTCACGTCACCCGATGCCCGCGCCCTGCCGCCAGTGGCCGCGGACGTCGACGCCGCGCTGCTGTCGATCGACACCCAGCTCGACTGGCTGCTCGCGCTCAACCCCCTGGGCACCGACGCGCTGTGGGATGAATTCGAGGCCAGCGGCCGGACCACGGTCTCGCCATTGCGCTACGCCGAGCCGGTACTCGACCTGGACGCGATGCGCCGCCGCCTGCTGGCGCTGCCGGTGGACCGGATCGAATCTCCGCTGCTGGCCGACCTGCTGGCCGAGAAGCAGCGCGATCTCGGCCACACCATCGAACTGGTGCGGCTGCGCGGCACCGGCGCGTTCACCGCGGCGAGCATCGAACTGTTCGGCGGGGTCGAGCCGGAGCTGCTGGCGCTGGCGCAGCGCCTGCTCGACGAGGTGGAGCCGGGCGAGCGGCTGGAGGCGGACATCGGCGTCGATGCGGTGGTGGCCGCGGTCGAGGACGAAGTCGCCTGGTACCGCGAGCGAGCGCCCGACTTCAGCCTGGACGTGATCGTCAACGCCGACATCGGCTCGCTGATGATGGTCTCGCACGGACGCCTGTACCTCGATGCCGAACTGCGCCTTCCTCAGGCGCGCCTGCAGCCGCTGGTGCAGCACGAGATCGGCACCCACGTGGTCACCCATTACAACGGCGCGCGCCAGCCGCTGCGCCAGCTGTCGGTCGGCCTGGCGCAGTACGATCCGCTGCAGGAGGGCTTGGGCGTGCTGGCCGAGTTCCTGGTCGGCTACCTGCCGGGCGAGCGCCTGCGCATCCTCGCCGCGCGCGTGCTGGCCGCCGACATGGCGATCCATCGCCAGGACATCCCCGCGATCTTCGCCTGCCTGCACGACCGGCACGGGTTCGCCACCGACGAGGCCTTCGACATCGCGGTGCGCGCCCTGCGCGGCGGCGGGCTGACCAAGGACGCGGTGTACCTGCGCGGCCTGTGCGACCTGCTCGCCGACCTGCGCGCGGGCGGCGAGTTCGAAACCCTGTTCGCCGGCAAGTTCGCGCTGCGTCATCGCGCCGCGCTGGCGCAGCTTGCGGACGAAGGCTGGGTCACTCCGCCGCGCCTGCTGCCGCGCTACGCCAGCGCCGCCGGCTTCCCGGCCGCCCTCGACCGCTGCCGCCGGCTCGACATTGGCCAGCTGCACCACGCCCACCCCGCCCCCCTCCCGCTGGAATCGACTGCATGAGCGACCGCCCCCTGCGCCTGGGTTTCACCGTCAACGACGTCGCCACCGAACAGGACGACTACACCACCATCCGGCTGGCGCGCACCGCCGCCAGGCTCGGCCATTCGGTCGCGCTGATCGGCCTGGAGGGCTTCATCTACGACCCGAGCGGGGTCGTCCACGCCAGGGCGCACCTGCCGCGCGAAACCGACTACGCGGACGATGCCGCGCTGCTGGCCGAGCTCCAGGGCGAGGACGCCCGGGTGGATCGCATCAACGTCGAGGAGCTGGACGTGCTGATGCTGCGCAGCGATCCGGCCGAGGAAGTGGTCGACCGTCCCTGGGCACCCAACAGCGCGCTGCTGTTCGCGCAGCTGGTGGTCGCTCGCGGCGTGATCGTGCTCAACGACCCGACCCACCTGACCGACGCGTCCAACAAGACCTACTTCCAGCATTTCCCCGAAGACGTGCGCCCGGTGACCTGCATCAGCCGCGATGCCGACGCGATCAAGGAGTTCATCTCGGCCCAGGGCGGTCGCGGCGTGATCAAGCCGCTGCAGGGATCCGGCGGCCAGGGCGTGTTCGTGGTCAACGGCGACGGCGGCGCGAACGTCAACCAGATGATCGACGCGGTGATCCGCGACGGCTACGCGATCGCCCAGGAGTACCTGCCCGCCGCGGCCGACGGCGACCTGCGCCTGCTGACCCTCAACGGGCGCCCGCTCCAGGTCGACGGCCGCTACGCCTGCTTCCGCCGCTACAACGACAGCGGCGACGCGCGCAGCAACATCAGCGCCGGCGGCAAGGTGGAACTGGCCGAGCCCG
Organism: Pseudomonadota bacterium; assembly: GCA_023388355.1. Next base: position 120,963 of record JAEWGI010000071.1, read on the forward strand.
ACGCCGACGCGCTGCACCTGGCCGAACTGGTGGCGCCGAAACTGATCCGCGACGGCATGTACCTGGCCGGACTCGACATTGTCGGCGACAAGCTGATGGAGGTGAACGTCGACACGCCCGGCGGCATCAACATGGCCGAGGAACTGACCGGGGTCGACTTCAGCGGCCACATCGTCGCCGACCTGGCGCGCAAGGTTCGCCTGCGCAACGAGTACCGTGGCAACCTGACCAACGTCGAGCTGGCGATGCTGTAGGTCGCGTCGCCCTCGGCGGACGGCAGCGCGGTGCCGGCGTGTCGATTCCGGCGGCCGTGCTGCGTCGTGGAAGCGGAACACCCACCAGGCCACACGGAGCCCGCCATGACACCGAAAAACCTCGTCTGCCTCTGGTTCGACGGCACCGCCCACGATGCCGCGACCTTCTACGCCCGCACCTTCCCCGACAGCCACGTCGACGGCGTGTATCGCGCGCCCGCGGACTTCCCCTCCGGCAAGGCCGGCGACGTGCTCACCGTGCGCTTCTCGGTCCTGGGCATCCCCTGCCTCGGCCTCAACGGCGGTCCGGCCTTCCCCCACAGCGAGGCGTTCTCGTTCCAGGTAGCCACCGACGACCAGGCCGAAACCGACCGCTACTGGGACGCCATCGTCGGCAATGGCGGCGAGGAAAGCGCCTGCGGCTGGTGCCGCGACCGCTGGGGGCTGTCGTGGCAGATCACGCCGCGGGTGCTCACCGATGCGATCGCCGATCCGGATCCGGCCGTGGCCGCCCGCGCCTTCCAGGCGATGATGGGCATGCGCAGGATCAGCGTCGCCGCGATCGAGGCCGCGGTCCGGGGCTGATCCGCCGCGGCCGCGGCGCGTTCGCGCTCAGCCCTCGACCACCCAGGCCAGGGCGCGGGCGCGCTCGTCGGGCTCGAACACGCGATAGCTCACGAACGGCAGCAGCGCGCTTTCAACGCGCGTGCCGGCGCGCACCCAGGCCTGGTCGGCCACCACCGCGATGCGGCCGAACCGGCGCAGCTCCTTCATCAGCGGCATCGCGCGCGCCAGGTGGCCGCCGAAACCGGTCAGCTCCAGGCTGTCGAGCGAGCGCGTCTCGACGAACATGTGCAGCTTCGGATTCCGCGCCAGGGCGCCCTCGATACAGTCCATCAGCGCGTCCAGGTCTTCGGATGTGATCCGGTCCTGGAGCGTTACCGCGATCACGTCGTCGGCGGACGGGAGGAAGTGGTGCATGGGCGGCTCCGTCGGAGGGCGTGGCGCGGGATGCTACAGGGCCCGGCGTGGCCTTGGCGTGGACGCCGCGTCGGCACGACGCGATCCGTTGGCGGCATCACCGGTTTTCAGCCAAGATGCGTGCTTTGGCGGCAGGATCGGACGATGGCTGACGATGTGGCGCGCCGCAGGCGATGGCTGCTGGCGGCAGCGGCAATCGCAGTGCTGCTGCTGGTGGTCTGGGCCGCGACCCGGCTGCGTGGGCCGCACCTGCCCGGCTACGAGATCGCCAGCGGGCCGCTGGTGCAGAACGTGGTTGCGACCGGGCGCGTGGCGGCGCCGTCGCGGGTGCTGGTGGGCGCGGAGATCGCCGGCCTGGTGCTCGAACGGCGGGTGATGGACGGCGACCGGGTCGAACCCGGCGACGTGCTGGTGGTGCTGCGCGCACGCGACCTGCAGGCCCGCCGCGACGAGGCCCGGGCCGCGCTGGAGGCGCTGCGCACGACCGAGCGCCCCGACGCCCAGGCGCGCCTGCGCCAGGCGCGCGCCGAGCTGGCCCAGGCCGAACGCGAGCTTGCCCGCCGCCGCGAACTGGGCGAACGCCAGCTGGTATCGCGCGAGAGCGTGGAGGCGGCCAGCCAGACCGCCATCGCGGCACGTGCGGCTGCCGAACAGGCCCGGCTGGCGGTCGATGCGCTCGATGGCGGCGCTCGCGAGGCGCAGGCGCGCGAACGCCTCGAGGCTGCGGAGGCCGAGCTTGCGCGCGCGCAGATCCGCGCCACCGTTCCCGGCACCGTGCTGGTGCGCAGCGTCGAGCCGGGCGATACCGTGAACCCGGGCGACGTGCTGCTGGAGATCGCCCGCGATGCGCCGGGCGAAGTCCTGGTGGCGCTGGACGAGAAGAACCTCGGCCGGCTCGAACCCGGGCAGCCGGCCACCTGCATCGCCGACGCGTTCCCGATGCGCCCGTTCGCCGCCAGCGTCTTCCACATCGCGCCCGGCGTGGATCCCACGCGAGGCACGGTCGACGTGCGCCTGCGCATCGACCCGGCCGCCGACTTCGTGCGGCAGGACATGACCGTCACCGCCACCCTGGTCACCGGCCGCCGCGAGGACGCGCTGGCCGTGCCCAACGACGCCCTGCTCGACGCCGACATCGGCAGCGACCGTGCCGCCGTGCTGCGCGTGGACGGCGGTCGCGTCGAGCGCGTGCCGGTGCGCCTGGGCCTGCGCGGCCTGGCGATGAGCGAAGTGCTGGAGGGGCTGTCCGCCGGCGACGAGGTGGTGGCCGCCGGCGCGCTCGCCCGCGACGCGCTGCCGGACGACGGCGACCGCGTCCGCCTCCAGCTCCAGCCCGCGCCCGCCTCCACCGCGCAGCCGCGCGAGTCGCGCGACGGCGAGCTGCCGATGCCGTTCGACTGAACGATGTGGATCGAAACCGGCATCGCCCTGCGCTTCCTGCGCCAGGGCCGCGCGCAGACCCTGCTGATCCTGGTCGGCATCTCCGTCGGCGTGTCGGTGATCGTGTTCGTCACCGCGCTGATCTCCGGCCTGCAGGAGAACGTCATCGAGCGCACGCTCGGCACCCAGGCGCACGTGCGGGTGGAGGCGCCGCGCGAGATCAACCGCATCGCGCCGCCGCCCGACGGCGCCCTGCAGCTGGTGCTCGAGGACCCGCGCCCGCAGTCGCTGCGCCCGATCGACAACTGGCTGCAGGCGCGCGACGTGCTCGACCGCCTGCCCGGCGTCACCGCGGTCTCGCCGCTGGTCTCCGGCCCGGCCTTCGGCCGTCGCGGCGAGGCGTTCGAATCGGTGGCGCTGGTCGGCATCGATCCGCCGCGCTACCTGCGGGTGATCCCGCTCGACGAGCACATCGTCGAAGGCCGGCTCGCCGTGGGCTCGGACAACGCCCTGGTCGGCCGCCAGCTGGCCGAGGACCTCGGGCTGCGCCTGGGCGGCAAGCTGCGCCTCGAGGCCGGCGACGGGCGCGGCGCGGTGGTCACCGTGGCCGGGATCTTCGAGCTGGGCGTGCGCGAGCTCGATTCGCGCTACGTCTACGTCGACCTCAAGCAGGCGCAGTCGCTGCTCGGCCTGCCCGGCGGCGTGACCGTGATCGACCTGACGGTCGAGGAGCTGTTCGCGGCCGACCGCGTGGCCGCGCGCGTGCGCGGGCTGACCGGACTGCAGGCCGAGAGCTGGATGGAAAGCAACGCCCAGCTGATGAACGCGCTCACCTCGCAGAGCATGTCCACGCGCATGATCAGCGTGTTTGTCGCGATGTCGGTGGCGCTGGGCATCGCCAGCGTGCTGGCGGTGAGCGTGGCCCAGCGCACGCGCGAGATCGGCATCCTGCGCGCCATGGGCACCCGTCGCCGGCAGCTGCTGCACGTGTTCCTGGTCCAGGGCGCGGTGCTCGGCCTGGCCGGATCGGCGATCGGCGCGCTGGCCGGGCTCGGGCTGGTGTGGGTGTTCAACGCATTCGGTCCCGGGCTGTTCTACATCCCCCTGCCGCCGGCGCTGGTGCCGGCGGCGATGGCGATCGCCACCCTGGCCGGCATGGGCGCGGCGCTGGTGCCGGCCTGGCGCGCCTCGCGCCTGGACCCGGTGGAGGCGATCCGTGGCTGATGCGCGCGACGTGCTGCGCCTGGAGGGCCTGCGCAAGTCCTACAACCTCGGCCAGCCGACCGAGGTGGAAGTGCTGCACGGTATCGACCTGTGCCTGGACAGCGCCGATTTCGCCGCCCTGGTCGGCCCCTCGGGTTCGGGCAAGAGCACCCTGCTCAATCTCGTCGGCCTGCTCGACAGCCCCACCGCCGGCGAGCTGTACTTGCGCGGCGAGGCTACCGCCGCGATGGACGACGAGGCCCGCACCGCGCTGCGCGGTCGGCACCTGGGCTTCGTGTTCCAGTTCCACCACCTGATCGGCGCCTTCACCGCGCTGGAGAACGTGCTGATGCCGTGGATGGTCGCCAACGGCCGCCCGACCCCGGAGATCATGGACACCGCGCGCGGCCTGCTGGCCGACGTGGGCCTGGGGAAGTTCACCGACCGCCGGCCCGACCAGCTTTCCGGTGGCCAACAGCAGCGCGTGGCCATCGCCCGCGCCCTGGTCACCCGCCCCGCCCTGCTGCTGGCCGACGAGCCCACCGGCAACCTCGACACGAAGACCGCCGCCGAAGTGTTCGACCTGCTGCGCCGCTTCAACGCCGACTACGGCTGCGCGGTGCTGGTGGTCACCCACGACCCGCGCCTGTCGGAAACCTGCGACCGCACCATCACCCTCGTCGACGGCAGCATCGTCTCCGACGAGCGCCGCGGCGGATAGCGCGCCGACCCCGCCGGTAGTGCCGCCGGTCGGAAGCCGCGGGGGCGGCCCGTGCGGCTGTCCGCCGTCGCCGGCTGCCTGCGTAGTAGTCGTCATTGGCGACCACTCCAGGAGGCAGCATGCGCAGGAACGCACCCCGGCCAGCACCGACGCCAGTGACCGCGCACCCGGCCGGGACCGGTTTGCGCTGGCTGGCGGCGCTGGCGCTCGCAGCCTCGACCACGGCGGGCGCGCAGCAGTTCACGCCACCACGCCCCGACACGTTCGACGATGTCGCCGCGCCGGCGGAACGGCTTGTGGTCGCGCTGCCCGAGGAAGTCGTCTTCGACGGCATCGAACTCGATTCCCCCACGCGCGCCGGGATCATCGAGAACATCCGCAAGGCGGACGCGCGCGCCATGACCGTCCTGCCCGTCGGCCCGGGCCTGGTCGCGCAGCAGGTGCCCGATGGCAACGTCGTGTTTCCGCTGGACATGGCGACGCTGGCGCAGCAGATCGGCCCGGTCCCGGGCGTCCTGCCGGACGATCCCTGCGCCCTGCCCCACGGCGTCGACGAGGACCAGCTCGCCGCGCTCGGACGCCTGCTGCGCCAGCGCCTGAACCAGTCCAGCGGCGACCTGGCCGCATTCGACACCCACACGCCGCAAGGCTGCCCGTTCCGGCGCCTGCAGTACTACGCGCGTTCGGCCCTGCTGATCGCACCCGCATCATGAGAACCGGGCCCTGTCGACCCACCGTCGTGCCGCCAGGCCTGCCGCTGGCACTCGCGCTGGCGCTCGCCTTCGCGTGCGCCCGAGCCCTGGCTGCACCCGCGCCTGCGCTGCCAGCCGCGGGCCCGCCCGCCGCGGCCGGCGCGCCATCGCCGTTCGCGGACATCGCCGGCCAGCTTGAACAGGAGGCCGCCGCGGTTGCCGCCCCCTCGACGCTGCTTCGCCAGGACCGAGAAGACCACGCCGCCTATCTCCGCTGGCAGCGCGAGTTCTCGCGCCGGAGCTGGGAATGGCACCTGCATTCGACCCGGCTGCTGATGTACGTGGTCCTGGTCATCGTGGCCTTCGGCCTGTTCATCACCTACCTGCAGTTCACCCATGACCGAAGGCCGCGCCGGCGCGGTGCGCCTCGAACGGCAACCCCGCCCGCGACCGGCGGCAGTGTCGACCGGCCGGCGAGCGGCATGGATCCCGTGCACGAAGACGACGACGCGACCATCGGCGCCTCCCCGTCTTCGAGCGTCAAGCTCGGGCCGGCCGGGATCGAGATCACCTCCCAGGTGATCGGACTGCTGGTACTGGCGTTCTCGCTCGCGTTCTTCTACTTCTACATCAAGGACGTGTACCCGATGCAGGAGCTGGAACTGAAGAAGCAGGCGAAGGCGGCGGTCGCGCCTGCGATGCAGGCGCCCGAGTAGGCCGGACGGCGCGGTGGCCGGGCTGTCCCGGGTTCGTTGCCGGGCACAGCCCGCGCGCCTACTCCGGACGATTGCCCAGCAGCCTCGCGAGCTCCTCGTCCTTCTCCCGCCAGAGCCCGTTCATCCACTTCTGGAAGCGGGCGCGGTCGGCGCGCTCGTCGCCGACGCCGCTACGCGGAATGTCGGTCGGCAGCGGCCGCTTCCGCACCGAGACATGCACGGCCGGCACGCGCCCGGCCATCAGGTCGATCATGGTCGGACGTCCGCCGGGATAGGCGATGGCGACGTCGAGGATGCCGTGCAGCGCATCGCCCATCGCCTCGAGCACATAGGCCACGCCGCCCGACTTGGGCTTGAGCAGGTGCCGGTACGGCGAGTCCTGGCGCGCGTGCTTGGCCGGGGTGAAGCGCGTTCCCTCGACGAAGTTCATCACCGCCACCGGAACCTCGCGGAACTTCCCGCAGGCACGGCGCGTGGCCTCCATGTCGCGTCGCCCCAGCTCCGGGTTGCGGGCGATCTGGGCCCGGGTGTGGCGGCCCATGAACGGAAAATCCAGCGCCCACCAGGCCAGGCCCAGCAGCGGCACCCAGATCAGCTCGCGCTTGAGGAAGAAGCGCATCAGCGGGATGCGGCGGTTGAACACCTTCTGCAGCACCAGGATGTCGACCCAGCTCTGGTGGTTGGCCAGCACCAGGTAGTGTCCGTCGGCCTGCACGCCGTCGACTCCGGTCACCTGGAAGCGCGCGCCGGTGAAGTGGTCGATCAGGAAGGTGTTGACCGCGATCCAGCTCTCGGCGATGCCCGTCAGCGCCCCGTTGCAGGCCAGGCGCACGCGTCGCCACCGCAGCAGCGCCTTGGCCAGCGCCACCAGCAGCAGCGGCACCACGTGCAGCACCGTGTTCGCCGCGACCACGGACAGGATCAGCACAACGCGGAGTGACGACATCGGGCGCGCGACAAGCTTGCGAAAGGGCTGCGCAGGGTATCGCAAAGACGCCCGGCCGCCACGTGCCTGGTGTCGGTGGGTGCGGAGCCGCCGGCCGACTGGAGCCGCTGCTGCCGGATCGGTCCGCCGCCGGGACCACTGCAGCCATGGTCCGGTGGGGATTGCGGCGGCCGCCACACCTTTCAGGTCGGCTGGCCGTTCTCCGTGCGCACGCACAGCCACGCCGAGGCCGCCGCCAGCATCGCCTCCAGCCCGGTGCAGAGCGTCGGATGCGGCACCGGCGCGAAGCGCGGGGAGTGGTTGCTGGGAATCTGCTTCACCGTACCCGCCCGACGGTGCCGTTCGTAGGCGGCCGGGTCGGTGCCGCCAACGAACCAGAACACGTACGGCACCTCCCAGCTGCGGCCGAAGATGCTGAAATCCTCGCTGGCGGCGGACGGCCTGCCCTCGAGCAGGCGTTCGCCGAAATACGCGCGCAAGGCGTCGATGACCCGCGCGGTGGCGGCCGGATCGTTGTACGTCAGCGGGAAGCTGCTGAGCGCGGTGAACTCGGGCCCGGCCGGCGCGTCCGACGCCTGGGCCTCGGCGCAGCAGATCCGGCGGACCGCGCCAAGCATGTGTTCGCGCACCTGCTCGTCGTAGGTGCGCAGGTTGAGCTTGAGGGTGGCGTGTTCGGGAATGATGTTCTCGGTGGTCCCGGCCTGCAGCGAGCCGACCGTGAGCACCGCGCCATCCATCGGCGACAGCTCGCGCGAGACGATGGTCTGCAGGCGCAGCACGGTGGAGGCGGCCATCACCACCGGATCGACCGAGTTCTGCGGCTCCGATCCGTGCGCACCGCGGCCGGTCATGCGCACCTGCAGGCTGTCTCCGGCCGACAGCATCACGCCCGGCCGGCAGCGCACCGTGTCCGCGGCACCCGCCATCACGTGCTGGCCCAGCACCACGTCGGCGCGCGGCAGGCCGCGCGCATCCCAGTCCGCGACCATCGCCCGCGCACCCTGCGCGGTTTCCTCGCCGGGCTGGAACACCAGCAGCACCGTGCCGCGCCAGGCCTCGCGCACCCCGGCCAGCACCTGCGCCACGCCCATCAGCCAGGCCATGTGCATGTCGTGGCCGCAGCTGTGGGCCACGCCCGGCACCTGGCTGGCGTACGCCAGGCCGGTGTCCTCGTCCATCGGCAGCGCATCCATGTCCGCGCGCAGCATGACCGTCGGCCCGTCGCCGTTGCGCAGCACGCCGACCACGCCGGTCGCGCCCACCTCGCGACTGACCTCGCAGCCGAGGCGTTCGATGAAGTCCGCGGCGATGGCGGCGCTGCGGTGCTCGCGCATCGACAGCTCGGGATTGCGGTGCAGGTCCTGGTAGATCGCCAGCAGCTCCGGCGCCATGGCGTCGAAGCTGCGGTCCAGCGCGTCCAGCAGCGGGTTGCTCAAGAGGCGTCCTCCGGCGCGGTGCAGCGCAGAGCATAGACGGCCCCGCGAAGCGGCCGCATGAGGATGGCCACGGCCACCGGCGCGCGCGATCTCACCGCGCCAGCAGGCGTCTGGTCCAGTCCAGCAGCACCATCGGCAGGCGCGCGGGCGTGGACAGCACCGCGTAGCTGTCGGGGCCGAAGACCTTGGGCAGGTAGCCCGGCGCCTGCAGGTCCACGGTCAGGCAGAACGGGAAGATGCCCTGCAGCCGCGCCTCGGTGACCGACTGGCGCATGTCCTCGACGCCATAGCGGCCGTCGTAGCGGTCGGCGTCGTTGGGCTTGCCGTCCGAGAGCATCAGCAGCAGGCGGTGCTCGGCCTGCTGGCGCATCAGCAGCGCGGTGGCGTGGCGGATGGCGGCACCGGCGCGGGTGTAGTTCTCCGGCTCGAGCCCGGCGATGCGCAGCGCGACCTCCTGCCCGTAGCGCTCGTCGAAGTCCTTGAGCATGCGCATGCTCACGCCGTGCGGGCCTTCGCCGGAAAACGCCATGACCGAGAACGGTTCGCCCAGGCCCTCCAAGGCCACGCAGACCAGCAGCAGCGCCTCGCGCTCGACGTCGATCACGCGCCGGCCGTCGCCGATGAAGCCGTCGGTGGAGCCGCTGGCGTCGACCAGCAGCGAGACCGCGATGCTGCGCCGGCCCGGGCGGCGCGACTCGTACAGGCCCTCGCGCAGGAAGCCGCCGGCGCGCAGGTCGGCGCGGCCCTGCACGCAGGCGTCGATATCGATGTCGTCGCCATCGCTCTGCCGGCGCAGGCGCACGCGCTCGGGCTGCAGCGCCTCGAACTGGCGGCGGATGCCGTCGAGGTGCGCACGGTGGCGGGCCAGGGTCGTATCGACCCAGGCAGGGCTGCCGGGCACGGGCGCGATCATGTTCACGGTCGTGCCGTGCTCGATGTACGAGGCGTCGGCGTGGTTCCATTCGGGATAGCGGAAGCGGGCATCGCCTTCGCCGCTGTCGCCGAACTCCAGGATCGCGCGGCTGGGCGGCGGGTCGTCCGACAGCAGCACCTCGCGCGGCGGATCCGGCGCGGCGATCATGCGCGTGGATGCCAGCTCCGAAAGCATGTCGCCGTACTCGTCGGCGCTGGTCTCGTCGTCGCGGTCGACCGGCCGCTGCAGCCCGAACGGGTCCTCGGCCACCTCGTGCGGCTGGTCCTGCTGGATCATCCACACGCCCGGTCCGCCGGGCTTGTCCTCGTCCTCGATCGCATCGCGCTGCTCGGGCCGGCGCTCCATGCGCGCGCTGCGCACCGGCTCGTCCCGGTCACGGTTCGACGCACCGCCCTCGATCACGTGGGTGGCGGCGCCGCCGGCCGCACGCAGCTCGCCGGTCCACCAGTCGCGGTACAGCGGCATCGGGCCCAGCCGCTGGACGTCGGCACGGTCGATGCCCCAGTCGCGCAGCAGCCGCGTCGCGGCGGCCAGCGGATCCGCAGCGGGGTCGACGGGGGGTTCGGGATCCGGGCGCAGCTCCTGCTCCAGGATGCCGCGCAGGAGCCGCTCCAGCGGCAGTCGCGCGGGCGCGAAGGCATCCAGCGGCGGTCGCGCGGCCAGCGCCTGCCGCCGCAGCCGCCGCAGCGCCGGCAGCAGGCCGGGAAAGCGCCGTGCCACTTCGATTTCCGCCGCCTGCGCCTCCAGCACCAGGGCGGTATCGCGCAGCAGCGCGTCGCCCTGCCCGAGGATCTCCGGCACGTGGCCGCGCATGGCGCGCAGCGCCTGCTGCAGGGCCATGGCGCGATACAGCTCCGAGGCCTCGAGCGCGTCGCTGGTGTCCAGATGCGCCGGCAGCCAGAGCGCGTCGCCGCTGGTGGCGGGCAGCGCCCGCTGGTGGCGCGGATGGGCGCGCCGATGGAACAGCCGGTGCAACACGGTCGGCCGCGCCGGCGGCAGCGCCACGCGCATGGGCAGGCTGGTGCCGCAGGCGGCCGAGAGCAGCAGGTCCAGGCGCCGTGCGAGCGAGGCCAGCGCAACCGGGGCGTCGGGTTCGCGCGCGTAGTGCCGGCGCCAGGTGTCGCGGATGAAGACGGTCGCATGCCGCGCCGCATCGACGACCACGTCCTCGGCTTCGGCCATCGCGCGCCGCCTACGGGAACATCGCGTCGACCAGTTCGCGCATCGCGCCGAGCAGGGTCGGATCGTCGCTCAGCGGCGAGACCACCGCCGCGCTGCAGGCCTCGCGCACGCCGATGCCGCTGGCCACGAGGCGCCCGGCGGCGATCAGCAGGCGCGTGCTGGGCACCTCGGCCAGGCCACGGTCGCGCAGCGAGCGCACGCGCGTGGCCAGCTCCACCAGCGCCACCGCGGTGCCGCGCTCGACGCCGCTCTCGGCAGCGACGATCGCCGCTTCGGCAGTTGGCTCGGGGAAGCCCAGTTCGATCGACACGAAGCGCTGGCGCGTGCTCGGCTTGAGGTCCTTGAGCATGCGCTGGTAGCCGGGGTTGTACGAGATCACCAGCTGGAAGCCGGGCGCGGCCTCCAGCGTCTCGCCGGTCCGGTCGATCGGCAGCATGCGCCGGTAGTCGGTGAGCGGATGCAGGACCACGATGGTGTCCTGGCGCGCCTCCACCACCTCGTCCAGGTAGCAGATCGCGCCTTCGCGCACGGCCCGGGTCAGCGGCCCGTCCTGCCACACCGTTTCGTCGTGGCGGATCAGGAAGCGGCCGACCAGGTCGCTCGCGGTCAGGTCGTCATGGCAGGACACCGTGATCAGTGGCCGGCCCAGGCGCCAGGCCATGTGCTCGACGAAACGCGTCTTGCCGCAGCCGGTCGGGCCCTTGAGCATCACCGCCAGCCCGCCGGCGTGGCACTGCTCGACGATGCCGATTTCGTTGCCGGTGGGCAGGTAATACGGCTCCGCCGCCTCCTCCCGCATGCGTGCGTTCACCGTTCCGCGGCCGCCTCTGCCGCCACCGGCCGGTCCTCGGGCGCATCCGCGTCGACCGCGTCGAACTGCGGCCGGTAGCGGAAGAAGTCGTAGATGAAGATCGCAACACCGGTGGCGAAGATCGTCGCGGCCAGGATCAGCATCAGGAAGTGCACCTGGATCTTGAGCTGCGCGTCGAGATAGCCCATGCCCATGATCCGCTCCAGGTAGACCTGGGCGATGCCGGCGGTGCCGAACGACAGGGTCATGCCGAACATGCCGGTGACCTGCAGCCAGAAGGCCCAGTAGCCCAGCGGCGAGTAGTTGTTCTGCGGCCGGTTGGTCAGGCCCGGCAGCGCATACGTGATCATCGCCAGCACGATCATCGCGTAGGCGCCATAGAACGCCGAATGCGCGTGCATCGCGGTGATCAGGGTGCCGTGGGTCCACTTGTTGACGCTGGGCCAGGTGTGCGCCAGGCCGAGCAGGCCGGCGCCGAACAGGGCGAAGATCGCGCTGCCGATGGTCCAGTGCAGGGCCAGCGCGTTGGGGTGCCTGACCCCGCCGCGACGCATCGCCGCATAGGCGTAGATCGCCATCGCCGCCAGTGCCAGCGGCTCCAGTGCGCTGAAGAAGCCGCCGATCGGCAGCCAGATCTGCGGCACGCCCACCCAGTAGTAGTGGTGCGCGGTGCCCAGGATGCCGGCGAAGAACACCAGGCCGACGATCACGTACAGCCACTTCTCCATCACCTCGCGGTCGATGCCCGACAGCCGGATCAGCAGGTAGGCCAGGAAGCCGGCCATGATCATCATCCATACGCCTTCCACCCACAGGTGGATGGTCCACCAGCGGTAGAAGATCGAGACGGTGTAGTTCTCGTAGTGCAGCAGCGCCGGGATGTACAGGATCGCCGACAGCGCCAGCCCGCCCAGCAGCACGCCCTCGGTGGTAGTGAACCGGCCGGATCGCTTGATGGTCATGCCGATGTTGTAGAGGAACATCAGCATGCAGATCACGATCACGATCTTGTGCGGCAGCGGCTGTTCGAGCAGCTTGTTGCCGGTGCCGTAGCGGAACAGGTAGCCGATCACCGCGGTCACGCCCATCAGCGTCCACAAGCCCAGCTGCCAGTAGGCCAGCTTCGTGCTGTACAGCTCGGTGCGCGATTCGTCCGGCACCATCCAGTAGGTGGCGCCCATGAAGCCGGTCAGTACCCACACGATCAGCAGGTTGGTGTGGATCGTCTTGGTCACGTCGAACGGCAGGATGTACAGCAGCGGGTCGGGGCCCAGGTACTTCGCCGCCGACAGCAGCCCGAACACGATCTGCAACCCGAACAGCACCATGGCCACTGCGAAATACCAGTAGGCGACCGATTGGGACTTGTAGCGCATGGACAATCTCCTGGTGCCGGCGGTTCTACTTCAGCGTTTCAAGGTAGGCCACGAGCTGGTCGATCTGCTCGTCGCTCAGCGCGTCCGCATACGTGTTGGGCATGAACGACACGCCGGCGGCCGAGAACATGTCGCCTGGCACCAGGTGCGCGCTGGGCTGGAGGATCGACTCGCGGATGTAGCCGTCCACGTCGGTCGCGCTGCCGGTGTAGTCGGGCGACGCCAGCGTCTGCGCCGCGCGTTCGGCCAGGCCGGCCATCGAAGGCCCGGCCAGCTGCACGCCCGGCTGCAGCGAATGGCAGGCGGTACAGACCGGCGTCGCGGTGCGGAACAGGTGTTCGCCCAGGGCGCGCGGGTCGTTGTCCGGGCTCACCGGCCGCACGTCCTGCGCCACCGTCGCGCCCGCTTCGGCGCCCTGCGCGGCCACGTTCATCGTTCCGCCGGCGACCAGGATCGGGCGCGGCGGCCAGCCCTGGTTGTCGACCTTGGACACCCAGTCGAGGAACTTGATCAGGTTGTCGATCTCGACCTCGCTGAGGTCCTGCGTGGGCATCAGCCGCCGGTGGCGCTGCTCGTCGTAGAACTTCGAGGGATCGCGCATGTAGGCCTTGAGGTAGGCCTCGCCGCGATGCTGTGCGATCTTGGTCAGGTCGGGCGCGTAGTAGGCACCTTCGCCGAACAGGGTGTGGCAGTTGATGCAGTTGTACTTGTGCCAGACATCCTTGCCGTGGGTGATCTCCGGCGTGATGTCCTGCGCATTGGTGAGCTCACCGAAGCGCATGTGGCTGTGGATGGTCAGGACCAGGAAGGCAACGGCGGCAAGGCCCGTTGCGACGATGGCGAAGATCCGCGACTGCCGCTTGTTCATGCCTCCTCCCTAGACCGCGATCGACGGCCAGTACACGATGGCGGTGTAGCCGGCATAGAAAACGGCAACGGCCATCAGCAGCAGCACCAGCATCCCGAGCCATCGCAAGGGCGCAATCAGGTTGGTCGGCTTCATTCGGACTGCTTCCTGTAGGGCCACGCGGGACAGGTTAAACGACAATCGCGTCGATTGTCGCCCTGCGCCGGATTCCGCCACGACAGGGCGCGAGGTCGCCAGGCTTGAAACGCAATGCGCGTGAGTGCCGCGTGAAGGCAGTGCAGGACCTCGGAGGACCGCGCCACGTCGCGCAATCGCTCGGCCTTCTTCACCCGATGCTATGGCCCTGCCGGCGATCATGTCGCCGCCATCATCCCGGGAGAGCCCCATGAACCTCAAACTCACGTGCCTTTGCATCAGCTGCGCACTCGCGCTGGCGGCGTGCGCGGACTCCCCGCCGCCCGCGTCCGAAACGCAGGCGCCGGCAGCAACGCCGGCTCCCGCCGCCGAGCCCGCGCCGAGCGCGACTCCGGTCGCGCCTGCCGACCCGGTCGCGGGAACCGATCCGGCCACCGGCGCCGATGCGGCCGCCGTTCCAGCCGCGGCCCCGGCCAGCGGCGGCAACGAAGCCGTGGTCGAGAACTGCAGCACGACCATCGAGGGCAACGACGCGATGCAGTTCAACGTCGACTCGATCACCGTGCCCTCGTCTTGCAGCGAGTTCACCATCAACCTCAACCACGTCGGCAAGCTGCCGGTGGCGGCGATGGGCCACAACGTCGTGATTGCGCCGGGCTCCGACCGGGCGGCCATCGCCGCCGACGGCGTCTCGGCCGGCGTGGACGGTGGTTACGTCAAGGATGGCGACGCCCGCGTCATCGCCCATTCCGACATGGTCGGCGGTGGCGAAAGCACGTCCGTCACCTTCGCCGTCAGCGCGATCCAGGGCGCCGGGCCCTACGAGTTCTTCTGCAGCTTCCCCGGCCACTGGGCCGTGATGCGCGGCAGCATCAAGGTCGGCTGATCCGGCCTCCGGCGGCGCGGCCCTCCCCGGCCGCGCCGCCCCCCTGCAACCCGGACAGGCGCTGCGCTTGCCCGCGCTGCGGATGTGCCGCCTGCGCGCCTACTCTCCCCACCCCAGGTCTTCTTCGGGGTGATACTCGATCCCCATCGCGTCCAGATGCCCGCGCAGCCCCTGCATCCGCTGCACGAATCCGGCATATCCGCGCCTGTCCGCAGCACTCCAGGCCAGCTCCGCCGACGCCGCGAGGCGCGGCCACAGCCGGTTGTCGGCGGCCGCGTCGGTGTGCACCAGTTCGGTCCACAGCGCAGCCTCGATGCCCACCGCGGTCGGGAACGGTGCCGGATCGAATCCGTACAGCCGCGCCATCGGCACGCCCTCCTTGCGGCACCAGTCGTAGGTCTGCGGCTGGCCGGCATAGTTGCCGTGGTCGATGTAGAAGTACGAGCATGGCGACAGGACCAGCGGGTGTCCCTCCGCGACGGCAGGGCCGATCTCGTAGCTGTCGTTCCACAGCTGCAGCAGCATGGCGGGGCTGGTGTCGGCCACGGACGCCTCCTCCCAGGCCACCGGCGTGCGTCCCATCTGTTCGACCATCTTCGCCGCTCGCGCCACGAAATCGGCATACAGCGGATGCTTGATCTCGTCGCCACCGATATGGATCTGCTGCGACGGGAAGATCGCCACCACTTCCTCCAGCACGCCGCGGACGAACGGGTACACCACGTCCGGCTTGTCCAGGCACAGCACGCTGAAACCCACCTCCAGGCCGGAGTATGGCGCCAGGTTCTCCACGCCGTCGCAGGCCAGCTCGTTGTACGACGCCAGCGCCGCCTGCACGTGGCCGGGCACGTCGATCTCGGGCACGATGGTGATCCCGCGCTCCTGCGCATACACCACCAGGTGGCGCAGCTGGTCCTGGGTGTAGAAGCCGCTGCGACCGCCCTCGACCGCGCTGGCGCCGCCGATTTCCGCCAGCCGCGGATACCGCGTGATTTCGATCCGCCAACCCTGGTCGTCGGTCAGGTGCAGGTGCAGGCGATTCAACTTGAACCGCGCCATCCGGTCGATCGTCTTCTCCAGGTATTCCACCGGCAGGAAGCTGCGGGCCACGTCCAGCGACAGGCCGCGCCAGGGATATGCCGGCGCATCCCCGATCGCCACGCGGGGCACGCGGTACATGGCCTGCGGCTGCGCCGGCAGCAGCTGCCGCAGCGTCTGCACCGCATGCAGCAGCCCGGCATCGGTGCGCGCGACCAGCTCGATGCCCTCGCCCACCGTCAGCCGGTAGCCTTCCTCGCCCAGCGCCGCATCGTCGTCGTCCAGCCGCAGGCGGATGCGCGTGGCGGCGGTGTCGTCGGCAGCGATGTCCAGATCCTCCAGCATCGCCCGGA
Organism: Pseudomonadota bacterium; assembly: GCA_023388355.1. The sequence goes on from JAEWGI010000071.1 coordinate 136,875, forward strand.
TCGCGCGCGCCGCGTTGGCCGCGGCAGGGTCCACCTCCAGCGCCACCGCCGCCTGGATTTCAAGCATGCCGTCGCCTCGTTCAACCGACTTCGGCACCGGAACCAGGTGCAGGGTGGACGTGGCGCCGTCCATCGCGGCGGCCGGAGAAAACAGGCCGCAGGCGGCGATCGCGAACGCCGTCGCGGCGCACAGCAGAACCCTGGACTTCATCGATATCCCCACTTCGTTGGCAGCCGCGCGGCTGCGGAAAACCAGCGGGCACTTTCCCCGCAGCGCAGGCAAATGTCCAATGCGTGCCTGATGTCCGGTCGATGACCCGACGCGGGCCTGGAAGGACATTCCATGTCCCCCTGCGTGCGGTCGACATGTCCGCCAGCCCGAACGCGCCGCCGCGCACGGGGCGTCCGCCCATTGCCGCCACGCCCGCGGCCGGATGCACCCGGCGATACCCGAATCGCTGCACGCGGTGGCGACGACCGGAAGCAGCGATGCCGCCGCGTTCGCGCACGCCGTGAGGCTGGCCGCGACTCGCCGCGCAGGCCTGGCATGCGAACGCCGGGCTATCCTGTCGGCCCGCTTCGCGACGACTCCCGCATGACGAACCGCCTGCCCCGCCTCGCCACCGTCCTCTCCGTGCTGCTGGTCGCCGCCTGCGGCGGACCCGCGCCCTACACCGGCGGCGACGTGGCGCAGCTGCAGCGCATCGACGTGACGGTGGGCGAAGGCGAAACCGCGACCGCCGGCGACGAGGTCAGCGTGCACTACACCGGCTGGCTCCACGACGAGCGCGCGCCCGACAGGCGCGGCGCGAAGTTCGACAGTTCCCGCGACCGCGGCCGGCCTTTCGTCTTCAGGCTGGGGGCCGGGCGCGTGATCCGCGGCTGGGACGAAGGGGTTGCCGGCATGCGGACAGGCGGCAAGCGGGAACTGTGCATTCCCGCATACCTGGGCTATGGCGCCGAAGGCGCCGGAAAGGCGATCCCGCCGGGCGCCTCGCTGGTGTTCGAGGTGGAGCTGCTGGACGTGCGGCGCTGAAGCCGCATCGCAGCACGCGCAGCCTCCTCGCCAGGGACCTTGCCGACTCCGCATGCCGACTTGCCGCTCGCCAGCACGCGCACCATCGCGCGGCGCGACGGCGGAAACCGCGGCCCGGCACCCCCGCAGCGCCCGCCACCGCATTCGACCTTGGTGGCATGGCATGTTTCCGGCATGCCTTCCTGTCCTAGCATGGCCATGGTCCACATCGGTGCCAGCCTGCCTTGAACGCGACCCCGATCGAAATCGTGGCCACCGCGCTGTTCGCGCTGGCGGTCGTGCACACCTTCAGCACCAAGTACTTCCAGCGACTGGCCGACCGCCAGCCGGCCCATTCGGGCATCTGGCACCTGCTGGCCGAGGTCGAGGTGGTCTTCGGCTTCTGGGCCATGGTCTTCGTGCTCACGATGATGGCGATGCTGGGCACCTCCGAGGCTGCGGCCTACGTCGATTCGCGCAACTTCACCGAGCCGATGTTCGTGTTCGCGATCATGGTGATCGCCGGCACCCGGCCGATCGTGTGGCTGGCCGCGCACCTGGTGGACGGCATGGCCCGCCTGCTGCCATGGCGCAACGGCCTGGAATTCTGCTTCAGCGTGCTGGCGCTGGTACCGCTGCTGGGCTCGTTCATCACCGAACCGGCGGCGATGACCCTGGCGGCGATGCTGCTCGCCCGCCGGGTGTACGCGGTGCACGTGTCGGACAAGGTCAAGTACGCGCTGCTGGGCACGCTGTTCGTCAACATCTCGATCGGCGGCGTGCTGACGCCGTTCGCCGCACCGCCTGTGCTGATGGTCGCCGGCAAATGGAACTGGGACCTGCTGTTCATGCTGACCAACTTCGGCTGGAAGGCGGCGCTGGCGGTGGTGTTCAACGCGGCGGTCGTGGTGTTCCTGTTCCGCAAGGAGCTGGGCAGGCTGCCGTCGGGCGAGTCCGGCACGCCGACCAGGCCGGTGCCCCCGCTGATCGTGGCGCTGCACGTGCTGTTCCTGGCCGGGCTGGTGGTGTTCGCGCATCATCCGGCGATGTTCATGGGCATCTTCCTGCTGTTCATGGGCGTGGCCACCGCCTACGGCAAGTACCAGGACCGGCTGATCCTGCGCGAGGGCCTGCTGGTGGCCTTCTTCCTTGCCGGGCTGGTGGTGCTGGGCGGACAGCAGCGCTGGTGGCTGCAGCCGCTGCTGATGGACATGAGCACCGACGCGGTGTTCTTCGGCGCCACCGCGCTGACCGCGATCACCGACAACGCCGCCCTGACCTACCTGGGCTCGCTGGTCGAGGGGCTGAGCGACGAGTTCAAGTACATGCTGGTGGCCGGCGCGGTGGCCGGCGGCGGCCTGACGGTGATCGCCAACGCGCCCAACCCGGCGGGCATGTCCATCGTGCGCCGCTATTTCAAGGACCAGACCATACACCCCCTCGGCCTGCTGGCCGCGGCGCTGCCACCGACGCTGGTTGCGATGGCGGCATTCCGGCTGCTCTAGCGGATTGACGCCACGCGGCCCGGTCGAGCGCGGCACCGGCGCGACGTCAGCGCTACGCGGATGGTGAAGAGAACGTCGTCCTCGCGCCGGGGCGGCGATCTATCCTGCGTCCCGGCACCAACGACAGGAGACGGCTCATGGCCAAGGCGCCTGCAAAACCCTCGAACCGCAAGCCGCCCGAGCCTTCCGGCGGCCACGCGGTCATCGCCGGCTGGATCAAGGACGCGATGCCCGCCCTGCAGCCCATCCTCAGGCATCTGGACAAGGCGATCCGCGACGCCATCCCGGGCCTGGAGTACGCGGTGAAGTGGAAGAAGGCGTACTACGGCCTGCCGGACAAGGGCTGGGTGATCGAGATGGTGGCCTACGACGTGTCGGTGAACCTGGTGTTCTTCGCCGGCGCGAAGTTCGACCCCAGCCCGCCGCAGGGCGAGGGCTCGCGCTACGTCAAGATCCGCTCGCTGGACGAAGCGCGCGCGCCCGAGGTGCGCGACTGGATCCGCCAGGTCGCGGATCACCCCGGCTGGAGCTGAGGCGGCCCTCGATTCGAGGAATCAACTGTCCGGCGCGGGCTGCGCGCCCTGCGCCCGCCAGGCCGCCAGCAGTTCGGCTTCGCGTTCGCGGCTGATCCCGGCCCCGAGCCGGGCCTGGCGTTCGACCGGCAGCGCGCGGAACCAGGCCAGCAGGTCGGCCACGGTGGTCGCCAGCGGGCGGAAGGTCAGGCCCGCGCCGATTGCGCGTGCGTTGCTGACCGACCCGTAGCCACCGTAGGCGGGATGGCTGCGCGAGACCCAGATCGGCAGGCCCACCTCGTGCCGCTCGAGGAACTCCGCCGGCACGTGGGTGAAACGCGCCGGGCCGCCGGTCACGGCGTGGCAGCCGTGCACCATCGCATCCGTGCTCATGGCGTAGTCCGGCCCGCAGGCGTTGAACGTGCCGGTGGCGCCGTTCTCGACCATGCGGATGGTCCACTCGGCCAGGTCGCGCGCGTCGACCACCTGCACCGGATCGCTCCCGTCGCCAGGCACCAGCACCTCGCCGCCCTGGGCGATGCGGTGCGGCCAGTAGGTGAAGCGGTCGCTGTCGTCGCGCGGGCCGACGATATAGCCCGGGCGGATGATGGTGCTGCGGCCGCCGAACTGGCGGCGCGCTTCGGCCTCGCTCAGGGCCTTGAGCGGGCCGTAGAGGTTTTCCATGTCGGCCACCAGGGTCTCGCGGGTCTCGGCCATCGCGTCGCGGCCGCGGTACGTCGCGAGCGGCGCGTCCTCGTCGATGCCGGGTCTGGAACCGTCGGCATAGACCGAGATGGTCGAGATGAACACGTACTGCCCGACGCTGTCCTTCAATGCGTTGCCCGCGTCGCGCACCCAGAACGGCAGCGTGGTCGGGTTGTCGATGCAGGCATCCCAGCGCCGACCGCGCAGCGCCGCGAGCTCGCCGGCATTGCGGTCGCCGTGCAGCTGCTCCACCTCCCCCGGCCATTCGGGCGAGGGCCGCCGGCCGCGGTTGAACAGGGTGACGCGATGGCCGCGCGCCAGCGCGTACCGCACCTGGAACGGCCCGGTGAACCCGGTGCCGCCGAGGATGAGGAGGTCCAGCGGTCTGGCCGCGCGCCCGACCGGGGCCGACGCTGCGGTGGCAGGCGCCGGAAGCGCGGCGGAGGCGGCGGCGAGCGCGCCGAGCTTGAACAGGCCGCGGCGGGTGGTGCGCATGGCGGGTTCTCCGATGGCGTGCGGCCATTCCAGCACCGCCCGGCACCCGCGGCCCATGCCGGAAGTCGTGGCCGCATCGCCACGGATGTTCGCCGTGCACGGCTGCGGTTCGTGCAGCGTCTGTCCTTGAGCTCAAGCGGCTCGACATCCGCCACCGGTGCCGGCCGTACGAGGGCATTCGCGACACCAGGGGCCGGGTCGCGCCGTGCGCACCGTCAGCGGACGGCGCATTGCTCCCCGCGCCGGTGCGCGCCCGGCGTTACGCCCATCTCGCGCGCGAACGCGCGGGTGAACGTGGACTCCGACTCGTAGCCCACCTCGGCGGCGATTCGCCCGATCGGCGCGCGCGATTCGCGCAGCTTCTGCGCGGCGACCAGCATCCGCCAGCGGGTCAGGTAGGTCATCGGCGGCACCCCCAGCGTGCGCGCGAACCGCTCGGCAAACGCCGACCGCGAAAGCAGCGCCTCGTCGGCCAGCTGCCCGGCGCTCCAGGGATGCGCCGGCCTGGTGTGCATCACCGACAGCGCCCGCGCCAGTGGCGGATCGCGCAGCGCCGCCAGCCAGCTGGCCGCCGCCGGGGGCAGCTGCTCGATGTATTCGCGCACGGCCTCGACGAACAACAGTTCGGACAGCCGCGCCAGCACGTCCTGCGCGCCCGGCTGGCGAGACAGGTGGGTACGCGCGGCGTAGCGGAACGAGCTCTCCACCCAGTCCGCGCACGGCCGCCCGCACATGCTGGTGACCAGCAAGTCGGGCAGTGCGTCCAGGAGCGGGTGGTTGCGCACCGCCGTGCCGAGGTAGCCGCACACGAAGCGGCTCACCACGTCCTCGCCGGCACCCTCGTCGATCCGGGCCAGCTCGTCGTCGCCGCCGCGGATCAGGGATCCGGCATGCATCGGGGGAAGGCCGAGGTCGCTGCCGAACAGGTGCACGTCGTTGCGCACCACCACGATCAGGTCGCCGGCGCTGCACATCCGCGGCGTTGCGCCGCGGACGCTGATCTGCACCCGGCCGTCGAGGACGTAGTGGAACGCCACCAGGGCCGCATCCGGCGTGTCGGGCGCGCAGTCCTCGCGGTCGACCCTCGAATGCACGCACCAGGGCGTGCGGAAGGTGGCGTCGAGGAACACCCCGCCGCTGAATCGCAGAACACCAAGCAGGTCGGACAGTGCATCCATGTGCGCATCCCGTGTGCCGGCGGCTGGGCAAAGCGCGCCGGCGGCCCGGCCATACCGCGCCGGCAGTGCGAGGCGGAAAGTGGACCCCATGCCGGACGCCCCGGCGCCCTGGAGAACCTTCCATGACCAAACGCGATTCTGGGAACCACCCGATCAGTGGCGCAACCGCCGAAAGTCTGGCTGACTATGAGCACGCCTGCCACGAGCTGCGCTGCTACATCGGCGACCCCGTCGCCAGCGTCGACCGGGCGCTCGCTGCCAGCCCCGGCATGACCATGGCCCACGCGCTCAAGGCCTGGCTGCACCTGCTGGGCACCGAGCCCGAGGGCATCCCGGTCGCCCGCCAGTGCCTGCGCGACGCCGAGCGACTGCCGGCCAACGCGCGCGAACGCGGGCACCTGCGGGCCATCGCCCTGCTGGCCGACGGGCACTGGCGCCACGCCGCCCGGGTGCTGGAGGACGTCAGCATCGACCACCCGCACGACGCCCTCGCGCTGCAGGCGGGCCACCTGCTGGACTTTTTCACCGGCGACGCGCGCATGTTGCGCGACCGCATCGCCCGCGCGCTGCCGGCATGGGACGCCGGCCGGCCCGGCCACCATGCCCTGCTGGGCATGCACGCCTTCGGCCTGGAGGAGTGCGGCGAGTATGCGCAGGCCGAGCGCCAGGGACGCAGGAGCGTCGGGCTCGAGCCACGCGACGGCTGGGCCTGGCACGCCGTGGCCCACGTGATGGAGATGCAGGGCCGCACCGACGACGGAATCGCGTGGCTGCGGGCCGATCCCGGCGCATGGTCGCGCGACAGCAGCTTCGCGGTGCACAACTGGTGGCATCTGGCCCTGTTCCACCTCGAATGCGGCAGGATCGAGCAGGCGCTGGCCCTGTTCGACGGCCCGATCGACGGCCACGCATCGCCGCTGGCGATCGACCTGGTGGATGCGACCGCCCTGCTGTGGCGCCTGCACCTGCGCGGCGTCGAGCTCGGCAGTCGCTGGAACCGCGTCGCCGACCGCTGGGCGCAGCTCGCCGGCGCCGGCAACTACGCCTTCAACGACTGCCACGCGATGATGGCCTTCGTCGGCGCCGGGCGCGAACGCGGCCAGCACGCGGTGCTCGAGTCGCTGGGGGCGGCCGCCACCGGCGGAACGGGAGATGCGGCCCTGTTCGCGCGCGAGGTCGGCCTCGACGCCGCGCGCGCCATGCAGGCGTTCGGGCAGGCGCGCTTCGCCGACACCGTGGCGCTGTTGCGCCCGCTGGTGCGCCGCGCCCACCGGTTCGGCGGCAGCCACGCCCAGCGCGACCTCCTCGACCTGTCCCTGCTCGAAGCGGCAATCCGTGGCGAACAACCGCGCCTGGCCGCAGCCCTGGCACGCGAACGGGCCGCGCGCCGCCCGCACAGCCCGCTCAACCGGCGCTTGCTGCAACGCGCCGACGCCGGCCGATCGCAGCCGCGGTGCGTCGCCTGACGGCGACCCGGCGAGTCCGACCCCACCCACCATCTCCGTGGAGCCCACATGACCATCCTGACCCTGTTCACCGTCTACCGTCGTCGCTCCCCCGGGCGCCCGGTCGCCCGCGACGTCCTGGACCTGGCGTGCATGACCGCGATCGCCTGCAGTCCATCCGGAATCGCGGCCAACGACGGCCGCGCCATCCGGCTTGCGCGGACCGGCCTGCGCGGATGCTATGCGCCGGTCGCTGCGCTGCCGCAAAGGTTCCGCGTGCGCTGAAGCCGCAGCGCACCTCGCGGTCGAAGGCGTCGGTCCATCGACGCAGCGCGCACGCCGCCGCCGCTAGACTCCGGCCGAACGTGGCGATGGAGGGCCCCATGCGCATCCTGATGACAGGTGCGACCGGACTGGTCGGCCAGGGCGTCCTGGTCGAGGTGCTCGCCGACCCGCGCGTCTCCGCGGTGGCCGTGCTCGGCCGCCGCGCGCTCGACCACCCCGATCCCCGCGTCGACGACCTGGTGGTCGAACGCTTCGACGCGCTCGAAGGCGTGCTCGACCGGCTGGCACCGTTCGATGCCTGCCTCTACTGCGCCGGTGCCCCGCCGATCGGCACGCCCGAACCCGCCTACCGCCACGTCACCCTCGAACTCACCACGCACGTGGCGCGCGCGTTCGCCGGGCGCAACCCCGACGCGCGCCTGCTCTACATCTCGGGTGCGCGTTCAAGTCCCGCCAGCCGGCTCATGCCGCTGCGGGTGAAAGGCGAGACCGAGGCGGCCCTGCAGGCGCTGCCGATCACCAGCGTGATGCTGCGCACCGGCGGCATCCAGCCCGCGCACGGCGAACGCAGCCCGCACGCATGGATGCGTCCGTTCTATGCGATCGCCGCGCCGCTGATGGGCATGGGCGTGCGGCTGCTGCCCCGCGTGCTGACCAGTACCGCCCGCGTGGGACGCGCGATGCTGGTGCTCGCAACCATGCCATCGCCGCCGCCGGTGGTGGAGAACGAGGCGATCAACCGGCTCGGACACGCCCCGCCTGCCGCGCGATCGCATCCCCGCCACGACGGCTGACGCATGATCCCGGCCATCCCCGCCGCGAAGACCGGGGAACGGGGAATGGCGGAGCGCGACATGTTCAAGACGCTCAGGGCCGGAAAGGCTGACCGATCGCCGGAGTCCCTGCAGCAGCAGGTAACCGGCCCGTGATAGCGGCAAGGAGCCGACGCACACAAACACGGCTGCCGCCCTGCTCCTTCTCCCGCCTGCGGGGGTCGCGATGGGCGCGCGCGCCGCAGGCGCGCGTGAAGTACCGCGGCAACCGGTTTGCCCCCACCCCGACCCTCCCCCGCGTGCGGGGGAGGGAGCAGCTCCAGGCAAAGAGGCCGGCTTTCCTCGAAGGCGGGATCGAAGGCTGACCGATCGCCGGAGTCCCTGCAGCAGCAGGTAACCGGCCCGTGATAGCGGCAAGGGAGCCGACGCACACAAACGTGGCTGCCGCCCTGCTCCTTCCCCCGCGTGCGGGGGAAGGTCGGGATGGGGGCGCGCGCCGCAGGCGCGCGTGAAGTGGCGCGGCAACCGACTCGCCCCCACCCCAACCCGTCCGGCCCACGCCCCCTACGATGGCCTCCGGACCGCCACGGCCTCCCGATCGGTTGCGCTACGGCGCGACCGGTACCCTGTGCGTCCCGAGCCGCTCCACCAGCAGCTTGCTGGCCTCGTTAAGCCCGACCACGTCCACCTCGGCGCCGTGTCGGCGCAGCTTCAGCACCACGCGGTCGAGCGCGGCCACGGCGCTGGTGTCCCAGAAGTGCGCATCTCCAAGGTCGATCAGCACCCTGGGCGGCGTGTGCAGGTAGTCGAAGCTGTTGGCGAACTGCACCGCCGAGGCGAAGAACACCTGCCCATGCACGCGCCAGGTGCGCATGCCCGGCGCGCTGTCGTCGGCGACGACCGACAGCAGCGCGCTCACCCGACGGGTGAACGACAGCGCGGTCAGCAGCACGCCGGTGAGCACGCCCATCGCCAGGTCGCGGGTGGCCACGGTCACGATCACCGTGCCGAGCATGATCAGGTTGGCCGTCTTCGGATGGGTCCTGAACTCGCGCAGGCTCTTCCAGTGGAAGGTGCCGATGCTGACCATGATCATCACCGCCACCAGCGCGGCCATCGGGATCATCGACACCCATTCGGACGCGTACACCACCAGCACCAGCAGCACCACGCCGGCCACCAGGCACGACAGCCGCCCGCGCCCGCCCGAACTCACGTTGATCACCGACTGGCCGATCATCGCGCAGCCGGCCATGCCGCCGAAAAAGCCCGTGACTACGTTCGCCAGGCCCTGCCCGGCCGACTCGCGGCGGCGGTTGGTGGGCGTGTCGGTCATGTCCTCGACGATCTGCGCAGTCATCAGCGATTCGAGCAGGCCCACCACCGCCAGCGTGGCCGAGACCGGCAGCAGGATGCGCAGCGTGTCCCAGGTCCAGGGGATGTCGGGCACGAAGAAGGCCGGCAGGCTGTCGGGCATCCGACCCATGTCGCCCACGGTGCGGATGTCCAGGCCGAGCACGGCCACGGCCACGGTCAGCACCACGATCGCCACCAGCGCCGAGGGCACGGCGCGCGTGAGCCGCGGCAGCAGGTAGATGATGGCCAGGCCCGCCGCGCACACGGCGTACACCGTCCACGGCATGCCGATCAACTCCGGCAACTGGGCCAGGAAGATCAGGATCGCCAGCGCGTTGACGAAGCCGACCACCACCGAACGCGAGACGAAGCGCATCAGCGTGTTGAGCCGCAGCGCCGCGGCCAGCAGCTGCAGCAGCCCGGCCAGGATGGTGGCGGCGAACAGGTACTGCAGGCCGTGGTCGCGCACCAGGCCCACCATCACCAGGGCCATCGCGCCGGTGGCGGCGGAGATCATGCCCGGACGTCCCCCGGCGATGGAGGTCACCACGGCGATGCAGAACGAGGCGTACAGCCCCACCCTGGGATCGACCCCGGCGATGATCGAGAACGCGATCGCCTCGGGGATCAGGGCAAGGGCGACCAGAAGGCCCGACAGCACGTCGCCGCGCACGTTGCCCAGCCACTGCTCGCGCAGCGGATAGATGTCGGACATCGGAAAACTCCGTGCACGCCGTGGCCGGCGCGCGATGACGGATGGAAGCGACGCAACCCCGCACGCCACGCCATGGCATCGACGGGCGAACAGCGATGGAGCGCTAGGGCGAAATCATCGCTGCGGAACGCATGGGCGGCCGGCATTCTATTGCATTGCAGCACGCCGCTCAATCGCGCGGTCGACGCGTCGATCCGCGCCCCGCTCCCGCGTGGGTCCCACCCTGCGCACGGCGCCGTCAGCGGCCGCGCTGCAGGTATCGCGCCGCTTCATGGCGGTAGGCCTCGTAGCCCGGCGCCAGGTGCGGCAGCAGCAGCCGCAGCCAGGCGCGGCTGACCTGGCGCATCTCGCGCGCACAGCCCTTGGCGCGCTCGGCGGTCAGGTCGCCGGCGTCCACCATGCCCGCGAACCGCTCCGGATCGGTGCCGTAGATCAGGCACTGCAGGTTGAAGTAGCGCTGTTCGCCCAGCGCATGCTCGGCCGCGTAGGCGTGCAGGTTGTACGCGCCGGTGCTGCGCGAGAGCATCCAGTTGGCGGCCAGGCGCAGGTTGCCGATCACTTCCAGTGGTGTTTCCTCCACGCTGGCGAAGCGCAGCATCAGGATCGCCGCCAGCTGGTCGACCGCGTCTTCCTGGCGGCCGGTGACCGGCAGGTCCAGCAGGTGCACCAGGGCGTGGCCGGTCTCGTGCAGCACGATGAAGCGCACGTTGGCCTGCACATAGCGCAGCGGGTGCCCGTCGCCCAGGCCGAGCGCCCGCTGGTGCACCTGGCCGCGCTCGTAGAGCACGCGCAGGGTCTCGTAGCACAGCACCACCTCGGCGTCGGCGGGCCTGTAGAAGGCGCCGAACTCGCCGCACTCGGTGGTCACGTAGCGCAGCCGGCGCGGCAGCGCGAACATGCCGTCCATCGCCTGCACCTCCGGCAGCCGCCGCAGCAGGTCGGCATCGCGCACGCGTTCGTGGATCCGCTGCAGCTCCGGCGACTGCGGCGGCAGGTAGGCGTACTCGAACGCAGGCGACGCGAGCCGGTCCGCAGGCGGCGTCACCTGCTGCGGCAGCGCCTCCGGCGCGCGGCCACCCTCCATCCGGGCCGGCACGCCGGCACAGCCGGCGCTTGCGGCCAGCACCACCAGCAGTGCGAACGTGCTGCGTTTGGGAAACATGGAATCCTCGCCGGTGCCCCGAGTGGAGCAGATCAGGGAACATCCGTCATCCCCGCGAAAGCGGGAGGCGATCTTCAACAGCGCGCGGCGCTGGTCTTCCGGTGACTGCACCCATTGACTTCGAAAGTCACCGGATGACCGGCCCCGCGGCTGTTGAACCCCTTGCCCGGAGGTTCCCCGGGAGAACACACCGCGTCAATCCAGGTCGCCCGCATCGATGCGCCGATGCCGCCTTCCTGCCGCCGGCCGGCACCCGCCCCCGCGATACTTCCACCGTCGCCGACGCTATGCTGGCGCTTCACGACCCATGGGGAGATCGACATGGCGATGCGGGAACTCGCTCCGGCCGCGCTGGGCGGCATCCTGGTCGCGGCGCTTGCCGCCGGCTGCGGCGGCCCGGCCGAAGACGCCGAGCGCGCCGCCATGGCCGGCCAACGCCAGGCCGCCGATGGCGAGGCGGGCGCCGACGCACAGCCCGTCACCCTCACCGACGAGAACCTCGATGCCTACGCCCGCGCCCTGGCCAAGGAGGCGGAGATCATCCGCCGGCCCGGTCGCGGCGCCCATTACGGGGTGAGCATCAGCGCCTACGGCAGCGACGGCGAATCGGGCGAGGTGCTGGAGGCGGCCGGCATGACCGTCGCCGAGTACCTGGCGGTGCAGGACCTGGTGGTCCCGGTCTTCACGACCCTCAACTTCCAGGGCAAGATCGGCCCGCCGCGCACGATGGACCTGGACGCGGCCCCGCCCTGGAAGGAGCGCCTTGAAAGCGATCCCTTCGACACCCTGTCGCCAGAGTCGGCCGCAGCGCTGCGCAGGAACATGGACAAACTGGTGCCGCCGTGGAGCGACATCGTGGCGCTGACGGCACAGCACGGCCAGTAGGGCCGGCGTCCGCGGGCCGGGTCGTCGGGCGGCCGCAATGCCGGTCGCGTGCCAATGGCTGCCAAACCACGGCCATGGCCCTGGTGTACCCGGCGCGCCGGAGCCTCGCTGATCAACTCCACGGTCACATGCCCTTGCGTCGCGCGTCGATGCCGCAGTCCTGGCGCCGCGGTCGCGCAGGCAGGCAATCGTCGCAGCCCGCACTGCAGGCTGCAGGCTTCGGGGCCGTTCCAAGGGGGGAGACTGCCATGAACCAGAACAACGCCGTGCTCGCCTACGTCGCCGCGATTGCCGGAGGCGTGCTGCTGTGGATCGTCGTGGCCACGGCCAGCGGCGGGTCCGAAGCCTGGGATGCGCCGATCTACTGGACCACGGCTTACCCTGGCACCATCATCCTGGCCGGCATCCTCGGCTACCTGGTCCCGCACAGGGCCTGGCGCTGGGGGCTGACGGCAATGTGGGTGCAGGGCGTCATGGCCGTGCTGGGCGGCGCCGGCCTCAACCTGTTCCCGCTGGCAATGATCATGCTCAGCATCCTGTCCATCCCGCCCGTCGTCGCCGCCCTCCTCGGCGGCTGGCTCCGGCGCCGCATCAGCGGCCGGTCCGCATGACCGGCTGCCGCAGCATGAACCAGTTGGCCACGCCGAGCACCGGTTGCTCGCCGATCACCTCGAAGCCGCCGCGGCGATACAGGCGCACGAGGTCCGTGGTCCGGTCAGGCCCGCGCCCGCTCGGCAGCAAGCCGTTCCTGCGCCAGCTGCAGGCTGGCCTGGCGGACCAGTCCCGGGGACGGCTCCTGCGGGTTGGGAACCAGGACCATGGCGACCAGGTTGCGCACGATCTGCACCGGCGTCATCAGCACCCCGATCGGCAGGCCCCACCAGCCAAGCAGGATGCTGTGCACCAGGCCACGCAACTGGGCCCCGAGCCCGCATCGGCGACAGGAAATCTGGTACCGGCTGCTGAAGTGGGTAAAGGCCACGACCGACCAGATCCGGTACGACGCCCTGAGCTCCACCGGCCCCGGCCCCTCGCAAAGGGGGCAGCGGCCGCCGTGGATCTTCAGCGCCTTCAGCCGCACGTCGGCGGCCCCCAGCTCCCGCGAGCGCGGAAACACCGGCCCGATCTCGACGCAGATGTCGCAACAGTACCGGTAGCCGCCATCCTCGATGGCGCCAAACAGTGTCCAGAAATTGCACGCATCACACCGCCTCACGAACGCACCTTTCGCAGTCGCCCGTGTGCAGGGCGCCCACGCAGATGCGCCCCAATCCCCGTTCCGAAGTCCGGCCTGCCCGGGCGATGACCGGGAACTCCAGATCCGCCTCTGGACCGAACCATTCCATCCTCCGTTGACACTGCCTGCCCCTAGGCACCCGTCGCCGCCTCGCCGCCCGCCATCTCGCTGGCGGCCAGGGCGCGGCTGATGCGCAATGAGCGGCTGAGATCCCCCGTTTCCAGCGCTTCGCTCCCGTTGGCGAGTTCCTCCAGGGCACGCTGCACCCGTCCGGACAGCCCCCAGTCCGCCGAAATCGAACGCGCGCAGCGCACCGACCAGGCGTCGAGCAGCGACACCACGACCTCCGGCCGTGGATCGCCCTGCGCGCGCTTGCTCCAGGCATCGCGCAGCACCTGCACCACCACCACCGAGCCCAGCCCGTGAAGCAGCGCCAGCAGCTGCGCCGCATGCAGGTCATCGCGCGTCGCGCCCTGCGCAGGGCGCGTGGCGATGTCCGCCGACAGCAGGGTGTGCTCCCACAGCAGCGCCGCGCAGCGCGCGAACACGCTGCCGTCGTCGGTGATCACCGGCTGCAGCAGCGCCGCCATCACGATCCTGCGCAGGCCCTCGGTGCCGAGCAGCGCCACCGCCCGCTCCAGATGCTCGATTGGCGCCGCCTGGCGGCGATACATCGCGCTGTTGGCGATGCGCAGCAGGTTGCCGGCCAGCGCCGGGTCCTGGCCCAGGATCGCGGCGATGGACTGGGCGCTGGCGGCGCGGTCGTTGATCGCACGGGTCAGCTGCGGCAGCAGCTGCGGGCGACGTGGCGTGTAGCGCGGATGCGCATCGATGCGCGCCAGCACCTCGACGGCGGCGGCCTCGGCATCGGCCTGGTTTCCCGACGGGACGACCCCCGACGCCGCCGCATCCGCAAACGCGCGCGCACACAGCCGCTCCAGGATCATCCGCTCCGGCTCAAGCGTGGAGATATCCATTGTTCTGGTGGAATCGTGGCCTGCCGCCGGGACCTCGTCCGGCGCAGGCGCCATGTCCTCCGGCGTGGCCTGCAGCCCCGGGGCTGCAGGCGAAGCACCCGTCGGCCCCGCCCCGCCGCCGCGGTTCCGGCGCGCGAACGCCCAGCCGGCGACGCAAAGCACCAGCACGGCAGCAGGCACCGCAATCCACAGCGTCGGCACGATCGTCGTCATCCCCGGCCGCCGGACTCCTGTCCGGCCATGCTGCATATTCAAGCATGGCAAGGCGGCCTGGGCACATCGTCGTCGTGCCGGGGCCGTCGGCGTCCGCCACGTCGAAGGCCTGCGCCCCGATTCCCGCGACGGCGGACGCCCATGCCTGCGCTTACGGCCGCGCAGCACGATCCGTGCGAACCGCGTCGCTTCGCGCCGTTCCCGGGGCACTGGCAGTCCGCGCCTCCCCGCTGCGGATGCCATGCAAGCCCCCGTCTCCAGGAGACCCTCGTGATTCGTCCTGTCGCGGCCGTACTGGCCACCCTTTGTCTGTCGCTGGGCGCATGTGGTGGCGACCCGGTGGATTCCGCGCATGCAGTCGATCCCCGGCCCGCCGCCGTGCCTGCAAGCGCAGCGTCTCCCGCGAGCGCGCCGCGAACCGCCGGCTCGGCTGACCCCCCGGATGTCTGCGCGCTCCTGGCCGGCGTGGATCTCGACGCCGCCCTGGGCGAAGCCGCCGGCCCGCCCCGCGCCAGCGGCGAACGCTGCGACGTCGGGCCTGTCGACACCACCAGTCCAGCCTCGATGCTGGTGCACTATGCCGATCGCGGCGGCGCGGCCCTGTACGCCCGGCAGAACGCGCTGTTCGGTATCGAATCCCCGGTCCCCGACCTGGGCGACGAGGCCATCGCGACCGGGATCCGCATCCACGCCCTCGCCGGCGATGCCTTCCTGCGCGTACAGATCGTCCGCAATCCCGTGGGATCGGCCCGGCAGATCAGGCCCGACGAGGTTGCCGCGATCAGCCGCCAGATCGCCCGCACGGCAGGCTGGTGACGCCCGGCATTGCGACCGGCGGCCGGAGCGGTTGCGCCTGTTCGACTGGAACGTGCATCCGGCCGCCTGGCCGTCGCGGCCGGACCCTTACCTTGGCGACGTCCCGACCGCCCCGGCGTCCGACCCGCCTGCGTCCTGATCCATCGCCGGCTCCGATGCCGGCGTCGCCGGGGCCGCTGTCGCCCCGATCCGCGACACCCGCCAGATCGTGTTCGACAGATCGTCGGCCACGATCAGCGCGCCGCGCGGGTCGACGGTCACGCCCACCGGTCGGCCGCGGGTGGTGCCGTCGTCGTCGCGGAAGCCGGTGACGAAATCGATCGGGTCGCCGGCCGGACGGCCGTTGCGGAACGGCACGAACACGACCTTGTAGCCGACGGGATCGGAGCGGTTCCAGCTGCCGTGCATGCCCACGAAGGCGCCGTCGGCAAGTTCCGGCCCCATCACCGCGCTGGAGAAATCCAGCCCCAGCGCGGCCACGTGCGCGCCGAGGCTGTAGTCGGGCGCGATCGAGGCGGCCACCTTCTCCGGGTTGCGCGGGCGCACGCGATCGTCCACGTGCTGGCCCCAGTACGCCCAGGGCCAGCCGTAGAAGCCGCCCTCGCGCACCGAGGTGAGGTAGTCGGGCACCAGGTTCGGGCCGATCTCGTCGCGCTCGTTCACCACCGCCCACAGCTGGCCGCTGCCGGGCTGGATGGCCAGCGCGGTCGGGTTGCGCAGGCCGGTGGCATAGGGCCGGTGCCGGCCGCTGGCGGCGTCGATTTCCCAGACCATGGCACGATCGGCTTCGGCCACCATGCCGCGCTCGGTGATGTTGCTGTTCGAGCCGATGCCGACGTAGAGCAGGCGCCCGTCGGCGCTTGCGGTCATCGCCTTGGTCCAGTGGTGGTTGATCTTCGACGGCAGTTCGACAAGCGTCTCGGGCGTTCCGGCCGGGGCCTGGGTCTGGCCGGGCCGGTAGTCGAAGCGCACCACCGCGTCCTGGTTGGCGACGTACAGGTTGTTGCCGACCAGGGCCAGGCCATAGGGCGCGTTGAGGTTTTCGGTAAACACCGTCTGCAGCTCGTAGTCGCCGTCGCCGTCCGCGTCGCGCAGCAGGGTCAGCCGGTTGCCGCTCTTCACCTGGGTGGTGCCGGCAGCCTTGATCGGCCCGGCGATCACGTCTTTGGGCTTGAGGCTGGGCGCGTTGCCGCCGCGGCCCTCGGCCACCAGGATGTCGCCGTTGGGCAGCACCAGGGTCTGGCGCGGGATCAGCAGGCCGGTGGCGATCGCCCGGATCTCGAACCCTTCCGGCACCGTGGGCACGCGGTCGCCCCATTCGGCGGGGCTGGCGATGACCATGTCCGGCAGCACGCCGCGCCGGGGTTCGGGCAACTCGGGATTGGCGCCGTACTGCAGCGGTTCGACGTCGCCGCCACAGCCTGCAAGCGCGGCGACCAGCGCCAGCGCGGCGGAGAGGGCCAGACGGTTCATCGCAGGTCTCCCGTGTGCGTGTTCCAGCATCCAAGCCACGTCGCGACGCAGACAAGCACCAGCACGATCGCCGACAGCACCAGCCCGCCCGGCATGCTGGCCCAGGCGTCACGCGCGTGCATCAGCGCGTTGCAAAAGCCCAGGATCCAGGCCGCCAGCAGCACCACCGCGTGCAGGATCGTCTGCCGGCTGCGGTATGAAGGCAGCAGGCCCAAGGCCGCGCACACCAGCGCGGCCCCGGACATCACCAGGCCGCCGGCAATCAGCCACGACGCGAAGTTGTTCCACTGGATCTCGAACGTCCGCGCATAGGCGATGTCGCTCAGCAGCGCACCGAGGAACAGGGTGACCGCCCCGCCGAGCAGCACTGCATGGAACGGCCGGAACGCGGGCACGGGACGGCGATGGACGCTTGCAGACATTGCGTGGCTCTCCAGGGCGGGCACCCGCCGGCGAAACGCGGGGTCGGCGTCGAGCCTAGACGACACGAGTTGACGGGAGTGTGCACGCGCACGCCAGCATCCGCCTGCACGGTGGAAGGTGGTCCGCCTGCCCCCGGCGTGAGCCCGCCTCACCGGCCGCGACCCCAGTCTCAGAACACCGAAAGCCCCGTCATCTGCGTGAACCGGTGCAGCGCATAGCGACCGAGCCTCGAGTTGCCCTTCTCGTCCAGGCCCGGATACCAGACGCACAGGCCCATCACGTCGGGCACCACCGCCACGATGGCGCCGCTGACCCCGCTCTTGGCCGGCAGCCCCACGTAGTAGGCGAAGTCGCCGGCGGCGTCATAGGTGCCGGCGGTCATCATCATCGCATTGATGCGCCTGGCACCCTCGGCGTCGGTGACCTGCTCGCCGGAGCATCCGCAGCGCCCGCCGTCGGCCAGGTACACGACGCTGCGCGCCAGGTCCAGGCAGTCCATCTGCAGCGAGCACTGCAGGAAATAGAAATCCAGCACGGCCGCCGGATCGTTGTGGAGGTTGTCGAAGCTGCGGATGAAATGGGCCAGCGCCACGTTGCGATGCCCGCTCTCGCGCTCCGAGCGGGCCAGCGCCTCGTCCTTGCCGACCTCCGGGTTCCCCGCCCGGGCGCGCATGAACTCCAACAGCGTGGCCTCCGGATCCGCGTAGCTGGACAGGATCACGTCGGCCACCACCAGCGCTCCGGCGTTCATGAAGGGATTGCGCGGAATTCCCTTCTCGTGCTCGAGCTGGATCAGCGAGTTGAACGGGTCGCCGGACGGCTCCCGGTCCACCCGCTTCCACAGTCCGCCGCCGACCGCCTTGAGCGCCAGCGTCAGCGTGTGCACCTTCGACACGCTCTGGATCGAGATGCGCTGGCGCGACGCGCCCACCTCGTGGATCGTGCCGTCCAGCAGCGCCAGCGCCATGCCGAACCGGTCCTTCGGGACATCGGCCAGCGCGGGAATATAGTCGGCCACCTCCCCTTCGCCGAAGCGCCTGGCGACTTCTTCGTGGATCGTGCCGAGGATGTCGTCGAGGTCCAGGCGGCTGATGTCGCGGCGATTCGGGGGCGGCGTGGGCATGGGCAGGACGTGGGCTTCGGTAACGCCTACTGTATGCCGCATTCGTGAAGCGCACGCCACGCGCGCGGCGCACGCGACCGCGGGCGACCTCCTCCGGCTAAGCTGCACGCCATGACAGACAGCCCGCCAGCGGCCACCCAGGTCTGGGTCGATGCCGACGCCTGCCCCGGCCCCATCAAGGAGATCCTGTTCCGCGCCGCCGAACGCGCGCGGGTGCCGGTCACCCTCATCGCCAACCAGTGGCTGAAAACGCCGGGCTCGCGCTTCGTGCGCGCGCTCCAGGTCCAGGGCGGCTTCGACGCTGCCGACGACGCCATCGCCGAACGCGCCGGCCCCGGCGACCTCGTCGTTACCCAGGACATCCCGCTTGCCGCGCGCGTGCTGGCCAAGGGCGCGGAGGCCGTCAACCCGCGCGGCGAGCGCTTCACCGCCGACAACATCGCCGAGCGCCTGTCCGTGCGCGATTTCATGGAAGAGCTGCGCGGCGCCGGCGTGCAGACCGGCGGCCCCGCCGCCTTCAGCGCACGCGACCGGCAGGCGTTCGCCAACCAGCTCGACGGGTGGCTGGCGAGGCGATAGCCGGGGAATGCGGGCGTTCCGCCCTGCGGGCTCGCCGCGTCATGCATTCCTCGCCGCTACACGGCAGAATCGAACTCCCTTCCGCAGGAGTTCTCTCCATGGGCCTGTTCTCGAAAATCACCGACCGCATCTTCGGCCGCAAGGCCGCCGAACCCGCCCCGGCCCCCGCCGCCAAGCCCGACCTGGTCATCTTCGACGGCAGCAAGGACGATCCCGACGTCGCCCCGCCGGCCCTCCTGGCCGAAGCGCCGCCCGCGCCCGCGCCCGAGCCGGTCGACGTCGAAGCCGTACTGACCGCCATCGCCGCCGAAAAGGGCGGCAAGAGCGATTGGCGCAACTCCATCGTCGACCTGCTCAAGCTGCTCGACCTCGACTCCAGCCTGTCCGCCCGCAAGGAGCTGGCCGCCGAACTCGACGTCAACGCCGGCGCCCACGGCAGCGCCGAGCAGAACATCGCCCTGCACAAGGCGGTGATGCGCAAGCTGGCCGAGAACGGAGGCAAGGTGCCGGACGAGCTGAAGGACTGATCGCGCCGCGGCGGGGCGACGACGCAGGCTCGCCCCGCCGCACGCAGCATCCGCCGCCGCCAACCCGCCACGCGCGGCGGCGGCTGCCGCGCAGCGCCCGTGCCGTGCGCACGACCAGGCCGCCGCCAAAGCGCATGCCTTACCATGTCGCGCCCCGCAGGCCTTGCCGCGCCCTGCCTGCCGCGCTCCCCGCCGGTCGCCGCTCCCGCGACCCCGATCCGATGTCCGTTGCCAAGCCCATGATCCCTCAACCCCGCGCCTCCGCCATCGAAGGCGACGCCTCCCTGCCCGAGCGCGCGCGCATCGCGATCGAAGTGCTCGAAGCCATCCGCGACGACCGCAGCCTGCTCGACACGCTTGCCGACGCCGACCGCATCCGCCTGCTGCAGGCGGTCGCGCTCGTGCACCATCCCGAGCCCCGCGCGCGGCGCAAGCAGGCGAAGAACGAGGCCCGCGAACGCGCCCGCGAGAAGGCGCGCCAGACCGAAGCGCTGCTCGACCGCACCGGCATCCGCACCCTGCGCCGCAAACCGGTGTTCAGCACGCCCAACTATTTCCCGCCGCAGCCGCCCGGCCAGCACGACCCGCGCAACAACGCGGCCGATCCGGTCTCGCACGGCGAATCGCCCGAACTGCTGCACTGCTACGTCTGCAAGCAGAAGTACACCCGGGTCCACCACTTCTACGACCAGCTCTGCCCGTCCTGCGCGGAGTTCAACTTCCACAAGCGCACCGAGACCGCCGACCTGACCGGGCGCGTCGCCCTGC
The DNA here is from genome assembly GCA_023388355.1 of Pseudomonadota bacterium. The sequence continues at coordinate 157,042 of JAEWGI010000071.1, forward strand.
TCACCGGCGGACGGGTGAAGATCGGCTACCAGGCCGGGCTGAAGCTGCTGCGCGCGGGCTGCACGCTGATTGTCACCACCCGCTTCCCGCGCGACTCCGCGCAGCGCTACGCGCAGGAACCCGACTTCGCCGACTGGGGCCATCGCCTGGAAATCTTCGGCCTCGACCTGCGGCATACGCCCAGCGTCGAAGCGTTCAGCGCCGAGCTGCTCGCCACCCGCGACCGCCTCGACTTCATCGTCAACAACGCCTGCCAGACCGTGCGACGCCCGCCGGCGTTCTATGCCCACATGATGGCCGGCGAAACCGCCGCGGTGCACGCCCTGCCCGACCACGTGCGCAAGCTGCTGGGCGGCTACGAGGGCCTGCGCGCCGCCGACCTGCTGCCCGGTGGCAGCCAGTGGCTGGTGGCGGGCGCGTCGCCGTCCACGCCTGCAGGCCTGGCGCGCGCGGCGGAGCTGTCGCAGGTGCCGCTGCTGGCCGACGAACTGCTGGGCCAGGCGCACCTGTTTCCCGAAGGCCGCGTCGACAAGGACCTGCAGCAGGTGGACCTGCGCGGGCGCAATTCCTGGCGCCTGCAGATGGACGAAGTGCCGGCGGTGGAACTGCTGGAAACCCAGCTGGTCAACGCGGTGGCGCCCTTCATCATCAACGCGCGCCTCAAGTCGCTGATGCTGCGCACGCCCGATGGCGAACAGCCCGCGCGCGACAAACACATCGTCAACGTGTCGGCGGTCGAGGGCCAGTTCTACCGCAGCTTCAAGACCACCAAACATCCGCACACCAACATGGCCAAGGCCGCGCTGAACATGATGACGCGCACCTCGGCCGCCGACTACCACGGCGACGGCATCCACATGAACGCCGTCGACACCGGCTGGGTGACCGACGAGGATCCGGTGGAGATCGCCGCGCGCAAGATCATCGAAGAGCGCTTCCACCCGCCGCTCGACATCGTCGACGGCGCGGCGCGCATCGTCGATCCGATCATCGACGGCATCAACACCGGCAACCACGTCTGGGGCCAGTTCCTGAAGGACTACGCGCCGACGGACTGGTAGGTGCGGACCGTCGCGCACGAGTGCGCGACGCGCGCGACGAGATCGCACCCGTCATTTCCAGCACTCAGGCGGCCGCCTGCAACCCGGCGATTTCGGCCTTCAGCAGTTCGCCCAGCACCTTTATGCCGGCGTCGATCTTCTCGCCCGGCACGGTGACGAAGGACAGCCGGAGGGTGTTCGTTTTCGGATCGACCGCGTAGAACGGCGCGCCCGGCACGAAGGCCACGTTGCGCTCCACCGCCCTGGCCAGCAGGGCGCCGGTGTCGATGCCCTGAGGCAGGTCGACCCAGATGAACATGCCGCCTTCGGGGCGATTCCAGCTCGCCTGCGCCGGGAACTCGCGCTCCAGCGCCGCCAGCATGTGCTGGCACTGCGCCGCGTACAGGCTGCGGATCTCCGGGATGTGGCGGTCGATGAAGCCGTCCTGCAGCGCCTCGTACACGATGCGCTGCGAGAACGACGGCGTGTGCAGGTCGGCGGCCTGCTTGGCCTGGACCATCTTCGCGTGCACTTCCTCGGGCGCAACCACGTAGCCCAGGCGCAGGCCGGGAGCCAGCACCTTGGAGAACGAGCCCATGTAGATCACCCCGTCCGGGTTCATCGACAGCAGGCTCGGCAGCGCCTCACCACCGTAGGACAGCTCTCCATACGGGTCGTCCTCGACCAGCGGCACGCCAGCCGCATCGGCCAGCGCAACCAGCGCCTCGCGCCGCTCCAGCGGCATGCGCCGGCCGGTGGGATTCTGGAAATTCGGCAGGCAGTACAGGAAGCGCGCGCCGGCTAGTTGGGCGGGCGACAGCGCGTCGGTGACGATGCCGCGCGCGTCGCCGGGCAAGGCGCAGAACTGCGGCGCGAACAGCGAAAACGCCTGCAGCGCGCCGAGATAGCTCGGGGTCTCGACCAGCACCTTGCTGCCCTCGTCGATCAGCACCTTGCCCAGCAGGTCCAGGCCCTGCTGCGAACCGGTGGTGACCAGCACCCGCGAGGCCGGGATGCGCGCGCCGCCGCGGCTGAGCCGCTCGGCGATCCATTCGCGCAGTGGGGCGAACCCCTCGGTCGGTCCGTATTGGAGCGCAGCCTGCGGCGCATCGCGCAATACCTTCGCGGTGGCCTCGCGCATGCGCTCGACCGGGAAGGTCGCCGGGGACGGCAGGCCGCCGGCGAAGGAAATGACTTCGGGTCGCTCGGTGACCTTGAGGATCTCGCGGATGGCCGAGCTGGTGAGCGCCTGGGCGCGGCGGGAGAGGGTGAACGAGGTGGCCATGGCCAAGTGTACCGGCCCGCTGTGCGATCGAAAGTACAGCGGCGGCTGGGCGCGGCGTTCCGCCGCTCCAGCTCACTCGCGCGCCATGGCCACAAGGCGGGTCACGGTGTTGATGTTGCGCGCCGTGCCGCTGGCGGCGGCGGGCAGCTTGAGCTTGGAACGTGCTATCCCCTTGGCATAGTGGATGTACAGCTCGCGGGCACCGGCGCGGACCTCCTCGCCTTCGGGGGCCACCAGGCCGTCCCGCCAGCCGGCGGGCGGTGCCGCATCGAGGAAGACGACAACCGTGTGGTTCGGCGCCTTCTCCGGGAACGGATTGGCGTCCAGCACCGCGGCCATCTCCGCGGCGGAGCGCACCATCACGCCAACCGGCTTGCCGGCATAGTCCGCAAGCGCCTCCTCCAGGGCCGCCTTGACCTGCTTTTCCGGGCGGGGGCTGTCCAGGACCAGGTTGCCGCTGGCGATATAGGTCCGCACGCGCTGGAAGCCCGCCGCCTCGGCCATGGCGACGAGGTCGGACATCGGCAGCTTGCCGGTTCCACCGACGTTGACCGCACGCAACAGGGCGACGAAGACAGTCATGGCGAGACTCCGGCACGGGCGCCCGGGGCTCGCAGCCCCGGGCCAGACGCATGCAGTCTATCGCCGGGATCGGGGCAGCTCGTTCCGCGCGGTCCGGTGCAGGGAAAATGGAGGTTCTCCTCCCATTCGGCTGCATGCCGACGTCATGACCCGGGTCTGGCGATACGGCTCAATCGCCGGTGGATGCCGAGGCAGGCCCATGGCGCGGTGGCGCGGCCAGTTCATGGGCGTCGAGATGGCCGTCACCGTCGTGGTCCCAGGCCTTGAAACCCCTCGCCAGTCTCGCGCGGAACCCGGCACGGGAAATTGGCGTGGTTCCCCAGCCCGGCAGCTCGTCGGGGCCCAAGGCCTGATCGCGATCGCGATCCATCGCATCGAAGTCGTACAGCCCGTCCTGGAACTCGGTCAGCGACACCCGGCCGTCACGGTCGGCGTCCATGTGTGCCAGGTCCAAGACTTCATCAAACGGCAATTCGGTCGCGATGAACAGAACGCAAGGCACCTCTGCCGTACAAGCCGCTGTATGCGCCAGCTTCGCGGGGCCATAGGCATAGGATCCAGGCTTGAGGACCAGCGTGTTGTGGCCGTCATACGTGAGGTGCAATTCGCCGGAAAGAAGAACCATGCGCTCCGCAGTGGTGTGCCAGTGATGGGGAGTCACCGAGCCCGCCGGGAACCTGACCACCATGTCCGCGTTCCCCTTCGCCAGGTCCCCGTGAACGATAGGCAGTGAGCTTTCGTCCGGATTGCTGATATCCCGCGTCATCGGGGAATCGCCGGCGTTGTCCTGCGCGACCTCGGCCGGCTGGAAACCCGGCTCGCCGAACTGCCAGAGCATGAAGCTGATGAGGTCGGCCCGTTCGCTGTTGGCCTGTCCCTGGGTATTGCCGATTCCATGGCCGGCGTCATAGTCGAGCCGCAGCAGGACCGGAAGCCCGCTGCTGCTGGCCTGCTGGAGGCGGGCCGCCATCTTGTTCGATTGCCAGACAGGCACGCGCGGATCCTCGACGCCGTGGACCAGCATCACCGCTGGATAGCCTGTGCCGTCGGCGACCTTGAAGTAGCTGCTCATCGCGTGCAAAGACCGATAGCCGGCCTCGGTGTCGGGGTCGCCGAATTCCGGCGCATTCCATGCCCCCCCGGGGGCCCGGAGGGAAAAGCCGGTGCCGTCCAGCACACCCACAAGCGGAAGCACGACCCGGTACAGGTCGGGCTGCTCGACCATGGCATTGCCGACCAGGATGCCCCCCGCACTGACGCCTAGCGCTGCCAGCCGGGAGGGCGAGGTGTAGCCGTTGTCGACCAGGTACCGGGCGCAGGCATTGAAGTCCTTCCAGGTATTCGATTTGGTCGCCTGGAAGCCGCCCTTGTGCCAGGCCTCGCCCTTCTCGCCCCCGCCGCGCACGTGGCAGAAGGCGCGTATGAAGCCGCGTTCGAAGTAGGCGAAATGTGCCGCGACAAGCACAGGAGGAACGCTGGCGCCGTAGGCGCCGTAGCCCTGCAGCAGCGTTGGATTGCGGCCATCGCGCGCCATGCCGCTGCGGTGGACGATGGACAGCGGCACCTCGACGCCATCATGGCTCGGGACCTGGACCACCCTGGAGACGAGTCGCGACGAATCCACACCCTCGGGCTGCGGCTGCAGGAGCGATGCATGCACGTTGCCGTCGGCATCGATACGCCAGGCCTCCGGGAAGCGCGTCCATCCTGTACCGATGACCACGAGGCCTGTCACGCCCTCCTGGGCAGGCAGCAGCATGGAGACATCATCCAGGCCCGGCAGCGGGATCTCGACCGGGCTGTCCTGTCCGTGCGGCAGCCGATGCAGCCGAGAGCCGACGCCACTGGCGGCCCTCGTGATGTAGTAGAGCGCATCCTTGCGAAGCGCGAGGCCGCCTTCCACGCTGAACACGCCCTCGCTGATCGGGGTGTCCGCGTTGCCTTCCACGATGACTTCCCGCCTTCCGTCCGGCAGCCGGATGCGTTCGATGGCCCGGCCCGGGAGGCTCGCCGTGATCAGATACAGGTCATTGCCGACCATGTCGAAGTCGCGCACGTTGTCGTCGCGTTCGATCAGTTGCTTCCATTCGATCCGCGCGCCGCCCAGCTGCTCCACGGGGGCGATGTAGACCTTCTTCCGGTTGTCGGCGTTGAACGGCAAGCCGAGCATGAAGTCGCCATCCGCGGACAGCACTACAACCGGTACCGTCTCGGGCGGAACGTCAGCCGAGCCTGGCTGGCGGTTGCCGAACACGACCGGATCCTCGTCGGCGTCGCTTCCGAGCCTGTGCAGGTAGACCTGGGAGTTGAACAGCTGCTCGTTGGCCGGCTGGTCCTCGGCCAGCGCATTCAGACGGTTGTAGGTAAAGCCACTGCCGTCGCGCAACCACTGAACGACGGGAACCCGGACGCGACTGATGCTCTCCCCGGTCGGCTTCCCGGTGTCCAGTTCGAGCACGTGCAGATCGGCCAGCTCAGTTCCGGACGTCGAAACCCCCACAGCCAGGTGTCGACCGTCCGGCGAAGCGGTGAAGTGGTTGATCGCATGGGGTTTGCCGGTGCGCTTGCGCCAATCTTCGGGATCGACAAGTACATGGCCTTGCGCGGCGTCCACACTGTCGAGAAGCAGCAGGCGGGCAATGTCGTCGCCTGCCTCCTTTCGCAGCACCAGCACGCGGCCGTCGCGCAGCACCTGCGCATCCTCAATCCGCGAGGTGGTGGCCTGCACCAGCCGCTCGATGTCGCGCAGAACCCCGGGCCGCCCGGGAATCGAGTCGAGGGTCGCGCGGGTGCGGTCCGCCTCGGCCTTCATCCACGCCTGCACTTCCGGATCCTCAACATCTTCGAGGCGACGAAACGGATCGGTCGTGGTGATGCCGAACCGGGTCTCGACGATCGGTCCGGAAACGGGCGGGTCGGCAGCCGCAGGAAATGCCGGCTGCGCGCCCGCCGTTGCTGAAATCGAACAAAGGACGAATGCGACGGACACTATGTACAGGTGCATGTGCAACTCCCCTCAAGACGGCTTCTGCTCGGACGACACTCACCAGATCCGGATTCTTTCATCCCCCTCACGCACCATGCTGTCTCCGGCCTCGCAGCCGAAGGCCTGGGCGAAGGCTCCCATGTTCGACAACGGGCCGATGACGCGGAACCTGTCCGGTGGATGCGGACTAGTGTTCAGCATCAACTCGAGCGTTTCCGGCGTATAGCGGGTACGACCGAACAGCGCATGACTGATGAAGAACCGCTGGTCGCGGCCCAGGCCGTCGGCGTCGCGCCCCTCGTTCGGCATCGCGCGCCGCATCGCGTCATAGGCCACGGCTAGACCGCCGAGGTCGGCGATGTTCTCGCCCAGGGTCAGCTTGCCGTTGACATGCTTCCCGGGCAGGGCCTCGTATGCGTCGAACTGTTCGACCAGTCCGGCGGTGCGCCTTTCGAACGCCTCGCGGTCGGCGTCGCTCCACCAGTTCTCGAAGTTGCCGGTGGCGCCGAACCGACTGCCCTGGTCGTCGTAGCCGTGGATCATCTCGTGACCGATCACCATGCCGATGCCGCCATGGTTGTAGGCCTCGTCGGCCTCGGGGTCGAAGATGGGCGGCTGCAGGACCGCGGCCGGGAACATGATCTCGTTCCGGTTCGGCCAGAAGCGTGCGTTGACCGTCTGCGGGGTGATCAGCCACAGGGTCCGGTCGATCGGCTTTCCGATCATGGACATGGACCACCGGTAGTTGAATTCCCGGGCGGCGAGCACGTTGCCGAGATAGCTTTCACGACTGGTCTGCAGCCCGCTCCAGTCGCGCCATTTGTCCGGGTATCCAATCTTGGCCGAGAACGCCATCGACTTCTCCAGCGCTTTCTCCCTGGTATCCGGGCCCATCCAGTCGAGGTGCCGGATGCGCATCGCCAGCGCGTCGCGCAGGCCCTGCACCAGGCGTTCCACGCGGTCCCTGGACTCGGGAGGAAAAGCGACCTCGACGTAAAGCTGGCCAAGCGCCTCGCCGGCGTGTTCCTCGATGGCGCCGAGTACACGCTTCCAGCGCGCCGCGGCCTGCGCCTGGCCGTGCAGCTGTCTGTGGTGGAAGTCGAAGTGTTCCTGCGCGAAGGCCTCGCCCAGGTAGGGCGAGACGCCGTCGACCAGGTGGAAGCGCAGGTAGCTCTGCCACTGCTCCACCGGCACCTCGCCGATCATCCTGCCCACTTCCTGGTGGAACTCCGGGATGGCCAGCGAGAACATCTCCGGCTGCTGCAATCCCTGCGATTCGAAGAACGCCGACCATCCGAAACCTGGCGTCAACCGGTCCGCATCGGCCGGGCCGATGGGGTTGTACATCAGGGACCAGTCGCGCATCAGCGCTTCGACGGGCTTCGATGCCTTGGCCAGGCGCGATTCGAACGCAATCACGTCCTCGGCCTGCTTCTCGGCATCGGCGAACGCTACACCGGAAAGTTCCAGTACCTCGGCAATATGTTTTTCGTAGGCGGCGAGCTCGTCCTTCCTGTCGTCATCAAGGTAATAGCTCCTGTCAGGCAGGCCGAGACCACCCTGCCCCGCATGGGCGATGACCATCGACGAATCCCTGAAGTCGATCCTGGCTCCGAAATCGAACAGCTGGCCATCTCCCCTGGCGTAGGCCCGGCGCAGGTACGCGGCCACCGCGGCGCCGTCGTCCAGCGCGTCGATCTCGGCCAGGCGGCCTGCCAGCGGCTGCAGGCCCTGCGCCTCGATCCGCTCGCCGTCCATGCCGGTGGCGTAGAAGTCGCCGACGATCTTGTCCACGCCCGTGGCCGCAGCACGCGCGGCAGCCTGTTCGGCCAACTGCTGCTGGATGCCCAGGGAGCGCTCCTTGAGCACCTCCCAGGGACCCCAGCTGATGCGATCGTCGGGGATCGGGTGTCGGGCCAGCCACTTGCCGTTGACATGGCGGGCGAAGTCCTCGCAGGCGTCCACTCCGGCGTCGAGGTCAGCCACGTCGAAGCGGCTGACCGGCAGGAGACGGTCCTCGTCGATGGTGTAGTTGCGGTTCGCCATGGCCGGATCTGCGCCGGCGTCGGCGGCGGGTGCGGACTCGCGCCGGCAGGCGGCCTGCACCAGGATCAGGGCCAAGACCAGGGCAAGGACGGCAACGTCCGCCCCGCGCGACAGCCGCGCGGGCCGCAAGCGCATCGTTCGCCACAAGGCGTCGGGCCTTCCGTCGTCCATCGTGCAACCCCTGCGGAACCGGCGGTACGAAAGGAAATTACGCAAACCGTGCCGGCGATTACGGAATCGGGCCGGTGGCAGCCGCTGGAAGCTGCTGCAGACGCCCGCGCAGTTCCACGACCCATGGATGGTCCTCGCCGAATCCTTCCATGAACACCCGGACTGCGTACTCGTAATGGGGTCGCGCTGCCCCGGGTCGTCCCTGCAGATCACGAAGCTGGCCCATGCTGCGTTCCAGCAGGCCGCGGCGGAAGTTGTTGACTGGTAACGTCCGGTGGGCGCGGGCCAGAGCTTCGTCCAGACAGGCTTCGGCGGCGTCAGGATCGTGATCGAGCAGGTAGGCGCCGGCCAGGTTGTCGAACACAAGCAGCACGTAGGACTGGTCGCGATGTCCCGCGTCCGTGGCGAGCTTCAGCGTTCGCTCAAGCAGGGTGATGGCTTCGTCGGCCCGGCCCGCGGCTACCAGGGCCTGGCCCAGCCGGTTCATGGTGTAATGCGTCCACTTGTGGCTTTCGCCGTGAACCGCCACGCGTTCGTCGAGCACGGGGCCGAGCTGCTCCAGCGCCACATCGATGTTGCCGCGTTCCAGACTGACCTGGCCCAGGTAATGGGCCGCGGTGAGGGTCATGGGGTGGCGGGGGCCGACGCTCTGCAGCAGGTGTTCGTGCAGTGTGCGAAAGCGCATCTCCGCTTCGTCCCACCGGCCTTGCATCAGCAGGATGTCGGCCAGGGAGACGCTCTGCCACAGGTAGTTCAGGTGGTACGGACCCAGCTCGGCGCGTGACGAGTCCAGCGCGTGGCGTACGAGGGCCTCGGCCTCCGTCCAGCGGTTGAGTTCGGTATAGAGGTCGGACAGCTTCCACTCGATCGCGGCCAGCTGCCCGGGCGCATGGGTCGTGGCCGCTGCCCGGGTGGACTCGAGTTCCGACAGCGCCTGCCTGATGCGGCCGGTTTCGTACAGCAGTTGGACGTGGCCGCGCCGGGCCTCGATGGTGACCGGCTGGTCCCAGCCCGTGTTGCGGTTGCGGGCTTCCAGCAGCTGGCGATAGAGCTCATCGGCGCGGGCGTACTGGCTGTCGAAGGTGGCGGTGCGCGCGAGCTGCTGGGTGATGTCCAAAGTCAGGTCCGCATCCGGCCCATGCGACAGGAGCGAATCCTCCAGCGCCGCTTCCAGTCGCATGCGTGCCTTGTCCCACATGCCCAGGCCGAACCAGGCGCGACCCAGGGTCAGGCCGATCCGGGCACGGGCCGCTGGGTTGTGGATGCTGCCCGAATCCAGCTTGGCTCCGGCATGGGCCAGCACGGCAGCCACCGTGATCCGGGATGGTTCCACACCGGGTTCCAGATAGGGATCGGCCGCCGCCAGCACGTCGTTGTTGAGAAATGCATTGACCTCGTTGGCAAGCCCCGCGTTGGACTCGGAGCGTCGCCACAGCACGGAGGTCACGAGGATCCCGGTCAGCAGCGCGGCAAATGCGGCCCCGATGGCCACCGCCAGCGGTGTTTCGCGCAGGATCCAGCGGCCGAGCCTCTGCAGGATGTTGAGCCGGCGGGCACTGACCGGGTGCGCGTCCAGGAAGCGGGCGAGGTCGTCGGCCAGGGCGCGCGCGGTGCCATAGCGCCGCGACGGGTCGCGATGCAGGCAGCACATCACGATCGCTTCCAGGTCGCGGGGCATCGTCCGCAGCTCGCGTGGCGGGCGCACCGGGGCACAGGCAACGTCCCTGAGGACGGCTTCCCGGGTTTCGCCGTCGAACGGCGGCTGCCCGGTCAGTGCCTCGTAGAGGATTGCGCCCAATCCCCAGACGTCGGTGGCCCGACTCAGGCCCGGCCCTTCCGGCTGCACTTGCTCGGGAGCCATGTAGCTCGGCGTGCCCGAAAGCTGCTGTCCATCCACGCCAAGTGCCGCGTAGAGACGGCGCGCGAGTCCGAAATCGGCGATCCGCGGCTCGCCATCGGCATCGAGCAGTACGTTGCCAGGCTTGAGGTCAAGGTGCAGCACGTCCATCCGGTGTGCGTAGTCCACCGCCTCGGCCAGCGTGCGCAACATGCGTGCGGCATCGGCCGGCGACAGCGGCCCCGAAGCGGCGAGCCGCTGCGCCAGGCTAGTGCACATCAGAGGCATGGCGTAGTAGTTCAGCTCTTCGTGGCTGCCGATCTCGAAGATCGGAACGATGTTCGGATGCTGCAGTCGCGCCGCCGACTTCGCCTCGATCTGAAAGCGCTCGATGAAGTCCGCGGACGCCCACGGCCCGGCTGCAAGCAGCTTGACCGCGACCTCGCGGTCCAGGCTTTCCTGCCACGCGCGATAGACCACGCCCATACCGCCTGCGCCGAGCAGCTCAAGCAGCGCGTAGTCGCCGAACTCGCGCTGCCCGGGATCGTCGAGATCGAGAACCAGGGCTGCGGCCGGAAGTCCAGACAATGGAAGGCTGAGGCGCGGATCCACACCATCGGCGCGCCGACCGGACACCAGATCCGCCAGTGCATCGGGGTTGCCGCGCAAGGTCGGCCAGCCGGGCATCTGCGGGTTCATTGCGACCTATCGGGGGTGGCCTGCACAGGCGCGGCGGCGCCGCAGCTGCGCAGAACCCGGTCCAGGTTGCGGGTTTCGGATGCGAACGCGGCTGCGCCGTCCACGGTGTGGGACAGCTCTTCCTGCACCAGTTCGCGGAGGTGCGTGCGCAAGCGATGGATCGCGACCGCGATCGTGTTGCGACGCAGCTGCAGGCGCCGGGCGAGCATCTCGTACTCGTGCGGACCGGGGGATTCGAGCAGGTACTCGCGCAGCGCCTCGAACATCGCGTGCTTGCCGGCGTTGCGGGCCTCGTCCTCGAGCCGCTTCAGTGCGTGCGCGACCAGGGTGAGCGCGAACTGCCGCTCGAACGCCTGATCGGGGCCGTCGTTCGCGCTGGCGACGGGGAGCTCGTCGAGCGGCAGCGACTCGATCCCGCAGCCGCGCTTGGCGGCGTGGTCGTACGCCTGGCGCTTGGCAAGGAAGCGCCGCAGCGCAGTCAGCAGGAAGACACGGAACCGTCCGCGCTCCGGATCCGCCTGGGCGAAGGTCCGGTAGCGCAGGAGCGATTCGAAGAATGCCTGCGCCAGATCCTCGGCTTCGGCGCCGGCATGGCCGTGATGGTGGAGGTAGGCCAGCACCGGCGGCCGGTACAGGCCGCAGAGCTGGTCCAGTGCCCGTCGGGCCTCTGCGGAGTCCGTGCGCGTACCTGCCACCAGGCTCCAGCGGGTTGTCTGGAACACCGCCATCGCGGCTCCTTCCCAGGCGGCCAGTAGGCCACGCGCCATTGTGCTGCCATCACGCACCCGACGCCACACCCGGCTATCGATCGTGGATCAACGATTGGACCAACGCGAAGACGGAAGCAGACGGGCCATGACAACAACGGAACAACGGGGGCGAAGTGAACTGAGGAACCTCTGGACACGTTTGTTCTTGTCATTATCGAGCGCAGCGGGAAATCTCGCAGAATCAACAGCGTAGATTCCTCGCTGCGCTCGAAATGACATCTGTTCAGAGGTTCTTCAACACGTCTCCGGCGGCGCTCCGCGGCGTCCTCCAGCTTTGTCCACGCAAGGCCTTGGGCAGAGCGTTCCCCTTTTACCCGTTGCGTCCGTCAGCACCGAACCGGCGCGGCTCGCCGCTGAGCGGATCCTCGAACGCCAGCCCACAGGCCGTCAGCTGCAGCGGACGTGCTGGATCATCAGGCCCCCGGGGCTGCAGCTGCGGGTAGTAGCGGTCATGCAGGATCGGCGCGCCCAGGGCCGCCATGTGCACCCGCAGCTGGTGCTTGCGCCCGGTGACCGGCTCCAGCCGGTAGGCCCACGTGGAGCCGTTGCGTTCGACCACGTCGACCAAGGTCTCGCTGTTCGCCTGGCCCTCGACCTCGCGCATGCGGAAGAACGGCTCGCCCGCCTCCAGCCGGCTGCGATGGACGTGGGGAAAGTCCAGCCCCGGCAGCGCCGGCGCCACGGCCCGGTAGAACTTGCGGATGCGGCGTTCGCGGAACAGGGCCTGGTATGCACCGCGGCTGCCCGGTCGGGTCGAGAACAGCACCAGCCCGGCCGTGTCCCGGTCGAGCCGGTGCAGCGGCACCAGGTCGGTGTTGCCGGTGAGGGCGACCATCCGCGTCAGCAGGGTTTCCCGCACCCAGGCGCCGGTCGGCGCGACGGGCAGGTAATGCGGCTTGAAGGCCACGAGCAGGTGGGCGTCGCAATGCACCACGTACTCCCCGCCCGGCAGGGCCGGCTCCGCGGCAACCTCGCGGAAATACTGCACCTGCGCGCCGGGCCGATACGGTGCATCCAGCGGCAGGGGCGCGCCGGACTGGTCCAGCACGCGTCCGCGGATGAAGCGCTCGCGCCACTGCGATTCCGGAATCCGCGGAAAGCGGGCGCACAGCGCTTCGAACACCGTGCGCCACGGCCCTGGCGGCAGCTGCAGGCGGCTGGGGGGAACGATCATGGGTTCCGTTTCATTGCCTGGCGCGAAGGCCTGCCGCGGTCGCGAATGCGACTACTCGCCCGCGTCCCAGACCCGCCCCGAGGCGGTGCCATCCTTCTCGACCAGGAACACTTCCACCGCGAACACCTGGTAGGTGGGGTCGTCGCTGGCGTCGAAGTTGTCCATGTTCGGGATCTTCCAGCCGGTCTGCTCCCAGGCGGCGACGTGGTCGGCGAAGATGATCCTGTGGTCGACCCCGAGCGGCAGCTGCTCCTTCGGCGTGCTCCAGTACTGGTAGAAGGTTGCGGTGCTGTTGATCGAGGGCTTTTCCCGGCGGACGGTGCGCCAGGTGGTGTACTCCACGCCGTCGCTGACGAAGGTGACGCCTTTCTCGCCGCCCTGCGCCGGGGTGCGGACGCCGCGCTGGATGACGTAGTACTCGACCAAGTGGGCCGGGTCGGTCGGGTCCATGTCCTTGTCGTAGCCCCAGCCATACAGGGTTACGTAGCTCGCGCCGGAATCCTCGTCCAGGTGATAACCGATCACGCGGTTGCGGTCGCCGGACTCCCAGCCCGGACCGCCGACATAGTTGTAGTCGCCGCCGATCCAGTCGATCCTGAAGTTGCCCTGCTCGTCCAGCTTGAACGAAGCCTCGCCACCGTCCTTCCAGTGGGTGAAGAACAGGTCGCCCACGTGCCCGGTGGCATGGCTTTGGGTGAGCAGCGTCTCGTCCTCGAAGCGCTGGGTGTAGGCCTTGAATTTCGTGATCGGTGGCCTGGCCTGCTCCGCCGCGGACGGCTGCGGCTGTGCCGAATCAGCAGCGGAATCAGGCGCGGAAGGCGAATCGCAGCCGGCGATGCCCAGGACCAGGGCGGAGGCCAGGAGGGCTTGGGTGAAGCGGTCGGTCATGTGCTGTGACGAGTCGGGGACGGGCGCGCAGCATGGCCTGCCGGCGGCGTCCAGCCAAGGGCATGCGTCGCCAATACCATCCCGGACTCCGGATCGCACCGTTCCGCCCGGCGGTTCTCACGCCAGCGGCAGCGCCTGGCCGGCCCGCGTCATCGCATCGTGCAGTTCCTGCACTCGGCGTGCGGCGGGATCGACCCGGGACGCGTCGCCCAGCGTGCGAACGTAGTGGCAAGCAGCGAACCCGGCCGCCCTGCGCTCGTACTCGGCGATCCACGCCAGCCGTTCCGGCAGTTCGGCCTGCTCCCGCGACCAGGCCGCGAACGGCGGACGGATCCGACGCCGGATGCCGATCCTCCACGGCTTGGCCGTCAGCCGCGCGCGGAAGCAGTGCTGCACCCTGCACATCGTGGAATACAGCGGGTCTGCGCCGAGGGCGGCGAAGATGCGCCGCACCGCATCGTCCTCCGGCAGGAACGTCTCCTGCATCGCGAGAACGCGCAAGCCGGCGGGCGTGCGATACAGCCGCAGGTGCCACTCCGGGTGGTCCGAGATGAACGCCTCCACGCGCGCCAGCGCACGGCGCCCCGCGCCACCATCCCGATCGAACCGCCGCCGCTTCAGCCACAGCGCGAGCAGGTTCGTCGCCACCAGCACCACGACGCTTCCCGCGAGGCCCCAGCCCAGCCCACCGGACACCCATCCCGCCACGAAACCGGCCAGCAGGGCCAGCACGCCGCCCCATCCCGGAAGCGCCCAGCCCGAGGGCCGCGCCTCGAAATCCATGTCCGCGAACAGCACGTTCGGCGTGTTCAGGCACAGCGCGCCATAGCTGTTGCGGGTGACGACGACCTCGCCATGGCGCTCCACGATCTGCTCGCGGATCGGCACGCCGTGCACGCCATAGCTGCTTCGCTGTTCGCGCCGCGGCACATCCTGCCCCGCGAGGACCGCGTCCAGCGCTTCCCGCGTCCGCTGCTCGGCATGCGCCTGCGCCGCTTCCTGGCTGTCGTCGGACCAACCAAAGCGCCGCACCGTCACCTGCCGCCCCTCGCGACGCACCTGCTCCCGGGCTTCGGCCCAGTATTCCGGAACGATCATTGGATCCCCTGTCGCCGCACGGGCGGGCGCCCCATGAGCGGGCCTGTGCGACTGTGAGGGCGAACTCTACCCCGATCCCGGCCCTTCCAGCAGAGCATTGCCGGTGCGTCGCGGTGGGCCTCGATACCGTTGCCATCTCCGCAGCAGCAAAACGAGTCCGATCTCCCGCCCATCGCCCTTCTTGGCCTACCCGCCCCAGCCCCCCGACGACTGTCCTGCAGGAATCTCCCGTATGGCCGTGAGCGTGTGCTCCTGCCGTTCTAAGGTGGAGCACACGCCGGAAGCGTATCCTTTGATCACTCTTACAGAGTTTGTCCAGAATCTGGACCGGCTGGTCTCCACGGGAGGCCCCGGCGAGTCCGAGTACCGCACGATCGACGAACAGCTGGCGCTACTCTATGTCGCAGTTCAGAACGCCGAGGTAAGCAAAGCCGACGTTCTGGCAGCAGTCAGACGCATCCCTGAGTTCACTGATCCCAGCGGGACGCAAGGGCACGGCCTGATCAAGCCCCATGGGTATGCGGGCGATTTTGAGATTATCGATCGCATCTATACCTACTGGACGTCGCCGGATCCCACGCTGGCGACGTGGGATCGTTACTTCCATGCGCAACCCGCACCCAAGGCGGTGCGCAACCGGAAAGCATACTTCCACATGCTCCTGGACGGGCTGGTAGCCCGCGGCGGGGGTCGAGTGCTGAAGCTGGGCGTCGGTCCTGGACGCAGCATGTACGAGTGGCTCAACCGGAACCGGGACGCACCTATAGCGTTCGACTGCGTGGAGCTCGACAGCAAGGCCATCGACTACGCACAGAACCTTAACCACGCGCACCTGGAGCACATAACTTTCATCAATGCCAATATCTTACGGTTCCGCCCCGCGCAGAAATACGATCTCATATGGGCCGCAGGAGTCTTCGACTACTTCGACGACCGCCGGTTTGTAGCTATCTGCCACCGAATGCTCTCTGCATTGAGTGCGGAAGGCGAGCTTGTGGTGGGCAACTTTGGGCGACAGAATGCCTCACGCGCCTATATGGAGCTGCTGGGCGATTGGCATCTCAACCATCGGTCTTCGGAGGAGCTAATCGCTTTGGCTATCCAAGCGGGCGCTTGTCCTGAATCCGTCCGCGTTGACGCGGAACCGGAGGAAGTCAATCTGTTCGTTCACGCCAAGCCCGGAGCACCGTAGCGGGAGAAAGAGAAAGGGGGCAGGGAAAGGGGACGGAGGAAATTAAGACAGATTAATCTCCTCCGTCCCCTTTCAGTCCTACACCACGTGATGCGGAGGGCCGGCACCGCTCGCCAGCACCCCTGGGCTCGCCGCGGCATGCCTGCCCCGTCTCGACTTCCCCAAGATCCCCGGCACCTCGTGCAGAGGCCGCCCCGGATTACGGCGCCGCGCCTTCCCCGCCCTGCGGCACCTGCAGGCGCAGGAAGCGGGCCGCATTGTCATGGAAGATCGCCCGCTTCTGCTCCGGCGTGAGGAACTCGGCGCTGTCCACGCCCTCGATGGCGAGCGTGATCGACTCCGGCCAGACCATCTGGTCCGAGCCGAACATCAGGCGGTCGCCGAGCCCGGCGGTGACCAGCGCCTGCAGGTAGTTGTGGAACTCCTGCCGCGGGATGATCCAGTTGATCACCGAAACGTCGGCGTGCACCTGCGGATACATGTAGAGGATCGCCTTGGTCTCCTCCAGGTACGGCCAGCCCGCGTGCGCGATCCAGACCCGCAGCTTCGGGTGGCGCTTGAGCATGGGCTCGAGCCGCAGTGGATTGCCGAGCGACACGCTGAAATCGGGGCAGCAACCGTACGGCGTGCCCGGGGGCGCCAGCCCGGTGTGGATACCGACCGGGATGTCGAACTCCTCGGCCAGCGCCAGGTAGGGCTCGAACCACTCGTCGCTCGGATCCAGTCCGTGGTACTGCGCGCCGATCTCGCCCATCACCTTGAGATCGCCGCTCGCGAACGCCTCGCGCAGCACTTCCACGGGCGGCAGCGGGGTACGTCCGTCGTCGAGGAAGGCGCCAGCCCAGATCATGTCGTCGCCGCCCGCCTTCCGCATGCTGGCCATGGCCGCATCCGGACCGCTGACCAGCCCAAGCACGATGCCGTGCCGGCGCATCCGCTCCAGCGTCAGGCGCTCGCGGTCGGCGTCGGTGTTGGCGGTCGTGGGCTGTCCCGTGGCCGGGTTCGGCGCCCCCGGCGCCGCCGGCCCCACGTGCATGTGGACGTCGATGATCGGCCCGGAGTACGACTGCGCCGCCCCCTGGACCGGAGCTCCCAGCAGGCCAACCGCGACAAGGAACAGCACGGCAGGAATGCGCATGGCGGATCACCCCGGGTGGCGAGGGCGAACGATAGCAAGAAAGGGGCGGCTGGAATCAGGACTGAAGCCTGGAAGCCGGGCCGCGTGCTCCACCGAAGGTCGTTCCGCGCGTGTGTCCTGCGCCCGCCGCGCGTCGTCGCACAGACCGGGGCGATGCGGCAGCCGTACCCGGGCAAGCGCCCGGGCACGGCCAACCGCGGTCAGGCGCGTTCGAAGCGGTAGATCTCCACGCTCGCCGGGGCGATGGACAGCGACCCGGCCGAGGCGTCGAACGCCGACTCCGTGGCGCCGACCCGCTCCGGCTCCCCGAGCGGGTTCTTCGCGTCCGGGCCGGGGCCGGTGAACTTCCAGCACCGTCCCGCTCCCTTGGGCCTGAAGCCCTGCAGCGCGAGCGAGAAGCTGTGCGATGCTTCGGTGGCATTGACCACGGCCACGGCCAGGGTCGTGCCGTCGGGCGTCAGCGCCGCGGACACGTCCAGCGGATACGTGGGGCCACCGGTATTGACGCTGGGCTGATCGCCACCGATCGGGTACTTCGGCGCGGGCGTGGGCGAATTGCCGTCGACCGCCACCGGCACGGTGCCGAAATGTTCCTGGTAGAACTGGAACATCCGTCCCTTGAGGCTGATCTGCGAGCGCGTGCGGTCGAAGTTCAACCACCCGGTGGCCATGGTGAAGCCGGCCATCTCGATGAAGTCGGTGTGGCGGAAGAACTCGTGGAACGCGGCGGCGATCGCCAGGGCGCCCTTGAGGTCGTCCTCGAAATGGAAGGCCCATTCGTCGAAGAACACCTTGACGCTGCCCTTCTCCAGTTCCGGAAAGTGCTTCTTGTACTCCTCCCAGGCGTCCACCATGGTGCGGATGCGGTTGGGCATCTGGTGCGCCCACTCGTTCAGGGTCTGGGTGACGTCCACCAGCTTGCCGGTGGCCAGGTCGAAGCGCTTGTTCGCCGGCGGATAGGCGTGGGTGCCCAGCGCATCGAACCTGCCCCAGCTGTCCTTGAGCATGCCGTAGGCCCAGTCGCGCTCGGAACCGACGTGCACCTGGGGCTGGCCGGCGATGAAGATGCCCTGCCCGGTCGTCATCTCATCGACGAAACCGCCGGGGGCCACGATGTAGATGTCCGGGTCGACCTTGCGCATCGCGTCGACGAACATGTTGTGCTTCACGGTGTACTGGTCGCGCGCCATGTGCCCGTACTGCCAGTGGCCGTACATCTCGTTGCCCACCGCCCAGTACTTGACGCCATAGGGCTTGCTGCGGCCGTTGGCCGCCCGCTTCGCGCCCCACTCGGTATCGGCGCTTCCGTTGACGTATTCGAGCAGCTGGGCACCGGAACGCGGATCGCCGAAGCCGGTGTTCACGCACCAGAACGGCGCGCATTCGATCAACTCGCACAGCTGCAGCAGCTCGTCCACGCCCACATCGTTGGGCTGCACCGCGCTCCACACCGGGTCCATGACGGGCGGACGCTTGTCGGGGTCGCCGATGCTGTCCTCCCAGTCGTGGGCGGAGATGAAGTTGCCGCCCGGCATCCGGAGGATGTGGCAGTTCATCTGCTTCATCAGCGCCACGGTATCGGCGCGGAACCCGCGCACGTTGTCCGCCGGCATCAGCGACACCGCACCCACGCCGAAGCGGCCGCGGCCCTGGCCCACGATTTCCAGACGGGCGTCGGTCGTGTCGATGTCCGGACTGAAACTGAAGGTGCGCGTTTCCCACTTCGACGACACGCGCACCTGGGTCGAGACCGCCTCGACGCCATTGCCCGGGACCAGCCTGACGGTCACCGTCACGCCAGGATCGGCCCACAGGACGATGCGGCCGTCGTAGGCGGCACCGGATTTCAGCGCCAGGCCGTGCTGCACCATCCCCCGTTCCTGCGAACCGTCGAGGGTGACGACGGGACTGTGCTCGCCCACCCAGGGGCGTTCGGTATCCAGTGCGATCGCCGAAACGGGGCCGATGGCAACCCACTTCTCCATGAAGCCCATCGCGCCGCGGCGATCGGCCGGCTTCTCCTCCCGCTGCGCCACGACGCCGTAATAGAACTTGCGGTCATCGAGCGTTTCGCTCCACAGGCTGTGGTTGATCAGGTTGCCGATGTGCTCGATGAAGCCGCCGTAGATCATCGGGGAAATCGGCAGACGCGTGGCCCCGGTATCGATCATGGCCGTGATGCCACCGGATGCCGCGAAGATCGGCGGAACCCACGTCGCCGCGCCCAGCGCCGCCGAGCCCAGCAGCAGGTTGCGCCGCATCAGGTCCACCTTGTGTTTATGCGCCATCCGTCATCGTCTCCAGCATGGTTAGGCTTGCTGCGCGCACCGCGCCAGACCGGTGCCGTGCCCGCAAGCAGGGGCACCGCCCCCGCGCCGGAACAGGATAGCCGCGGCGTGCGGCCGCTCCCCGGCCGCAGCCATGCGGATAACGCGCTGAAGCATGTCAATCAGAACATGTCAGCGAAGGGGGTCAGGCTCTAAGGTTTCCCCACGTTCTCACGCCGGCGAGACCATCTGACGGAGCACCACAGGCTGCAGGGATTGCAGCCGATCCAGCTACCGGCCTACGGGCGCCATGGTCTGAGAAAGGGGACCGAGAAAGGGGGCGGAGGAAATTGAGACGGATTAATCCCCTCCGTCCGCTTTCGGTCGGCGCAGGCCCTGCGATGGCGGCGGAGTAAGTTCCGCCGCGCCGGCTGTCAAAGCTGTTCGGCGGCCGGATACAGCTCCCGGTCCTCTCGCTTCAGGCGCTCGTACAGGGCCTTGAGGACGGTGTTGGCATCGTTCCGGAAACCATCCGGGTCGGCCTGCAGGCGCGCCGGCACCCGCCACTTGACGACGAAGTCGCCGAACGCGTTGGCCAGACCGTTCATCTCCTGCTGGTAGCGCGTGCTCAGCTGCTCGACTTCCGGTACGCCGGACCGGGCCAGCCGCGGATACAGCACTTGGTCCTCGGCCGCGAGGTGGAACTTGATCAGGCTGGCGGTGCTGACGATGCGCTGTGCGATTTCCTCGCCGTTCTCGCCGACGCCAGCGTGCGACAGCGACCGCAGCGCGTCGATCTGGTCGAGGATGTTGCCGTGGTCGCGGTGGTAGCGATCCATGTTCATGTTTCTGCGTGACCATTCTGGGGACGTGGGTAACACGCGGATGCGCGCGTACGGCGCAGCAGTCCAGCGTGGATTGCATGATGCCGGCCGCCCCTGCCGGGGGCGATGACCTGGGTCAAGCAGCGGGAAGAAAAGGGGAAGAAAGGCGTCAGGGACATTTGTCGCGCGTCGGCGGCCTGCCCCTGCTCCGCAGTCCCGCGAACTTGCCGGTGCGCTGCGTGACCCACGCCTGGAATCTGTCCGAGCCTAATGCCTTCTGCTGCTGGAGGTGGGCCCGGATCTCCGCGACCAGACCATCCTCTCCGCCTTCCGCTACGACTGCACGGTAGGCCGCCGCACGCTCGCACGGATCCGCTCCCAGCGCCAGGTACTCGGGATGCGGGACCAGCAAGGGATCCTTCCGGTAACCGGCGTTCGCCCCATGGCTCGACCAGGGATAGTCAGCGGGCCGGGCCACCATCCACGCGCACACCGGATCGAGTTCGATGTAGCGACTGCACGCCAGGAAATAACGGCCCGAATCGACCAGACAAGCCTTGAACCGCCCTTCCCACAAGGTCCCGGTGCGACCATGGCGCCCGTTGAACAGCCCGGTGTAGTTGCGCGCAAACGTATGCATCAGCCGGGACACCGCGCCGACGCTCGCTGGCGTCAGCAGCAAGTGCACGTGGTTGCTCATCAGCACATAGGCGTGAAGCCGGCAGTCGAACCTGGCGAGGCCCTGCCGCAGGCATTGCAGATACCGCTGGCGGTCGCCGTCGTCCAGGAAGCATGGCAATCGGTTGTTCCCGCGCTGCACAACGTGCTGCGGCACTCCTGCAAGGTCGAAACGCGATTGACGGGCCATGGCCCAGCATCAACGAAACCCCTCCCCGGCTATATCAGGCTCTCGCAGGGGCCAGCGTAAGAGAACCCCTCAACAGCGGTCGGTAATTGTCCCTGACACCTTTTCTCCACCCTTGATCAAGCGACGTGTGAGAATGGGGTCAGGTTCATTTCTGACGCCGCGCCACGCCTTTGTCCGATGCCCCATTGTAGGTCGCCCGCGCCATCCTGTGCTCAACCGATCGCATGGAAGCGAGATGGCCCGCCTGCCCAGACTTGACCTGCCGAGCGTTCCGCAGCACATCGTGCAGCGCGGCAACGATCGGCAACCTTGCTTCGCTGGCCCCACCGACTACCAGCACTACCGGCAGGAGCTGTGTGAGGCCGCACACAAGCACGGGTGCGCCCTGCACGCCTATGTCCTGATGACCAACCACGTGCACCTGCTGGTGACGCCGGAGGCCGCCGGCGGCACCTCGCGCATGATGCAGGCCATCGGTCGCCGCTACGTGGGGGCATTCAATGCGCGATACGGCCGCTCGGGCACGCTGTGGGAGGGCCGGTTCAAGTCGGCACTCGTCGACAGCGACACCTACCTCCTGACGTGCTATCGCTACATCGAACTCAACCCCGTACGCGCGCGCATGGTGCAGCAGCCTGGCGACTACCCGTGGTCCAGCTACCGGCACAACGCCTTGGGCGTACAAGACCGGGGCGTCACCCCGCATCCGCGCTACCTGGCGCTCGGCCAGGACACCGCCACCCGACTGCGCGCCTACCAGGCTATGTTCGAGGAAGCGCCCAATTCAGATACCCAGGAGGCTCTACGCGCCCACACCCGGCAGAACAAGGCGTTCGGCAACGACCGCTTTCGACAGCAGATCGAGACACTGGTCGGAAGGAGCATGGAGGTCAGGGCACGCGGGCGGCCGAAGTCGGCAAAGCTTGGAAAATGAACCTGAAGACTCATATCGCCGCCTCCCCGGCGATGGCGGTACGTTCGCGTTTCCACACACCGAACGGACGCCATGCGACGAGGAGACGACCATGCCACTGTATGCGGCTTGCGACTTGCATTC
>JAEWGI010000009.1 GCA_023388355.1 Pseudomonadota bacterium
CTGTGGGCGTGCGGGGACGCCGTGAACCCATCCATGGGGGCTTGGTCGCCGCATCCATGCGGCTCACACCCCGCACGCCCACAGCGCCCCGCCTTCGACAGTTGGCCGGTGGCCCCGGGATTCGACCTTGTGATGTGCTCCGCTCTTGGTGGCTGTCGACCGTTGGTCGACACGTGTCTTGTGTGTGGTGGGTGTCGACCGTTGGTCGACACCACGCGGGAATGAATTTCCTGTAGAGCCGAGCCTATGCTCGGCTTTCTTGCATCGGGGCGAACGGCCAAAGGCAGCCGAGCGTAGGCTCGGCTCTACAGGAGCAAGTGAGCGAGCGCAGCGACGCGATCCGCTTTTGCTTTTCTTTTTCTTTTCCGTGGCTGGACGCGCACGGAAATTGTCCGTGGCCGGGCGGGGTGGGTACGCGGGGGTGTCTGCGGCATGGATGCCGCGGACAAGCCTCCATGGACGGATTCACGGTGTCCCCCGCGTACCCATCCCGCCCGGCCAAGCACGGCTTCTGCTCTAGAAAACGACCAGCCACGAGGGGCTCAGCCGTTCGCTACCAACTCCGCGTCAAGCGCCTGCAGCCGATCCACCGTCCCGACATCGGTCCAGCGCCCGCGATGGTGCTGCCCGGTCATCAACCCCTGCGCCATGAAGTGCTTCTGCAGCGGCACCACCGAGAACTTCGGTGGAACACGCTCGCTGCCCGGCGCATCGCCGATCACCGCGCGCCAGTCCGCCACGATCGATGGCCGGTACACGCCGATGCCGGCATAGGTCAGGCACGGGCCGGCGCGGTCGTGGTGCAGCAGGCCCTGCGCATCCAGGCGGTAATCGCCTTCGGGGTGCTGCGCCGGGTTGTCCACCAGCACCAGGTGCGCCTGGCCCTGCGGTTCGGTGGGCAGGGTGGCGAAATCGAAGTCGGTCCAGATATCGCCGTTGATCACCAGGAACGGTGCATCGCCCAGCAGCGGCAGTGCATTGAGGATGCCGCCGCCGGTTTCCAGCGGAGTCTCGCCTTCGTGCACGAAGTGCAGCTGCAGGCCCCACTGGCTGCCATCGCCCAGCGTGGCCGGGAACTGCTCGGCCAGCCAGGCGGTGTTGACCACCACCTCGCGCACGCCCAGCGCGGCCAGCCGCTCCAGGTGCCACACGATCAGCGGCTTGCCGGCCACCGCCAGCAGCGGCTTGGGCGTGTGCAGCGTCAGCGGGCGCATGCGCTCGCCTAGGCCCGCGGCGAAGATCAGTGCTTTCATCAGCGCACCACGCGCATCGGTGCGGCCAGGTCGGCCAGCGCCGGTTTGATCCGCACGTCCAGCAGCTGCTGCAGCGCGGCCAGTTCGGGGTAGCGCGGCAGCACTTCATCCAGGTAGCCAATGAAGCGCGGCACGTCGTCCAGGTAGTGGCCCTTGTTGTCGCGGTAACGCAGGCGGCTGAAGATGCCCAGGCACTTCAGGTGGCGCTGGATGCCCATCCAGTCGGCGTCGCGCAGGAAGGTCGCGCGGTCAGGCACCGGCAGGCCGGCGTCGAGCGCGCGCTGGTGGTACTGCGCCAGCCATGCGTCCACGCGCGGCAGCGGCCAGCTCAGGAACGCGTCCTTGAACAGGCTCACCGCGTCGTAGGCGATCGGGCCACGCACCAGGTCCTGGAAATCGAGGATGGCCGGACCGTCGTCGACCGGCATCAGGTTGCGCGGCATGTAGTCGCGATGGGTCATCAGCTGGGCCTGGCCCAGCGCGTTGTCCATCAGCAGCCGCTGCGCCTGCTGCAGGCTTTCGGCCTCGGCGCTGTCGAGGGTGATGCCCAGGTGGCGCTGCAGGAACCATTCGTCGAACAGGCCGGCGTCACGCTGCAGCAGGGCTTCGCCGAAGCGGCCGAAATCTTCGGGCACCGGGATCGCCTGCAGGCGCAGCAGCTGCTCGATGGAACGGCCAAACCAGGCATCGGCATTGCGCTCGTCCAGCACCTTGGCCAGGGTCGGGCCACCGAGATCCTCCAGCAGCAGGAAACCGGCTTCGAGATCCTGGGCCAGCAGGGCGGGCACGCGCAGGCCGTGGTCGTGCAGCAGGCCACGCATGCGCAGCCACGGCTGCGGGTCTTCCAGGCCGGGCGGGGCATCCATCACGATGTGGCTGCCGCGCGTGCTGGTGGTGCGCCAGTAGCTGCGCAGGCCGGCGTCGACCGAGGCGCGCTCGACCACCGCGTTGGCATCGTCCAGCTGGGTGCGGGCCCACTGCAGGCGCTGCGCGCTGCGCTGGGGATCGGAAGCAGGTTCGGTCATGCAGGCAGTTCGGGGCGCGACGGGCGCGCCAAGCTCAGGGGGAAAGAGGGAAGAGGGGTGTCAGCGGCGTGGGGTGAACAGCCGCATCAGCGCCAGCACGGCCACCGCACCGACCACCGCGCCGAGGAAACCGGCCGGTTCGCCGGGGGCGTACCAGCCCATGTACTGGCCGAACCAGCCGGCCACCAGAGCGCCGACGATGCCGAGCACGATGGTCAGCAGGCAGCCCATGCGGTTGTTGCCAGGCATGAAGAAACGCCCGAGCAGGCCGACGAAGAAGCCGACCAGCAGGATGTACAGCCAGCTGCTGCTGCCGAACAGACCATTCATGTGCATGCGTTCCGCTTGGGGTGGACGCAGCCTAGCAAGGCCAGGCTGCGTCCGTCACGGGTGTGCGGTCAGCAGCAGCCGTGGTCGCCGTGGCGGGTGCCGCTGTCGGCTGCCACCGGCGAACCGCTGGTCTCGCCGCGCAGGCTGGCGGCGTAGTGCTCGCTGATGACCTTGGACACGCAGGCGGTGACCTTCTTGCCCATCGGGATGTGCAGGAATTCGTTCGGGCCGTGCGCGTTGGAGTGCGGGCCGAGCACGCCGGTGATCATGAACTGCGCGCCGGGGAACTTCTCGCCCAGCATGCCCATGAACGGGATCGAGCCACCTTCGCCCATGTACATCGCGGGCTGGCCGAAGAACTCCCGGCTGGCCGCATCGATCGCGCGATCCAGCCACGGCGACAGCGCCGGCGCGTTCCAGCCGGTGGCGGCCTTCTCCAGCACCAGGGTCACCTGCGCGCCGTTGGGCGGATCGCGCAGCAGCTCGGCCTGCAGCAGCTCGCCCGCGCGCCTGCCGTCGACGGTGGGCGGCAGGCGCAGCGAGAGTTTCACCGCCGTCTGCGGGCGAAGCACGTTGCCGGCCGAATCCAGCGACGGAATCCCGCCCACGCCGGTCACCGACAGCGCCGGGCGCCAGGTGCGGTTGAGCACCAGCTCGGCCAGGTCGTCGGCCATCGGGCGCATGCCCGGAAGCAGCGGGAACTTGTCGTAGATGGCGGTGTCGAGTACTTCGGCCGCGCGCCGCGCTTGCGCCAGCCGCTCGGTGGGAATGTCCGCGTGCAGGCCGTCGAGCAGGATGCGGCCGGTGTCCTCGTCCTCGATCCGCGACAGCAGCTGGCGCAGCAGGCGGAAGCTCGACGGCACCACGCCCGACGCATCGCCCGAGTGCACGCCCTCTTCCAGCACGTTGACCGTCAGGTTGCCGCCGGCCAGGCCGCGCAGCGAGGTGGTGCACCACAGCTGGTCGTAGTTGCCGCAGCCAGAGTCCAGGCACACCACCAGCGAGGGCCTGCCGATGCGGTCGGCCAGGTGGTCGACGTAGGCCGGCAGGTCATAGCTGCCCGATTCCTCGCAGGCCTCGATCAGCACCACGCAGCGCGCGTGCGGCACCTGCTGGTCGTGCAGCGCCATCACCGCCGCCAGCGAACCGTAGATCGCGTAGCCGTCGTCCGCGCCGCCGCGGCCGTACAGCCTCTCGCCGCGCAGCACCGGCTTCCAGGGGCCGAGGTCGTCGTCCCAGCCGGTCATCTCCGGCTGCTTGTCGAGGTGGCCGTAGAGCAGCACGCAGTCGTCGTTGCTGCCGCCGTGCGCGGCCGGGATCTCGATGTAGATCAGCGGCGTGCGCCCCTCCAATTGCACCACCTCCACCTGCATGCCCGGGATCGACTGCGCGCGTGCCCAGGATTCCATCAGCCGCACCGCGTCGGCCATGTAGCCGTGTTCCTCCCAGGCGGCGTCGAACATCGGCGACTTGTTCGGGATGCGGATGTATTCGACCAGCTGCGGGACGATCTCGTCGTCCCACCTGGCGCTGACGTAGCGGTCGATCCTGCTGGCGTCCATGTGGCGTTCCGGTCGTGGGGGATGGGTGATTGTAGCGTCGGCGTTGTGTAGGGGTTTTCCGATGCGCATGCACGGAATAACCCGGCTTGCGGACGGCGCATGGGGCGATGCCGGCCGCCGCCGCGCTGCGGGAGACTGCAATCACCGGCAGGCGACAGGTGGCCGGCGGAACGGAACCCAACCACAGCTCAAGGAAACCACGATGAACACGATCAGGAACCTGCTTGCGGCCCTGCTGCTCTCGCTGATGATGGCCGGCACCGCGCTTGCCGCGGAGAAGGTCAACATCAATACCGCCGATGCCGCCACGCTCGATCGCGTGCTGGTGAACGTCGGTCCTTCCAAGGCCGAGGCGATCGTCGCCTACCGCAAGGCCAACGGCCCGTTCCGCAGCCCGGAGCAGCTGGCCGAGGTCAAGGGCATCGGCCTGCGCACGGTGGAGCAGAACCGCGATCGCATCGTGGTGTCCGCGGCATCGCCGGCCAAGCCCGCCGCCGCGGCCACCCGCGCCACCGCGCAGACGCGCTGAGGCGTTAGTGGACGGGCGCGCAGGGACGCGCGCCCGCGCAGGAGCGAAGGAACGCTCCAGGGACCCGGCAGGATGCCGTCGCACAGGGACGTACCCCACCGCCCGCAGCGTGCCATGGAAGGCACGGCGGGCGGTTTCGTTGTTGGCTCCCGCGCGAGCGGGGAAAGGCGCAGGAGCAGAAGTAGAGACGCTGCGCTTCGCTCCTCCCTCCGCTTGCGGGGGGAGGCTGGGAGGGGGGCGGTTTCAGGTCGGGTCGTCACCCATCGCGCGCTTCGCGCGCGCCCCCATCCCAGCCTTCCCCCGCAAGCGGGGGAAGGGGCAGAAGCGGGGGAGGTTGGGAGGGGGAGTTTCAGGTCGCTTCGTTCCCACCGCGCGCTTCGCGCGCGCCCCCATCCCAGCCTTCCCCCGCGAGCGGGGGAAGGGGCAGAAGCGGGGGAGGTTGGGGCGGAGCTTCAGGTCGCGTCGCCGCTCGCCATCCCCGTTCTTCCGGCCTGCTCAGTAGACGTCGCGCCGATAGCGGCCGTCGTCGCGCAGCGCGTCGACCGCGTCCGCGCCCAGCTCCTCCCGCAGCACCGCATCCACGCCCGGTGCCATGCCGGCGAGGCTGCCGCAGACGTAGACGCTCGCGCCATCGTCGATCCAGGCGCGCAGCAGCGGTGCGCGGCTCCGCAGTGCGTCCTGCACATAGCGCGGGTCGGGATCGCGCGACCAGGCCAGGTCGCAGTGCTCCAGGACGCCCTCGCGCTGCCAGCGCCCGATCTCGTCGCCGAAGAACGCATCGTGGGCGCGCTGGCGCTCGCCCAGCAGCAGCCAGTTGCGCCGCGCGCCGGCCGCCGCGCGCGCCCTGAGCAGGGCGCGCAGCCCGGCGATGCCGGTGCCGTTGCCCACCAGCACCAGGGGACGGTCGTCGGCCGGCGGGTGGAACTGCGGATTGGCGCGGATGCGCAGGTCGATGGTGTCGCCGACGCCGGCATGCAGGCACAGCCAGCCGCTGCCCAGGCCAGGACGGCCGTCGTCGCGCTGCATCTGTCGCACCAGCAGCTCCAGCCTGCCGTCGGCGGGCAGGGAGGCGATGGAGTACTCGCGATGCGGAAGCGGCTGCAGCGCGTCGGCCACGGCCTGGGCGCTGCCGGGGAGGCCCGCGGCATCGGGCAGCCGTGCGCGCGTGAGCGCCTCGCGCAGTGGCATCGGCTGCGAGCCGGACAGCACCCGCGCTTCGCCATCGAGGCCGCTGGCCGACAGCAGCGCGTCGACCGCAGGACGCGGATTGCGCGGGCCGACCTCGGCGATGTCTCCGGCCTGCCACGCTGGCGTCGCGCCAAGCGGCGGCTGTAGCGAAAGATGGAACGCCGGTCCGCCCTGGCTGCCGGGGTTGAGCAGGCGCCGGCTGGCCAGGGTCCAGCGTTCGTAGCGCGGCGGCGTCCAGTCCGGCATTGCCGCCGCGCCCGCGACCTGGCCCAGGTGGTGCTGCCAGTGCCGCAGCGCGCCGGGGTCGCCGTTGTCCACTTCGGTCAGGTCGAACAGTGCACTGGCGCCACAGCCGCGCAGCCACTGGTCGAGGCGGTGGCCGAAGCCGCAGAAGTGGGCGTAGTCGCGATCGCCCAGCGCCAGCACCGCGTACTGCAGGTGCGCCAGCGCCGGTTCGCGCGCCATGGTCTCGCGCAGGAACGCGAGCGCCGGGTCGGGCGGGTCGCCTTCGCCGGTGGTGCTGGCGATGAGCAGCGCGCGCCGGGTGCGGGCCAGCATCGTCGCGTCGACCGCGGACAGCGGATGCAGTGCGACCTCGCAGCCGGCCGCGCGCAGCGAGGCGGCGGTGTGGTCGGCCAGTTCGGCCGCAAAGCCGGTCTGGCTGGCGTGCGCGACCAGCCACGGCAGCGGCGCTCCGGTATCGGTCGCGGCGCGCCCGCGGCGACGCGGCAGCAGCGCGCCGCAGGCGGCCAGGTACAGCGCCAGTGCGCCTGCGGCCAGCCACCAATGGCGCGGCCGCGGCGATGCCGGCCACCAGGGATCGTCGTGCCAGGGCAGCAGGGCCAGCGCCGCGACCAGCAGCAGCGCGAGCGTCGCGGCGTTGCCGAACGCAGCGCGCCAGCGCGACGAGGTGGTTGCCGCCGCGCTCATGGTTGCAGGCAGGCGTCGAACGCCGGGGTCGTGCGCGGGCTCGCACCGGCGCCGGCAGGCAGCAGCCGGGCCGCGAGGCCGCGCGCCCGCGCGAACTCGACGCCGGCCTCCACGCCCATCACCGTCAGCGCGGTCGACCAGGCGTCGGCGTGCATCGCGTCGCTCGCGATCACGCTGACCGCGGCCGGCGCGTCGGCCACCGGCGCGCCGCTGCGCGGATCGATGGTGTGCGCCAGTTCGCGGTCGCCGGCGTCGAAACGCTGCCAGTACGGGCCCGAGGTGGCGATGGCGGCGTCGTCGAGTGCGACCACGCACGGATCGGCATCGTCGTCGCCGGCTTCAACCAGCACCCGCCACGTCGATCCATCGGGCTTGCGGCCGTAGCCGCGCAGCTCGCCGCCCACGTCGACCAGCGCCGCCGCGATCCCGCGCGCGCGCAGCGCCTCCACCAGTGCGTCGACGGCATGGCCCTTGGCGATCGCCGACAGATCCAGCTGGACGCCGCCAGGCTGCAGCAGTTCGCGCGTGTCGCGCCGCAATTCCAGGCGCCGCCAGCCGGACGCCTCGCGCGCGCCTTCGAGGGCCGCCGCAGCGGGCACCCGCCGCGTGCCCGCGTGCGCGCCGAAGCCCCAGGCGCCCACCAGCGCACCGATGGCGGGATCGAAGGCGCCGCCGCTGGCGTGGGCCACCTGCAGCGCGCAGTCCATGACCGCGAAGAAGTCGTCGCCCAGCGCGTGCCAGCTGCCCGCGGCCGCGCGGCTGTAGCGCATCAGGTCCGAATCGGCCCGCCAGGTGCTCATCTGCGCCACGATCGCGTCCAGGCGCGCCTGCAGCACGCCGTGCAGCGGATCGAGCGGGACGCTGCGCGCGGCCACCAGGTCCGCTCGCCAGCGCGTACCCATGGTTTCGCCGTACAGCGCGTGCACGACCTGCGGGTTTGCGACGGAGGGAGCGGGCTGGCTCATGCGGACGATTTACGGCGGCGCGCAATGCGCGATTACTGCGGCAGCACTTCCAGCGTCGCCACGTATCCCAGCCGGCGCCGCGTGGCCTGCGGGATCGTGGGCCGGTCGTCCTGCAGGCTGGTTTCCAGCCAGTACAGGCCGGGCTCGGGCCAGGTGACGCGTAGCAGGCCCTCGTCGTCGGTCGTCGCCAGGATCTCCTCCTGCGCGTTGCGGTAGCGGGTGCCGCCGCGCACGATCTCGAACTCCAGGCCGGAGGCAGGCTTGCCTTCGAGCAGGACCCGGAACGTGGCCTCTTCGCCCGCGAACAGGTCGTTGGGATGGGTCACCGGCGCCAGCTCGATGCCGCGCCCGGTCGACGCGAGCGCGGTGGCGCTGGGGGCACCGTTGGTGACGAAGGTTTCCACCCGGCCGATGACCTGGGTGACCTCCAGGTTGCTGGCATCGGCCGGCACCCTGGTGGCCAGTTCCCCGGGCGTGGCGCCGCGCAGGAAGCCGCCGCGGGTGGCGGGCGGCGCGCCGGGGCCGCTGGCCGGCTTGCCTGCGGCTTCGGCGGCGGCTTTCGCGGCCAGGCTGTCGGGCGTGTCCCAGCGCGCGAAGATGGTGTCGTTGACATTGGCGATCCGGTAGGTGCCCTGCTGCGCCAGCTGCAGGTCGAAGGTGCTGCGGTACTTGCCGGTGCTGGCGTTCTTCAGCTCGACCCTGCTGCCGTCGGGCGCGGTGGCGGTGACGTTGTCCAGGCGCATCGCGACGTGGTCGGGGAAGAACAGCTGGTTGGAGATCGCGCCGTCGAAGGTCACCCACACGTCGCTGCCGTTGACCACGGCCTGCGAGGGAATGATCCACTGCTTGTGCGCGGCGGCCGACAGCGGCAGCAGCGCGGCGATCGCCAGGGCGAGCAGGGTCGTACGCTTCATGGATGGCTCCTTGGACGGATGGAAGTGCATGCGGGAGGGTCAGGGGGTGAGGCGCAGCGAGACGGCGCCGAGTTCGCTGCCGCCCTGCGCGCGCCCGGACTGCGCGGCCTTCACCGGCCAGGTGAAGGGGATCTTCAGCAGCTCGCGCCCGCCCACCTCGCGCACCGCCTCGACCACCAGCGTGTACTCGCCCGGCGCGAGCTGCGACAGCTCCGGGTGCGAATCGTCGAAGCCCAGTTCGTGGGTGCCGGCCGGGCGGGTGGGGCCGGTGACGCCGTCGACCGGCACCTCGAGCGTGCGCCCGGACCGGCGCCACCACTGGCGCAGGTCGGGCAGCCACTTGGTGCCGTGGCCCTCGCTGGTGTCGCGGCTCATGTACCACACGGCGAGGTTGGCGGCGTGCTTGCCGCCGGGGGCCTCCACGAACACCGCGACGTAGGGCCGATGGTATTCGGCGACCTTGAGCTGCGGGATCTGCACCGAGACGGTGAGGTCGGCGGCCTGCGCGGGGAGGGCGAGCAGGCTGCCGATGGCGACGGTCAGCTGGAGACGCATGGCGAACCTCGTTGTCGAGTCAATGGATGAACAGCAGCGCCAGCAGCACCGGCACCACCAGGCCCAGGCCGACGTACGGCCAGGTCATGCGCCGCTGGCGCGCGTGCAGCTGCAGCAGGAACAGGCCGGTGACGGTGAACACCACGCAGGCCAGGGCGAAGATGTCGATGAACCAGCCCCAGGCCGGGCCGGCGTTGCGGCCCTTGTGCAGGTCGTTGAGGTATGCGATCGCGCCGCGTGCGGTGCGCTCGTACTCGACTTCGCCGCTGGCGCGGTCGATGCTCAGCCAGGCGTCGCGTCCGGGGCCGGGCAGCGACAGGTAGACCTCGTACTCGGACCATTCCGCGTCGCGTCCGCCGATCGACGCGTCCAGCGCGTTCGACAGCCACGCCCCCAGGTCCGCCGGCAGCGGCGCGTTGCCGGCGGGAACACCGGCCAGCGACTGCAGCAGCGGCGCGGGCAGCACCAGCGTGCGGTTGTCCACCTGCGGCGTGCCCTCGATCTTCGCCGCGTGGTTGAGGGTGATGCCGGTCACCGCGAACAGCAGCATGCCCACCAGGCACACCGCCGAGCTGATCCAGTGCCACTGGTGCAGCGTGCGCAGCCAGAAGCCGCGCCGCTGCTGGCGGTCGAGGTCGGGATTCGAAGCGGTTCGTGGCGTCATGCTGCGGGCTTCGGGCAGTGGGCTGCGGGCGGGCGCGTGCGTCGGGGTCAGAACCCGACGTTGACGCTCAGCCACAGGTTCCGCGCCTTGTCTTTGTTGTTGAAGTCGTCCAGGTAGGTCGGAGTCCACTCGCCGGTCCCCGTGTCCTCGGACCAGCGCGTCTGGAACGAGGTGAAATCCTCGTCGAGCAGGTTGTTGATCCGCGCACTGGCGCTGACGTGGTCGTTGAACCGGTATTGCGCGCCAAGGTGCAGGACGGTGTAGTCCTGGTAGTCGTGGCGCACGCCATCGATCACGTCGCGATAGCGCCTGGAGCGCGTCTCCGAGATCAGCTGCATGCTGAAGCGGTCGGTCGCCTGCCAGCCCAGGCTGACGTTGGCCATGTGCCTGGCGGTGTCGGTCAGCGGCAGGCCCGCCTGCGCGCCGCTGAGCTGCTCGCTGTCGGTATAGGTGTAGTTCGCGCGCAGCGCCAGGTCCCCGGTGACGCCCCAGCGACCCGCCAGTTCGGCGCCCTGGATGCGGACTTCATCGATGTTGATTCTCTGCGCGTAGGTCGTGTAGCCGAGCTGCGCGAAGTCGCCGAGATTGGCGCAGGGACGCACGCCACCGGTCTGTTCGCAGCTCTGGTTGGTCTCGCCGCGGGCGATCTTGTCCTCGAAGTCGTTGCGGAAGATGGTGGCGTTGAAATTGTGGCGACTGTCCGGCGAGGTCCAGTACAGCGCGATCTCGCTGTTGACGCTGGTTTCCGGCTGGAGGTCGGGGTTGCCGACGAAAGGCGAGGTGCCCTGGCCGCCGAAGCCGGTGATGCCGTCGTACAGGTCGGTGGTCCTGGGGGTCTTGTAGCCGGTGCTCACGCCGCCCTTGAGCGTCCAGGCCGGGCCGATGTCCCAGACCGCGTAGGCGCGCGGACTCAGCTGGCCGCCGAACACGTTGTGGTCGTCGTGGCGCAGGCCGAGGGTGATGGTCAGCGCGTCGATCGGACTCCAGTTGTCCTCCGCGAACAGCGACCACATCTTGTGCTCCTGCACCGTGCCGTTGCCTTCGCCGCCGCCCTCGAGGCCGAACACGCCGTCCTCGAGTTCGCCGTCGACGACCTGGCCGCCGACGATGAAGTGGTGCTGTTCGCCCAGGGCGAAATCGAGCTTGGCGTCCAGGGTGTACTGGCTGCTTTGCATGTTGCGCTTGGGCCGCGGAAGGAAGGTGTCTGCTACCAGCCCGCGGCGCTCGTCGCGGGTCAGCCCCGCGTACGGGCCGGCGTCGCAGATGGCTGCGTCATCGCAGTACATGTCCAGGTGGAGCAGGCGTTCGGCCACGGTGAACGGCAGGGTGCGGCCGTGGTTGGCGGTGTCGATGTGCGCCAGCGAAACGAGGCTGCTGCCCCACTCCCACCGGCCTTGATAGGTGAGCGCCCACTGGTCGCGGGTGAACTCCTGGTTCGCGGCATAGCCGACGCGTGGCGCGGAGCGCCACAGGCCCTCGATCCCGTCGACGGTGCCCAGCGGATAGGTTTCGGTGCCGAGATTGTTGATGTAGGGCGTGTTGTCGTAAACCTGTTCGGATTCGTCGTAGTCGAAGACCAGGCTGTGGTTTTCGCTCGGGGTCCAGCTCAGGGTGACGCCGACCGTCTTGTTGGTGTTGTCCACCGTCTTGCCTCCGGCGCCGAAGCCCAGCGAACGCTCGAACTCGGTGCCGTCGGGTGCGGTGATGATCTCGTACTCGGGCGTGGAGGCGTCGCGCTCGTAGCGCGAGGCGCGCACGCCCAGCCCGAGCCTGTCCTTGACCAGCGGGCCGCTGACGGCGAAGTCGAGCGTGGTGTCGGTGCCGAAGTCGTCGTTCTCCTGGAAGTTGCGCGACACCGTTGCCGAGCCGTACCAGCTGTCGCCGACCCTGCGGGTGATGATGTTGATCACGCCGCCCAGGGCGTCGGCGCCGTACAGGGTGGACGCGGGGCCGCGGATCACCTCGATGCGCTCGATCATGTCCAGCGGCGGAATGTGGTTGAACTGGTTGCCGCCGAAGTTGTTCGGATAGATGTCGCCATGATTGTTCTGGCGCCGGCCGTCGATCAGGATCAGCGTGTAGTCCGAGCCCATGCCGCGCATGCTGATGGTCTTCTGGCCGGTCTTGTCGGAGGTTTCCCCCACGTCCACGCCCTCCAGGTCGCGCACCGCATCGATCAGGGTGATGTAGGGGCGCGTGGCCAGGTCCTCGCGGGTGATCACGCTGATGCTGGCGGGCGCATCGGTGATCTTCTGCTCGAAGCCGGCGGCGGTGACCACCATGGTGTCGAAGTCGACCGGGCTGGCGTCGGGGGCCGGCGCCGGCGCGGCGAAGGCGGGCGAGGACAGGAGCAGGGCGAGGGTGCAGGCAAGCGCGGACCGGCGCGGCACGGTGTGCGCGGAAACAGCGGGCAGTGGGGTCATGTGGGTCGTCGAAGTGGAGGCGGTGGGGCGCGACCTGGTGCGTGGCGGGCGGCGGCTGGCCGTACCGGGGGCGGCTCTTATCGGAGGGCGTCCGGTGGCGCGTGGCCGGGCGGCGCGGTGCGGCCCGCACCGGCAGGCGCGCCCGCGGCGGCGACCATCCGCGCCGCCAGCGGGCGTGGCGGGGTGATCACCGGATGGCTGCGGCGGTGGTGCGGCATGGAAGCGGTCCCGGATGCCGGGGAGCGGCACCCATGGGGCATATGTTAAACGCGAATACTTCTCACACGCAATCGCAGACGCATGCGCATCGCCACTCCGGCGCGGCCCGGGGTGGGAGGGCAAGGGGGCGTGGCGGTCGTCGGGAATGCCCGGTGCGGGGGCGCCGCCGCGTGGCTGCGTCCTGGCCGGCTATTCGCGATCGTCGCGGGCCCAGACCCCGCCGTCGCGCACCTCCACCGGGAACCGCGCCACCGGCTCGTAGGCCGGCGCGCACAGCGCGCGTCCGTCGCGGACGTCGAAGCGCGCGCCGTGCAGCACGCACTCCACGCTGCCCTCGGCCGGATCGACCTGTCCCGACGACAGCTCGAAGTCCTCGTGGCTGCAGCGGTCCTCGAGTGCGTACAGGTCGCCGTCGAGGTTGAACACCACGATGCCTGCGCCGGTCACCTCGTCGAAGGCGGTCTTCATCTCGCCCGGCAGCAGTTCGGCGGTGGTGCACACATAGGTCCAGGTCTCGCTCATGGCACGGGCTCCAGGTGTTTTTCCAGCAGTTCGAAGCGCAGGTCGTCGCGCAGCGGGATGCCGAAGCGTTCGTCGCCGTAGGGGAAGGGCTTGAGCACGCCGGTGCGGCGGTAGCCGCGGCGCTGGTACCAGGCGATCAGGGGGGTGCGCAGATCGATCACGGTCATCCGCATCGCCGGCAGCGCCCATTCCTCCCGGGCCACGCGCTCGCATTCGGCCAGCAGCCGCGAGCCGGTGCCGCCACCCTGCAGGTCCGGACGCACGGCGAACATGCCGAAGTAGCCGGCGCCCTCGTCCTCGGCCACGTGGGCGCAGGCGAGCAACCGTCCGGCTGCGTCTTCGGCGATCAGCACCCGGCTGCGCGGGCGCGCGATGTCGGCGCGCAGTACCTCCGGGTCGATGCGCGCGCCTTCGAGCAGGTCGGCTTCGGTAGTCCAGCCGGCGCGGCTGGCCTCGCCGCGGTAGGCGGAGGTGACCAGGGCGACAAGGGCGGGGATGTCGGCTTCGGTGGCGGTGCGGAAGGCGGGGTCGGACATGGGGGGATTGAAGCAGACTGGCGCTGCGGCGGGGAGGGCGATCGTCAGCCGGTCACCCCAGCAGTCCGCGCACCTTCCGCAGTGCCGCCAGGAACGCGTCGATCTCCTCGTGCGTGTTGTAGAACGCCACCGAGGCGCGGCAGGTCGCCGCCACGCCGAAGAACTGCAGCAGCGGATGCGCGCAGTGCTGGCCCGAGCGCACGGCCACGCCCTCCAGGTCGAGCAGGGTGGCCAGGTCGTGCGCGTGCGCGCCGTCGACCAGGAACGACACCACCGCCGCCTTCTCCGGAGCGCGGCCGATGATGCGCACGCCGCCGGCCGCGTCCAGGCCTTCGGTCAGATGCGCCAGAAGCTCGGCCTCGCGAGCCTCGATCGCGTCCAGCCCGACGCCCTGCAGATAGTCCACCGCCGCGCGCAGGCCGACGAAACCGGCGATATTGGGCGTGCCGGCTTCGAAGCGGTGCGGCGGGTCGTTGAACACGGTGCCGTCGAAGCTGACCTCGCGGATCATCTCGCCGCCGCCCAGGAACGGCGGCATCGCCTGCAGGTGCTCGCGCCGCGCCCAGAGCGCGCCGGTGCCGGTCGGGCCGCACATCTTGTGGCCGGTGAAGGCGTAGAAGTCGCAGCCGATCGCGGCCACGTCCACCGTCCGGTGCGGCACCGCCTGCGAGCCGTCGACCACGCTGACGATGCCGCGCCTGCGCGCCTCGCGGCAGATCTCGCGCACGGGGTTCACCGTGCCCAGCACGTTGGAGACGTGGCCGATCGCCAGCAGCTTCACTTCCGGCGTCATCGCCCGGCGCAGCGCGTCGAGGTCGAGCGCGCCGTCGGGCGTGATCTCCGCGACCCGCACCGTGGCGCCGGTGCGCTCGGCCACCAGCTGCCAGGGCACGATGTTGGCGTGGTGCTCCATGCGCGAGACCAGGATCACGTCGCCGGCCTTGAGCCGCGGCAGCGCCCAGGAGTACGCCACCAGGTTGATCGCGAAGGTGGTGCCGCTGCACAGCACCAGCTCGTCGCTGCGCGCGTTGATGAAGCGCGCAAGGGTGCTGCGCGCGGCCTCGTAGGCCTCGGTGGCCTCGGTGCCGAGCGTGTGCACCGCACGGCTGACGTTGGCGTTGTGGTGGCGGTAGAAGTCGTCCATCGCCTCGATCACCGCGGCCGGCTTCTGCCCGGTGTTGGCGCTGTCGAGGTAGATCAGCGGCTTGCCGTGGACGGTCCGCTGCAGCAGCGGGAAATCGCCGCGCACGCGCGTCCAGTCGACCCGGCCTGCGCCTTCCCCCGCTTGCGGCGCAAGGCCGGGATCGTGGCGTGTCGGCGACGACGTACTCACGCCGACAATCCTTCCAGCGCCGCGTCCACCCGCCCCAGCAGCGCGTCGCGCACCGCCGCATCCTCCACCGCCACCAGCGGCTCGCGGCAGAACGCGGCGGTCAGCAGCTGCCGCGCCTCGTCCTGCGGCAGGCCGCGCGCGCGCAGGTAGAACAGCGCGTTGGCATCGAGCTGGCCGACGGTGGCGCCGTGCGCGGCCTGGACCTCGTCGGCATGGATCACCAGCACCGGCTGGGTATCGATCTCGGCGGTGGGCGAAAGCAGCAGGTTCTTGTTCGACAGCCGCGCGTCGGTGCCGTCGGCGCCCTGGTGGATGGTGATGCCGCCATGGAACACCGCGCGCCCGCGGCCGGCGCCGATCCCGCGCCACAGCAGTTCGCAGCGGGTGTCGCGGGCGACGTGCTCGATCCCCAGTCGCGTGTCGAGGTGTCGGCGGCCGTTGGCCAGCAGCACGCCGTGCGCGGCCAGCGAGGCGCGCTCGCCCTCCAGGCGCACGTTGAGCTCGTGCCGCGAGAGCGCGCCGCCCAGCTCCAGGTCGACGCGGTGGTAGCGCGCGTCGGCCTGCAGCACGGCGTCGGTGCGGGCGAACGAGGTGGCGCCATCGGCCGCGCGCTGCACGCGGGCGTGTTCGAGCAGCGCGTCCTGGGCCAGGGAAACCGAAAGCGTGGCCGTGTCCAGATGGCGGTGCTCGCCGGCGGCGAGGTGGTGTTCGACCACGCGCAGCGCGGCGCCGGCGCCCAGTTCGATGCGGTGGTGCAGGTGCCAGGCCAGCGCGTCGGCCTCGCCGTCCGCGCCGGCGAAGACCAGGTGCACCGGCCGTTCGACCTGCGCGCCCGCGTCCACGCGCAGGCGCACGCCGGTCTGCGCCAGCGCCGCGTTGAGTCGCGCGAATACCGCATCGCCCGGAGCAAGGGGGGCATCGCCGGTGGCTTCCGCGGGTGCGACCGGCTCGTCGGCTTCGCCCGCGGCCAGCTGCACGCCTTCGGGCAATGCGTCGAGCTGCGACAGCGCCGCGTCGCAACGGCCGTTGACGAACACCAGGCGCGGCGACGGGATATCGGCAAGCAGGGCCGGGTCGATCTCGGGCGCGTCGTCGGCCGCGGCAAAGCTGCGCCGTTCCAGGGCGCGCAGCGGCGTGTACTTCCAACGCTCGCTGCGCGCACCGGGCAGGCCGTCGCTCAGCGCCGCGTCGAGCAGGGCGCGGCGCGCGGCGTCGCCGGAAAAGCCCGAGGCCAGCGATTCGAGCAGCGGACTGGTCACGCGGCGGCCTCCGGCGTCTGGCGGCCCGCAATCCACTCGTAGCCGTGCTCTTCCAGCTGATGCGCCAGCTCGGGCCCGCCGGATTCGACGATGCGGCCGTCGGCCAGCACGTGCACCACGTCCGGCTTGATGTAGTCGAGCAGGCGCTGGTAATGGGTGATCACCACGAAGGCGCGGTCGGGTGAGCGCAGCGCGTTGACGCCGTCGGCGACGTGGCGCATCGCGTCGATGTCGAGGCCCGAGTCGGTCTCGTCGAGGATCGCCAGGCGCGGCTCCAGCACGGCCAGCTGGAAGATCTCGTTGCGCTTTTTCTCGCCGCCGGAAAAGCCCTCGTTGACGCCGCGGTGCAGCAGCTTGTCGTCCAGGTGCAGCACCGACAGCTTCTCGCGCACCAGCTTGAGGAACTGCATCGAATCGAGCTCCTCCTCTCCGCGCGCCTTGCGCTGGGCGTTGAGCGCGCTGCGCAGGAAGTAGGTGTTGTTCACGCCCGGGATCTCGACCGGGTACTGGAAGGCCAGGAACACGCCGGCCGCGGCGCGCTCCTCCGGCTCCAGTTCCAGCAGCGGCCGGCCGTCGAACTCGACCGTGCCCGCGCCGATCTCGTAGCCCTCGCGTCCGGCGAGGATGTTGCCGAGCGTGGACTTGCCGGCGCCGTTGGGCCCCATGATGGCGTGCACCTCGCCCGGCTTCACGTGCAGCGAGAGGCCCTTGAGGATGTCGCGTCCGCCGATGGCGGCGTGGAGGTTTTCGATCTTGAGCATGGTGGGTCTCGTGGTTGTCTTTGCTCCCTCACCCGCTTGCGGGGGAGGGCCGGGGTGGGGGTGGGTCGCATCGGACCGTCCCCCATCCGCCCTTCGGGCACCTTCCCCGCATGCGGGGAAGGGAGGTGTTCCGGATCAGCCGACGCTGCCTTCCAGGCTCACGTCCAGCAGCTTCTTGGCCTCGACCGCGAACTCCATCGGCAGCTCGCGGAAGACCTGCTTGCAGAAGCCGTCGACGATCAGGCTCACCGCGTCTTCCTCGGAGATGCCGCGGGTGCGGCAATAGAACATCTGGTCGTCGCTGATCTTGGACGTCGTGGCCTCGTGCTCGACCGTGGCGCCCGGGTTCTTCACTTCGATGTAGGGGAAGGTGTGGGCGCCGCACTGCTTGCCGATCAGCAGGCTGTCGCACTGCGTGTAGTTGCGGGCGCCATCGGCGCCGGCGGCGATCTTGACCAGGCCGCGGTAGGTGTTCTGGCCGCGGCCGGCACTGATGCCCTTGCTGATGATCTTGCTCTTGGTGCGCTTGCCGACGTGGATCATCTTGGTGCCGGTATCGGCCTGCTGGCAGTGGTGGGTGAGCGCCACCGAATGGAACTCGCCGGACGAGTCGTCGCCCAGCAGCACGCAGGACGGGTACTTCCAGGTGATCGCCGAGCCGGTCTCCACCTGCGCCCACACCACCTTGCTGCGGGCCCCGCGGCACTCCGCGCGCTTGGTGACGAAGTTGTAGATGCCGCCGACGCCGTTCTCGTCGCCGGGGTACCAGTTCTGCACGGTCGAGTACTTGATCTCGGCATCGTCGAGCGCCACCAGCTCCACCACCGCCGCGTGCAGCTGGTTCTCGTCGCGCATCGGCGCGGTGCAGCCTTCGAGGTAGGAGACGTGGCCCTTGTCCTCGCAGATGATCAGGGTGCGTTCGAACTGGCCGGTGTGGCCGGCGTTGATGCGGAAGTAGGTGGACAGCTCCATCGGGCAGCGCACGCCGCGCGGGATGAAGACGAACGAGCCGTCCGAGAACACCGCCGAGTTGAGCGCGGCGAAGTAGTTGTCGCCCACCGGAACCACCGTGCCCAGGTATTGCTTCACCAGCTCGGGATGGTTCTTGATGGCCTCGGACATGGAGCAGAAGATCACGCCCTTCTCCTGCAGCTCTTTCTGGAACGTGGTGCCGACCGAGACCGAGTCGAACACCGCGTCCACCGCCACGCCGGCGAGCTTTGCCCGTTCGTGCAGCGGCACGCCGAGCTTGTCGTAGGTGTCGAGCAGCTCCTGGGGCACCTCGTCGAAGGACTTGTACTTCGGGCCCTTGGGCGCGGAGTAGTAGCTGATCGCCTGGAAATCGATCGGGGCGACGCGCAGCTTGGCCCAGTGCGGCACCGGCATGGTGAGCCAGCGGCGGTAGGCCTCCAGGCGCCACTGCGTCATCCACTCCGGCTCGTCCTTCTTGGCCGACAGGGCGCGGATCGTGTCCTCGTCCAGGCCGGGCGGCAGCGAGTCGGATTCGATGTCGGTGACGAAGCCGGCGTCGTAGCGACGGCCGAGCTGTTCGTGGATCGCCTCGTTCTGGAGCGGGCGATCGACGACGGGGGCTTCTTCGAGTTGGGTGGCCATGAGGCTGCCTGTGGGGTTCATGCGTTGGCCAGTCGCGCCTGGATGCGGCGGCCGGCACTGCGTTGCGGAAGGGGGGCGTCGTCGAGCATCTGCGCCAGGCTCACGCCGCGCAGGGCTTCGGCGACCACGTCGTTGATCCGGCGCCAGTTGGCGCGCACGCCGCACTGGTCGGAAATGCCGCATTCGCCGTGGTCGAGGCTGCATTCGGTCATCGCCAGCGGGCCTTCCATCGCCTCGACGATCTCGAACAGGGTGACCGCGGCCGGCGGACGCGCCAGCCGGTAGCCGCCGCGCACGCCGCGGAAGCCTTCCACCAGCCCGGCCTGGGCCAGCGGCTTGAGCAGCTTGCTCACCGTGGGGGCCTCCAGCCCGGCGCGTTCGGCCAGGTCGCTGGCGCTCAGCACCTCGTCGGGCCGCGCGGCAAGCACGGTCATGACGACGGTGGCGTAGTCGGTAAGGCGGGTGACCCGGAGCATGGATGCGAACGGTTCTCGAAAGCGGACCAAAATTGTACTCTTTGCGGCGGCCCGGCTCAAACTTGCCCGTGCCCGCGTTCATGCGGGCTGGTCCGTGTCCTGTGATGACTTCGACGGTTCGACGGCCGCCAGCCGCACCCGGGGGCGGCGATGCCTGCCTGCCGGCGCGGTCGTTGCGCCTCCGGCCGGGCGGCACCCCGGCCGGGAGGGTGCCCGCGTCGCTGCTACGGCTCCAGGACGGGCGATTCCGGCAGCAGCGCGCGCAGGATCGGCTCCACCCAGGCCTGGTTCTGGAAGTCGTAGACGATGAAGTCGCTGGAGAACTGCCAGTACGCCCAGGCGAAGCCGCGTTCCTCCGCGGCGCGTGCCACGGTGGAGGTCCACAGGGTCCGGTCCGCCATGGCGGCATGGTCGTAGGCTCCGAACTCGCCCAGGAAGATCGGACGGTCGTGCGCGATCGACCAGGCCTTGACCTGGTCGAAGTCCCTGGCCACCTGGTCGATCTGCGCCTCGCTGCCGAAGCCGATGCCGCTCAGTCCGGAAATCTCCGGCCCCACCCAGCTGGCGCCCTGGTGGGTGAAGTCGAACGGCTCGTAGTAGTGGAAGGTCACGATCAGGTGGCGATCGTCCCCGGGCAGCCGCAGCTGGTCCAGGTCGCGGAAGCTGTTCCAGCTGGCCGGGCCGACCACCACGTTGCGGTCGGGATTGCTCTGCCGCACCACCTCCAGCAGCTGCGGCAGCAGCGCGTTCCAGGCCGCCGCGTCGAGCTGCCCGTGCGGCTCGTTGAGCAGTTCGAACATCAGCGAGGCAGGCTGGTCCGCATAGCGAGGCGCCAGTTGCCCCCACACGCCGCGCAGCTTCGCGGTACACGTTTCCGCGTCCGTCGCGCGGGCCGTGAAGTCGGTTCTTCCGCCCAGGCCTGCGACAGGCCCGCCAGCAGGATGCACAGCGCGAACAGCATTCCCCGAACCGCCATCGTCCCTCCCCCGTTTCACGAGCGCCACACGGTAGCCTGCGCGCGCCGGCGGCGACAATCCGGGTTGCATCGCCGGGCGCGGCTGTCGCGGCCGGTCCGGTTGCGGTCCCCGGCCGCGGGCGATGCGGCCTCGGTCGCGACTGCGGGCGGGCCGCGCCGGTCATGCCACAATGCCGCTCCCCGCCGCCAACCCCTCCGAGCGATGTCGAAGAAGAAAAAGAAGATCGAAGCCCGCCTGTCGCCGATCCACGGCAACGGCGTGTTCGCCACCGAGGCGATCGGCAAGGGCGAACGCATCGTCCGCTACAAGGGCACGCTGCGCAGCCACGACGAGGTGGACGAGGAATACGGCGACGACGACGAGAACGGGCACACCTTCCTGTTCACGCTCAACGACGAGTACGTGGTCGACGCCAACGTCGGCGGCAACGTCGCGCGCTGGATCAACCACAGCTGCGATCCCAACTGCGAATCCGAGATCGAGGAGGACGCGAAGGATCGCCGGCACAAGGACAAGGTCTACGTGGTGGCCCTGCGCAACATCAAGCCCGGCGAGGAGCTGACCTACAACTACGGGATCGTCCTGGACGAGCCGCACACCGCCAAGCTCAAGAAGCTCTGGGGCTGCCGCTGCGGCTCGAAGAAGTGCACCGGGACGATGCTCCAGCCCAAGCGCTGAAGCGCCGCGGCGACCAGGCACCGCCGCGATGCGGCGCGGGTGCGGA
Source organism: Pseudomonadota bacterium (assembly GCA_023388355.1). The sequence continues at coordinate 20,760 of JAEWGI010000009.1, forward strand.
AGGTTGCCATGACAAATGGGACGCGGCGGCGCACGGGGTTCGCGGCTAGCCTGCGCACCGGTCGGGAGTGCGCGGGGATCGGCGTGTCGAAGCGGATGTGGTCATGGATGCTGCTGGCCGCCGCCTGCGGCCAGGCGGGCGCGGTCGAGATCGACGGGCGGCTTGCGCCGGGCGAATGGGATGCCGCGACCCGGATCGCGGATTTCCGCCAGGTCCAGCCGCTCACCGGCGAACCCGGCTCGCTGGCCACCGAAGCCTGGGTGCTGGCAACGCCCGAGGGGCTGGCGGTGGCCTTCCGCAACGCGCAGCCGCCTGAGGTGCCGCGCACCCGGCAGAAGGTGCGGCGCGACTTTTCCGAGCAGGTCGACCGGGTCAACGTGTTCGTGGATTTCGACGGCGACGGCCGCACCGGCCATGCGTTCACGGTCAGCTCCACCGGCGGCATCGCCGACGAGATCATCAGCGACGAGAACCGCTTCAGCAGCGACTGGGACGGGCTGTGGCGGCACGCCGTGGCCGGGGACGAGGCCGGCTGGAACGTGGAGCTGCTGATCCCCTGGCATACCGCGCCAATGCGCGGCGGGGAGGACGGCGAGCGCACCATCGGGCTGTTCCTGGCGCGGGTGATCGGCTCGACCGGCGAGCGCATGGCCTGGCCGGTGGCGAGCTTCGAGCGCCCGCGCTTCCTGTCCGACTTCGCGCCGCTGACCATCCCGCGCTACGAGCAGTCGCTGTTGGCGGTCACGCCCTACGTGTCGGGGCTGTACGACAGCGTGGGCGAGTCGGGCCGCGGCAACGCCGGGCTGGACGTGTTCTGGAAGCCGGGCGCGGGCTTCCAGCTCGCGGCCACGATCAATCCGGACTTCGGCCACGTCGAGAGCGACGACCTGGTGGTCAACTTCGACGCCACCGAAACCTTCGTCAGCGACAAGCGCCCGTTCTTCACCGAGAACCAGGGCATTTTCGAATACAGCACGCCCTCCGACGACAGCCAGCTGCTGTACACCCGTCGCATCGGCGGCCCTGCCGACGACGGTGGCGGCGCCAGCGACATCGCCGCCGCGGTCAAGCTCAACGGCAACCTGGGGGCGGTGAAGTACGGCCTGTTCTCGGCCGACGAGGCCGGCGCGGCGGGCCGCAGCTTCCACGCGCTGCGGCTGGTGCGCGATTTCAGCGCGCAGAACGTGGGCCTGATGATGACCCGGGTCGAGCGTCCGGTCCTCGGCCGCCAGGCCAGCGTGCTCGGCATCGACCAAGACTGGCGCCCGAACGCGCGCTGGAACGTGCGCAGCCGCGTGTTCGGCAGCCGCATCGACCAGGACGGCAGCCGCAGCAGCGACCTCGGCGCGACCCTGTGGGCGGACTACGAAATGGACCACGGCTGGCGCCAGCAGTGGATCGCGATGCATTTCGGCAACCACCTGGACATCAACGACGCCGGCTACCTCGCGCGCGCCAGCACCAACTACCTGCACTGGCAGGTCTCGCGCCGCTTCACCCGGCTTGCGGACGACTCGCGCTATTCGTCCACCGACTGGCGCTGGCGGGTGAGCAGCAACCACAACAACCGCGGCGACAGGCTCAACGACCAACTGCGCGTGAGCCGCCAGGGCCAGTTGCGCAACGGCGCCTCGGAATATGCCCAGGTGAACATCAACGGGCCCGGGATCAGCGACCTACTGCTGCGCGGCCAGGGCATCGTGCGCCTGCCGGCCAGCTTCAGCGCGTTCTACGAGTTCGACCGCCCGCGCAAGGGGCGCTGGGCGCACGACGTCGAGGCCGAGCTGTTCGGCGGCGGGCTGGCGGGCAACGGGCGCATCGGCAGCGCGCTGTGGTACGGCGCGACCTACTTCGTCAGCGACGCCTTCAGCCTCGATGCCGGCGTGGCCCTGGTGCGGCGGCCGGACTGGCTGATCTGGCAGGGCGCGGACAGCGGCGACCTGGTCGGCGCCTTCGAAGGGACCGAGGCCAAGCTGCTGGCCGGCCTGGACTGGAGCATCGATCCGCGCCAGGAGCTGCGGGTCAAGCTGCAGGCGATCGGCATCGACGCGCGCGCCCGACAGGCCTGGCGGTTCGACTCCGCGGGACACGCGGTTGCCGCCGCGGACACGATCGAGGACTTCGACGTGCGCAACCTCGCCTTCCAGATCCGCTATCGCTACGAACTGGCGCCGCTGTCCCATCTGTACGTGGTCTACGCCCGCGGCGGCTTCGAGCGCGGCGTTGGCGCCGGGGGCGCGGACGAAGCGCTGCTGGACAGTTTCGACCTGCGCCAGGACGAACAGCTGATGGTCAAGCTCAGCTACCGTTTCGAACTGTAGGCCAACCGCTCAGGGCGAAACGGCGTCGCGCAGGTCGGCCGAGACGATGCGCCAGGCGCGCTGCCCGGCGTCGGCGCCGTCGGCGGTGCCGATGCGCAGCTGGTAGCGTCCCGCCTGGCGCTGGACGCTGCCGTCGTCGCGGGTGGTGGTGACGGTCACCGGAATCTCGACCTGGCGCGAGCCGGCCGCGGCCTGCATCGGCTCGGGCTCGCCCACCGTCAGTTCGACGCCGACAACGCCTGCGAGCGCGGCGGCGAACCGCTGCGGATCCTGTCCGCTGGCGCGGCCGCCATCCGACCAGGCGGCGTAGGCGCGCGCGTGGTCGCCGGCGTCGATCGCGGCGTAGTAGTCGCGCAGCAGCGCTGCCGCGTCGGCGGGTGCCGGCGCGGCGACCGCTTGCGCGGCAGCAGGCGTCGAGAGTCCGGCTTCGGGGTTGTCCTCCAGCGGCGGCAGGCCGAAGTTCGCATCCGCAGGCAGCAGCGCGGGCGGCGGCGGAGGGGGCGCGTCGCCGGCCAGCGGCACCTCGCCCGGGCCGGGGCCTGCAGGCATGCCGGTCACCGCGCCATCGGCGGCGGCTGGCGCCGGCAGCGGCGCCTGCACGCTGGCGGCGGGGTCGCTGTCGCCTTGGTCCGGGTCGCCGCAGCCTGCCGCCAGCGCGGCCAGCAGCAGGACGCATGTCGCCGCGCCGGTGCGGCGATGGCGCAGCGCACGCCGTGTGGACGCGCTGCCGACGGCGTGCGCGGTCGCGGGCGCCGCAACGGCGGTGGTGGAGGGGATGCGATGCATGGCGGGATTCGGGGCCGCTGGGATCGAACCAGTGTGGCGCGGGCGGCTGAACGCCGCGGTGACGACGCGTCAGTCGGGATCGGCCAGCGCCACGCGCCGCGGCTGCAGCCACGCCAGCAGCATGCCCAGCAGCAGCATCGCCAGCGTTCCCAGCAGCGCCTGGCGCACGATCAGCGCGCCTGGCACCGGCTGCATCGCGTACTGCAGCAGGGTGGCCGGCAGCGGTCCGAACAGCGCCATCGCCAGGCCGAAGCGCAGGCCCTGGGCCACCGTCGGGCGGCCGCGGTCGAAGCCACGGGCGAAGATCCAGGTCATCGCGAATCCGATCAGCGCGTGCGCCAGCAGCAGCCAGCCGAACCTGCGCGCGCCGTCGCCGGCGTCGCGGTACATCGCGCCCAGCTCGGCGTAGTGGCCGCCGAGCAGGAAGGCGTGCACCAGGAAGGTCAGCAGCAGCGCGGCAAACGAGACCACCACGCCGCAGATCCAGAACCGCTTGCCCATCGCGTGGTCCTCCGGTGCGCCGCGGACGCGGCCATGCTACTGCCGCGGATCCTGCACGTCGACGGATGCGCCGCGCGGCAGCCGGGCATCCTGCGCGGGATCGCGGCGCAGCCCATCGCCAGCCGGCGAAGGCCGCGACCGCCGCGAGCGCGAATGCGGGCGGCGCCCGCTTCGGCGACGTGCGTGCGCGCCATGCCCTCAGGCGGCGGCGCGGAACTCCTGCTCCAGGCGCTGCTTCAGCGCATCGTCGAGCCCGAGCTGGCGCGCAAGCTCGTCCAGGTAGGCGCGCTCCATGAAATTCTGTTCGTCCGCGGCCACCAGGCTGGCCAGGTACATCTCGGCCGCGATCTCGGGCGTGGACGCGCTGCGCGCGACCTCGGCCGGATCGAGCGGCTTCTCCAGCTCGGCCTTGAGCCACTGCTGCACTTCGGCCGCGGGCGCGATGCGCGCGAACCCGTCTTCGATCGCTTCGCGCTCGCGCGCGTCGATGTGGCCGTCGGCCTTGGCGGCGGCCACCAGCGCGCGCAGGATCGCCTCGCCGTGCATGCCGGCCTGCGGCGGCGGCAGGCGGTCGACCGTCTGCGGCTGCACGGGCGCACCCTGCTGCGCGCGGTAGTCGCCATAGGCGCGATAGGCCATCACGCCCAGCGCGGCCAGGCCTCCGTACGTGGCCAGCTTGCGGGTCGCCCTGTTGCGGCCCAGCAGCAGGCCCAGCGCACCGCCGGTCAGCGCGCCCTTGCCGAAATCCGAGCCAAGCATGCCGCCGATGCCGCCGCGGCCGTCGTTGCCGGTCAGCGTGGTGGGCGCGGCGGACTTGAGCAGGTGGTCGAGGAATCCGTTGAGGCTCATCGGGTGTCCCGTGGGGATGGATGGTTGCGCGGCGTGCCCGCCGGAAACGAAACGGGACGGCAGCGCCGTCCCGTTCCGTGTTGCTCCAGGTGTCGCGCCGCGATCAGGCGGCCGCGTCCTTGAGCTTCTTCAGCGGACGCACCTTCACCTTCACCGAGGCGGGCTTGGCGGCGAACCACTGCTCTTCCTTGGTGAACGGGTTGATGCCCTTGCGCTTGGGCTTGGCCGGCACGCTCACCGCGGTGAACTTGGCCACGCCGGGCAGGGTGAAGCTGCCGGCGCCCTTCTTGTTGAGCGAGCCGTGGATCGCGCCCTCGAGCGATCCCAGCACGGCGCGGATGTCCTTCGCCGCGACGCCGGTGGAGTCGGCGATGTGGGCGACCAGGCTCGACTTGGTCAGCGTTTCCTTGATTGCCTTCGGCGCGGCAGGCTTGGCGGCCTTCTTCGGGGCTGCCTTCTTGGTCGTGGCCTTCTTCTTTGCCATGGGTTTTGTGTTCCCTCGTCAGTGTCTGTGGTCTGCGTATTGTCGTGGCCGAACGTGCCGGCAGGCGCAATGTAGGACATCCACAACCCGCCGCCAATAGGAAAACGCGAAAAAAACAGCGTCCGTTCGCATCCGATCAGCGCGCATGCCCCCCGCGCCGGCGGGGTGGCCAGCGCCACCAGCAGGCGGCCACCAGTCCGGCGAACGCGGTGTAGGCGAGCACGAACGCCCACCACGGGGCCTCGAAGAAGATCAGCCGCGACAGCCAGTACTGGATGAAGGATTCGCCGTAAGTGTCCTGTCCGGCACGGGTTCGCAGCGCCTGTTCCCAGGTGGTGAGCGGGCACAGCCGGCCCAGCCAGGCCTGCAGCGCGATCACCAGCATCAGCGCCAGGTGGGTGGCCCGCAGCGCGAACCCCCGCACCCAGCGCCAGCCGAGCGGGCCACCGACGGGAATCGCGAACGCGACCAGGACCACGAACGCCACCACGCCCACGTGCAGGGCCAGGATGGCGTCGGCGAGCAGTGTTGCGCGCGCGGGCGTCATGCGGCCGCCATGCGTTCAGTCGTCCTCGTGCCCGGGATGCCATGCCGCCACCAGCGCCTGCTGCACCTGCGGCGGCACCGGCTCGTAATGGCTGAAGTCGAGGGCGTAGCGGCCGCGCCCGGCGGTGGCCGACTTGAGCTCGGCGGCGTAGCCCTCGAGCTCCGACAGCGGCACCTGAGCGGTCACCGCGATCTCGCCGTTGCCGGTCGCATCGGTGCCGTTGATGCGCGCGCGCTTGCCCGCCAGGCCGCCGCTGATGTCGCCCATGTGCGCCTCGGGCGCGCTCACCTCCAGGTTGACGATCGGCTCGAGCACCTGCGGCCGCGCCTTCGAGACCGCGTCGAGGAAGGCCTTGCGTCCGGCGGCGACGAAGGCCACCTCCTTGCTGTCGACCGGGTGGTGCTTGCCGTCGTACACGGTCACGCGCAGGTCCTGGATCGGATAGCCGGCGACCGCGCCCGAACGCAGCGCCTGGCGCACGCCCTTTTCCACCGCCGGCAGGAACTGCCCGGGGATCACCCCGCCCTTGACCTCGTCGACGAACTCGAAGCCGGCGCCGCGCGGCAGCGGCGCCACCCGCAGGAACACCTCGCCGAACTGTCCGGCGCCGCCGGTCTGCTTCTTGTGCCGGTGGTGGCCCTCGGCGCCGGACGCGATGGTCTCGCGATAGGCGATGCGCGGTGGCCGGGTGCGCACCTCGACCCCGAAGCGGTCGCGCAGCCGGTCGATCTGTATCCGCAGGTGCAGGTCGGACAGGCCGCGGACCACGGTCTCGTTGGTTTCCTCCTCGTGCTCGACGTGGAAGCACGGATCCTCCTCGGCCAGCCGGTGCAGCGCGGTGGCCAGCTTCTGCTCCTGTCCCTTGCTGCCGGCCTCGATCGCGAGCCCGAACATCGGCGCCGGGAACGCGACCGGCGCCAGGTGGATCTGGTCCTCGTCGTGGCTGTCGTGCAGCACCGCGTCGAAATGCAGCTCCTCGACCTTGGCCACCGCGGCGATGTCGCCGGGGATGGCCTGGGTGATCTCGACGTGGTCCTTGCCCTGCAGCCGGAACAGGTGCCCGACCTTGAACGGCTTGCGGCCGTCGTCGACGAACAGCTGGGTGTCGCGTCGCATCGTGCCCTGGTAGACCCGGAACACCCCGAGCTTGCCCACGAACGGGTCGTGCACGATGCGGAACACGTCGGCCACCACGTGCGCGTCCGGATCGGCCGCGGTCGCGAACGGCTGTGCCGCGACGCCCGCGCCCTTCGCGAACGGCGGCGGGTTGGCCTCGCCCGGATGCGGGAACAGGCGCTCGGCCACGTCCAGCAGCTCGCGCACCCCGGTGCCGGTGCGCGCGGAGACGAAGCACACCGGTACCAGATGGCCCTCGCGCAGGCACTGTTCGAAGGCGTCGTGCAGCTCGCCGCCGCCGAGTCCGGATTCGCCGAGTTCGAGATAGCGGTCCATCACCGTCTCGTTGATCTCCACCACCTGGTCGAGGATGCGCTGGTGCCAGTCCGCCACCGGCCCGAGGTCGCTGTCGCCGTCGGCCTGGACGAAGCAGTCCACCACCCGGGCGCCGCCGTCGGCGGGCAGGTTGAGCGGAAGCACCCGGCTGCCGAAGGCCTCGCGCAGCTGGTCCAGCACGCGTCCAGGGTCGGCGCCATCGGCGTCGATGCGGTTGATCGCGATCGCCCGGCACAGGCCGCGCTCGTGCGCGCGTTCCATCATCCGCCGGGTGCCGTGCTCCCCGCCGCCGGCGGCATCGACCACGATCAGCGCGGTGTCCACCGCGGCCAGCGCCGCCAGCGCCGGGCCGCGGAAGTCGGGATAGCCGGGCAGGTCGAGCAGGTTGAGGTGGACCGCATCGCCGGAGCCGGCGACGTGGTCGATGCCGGCGATGGCGACGTCGAGCGAATGGCCGCGCTGTTTTTCCACCGGGTCGAAGTCGGACACGGTGTTGCCGCGTTCGACGGTGCCTGCCGTCTGGAGTGCGCCGCCGGCATGCAGCAGGGCTTCGAACAGGGTGGTCTTGCCGGCGCCGGGATGGCCCGCGAGGGCCACATTGCGGATCTGTGCTGTCGAGTAGGGCATGGGGCCGATCCTCCCTTGCGTGGGGAGCCGGCCGCTGGCCGGCGTCTGCGGGGAGATCCGCGCGGCGCGCCCGGGCGCGGGGCCCGGATCCGCGGCGGGATCCGCGTGCGGCCGTCATGGCAGTCCGCGGGAGGAGGAACACAGCCTGGCGAGCGTTCGCTCGAGGGGCGGTCATGGCGGAGCGCCACCTTATCGCGTCGCCGCCGCGCCGGCGCGTTGCGTCGCAGCATGCGCCGTCGCCCCGCACGCCGGGGTAACGCCGCCGCGCTTAGGCTGTCCCGATTCCCCAACCCCAAGGAGTGAAACGATGGGCATTTCCCGCAAGGCAAGCGCGCACTGGCAGGGCGATCTCAAGACCGGAAAGGGCAGCCTGACCACGCCCGCAAGCGGCCTGCTCGACGGCACCCGCTACGGCTTCAACAGCCGCTTCGGCGACGAGAAGGGCACCAACCCCGAGGAGCTGATCGCGGCCGCGCACGCGGGCTGTTTCACCATGGCGCTGTCGGCCAAGCTCACCGAGGCCGGGCATCCGCCCGAGTCGCTCGAAGGCAGCGCGCAGGTCGACCTGTCGATGGAAGGCGGCCCGACGCTGAGCGCGATCCGCCTGGGCATGAAGGCGAAGGTGCCGGGGATCGACGAAAAGACCTTCCGCGCGATCGCCGACGACGCCAAGCAGAACTGCCCGGTGTCCAAGGCGCTCAGCGCGGTGCCGATCACCCTGGAGGCCGAGCTGCTCGGGTAGCCGCATGCGCTCGGTGCTGATGGTGCACGGAGGCGGCGGGGGCGGCTGGGAATGGAATGTCTGGAAGGGCGTGTTCGAGGGCGGACGCGTGCGCGTGGCCGCGCCCGACCTGCAGGCCGGGCCGCGAGGCCTGGCCGCGACCGGACTGGACGACTACGCCGCCCAGGTGCGCGCGGCGCTGCTGGCACTGCGGCCGCCGCGCGCGCTGGTCGGTGCCAGCCTCGGCGGGCTGCTGGCGCTGGACTGCGCCGCCGATGCCGATGCGCTGGTGCTGGTCAACCCGCTGCCGCCGGCGCCCTGGCACGCGCAGCTGCCGCGGCGCGAATGGCCCGATGTGATCCCCTGGCGGCGCGACGCGCGACTGACCGGCACCCACCGCGCCCTGCCCGACGCGGACGAGGCGACCGCACTGTTCGCCTTCCGCCACTGGCGCGACGAGAGCGGACGGGCGATGCGCGAGGCCTACGCCGGGCGCGAGGTCGCGCACCCGGCGTGTCCGGTGCTGTGCGTGGCGTCGATGGTGGACGACGACGTGCCGCCTCCGCTGACCGTGGCCCTGGCCAGCGCGCAGCAGGCTTCGCTGCTGCGCGCCAGCGCGGTCAGCCACGTCGGCCCGCTGCTCGGGCGCGGCGCGGCCGATTGCGCCGCCCAGGTGCTGGCCTGGCTGTCGGCGCGTTGAACGGCGCAGCCCCATCGCCCGCAAGGCCGGTTCGATTCAGGTCCGCGTTAGCCATGGATGCCTAGCGTGGCCTGGCGCCTCCTGTCCGGGCGCGGGGACCTGCCGATGAATTCCACGGGGATCTGCCTTGCCGCCGCGCTGATGCTCGCCGCAGGCGTCGCGTCCGCGCAGTCGCACGACGACCGCTACGGCCCGGCGCCGTACGGCGACTACAGCCACCGCAGCGACGCCTACCACGACCGCGAGCCGTTGCCCGGTTCCGACCGGCATGCGCAGCAGGAGCGTTACGGCCAGGGCCATTACGAATGGGCCCGCGTCGTGCGCGTGGACCCGGTGTTCGACGGCCGCAGCCGCCCGGCATACGGCCGCCGCGAATGCGAGACCCGTCGCGACGGGTATGCGTCCCGCGATCCACGCGACCATGGCTACGGCGACGCGTACCGGGGCGGCGATCGCCACGACCCCTACGAGCGCTCGCACCGCGACGACGGCGGCCGCCTGGTCGCCACCGTGCTCGGCGGCATCGCCGGCGCGGTGCTGGGCAGCCGGATCGGCGACGGCAGTGGCCAGGTGATCGGCACCGCGGTCGGTTCGATGGTCGGCGGCGCTGCCGGTCGCGGGATCTACGATGCCAACCGCCGCGCCCGCGACGGCTACGTCACCGTCTGCGATCCGGAACCCTGGCGCGACGGCCATCGCGGCCGCGACGCCTACGGCGCCGATCCCCACGACCGCGCGGTGCTGGCCTATGACGTGACCTGGGAATACGCCGGCCGCGAGTACGTCACCCGCACCGACCACCGCCCCGGCGACCGCATTCGCGTGCGCGTCGACGTCCGCGCCGAATAGCGCGCTGCCACGTCGATCTCCTGTAGGAGCGGCTTCAGCCGCGACCGGAATCCCGGCTGCGACGAAAGCATGTTCCGGTCGCGGCTGAAGCCGCTCCTACGGGGGGCGGGCGAATTGCGCCGTCAGGCGCGCGGTGTCCAGTCGATCATGCCCGTCACCACGGTCTGCACCCGACCGCCCGACCAGACGTCCCCGGCCGCGTCGACCTCCAGCTCGATGCAGGCATCGAAGCCCACCTCGCGCCCCTGGCTGATGCGGTAGCGGCCGCCTTCGCCGGGCAGCGCGTCGCGCGCGGCAAGCCAGGCGGCAAGGGTGGCGTTGGCCGCGCCCGAGGCGGCGTCCTCGAAGCAGCCGCTGGCGCCCACCCAGGCGCGCACGGCGAGGTGGTGGCCCGGATCCCGGCTGCGCGCGTACACGCACAGCCCCATGCTGCCGGTTTCGAGCGCGAGCCGTTCGATCGCCGCCCAGTGCGGACTGGCGCCGCGCAGCGTCGCCTCGTCCGCCAGTTCGACCAGCCACCAGCGGCGGCCGCCGTCCACCAGCGCCGGCGGCAGCGCGCCGCGCGCCAGGCCGGCCAGCGCATCGGCCAGCCGGTCATCGTCGGTATCGGCAACGTCGACGACCCGCGCCCGCGGCGTGCGCACCGCGATCGTGCGCGTGGCGCAGCTGCCGCGCACGCGCAGCGGCAGCTGCCCGGCTACGCCTTCCTGCACCAGCAGCCCCTCGCGCGGCTGCGCCAGGCCCCCCTCCATCACCGCATGCGCGGTGCCGACGCTGGGATGGCCGGCGAACGGCACCTCGCGCCGCGGACTGAACATGCGCAGGCCGTAGCTGGCCGCCGGCGAGGACGGCGGGAACACGAAGGTGGTTTCCGGCAGCCGGGTCCAGCGCGCGATCGCCTGCATGGTCGCCTCGTCCAGGCCTTCCGCGTCCAGGACCACGGCCAGCGGATTGCCGACGCCGGGGCGATCGGCGAAGACGTCGAGCTGCAGGTAGCGTCGGGACATGGGCGCGGCCTTCGATGGCGGCCGCGCAGCTTACCAATCCGTGCGCCGGCACCGCGCCGCGTCGCCATCGCGATGCCGCGCGCAGGAGCCCCGCGGGCGTCGATCCGGGTAGAATCGCGCTTCGCATCCGCGCGCGGATGCGCCCGTCCCCAACGCCGGATTCCTGTCACTCCATGCCTTCCGCTCCGATCGGCACGCCCTGGGTCGTGCTCAAGTTCGGCGGCACTTCGGTGTCGCAACGCCATCGCTGGGACACCATCGGCCGGCTCGCGGACAAACGCGCGCAGGAGTGCGGCGGCCGCGTGCTGGTGGTGGTGTCTGCGCTTTCAGGTGTGACCAATGAACTGACCGCGATCGCGGGTGGCGCGGACGACGGCGCGGCGCGGGTCGAGGCGCTGGTCGCCCGCCATCGCGGCTTCCTGCACGAACTCGACCTGGATCCGGATGCGGTGCTGGGCGAGCGCCTCGCCGCGCTGGCCGCGCTGGTCGTCGACACGCGCGCGGCCACGCGCACGCTGGACTGGCAGGCCGAGGTGCTGGCCCAGGGCGAACTGCTCTCGTCCACGCTGGGCGCGGCCTACCTGCGTGCGCAGGGCCTGGATTTCGGCTGGACCGATGCGCGCGACTGGCTCGACGCGATCGAGCTGCCCAACCAGAGCGACTGGGGCAAGCGCCTGTCGGTGTCGTGCCGGCGCGAGGCCGACGACGACTGGCGCGCGCGCTTCGCCGCCCAGCCGGCGCGCCTGCTGCTCACCCAGGGCTTCATTGCCCGCCACGAAGACGGCGGCACCGCGGTGCTCGGGCGCGGCGGTTCGGACACGTCCGCGGCGCTGTTCGGCGGCCTGCTGCGCGCGCGCGGCGTGGAGATCTGGACCGACGTGCCGGGCATGTTCACCGCCAATCCGCGCGAGGTGCCCGATGCGCGCCTGCTCACCCGCCTGGACTACGCCGAGGCGCAGGAGATCGCCACCACCGGCGCCAAGGTGCTGCATCCGCGCTCGCTGGGCCCGTGCCGGGTGAGTGGGGTGCCGATGGCGATCCTCGACACCGGTCGCCCGGATCTGCCGGGCACGCGCATCGACGGCGACGCCGCGCCAGTGCCCGGGGTCAAGGCGATCAGCCGCCGCAACGGCATCGTGCTGGTGTCGATGGAAACGGTGGGGATGTGGCAGTCGGTGGGCTTCCTGGCCGACATCTTCGAGCGCTTCAGGCGCCACGGCCTGTCGGTGGACCTGATCGGTTCGGCCGAAACCAACGTCACCGTCTCGCTCGATCCGAGCGAGAACCTGGTCAGCACGGACGTACTGGCGCGCCTGTCGGAGGACCTTGCGCAGATCTGCCGGGTCAAGGTGATCGCGCCCTGCGCGGCCATCACCCTGGTGGGCCTGGGCATGCGCTCGCTGCTGCACAAGCTCTCGGACGTGTGGGCCACGTTCGGCCGCGAGCGCGTGCATCTGATCTCGCAGTCGTCCAACGACCTCAACCTGACCTTCGTGATCGACGAGGCCGATGCGGACGGCCTGCTGCCGATCCTGCACGCCGAGCTGATCGACTCGGGCGCGATGCCGGTGTACGAGACCGAAGTGTTCGGCCCGCGCTGGAAGGACATCATCGGCACCACCCGGCCGCGGCCGCAGCCCTGGTGGCTCGCCGCGCGCGAGCGGCTGCTGGCGCTGGCCGAAAGCGGTACCCCGCGCTACGTCTACCACCTGCCGACGGTGCGCGAGCGCGCGCGCCAGCTGCTGGCGGTGGAGGCGGTCGACCGCCGCTACTACGCGATCAAGGCCAACTCGCATCCGCAGATCCTGCGCGCGATCGCGGCCGAGGGCTTCGGCCTGGAATGCGTGTCGCGCGGTGAGGTGGCGCACGTGTTCGAGCACCTTCCGGGGTTCGATCCGGCGCGGGTGCTGTTCACGCCCAGTTTCGCGCCGGTGGACGAGTACCGCGAAGCCCTGGCGCGCGGGGTGACGGTGACCGTCGACAGCTGCGAGCTGCTGCAGCGGTGGCCGGACGTGTTCCGCGGCCGCGACCTGTGGCTGCGCATCGACCTGGGCTTCGGCGACGGCCACCACGAGAAGGTCACCACCGGCGGCAAGGCCTCGAAGTTCGGCCTGGCCGCCAGCCGGGTGGAGGAGTTCGAGACGCTGGCGCGCGCGCTGGACGTGCGCATCACCGGGCTGCACGCGCACCTGGGCAGCGGCGTGGAGACGCGCGAGCACTGGCGCGAGATGGTCGATGCGATGGCCGGGTTCGCGCGCCGCATCGGCACCGTGGAGGTGCTCGACATCGGCGGCGGCCTGCCGGTCCCGTACGCGGCCGACGACGAACCGTTCGACCTGGAGGACTGGAATGCCGGCCTGGCCGAGGTCAAGGCGGTGCATGCCGGGTTCGAACTGGCGATCGAGCCGGGCCGCTTCCTGGTCGCCGAGGCCGGCGTGCTGCTGGCCCGCTGCAGCCAGGTGGTGGAGAAGGACGGCGTGCACCGGGTTGGCCTGGACGCGGGCATGAACGCGCTGATCCGGCCGGCGCTGTACGACGCCTGGCACGACATCGTGAACCTGGCGCGGGTGGAGGATGCGGATGCGCGGGATTTCGACGTGGTCGGGCCGATCTGCGAATCCAGCGACATCTTCGGCCATCGGGTGAAGCTGCCGGTGGAGACCGCCCCCGGCGACGTGATGCTCGTGTCGGACGCCGGCGCCTATGGTTACACCATGGCCAGCACCTACAACCTGCGCGCCCTGCCGGCCGAGGACATCCTCGAATGAGCCCGTGGACCTTCAACCGCGACGCGATCCGCGCGTTCCGCTTCGTGCGCTGCCGCTTCGATGCCGCCAGCGGCGTGGCGCAGCTGGTGTACGCCTTCGACGACGGCCCCGAGCTGGTGGAGACGGTGACGCTGCCGGGCGCGCCGTTCGCGCTGGACGAGGCGCGCGCGACGGCCGCGCAGCGCGCGCTGGAGCTGCTGCACCTGATCGCCGGCGTGAGCTACTACAAGGCCGCGGTGCCGGGCGTGATCCATGTCGAGGACTACGCGATCGATGCGGACACCGCCGCGCTGCTGGAGGACATCTACCTCAACGGCCTGGGCGAATTCGCCTACCGCAACGGGCTGGACCTGCACGGCAGGATCGGTTTCCCGGCGGCGGACGCGTCCCCGAGCGGGGGAGGGGGCAGGACGGACGCTGATGCCAGTTCGCTTCCCCCGCTTGCGGGGGAAGGTGCCCGAAGGGCGGATGGGAGCAAGGCGCCGGCGCTGCACCTGCGCCCCCACGCCCTCGTCGCCATCGGCGGCGGCAAGGACTCGCTGGTCAGCATCGAGGCGCTGCGCGCGCTGGACGTCGAGCAGACCGTGGCCTGGATCGGCGGCTCGCAGCTGATCCGCGCCTGCGCCGGGCGCACCGGCCTGCCGACGCTCAACATCGGCCGCCAGCTGGCGCCGGAGCTGTTCGAGTACAACCGCCAGGGCGCGTGGAACGGCCACATCCCGGTGACCGCGGTGAACTCGGCGATCCTGGCGTTCGCGGCCGTCGTGCTGGGCGTGGACCAGGTGGTGTTCTCCAACGAGCGCTCGGCCAGCTACGGCAGCCTGATCCTCGCGCCCGATGGAAGCGTCACCGGCGAGGTGAACCACCAGTGGTCCAAGGGCTGGGCCTTCGAACAGGCGTTCGCCGCGCACCTGCGCTCGCACGTCGCCGCCGACCTTCGCTACTACTCGCTGTTGCGACCGCTGAGCGAACTCGCGGTCGCGCGCCAGTTCGCCCGGCTCGACGCCTACGACGGCCACTTCTCCAGCTGCAACCGCAACTTCCACCTGCTCGGCGAGCGCCCGGTGAACCGCTGGTGCGGGGTGTGCCCGAAGTGCCACTTCGTGTTCCTGGCGCTGGCGCCGTTCATGCCCAAGCCGCGCCTGGTCGGCATCTTCGGCCGCAACCTGCTCGACGACGCGGCGCAGGTGCCGGGCTTCGACGCCCTGCTCGAGTACCGCGACCACAAGCCGTTCGAATGCGTGGGCGAGGGCCGCGAATCGCGCGCGGCGATGGCGGCGCTGGCGGCGCGGCCGGAGTGGCGCGAGGACGCGGTGGTGGCGCGCTTCGCGCGCGAAATCGCGCCGCAGCTGGACCGGGACGGAGTGGACGTCGACGCCCTGCTGGCGCCCGAGGGCGAACACGGCATCCCCGACTCGCTGTGGGAGCGCCTGCGTGCGCGCTTCGTCGGCTGACATCGCCTCGCTGGCCGGACAGCGCGTTGCGCTGTGGGGCTGGGGGCGCGAGGGGCGGGCGGCGTATGCGGCGCTGCGCGCCGTGCGGGACGACCGGCCAGCGGCTGTCGGCGAGGCCCGGCGTGTCGCGAACGCGCAAGCGCGGTTTCCGGAAGGACTGACGCTGTTCTGCACGCCGGCGGAGGCAGGCGAGGCGCGGGCGCTGGAAGACGCGCGGCTGCGGGTCGAGACGGAGGCGACGGCGGAGCGGCTGTCGGCGTTCGACGTGGTGATCAAGTCGCCCGGGATCAGCCCGTACCGGCCCGAGGCGCTGGCGGCGGCCGAGCGGGGCACGCGCTTTGTCGGCGGCACCGCGCTGTGGTTCGCCACACGGCCGGACGCGCGCACCGTGTGCGTCACCGGCACCAAGGGCAAGAGCACGAGCTCGGCGCTGCTGGCGCATCTGCTGCGCGCGGCGGGGCATCGCACCGCGCTGACCGGCAACATCGGCCAGCCGCTGCTGGAGTTGCTCGATGGCGATGCGGCGTACTGGGTGGTCGAACTGTCGAGCTACCAGACCCGCGACGTGGCGGCGAGCGGCGTGCGCCCGGACGTGGCGCTGGTGACCAACATCTTCCCCGAGCACCTGGACTGGCACGGCGGGCAGGCGCGCTACGTCGAGGACAAGCTGGCGCTGGTGACCGAAGGCCACCCGCGCGTTGCCGTGCTCAATGCCGCCGATCCGACCCTGGCGGCGCTTGGCGGCGGCCTCGCCGACAGCCAGATCCACTGGTTCGGCGACCAGGCCGGCTGGCACCTGCGCGGCGATGCACTGTGGCGTGGTGATCGCCACGTGCTCGACACGCGCGCGCTGCCGCTGCCGGGACGGCACAACCGCGGCAACCTGTGCGGCGTGCTGGCCGCGATCGAAGCGCTGGGCCTGGATGCGGAAGCGCTGGCGCCGCACGCCGCCAGCTTCCGGCCGCTGCCGCACCGCGTGCAGAGCCTGGGCACGCGCGATGGCATCGGGTTCGTCAACGATTCGATCAGCACCACGCCGCACGCCAGCCTGGCGGCGCTGGAGGTGTTCGCCGGGCGCAGGGTCGCGATCCTGGTCGGCGGCCACGACCGCGGCCTGGACTGGAGCGCATTCGCCGCCACCGTGCGCCAGCGGCCCCCGGCGGCGATCGTGACCATGGGCCAGAACGGGCCGCGCATCCATGCGCTGCTGGAGGATGCGGCGGAAGCCGCCGGCTTCATCCTTCGCGCGGTCGATGACCTGGCGGCCGCGGTGGCGACGGCGAAGGCCGCGCTGGGGGGCGAGGGCGTGATCCTGCTCTCGCCCGGCGCGCCGAGCTTCGGCGCCTACCGCGACTACACCGAGCGCGGGCGCCACTTCGCCACGCTGGCGGGGTTCGATCCTGCGGAGATCACGGCGATCCCGGGCATCGGCATCGCCTGATTGCCGCGCAGCCGGAGCGCCGCCAGGCTCCGCTCGCCCCCACCCCAACCCTCCCCCGCAAGCGGGGGAGGGCTGGGGTGGGGGCAAGCCGAAGGCGCATGACCCCTCTGGCGGGGTCGACCCGACGCCCCTCGCCGCATGCCCGCGCCCGGTCACGCCTGACTGCGCTAGGCTGCCGGCTTCCCGCACGGAGTCCGCCCATGCACCGTTCCGTCGTCCTGTCCGCACTGCTTGCAGCCGCGCTGTACGCGGCCCCCGCCGCCGCCGCGATGAAGGCCGAACCACTGGAGTGGAAGGTGGGCGAGGACAGCTTCAGCGGCTGGCTCGTCTACGACGACGAAGACGACGGCCTGCGTCCCGGCCTGGTGATGGTGCCCAACTGGATGGGCGTGACCGATGATGCGCTCGAACGTGCCAAGGCCGTCGCCGGCGACGACTACGTGGTGCTGGTGGCCGACGTCTACGGCAAGGACAAGCGGCCGGCCGACGGTGGCCAGGCGCGCGAGCTGGTCTCGGGCCTGCGTGGTGCGGATCGCGGGCCGCTGCGCGCGCGCGTGCAGGGGGCGGTGGACGCACTCAGGGCCCAGGCGGATTCGGCACCGCTGGAGGCGGACCGGATCGGCGCCTTCGGCTTCTGCTTCGGCGGAACGGCGGTGCTGGAGCTGGCGCGCGGCGGCGCGGACGTGGCCGGCGTGGTCAGCCTGCACGGCGGGCTGGCACCCGGCGCGCAGTCGAAGACCGCCGCGCGCATCGCCGCGCCGGTGCTGGTGCTCAACGGCGCCGACGACAAGGCGGTCGACGACGCGCAGATCCTGGCCTTCGAGCAGGAAATGGATGCGGCTGGCGCCGACTGGCAGTTCGTCGACTTCAGTGGCGCCGTGCACTGCTTCGCCGAGCCTTCCGCCGGCAGCGACCCGGCCAGCAATTGCCGCTACGACGAACGTGCGGCCAGGCGCGGCTACCGGATGATGGACGGCTTCTTCGACGAGGTTTTCGGCGCGGACTGAGTCCGCGCAACCGCCACCGCATTGGCGATGGCAGTGCGCGCCTGCGGGCTGTTCTTCCAGCAGCTGGCGCCGAGCATGGCGGCGGCTTCGTGGACGACGGTGCCCGGCGAGGCCTTGGCCAGCGCCTTCAAGGAACCGTAGCCCAGCTGCTCCAGGCGGGCGATCACGGTCGGCCCGACCCCTTTGGCGGCCAGCAGCGCCACGCGCTCCGCCGGGTTGAACCCCATCAGTTCCCGCGCTCCACGGCGTGCCGGGCAAGGCCCCGCAGGGCGGCGAGGGCCTCGTTGTCCGGGAGTCGCGCCAATGCAGCCTCGGCCGCCGCCGCGTACTCGCGGGCGCGGGCGCGGCTGTAGTGGAGGCTGCCGGCGCGCTGGATCGCCGCCAGCACCTCGGGCATGGCCCGGGTATCGCCCTGTTCGACGATGGCGCGCAGGCTTGCGCGCGTTGTGTCGTCGGCCTGCGCCATCGCGTGGATCAGCGGCAGGGTGGCCTTGCCCTCGGCCAGGTCGTCGCCCAGGTTCTTGCCAAGCGCTGCGGCATCGCCGCTGTAGTCGAGCACGTCGTCGGCGATCTGGAACGCGTAACCGAGCTGCATGCCGTAGTCGTACAGCGCCTGCTGCGTGGCTTCGTCCGCGCCCGAGGCCAGCGCGCCCAGGCGCGTGCCGGCGGCGAACAGCACCGCGGTCTTGCGCTCGATCACGCCCAGGTAGGTGGCCTCGTCGGTATCGGGATTGTGCACGTGCAGCAGCTGCAGCACTTCGCCCTCGGCGATGCGGTTGGTGGTGTCGGCCAGCAGCCGCATCACCGCCATGTCGTCGAGTTCGACCATCAGCTGGAAGCTGCGCGAGTACAGGAAATCGCCCACCAGCACGCTCGGCGCGTTGCCCCACAGCGCGTTGGCGGTGCTGCGGCCGCGGCGCAGGCCGGATTCATCCACCACGTCGTCGTGGAGCAGGGTCGAGGTGTGGATGAATTCGATGATCGCCGCCAGCTGGTGGTGGCGCGCGTCGACCGGCCCCGTCGCGCGGCCGGCCAGGGCCACCAGCATCGGCCGCAGCCGCTTGCCGCCGGCCGAGACGATGTGTTCGGCGATCTGGTTGATCAGGACCACGTCCGAGGACAGCCGGCGGCGGATCAGGGCGTCGATCGCGGCCATGTCGCCGGCGGCCAGCGCCTGGATGGCGGGCAGGTCGAGTCCGGGCGCGACGGGGGCGGTGGCGTCCATGGACGGTCCGTGAAGAGATGAACGGGCGATTATACGAACCCGCCCGCGGCCCCGGTGCGGCGTAGTCCTACGCGCCGGCGCGGCGCGGCCCGACGTCGCGGGTCCCCGGGCTATAATCCAATGCCTTTCGCCGGGCACGCCGGCGACACCCTGAGGAATCCCATGGCCCGTGGCATCAACAAGGCGATCCTTGTCGGCAATCTCGGCAACGACCCCGAAACCCGGTACACCCAGGGCGGCATGGCCGTCACCAAGATCAGCCTGGCCACCACCTCGGTGCGCAAGGACCGCGACGGCAACAACCAGGAAAAGACCGAGTGGCACCGGGTGACCTTCTTCGGCAAGCTCGGCGAGATCGCGGCCGAGTACCTGCGCAAGGGTTCGCAGGTCTACGTCGAAGGCCGGATCAGCTACAGCGAGCACACCGGCGACGACGGTCAGAAGCGCTACTACACCGACATCATCGCCGACGAGATGCAGATGCTCGGCGGTCGCGGCGAGGGCGGCGGTGGCGGCGGCTCGTACGAGCGCTCGCGCCCGCAGCGGCAGCAGCCGTCCGAATCGCGCCAGCAGCAGCCTGCCCAGAGCCGGCAGCCGGCGCCGGCGGACGACTTCTCGGATGACGACATCCCGTTCTGAGACGCCCAGCGCCCATTCTCCATCGAACAGAGTGAGGTTCCGTGCCAACCTGGCTAGTGACCGGCGGCGCCGGTTTCATCGGCGGAAATTTCGTGCGCGACGCCGTGTCGCGCGGCATTCGCGTGGTCAATCTCGACGCGCTGACCTATGCGGGCAATCTCGACACGCTCAGGGATCTCGACGGCAACCCCGACCATGTCTTCGTGCACGGCGATATCGGCGACCGCGCCCTGGTGGCGCGCCTTCTGGCCGGGCACCGGCCCGACGCGGTGGTGAACTTCGCCGCGGAAAGCCATGTCGACCGCTCGATCGACGGTCCGGCCGCCTTCATCCAGACCAACGTGGTCGGTACCCTGGCCCTGCTGGAGGCCACGCGCGATTACTGGAAGTCGCTCGACGGCGGGGCGCGTGATGCATTCCGCTTCCTGCACGTGTCCACCGACGAGGTCTACGGCACGCTGGGCGAGACGGGCCTGTTCACCGAAACCACGCCGTATGCGCCCAACTCGCCGTATTCGGCCTCCAAGGCGGCCTCCGACCACCTGGTGCGCGCGTTCCACCACACCTATGGCCTGCCGGTCCTGACCACCAACTGCTCCAACAACTACGGGCCCTACCACTTTCCCGAGAAGTTGATCCCGCTGGTGATCGCCAGGGCCCTGGCCGGCGAGCCGCTGCCGGTGTACGGCGACGGCAGGCAGGTGCGCGACTGGCTGTTCGTCACCGACCACTGCGAGGCGATCCGCACGGTGCTGGCGAAGGGCCGCGTGGGCGAGACCTACAACGTCGGCGGCAACGCCGAGAAGCGGAACATCGAAGTGGTCAAGGCGATCTGCGCGCTGCTCGACCAGCGCCGGCCGCGCGACGACGGCAGGCCGCGCGAGTCGCAGATCAGCTTCGTCGCCGACCGGCCGGGCCACGACCGCCGCTACGCGATCGACGCCAGCAAGCTGCGCGACGAGCTGGGATGGGAGCCGCGCTACACCTTCGAACGCGGCCTGGCCGAGACGGTCGACTGGTACCTGGACAACCAGGACTGGGTGCGGCGCGTGCTCGACGGCAGCTACCGCCTCGAGCGCATCGGGGCGCAGGCATGACCGCGCGCAAGGGCATCGTCCTCGCCGGCGGCTCGGGCACGCGCCTGTACCCGATCACCCGGGCCATCAGCAAGCAGCTGCTGCCGGTCTACGACAAGCCGATGATCTATTACCCGCTCAGCGTGCTGATGCTGGCGGGGATCCGCGAGGTGCTGATCATCAACACGCCGCACGAACAGGCGCTGTTCCAGGCGCTGCTCGGCGACGGTTCGCAGTGGGGCATGAAGATCGAGTACGCCGTGCAGCCGAGCCCGGACGGGCTGGCGCAGGCGTTCCTGATCGGACGCGACTTCCTCGCCGGTGCGCCCAGCTGCCTGGTGCTGGGCGACAACATCTTCCACGGGCCCGGCCTGACCGCGATGCTCAAGCGTGCCGATGCGCGCGAGAGCGGGGCGACGGTGTTCGGCTACTGGGTGGCCGATCCGGAGCGCTACGGCGTGGCCGAGTTCGACGATGCCGGCCGCGTGGTCGGCCTGGAGGAGAAGCCGGCCAAGCCGCGCTCGAACTACGCGGTGACCGGCCTGTACTTCTATGACGGACGCGCCAGCGAGTTCGCCGCCTCGATCAAGCCTTCGGCGCGCGGCGAGCTGGAGATCACCGACCTCAACCGCTGCTATCTCGACCAGGGCGAACTGCACCTGGAGCGGCTGGGCCGCGGCTACGCCTGGCTCGATACCGGCACCCACCAGTCGCTGCTCGAGGCCTCGAACTACATCGAGACCATCGAGGCGCGACAGGGCCTGCGGGTGTGCTGTCCGGAGGAGATCGCCTGGAACAACGGATGGATCGACGAGGCGCAGCTGGAGGCGCTGGCCGAGCCGCTGGCCAAGAACGGCTACGGCCGCTACCTGCTCAGCCTGGGCGAGCGCGGTTACGTGCCATGAGGCTGATCGAGACCGATCTGCCCGGGTGCGTGGTCATCGAACCGCAGGTGTTCGGCGACGAGCGCGGTTTCTTCTTCGAATCGTTCAATCGCGACAGGCTTGCGGCGCACGGCCTCGCGCCGGAATTCGTGCAGGGCAACGTGTCCTCGTCGGCCCGTGGCGTGCTGCGCGGCCTCCACTACCAGTGGCCGAATCCGCAGGGCAAGTACGTCTCGGTTCTGGAAGGCGAGGTCTGGGACGTGGCGGTCGACATCCGCCGCGGTTCGCCGCACTTCGGCAAGTGGACGGCGGTGGTGCTGAGCGCGGACAACCGACGCCATTTCTGGATCCCGGAAGGATTCGCACACGGCTTCGTCGCGCTCAGCGAACGCGCGGTGTTCACCTATCTGTGCACCGCGACCTACGACGCGGCGGCAGACGCCAACATCGCCTGGAACGACGCAGACCTGGCCATCGACTGGCCGGTCGCCGACCCGCAGCTCTCGCCGAAGGACGCGAAGGCTCCTTTCCTGGCGGACGTATCGCCGGATCGGCTGCCCGTCTACGCGCCATGAGGATCCTGCTGCTGGGTGCCAATGGCCAGCTCGGTCACGAACTGCGCCGCGCGCTGGCGCCGTCGGGCGAGCTGGTCTGCACCACCCGCAGCGGCCGCCTGGACGACGGAAGCGCCTGCGAAACGGCGGACTTCGATGCGCCCGATTCGCTGCCTGCGCTGGTCGATCGCATCGCGCCCGACATCGTGGTCAACGCCGCCGCCTACACCGCCGTCGACCGCGCCGAATCCGAGTCGGAGGCGGCCTTCCGCGCCAACGCACAGGCCCCCGGGGCGCTCGCCGCCGCCTGCGCGCAGCGCGACGCGCTGCTGGTGCATTACTCCACCGACTACGTCTTCGACGGCACCGGCACGCGGCCATACCGCGAGGACGACCCGGTCTCGCCGCTGTGCGTGTACGGTCAGAGCAAGCTTGCCGGCGAGCGGGCAGTCCAGGCCAGTGGCGCGCGGCACATGATCTTCCGCACCGCCTGGGTCTACGCCGACCACGGCCGCAATTTCATGCTGACCATGCTGCGGCTCGCGCGCGAACGCGACGAGCTGCGCGTGGTCGCCGACCAGATCGGCACGCCGACGCCCGCATCCTTGATCGCCGACGGCACCGCCGCCATGCTGGGCAGGCCGTTGCGCGCATCCGGAACATGGCACCTCACCGCGTCGGGCGGAACCAGCTGGCACGGCTTTGCCGAAGCCATCGTCGAGCGGGCCCACGTCCTGGGCCGGATCGATCGCCGGCCGCGCGTGATGCCCATCGCCACCGCGGACTATCCCACGCCGGCGCGCCGCCCGGCCTGGTCACGGATGGACTGCTCCCGGTTCGAGGAGGATGCGGCAGTGCGCCTGCCGGACTGGCGGACCGCGCTGGAGCAGGTGTTGCGATAGGATGTCGGCCAGCGCCGGGGGGCGCGGCCCCGCTCGTCGGGGGACAGGACGTCGCAAGGGGGAAACGGCATGGGGTTTCGTGGATGGGCCGCACTCGCGGTCGCGGCGGGGTTCGCTTTGGGGTTGACGGGCATTCGGGCCGGTGCGGTCGCGCCGGCGGACATCGAGCCCTTCATCCAGGAGGATGGCATTCGCGACGTCAGTATCTCGCCGACCGGCGAGTATCTGGCGATGACGATGCGGGTCGATGGCCAGACCGGCCTGATGATCGTCCCGCGCGGCGACACGCGACCCCAGGCCGTGATGCGCTTCTCGCGCGGCACGCATGTGCACAGCTTTGCCTGGGTCAACGACGAGCGGGTGCTGATGTCGCTGGCCGAGACCTTCGGCACCCGGGATGATCCGGTCCTGACCGGCGAACTGTTCGGCATGAACGCCGACGGCGGCCGCAAGGAACTGCTGGTCGGTTACCGCGCCGCGGGCCGCCAGACGGGAACGCGGATCGGGGTCGACAGGGAGGGCCGGGTTTCGGCTTTCCTGGTCGACACGCTGCCCGGGGACGACAGGCACGCGCTGGTGACGGTCCGGTCGCTCGGCAAGGACCCCTATTCCCGCGTGGAGCGGTTGAACGTCTACGACGGGCGCCGGTCGCGGGTCGCGACGTCCCCGGTCCCCCACGCGGACTTCGTCACCGACGACCAGGGAAGGGTGCGTTTCGCGGTCGGGCACCTGGCCGACAACTACAGCCAGCTGTTCCATCGCAAGGACGATTCGGCGCCGTGGGAGCAGCTCAACCACGAGCGTGACAGCAAGCGGGTCGAGTGGCCGCTGGGGTTCGCCGAGGGCGACACCATCGCCTACCTGCGCGTCTCGCAGCCCAGTGGCCCGGACCGGATCGTGGCGCTGGACACGGCGACGGGAGAGCGCAGGGACGTGGCCGGCGATACCGTCGCCGACCCGCGGCCGGTCTACCACCCCGGGACCGGCTGGCCGATCGGTGCCTGGTACCTCGGTGCCCAGCCACGGCTCGCGTTTTTCGATGAGCAGGGAGCCGAGGCGCGCCTGCAGGACATGCTGCAGCGGGCCTTCCCGGGGAACCGGGTTTCGGTCCTGTCGTCTACGGGCGACGGCCGCCTGCGCGTGGTGCTGGTCGCCAGCGACACCGATCCAGGCACGTTCTACCTGTTCGACACCGCGACGGCGAATGCAGAGTTGCTGGTCGTGCGCGACAGGCAGATCGATGCCACCCGCATGGCGCCGATGACGCCGATCGAGCTCGAGGCGCGCGACGGGCTGGCCATCCATGGATTCATGACCTTGCCGCGGGGCTCGGACGGCAAGTCCGTGCCGATGGTGGTCCTGCCGCACGGGGGTCCTTTCGGCGAATTCGACTCCTGGGGGTTCAATCCGGAGGTCCAGCTGCTGGCCGCCGCCGGCTACGGGGTCCTGCAGGTGAACTTCCGCGGCTCGGGCAACTACGGCCGCGCGTTCCGGCAGGCGGGGGCGCGCCAATGGGGCGGGACGATGCAGGACGACGTCACCGACGCCACCCGCTGGGCGATCGCCCAGGGGTACGCCGATCCCGGGCGCATCTGCATCTACGGTGCGAGCTATGGTGCGTATGCCGCGCTGATGGGCGCGGTGCGCGAACCGGAACTGTACCGCTGCGCCGTGGGCTACGTCGGCGTCTACGATCTTCCGATGATGGTGCGCGACGACCTCAGCCGCAGCCGGTCGACCGAAACCTGGCTGCGGGAATGGGTCGGGGCCGATCCGGCGGCGCTCGAGGCCGCTTCGCCCAACCTGCGCGCCGAGAGGGTCAGGGTGCCGGTGTTCCTCGCCGCCGGCGGCGAGGACTTCATCGCCCCGATCGAGCACACCAGGCGCATGGAGTCGGCCCTGAAGAAGGCCGGCGTGCCCGTGGAGAGCCTCTACTATCCCAAGGAAGGCCACGGGTTCTACGAGGTTGCGCACAGGCGCGAGTACTACACCCGGCTGCTGCGCTTCCTCGGCAGCCACCTGGGGCCAGATAACGACTGAGGCGCGGCGCCGGGCCTTCCGCCCGCGTGGCGCCGCGCCGCCGCCTGTCAGCGGGCGGCGTCGGTGGCCGCACATGTGCCGGAGGTCCTTTGCACCGGGGCCGCGCGAGCGCCTACCATCCGGGCATTCCCCTGATGGAGTGGCCCGGATGAAGCTGCGGCTCGCGCTTGTACCGATCTGCCTGCTGGCCGCGTTGCCCGCCGTTGCCGAAGCCCGCGGCTTCGACGTGCGCGACCTGGTCGAACTCGAACGCGTCTCCTCGCCCGTGCTCGCGCCCGACGGGCGCGTCGTGGTCTTCGCCCAGCGCAGCGTGGACGCCGAGCTCAAGGCCACCACCGCCCTGTACGCGCGCCACCTGCTGACCCGCGACAACGCGCCGCCGCGCCGGATCACCCCCGCGGGCTGGAGCATGAGCGCGCCCTCGTTCTCGCCGGACGGGTCGACCCTGTACTTCCTCAGCGCGAAGAACGGCTCGCAGCAGCTGTACGCGATGCCCGCCACGGGCGGCGAACCGCGCCAGCTCACCGCGTTCGCGCTCGACGTGGGCAGCTACAGGCTGTCGCCCGACGCCAGCCGCATCGCCTTCAGCGCCGAGACCTTCGCCGAATGCGCGGCCGACCTGGCCTGCACGAAGCGCAAGCTGGACGAGCGCGCCGCGGACAAGGCCAGCGGCCACGTCCACGACCAGCTGTTCGTGCGCCACTGGGACACCTGGCGCGACGGGCGCCGCAGCCGGCTGTTCGTCGCCGTCCTGCCGGACGCGGCCGCGGCGCCGGTCGCCAGCGCCAGCGCGCTCAGCGGCGCGCTCGATGGCGACATCCCCTCCCGGCCCTTTGGCGACGCCGGCGATTACACCTGGTCGCCCGACGGCAGCCACGTCGTGGCCAGCGTACGGATCGCCGGCAGAAGCGAGCCGTGGTCGACCAATTTCGACCTCTACCGCCTGGCGCTCGACGGCGGCGCGCCGGTCAACCTGACCGCGGCCAACAAGGCCTGGGACGCGGGTCCGGTGTACAGCGCCGACGGCGCGACCCTGTTCTACCGCGCGATGCGGCGTCCCGGCTTCGAAGCCGACCGCAACGCGATCATGGCGATGGACGTCGCCAGCGGACGCGCGCGCGAGATCGCGCCCGACTGGGACCGCTCGCCCAGCCGCCTCGCGGTGTCGGCCGACGGCCGGACCGTGTTTGCGACCGCCCAGGACACCGGCCAGTACCCGCTGTTCGGCATCGACGTGGCCAGTGGCGACGTCGCGCGCCTGGTCGATGGAGGCACGGTGTCGGCTTTCGACGTGGCCGGCGACACCATCGCCCTGACCCGCAACGCGCTCGATACCGGCAACGTGGTCTACGTGACCCGGGCGGGTTCGGAGGACACGCTGCGCCAGATCACGCAGACCGATGGGGAGCGCCTTCCAGACGTGCAGTTCGGCGGCTACGAGCAGTTCTCGTTCAAGGGCGCCGACAACGCCACCGTGTACGGCTACGTGGTCAGGCCCTGGAACCATGCGCCCGGCGCCAGGTATCCGGTCGCGTTCCTGATCCACGGCGGCCCGCAGGGCAGCTTCGGCAACGGCTGGAGCACGCG
Source organism: Pseudomonadota bacterium (assembly GCA_023388355.1). The sequence continues at coordinate 47,181 of JAEWGI010000009.1, forward strand.
CTGGAACCCGCAGACCTACGCCGGCCAGGGCTATGCGGTGGTGATGATCGATTTCCACGGCTCCACCGGCTACGGCCAGGCCTTCACCGACGCGATCACCGGCGACTGGGGCGGCAAGCCGCTGGTCGACCTGCAGAAGGGCTGGCAGGCGGCCCTGGAGCGATACGACTTCCTCGACGGCGACCGCGCCTGCGCGCTGGGCGCCAGCTACGGCGGCTACATGGTCAACTGGATCGCCAGCCAGTGGAAGCAGCCGTGGAAGTGCCTGGTCAACCACAACGGCGTGTTCGACACCCGCTCGATGGGCCTGGTGACCGAGGAGCTGTGGTTCA
>JAEWGI010000013.1 GCA_023388355.1 Pseudomonadota bacterium
GCGACTTGCCCTCGCCACCCAGGCGCTCGGCCGTGGTGGTGAACGCGCCGACGTCGAGGCCCAGCTCGCGCATCCAGCGATCGGCGCCGACGTCCACGCGGGCGCCGTCCACCATCGCGCGCACGCCCATGCCCGTGACCGAAGCGAAGTCCCGCGGCGCAGGCACCGCGATGCCCTCGTCTTCCGCCGCCGCGACGATGGCGCGCGCGATCGGGTGCTCCGAGCGCGACTCCACCGAAGCCACCGCGGCCAGCACGCGCGCGCGTTCGAAGCCCGGGGCCAGCTCCAGGTCGGTCAGCACCGGATGGCCTTCGGTGAGCGTGCCGGTCTTGTCCACCGCCACCACCCGCGCGTCCTTCAGCAGCTGCAGCGCCTCGCCCTTGCGGAACAGCACGCCGAGCTCGGCGCCGCGGCCGGTGCCGACCATGATCGACGTCGGCGTGGCCAGGCCCATCGCGCAGGGACAGGCGATGATCAGCACGGCCACCGCGTTGACGAGCGCAAAGCCCAGCGCCGGCGACGGCCCGAACAGCATCCACGCGACGAAGGTCAGCAGCGCCACCAGCATCACCGCCGGCACGAACCACATCGTCACCCGATCCACCAATGCCTGGATGGGCAGCTTGGCGCCCTGCGCCTGCTCCACCAGGCGGATGATCTGCGCCAGCATGGTCTGCGCGCCGACCGCGGTCGCGCGCAGGGTGAAGGCGCCGGTCTGGTTGACGGTGCCGCCGATGGCGCCGCTGCCCGCGGACTTCTCCACCGGCACCGGCTCGCCGCTGATCATCGATTCGTCGACGTAGCTGCGGCCTTCGAGCACCTCGCCGTCCACCGGCACGCGCTCGCCGGGGCGGACTTCGAGCACGTCGCCCAGTGCGACATCGTCAACGGGGATGTCCACGAAGCGATCGCCACGCCGCACGTGCGCCACCTTCGCCTGCAGACCCACCAGGCGGCGGATCGCCTCCGAGGTGCGGCCCTTGGCGCGCGCCTCGAGCCAGCGCCCGAGCAGCACCAGGGCCACGATCACCGCGGCCGCCTCGTAGTACACGTTGACCGTGCCCTCGGGCAGCAGGCGCGGCGCGAAGGTCGCCACCACCGAATAACCCCAGGCCGCGGCCGTACCGACCGCGACCAGCGAGTTCATGTCAGGCGCCAGGCGCAGCAGCGCCGGGATGCCCTTGAGGTAAAAGCGCCGGCCCGGCAGCACCAGCACCAGCGTGGCCAGCGCGAATTGCAGCAGCCAGCTCCAGCGCATCCCGATCGTGCGATCGATCAGCGCATGCATGCCGGGCACCAGGTGCGCGCCCATCTCCAGCAGGAACACCGGCAGCGCGAGCGCGACGGCCAGCAGCAGGTCACGCTTCAGCCCGGCCTGTTCGGCGTCCCTGCGTTCTGCGGCCGCCTCGCCCTCGGCCCGCGCGTTCGTGTCTTCGAGCAGGCGACCGTCGAAGCCGGTGCGGCCGATCGCGGCCAGCAGCGCGTCGGCGCCCGCGGTGCCACGCACCGTCGCACGTCCGGTGGCGAGGTTCACCGCCGCGTTGGCCACGCCGGGCACCTTCTCAAGCGCGGCTTCCACCCGGCCCACGCAGGACGCACAGCTCATGCCGCCTACGGCGAATTCGAGGGTCGCGGCGGGAACCTCGTACCCGGCCTTTTCCACCGCATCGACCAGCGCCTGCCGGTCCACGCCTGCGGGCGCCACGATGTCCGCGCGCCCGGTGGCCAGGTTGACCGACGCACGCTCCACGCCCGGCACCTTGCCCAGCGCGGCTTCCACCCGGCCGACGCAGGAGGCGCAGCTCATGCCTTCGACGGGAAGCGTGACCGTGGCCACCTGCGTGCCTCGTGGGGAATGCGTGGCATCCATCAGTGCGAAACCCTCGGGACTGGACCGGGCTCCATGATGGACCTTGACATGATGGCAAGGTCAACCGCTGCGAGGCGATCTATGCGTTGCGATGGCTGCTTGCAACGCAGGACCGCAGCCCATCGCAACGCATCAGCAAAAAGCAAAAAGCAAAAAGGCCAACGGCGGAACCGTTGGCCTTCGTGCGGTTTGCACTGGCGCGCCCGGAAGGATTCGAACCTCCGACCCCCAAGTTCGTAGCCTGGTGCTCTATCCAGCTGAGCTACGGGCGCGTTGTGCAGAAGCGGAATTATGAAGAGGCGAATGACGTTCGTCAATCATCTCGATGGAACCCATCTCGTTGAAGATGGCGGAGACTGAGGGATTCGAACCCTCGATGGAGCTTTTGACCCCATACTCCCTTAGCAGGGGAGCCCCTTCGGCCTCTCGGGCAAGTCTCCGGGTGATGCTCTCGTGGCTTGCGCCGTCGAGGGGCGCAAGGATACCGGCTCGATGCGAAACCGGCAAACGTTCAGTCGGCGTCGCCCTCCCGCTCGACCGCCGGAGCGGCGTCGTCGCGGTGGATGCGCTGGTAGATCTCCTCGCGATGGACCGAGACATCCTTGGGTGCGGTGATGCCGACGCGCACCTGGTTGCCCTTGACGCCCAGCACGGTCACGGTGACCGAGTCACCGATCATGAGCGTCTCGCCAACCCGCCTGGTCAAAATCAACATGTGGGGTACTCCTGCGCCGGGTCTGCGCCCGGTCCTGGAAGGGCGGTGCCGGGCGGCACCGTCCGTGATTCAGCTGAACATGATAGCGAGCCACGTGCCCGCCGCTCTATGCACAAAGTAACGGGGGAGGCGAAGGTTCAGGCCAGTCGCGCCGCCACCCAGCCGGGCACCTCGGCCAGCGCCGCCTGCAGTGCGGGCCCGTCCTCGCCGCCGCCCTGGGCCATGTCCGGGCGGCCGCCACCCTTGCCACCGACTTGGGCAGCCACGTGCGACAGCAGCTCGCCGGCCTTCACGCGCCCCAGCGCCGCGCCGCTGACGCCCGCCACCAGCGCGGCGCGGCCGTCGCTGGCGCCGGCCAGCAGCACCACGGCGTCGCCAAGCTGCTGCTTGAAGCGGTCCAGCGCGTCGCGCAGCGCGCGCGCGTCGAGGCCTTCGATGCGGACGGCCAGGACCTTGATCCCGTTGACGTCCACCGCGCCCGCGGACAGGTCGGCGGTGGCGCTGCTGGCCGCGCGCGCCTTCAGCGTATCCAGCTCGCGCTCCAGCTTCTTCTGGCGGTCGAGCAGGGTGCGCAGCTTGTCCGTGACTTCGACCGCGGTGCCGCCCAGCAGGCGCGCGGCCTCGTCCAGGCGCGCCTCCCCGCGGGCGACATGCTCGAGCGCGGCGCGGCCGGTCAGGGCCTCGATGCGGCGCACGCCGGCGGACACGCCGCCTTCGGACACCAGCTTGAACAGGCCGATCTCGCCGGTGCGGCCGACGTGGGTGCCGCCGCAGAGCTCGACCGAGTCACCCATCTTCACCACGCGCACGCGCTCGCCGTACTTCTCGCCGAACAGCGCGATGGCGCCGGCGTCGATCGCCTCCTGCATGCCCATCTCGCGGATCTCGACGCCGTGGTCGGCGCGGACCTCGTCGTTGACGCGGCGTTCGACGTCGCGCAGCTCGTCGGCGCTGATCGGCTCGAAGTGCGAGAAGTCGAAGCGCAGGCGGTCGGGCGCGACCAGCGAGCCCTTCTGTGCGACGTGCGTGCCCAGCCGCTCGCGCAGCGCGCCGTGCAGCAGGTGGGTGGCGCTGTGGTTGAGCACGGTGCTGGCCCGGCGCGCGGCATCGACGCTGGCCAGCACGTGGTCGCCCACCGCCAGCGCGCCGCTGCGCAGCCGGCCGACGTGGCCGTGGAACTGGCCGGCAAACTTGCGGGTGTCCTCGACGACGAAGGCCACGCCCTGCGCGTCGAGCTCGCCAGTGTCGCCGACCTGGCCGCCGGACTCGGCGTAGAACGGGGTGCGGTCGAGGAAGACGATGGCCTCGTCGCCGGCCTCGATCCGCTCGACCGGCATGCCGTCGCGCAGGATGGCCACGACCTCCAGGCCGCCGGCCTGCACGTGGTCATAGCCGAGGAAGGCGGTGGGCTGCATGCGCGCCACCAGCTCCGCGGGCAGCGTGGTGCCGCCACCGAACTTGCCGGCCGCGCGCGCGGTCTCGCGCTGCTGCGCCATCGCGGCGTCGAAGCCGGCGGTGTCGACCTCCATCCCGCGCTCGCGCGCCATGTCGGCGGTGAGGTCGAGCGGGAAGCCGTAGGTGTCGTACAGGCGGAAGGCGTCGGCGCCGGGGATCACGCCGCTGGAGGCGGCGTCGCTGCGGGCCGCGACCTCGTCGAAAATGCGCATGCCGCTGTCGAGGGTCTCGGCGAAGCGCTCCTCCTCGGCCAGCAGGGCGCGCTCGACCAGCGCGCGCTGGTCGCGCAGCACCGGATAGGCCTCGCCCATCTGCGCGTCCAGGGTCGCGACCAGCCTGTGGAAGAAGGGCTGGCGCACGCCCAGCATCCAGCCGTGGCGCAGCGCGCGGCGGATGATCCGGCGCAGCACGTAGCCGCGGCCTTCGTTGGACGGCAGCACGCCGTCGGCGACCAGGAAGCTGCAGGCGCGGATGTGGTCGGCGATCACGCGCAGCGACTTGTTGTCGAGGTCGGTCGTGCCGGTGAGGCGCGCGGCCTCGGCGATCAGGGCCTGGAACAGGTCGATCTCGTAGTTGCCGTGCACGCCCTGCAGCACCGCCGCCACGCGCTCCAGGCCCATGCCGGTGTCGACGCAGGGCGCGGGCAGCGGCTCGAGGCGACCGTCGGGCTGGCGGTCGAACTGCATGAACACCAGGTTCCAGATCTCGATGAAGCGGTCGCCGTCCTCGTCCGGCGAGCCCGGCGGGCCGCCGAAATGATGCGCGCCGTGGTCGTAGAAGATCTCCGTGCACGGGCCGCAGGGGCCGGTGTCGGCCATCTGCCAGAAATTGTCCGAGGCGAACGGCGCGCCCTTGTTGTCGCCGATGCGGATGATGCGGTCTTCCGGCACGCCGACCACGTCGCGCCAGATGGCATGGGCCTCGTCGTCGGTGTGGTAGACGGTGACCACCAGGCGCTCGGCCGGGATCTTCCAGACGCCGGTCAGCAGCTCCCAGGCCCAGGCGATGGCGTCGCGCTTGAAGTAGTCGCCGAACGACCAGTTGCCGAGCATCTCGAAGAAGGTGTGGTGGCGCGCGGTGTAGCCGACCTGGTCGAGGTCGTTGTGCTTGCCGCCCGCGCGCAGGCAGCGCTGGACGTCGGCCGCGCGCACGTAGCTGCGCTTCTCCGCGCCCAGGAACACGTCCTTGAACTGCACCATGCCGGAGTTGGTGAACAGCAGCGTCGGGTCGTTGCCGGGCACCAGCGGCGCCGAGGGCACGATGGTGTGGCCGCGGCCTGCGAAGAATTCGAGGAAGTCACGGCGGATGTCGGCCGTGGTCGGCCGCGTGGGGATCTGGTCTGGGGCTGGCATGCGGGGCTTGCGGGCAGGTTGGGGGCGAGTCCGCGCCGGCGCCCCTGCCGGCCCTGGCCTGCGCGGGTGCCGGGCGCGTGCGCTCGGATCTCCGCTAGGTTAGCAGGACGCGGCGCGAACCGAGTCCCCGCGTCATGCCCATGGCCCCCGAGCGCCCGGCTCAGCCCTCGTCGAAGTCGAACGCGGTGGCGGCGCGCACGGTGTCGCCGTCGAAGCCCCGGCGGAACAGGAATTCGGCGGCCTTGCGGCGGAGCACGGGATCATCGGCGACGCCCACGCCGTGCCGGCGCTGCACCAGGCCGCGGGCCATGGCCCGCCAGTCGTCGTCACCGGATTCGGCCAAGGCCTCGAATGCGGCCCGGACCTGGTCCTCGCCCAGCCCATGGGTGGCCAGCTCGGCGCGGATGCGCAGCGGGCCGTATCCGGCCAGCGCGCGTGAACGCGCCAGCCCCGCCGCGAAGCGTGCGTCGTCCTGCCAACCCGCCTCCGCCATGCGCGCGACCGTGGCCTCGGCTTCGTCGCCGTCCACCCCGCGCGCTTCGAGCTTGCGCGTCAGCTCCTTGCGCGAATGCTCCCGCCGGACCAGAAGGCCCATCGCGCGCTGCGCGGGCGTCGGCTCGGGCCGGCGCCTGCGTCCGGGACCGGCACCAGGCCCCGGACCGGACGCTCCCTCTCCGGCCCCGTCGCTGGAACCGGAGCCACGGCGGCGGCCACCGAAGGCGCCGGCACCGCCCATGCTCAGGCCTTGGCGCCCCGGCCTCGCCTGGCGACCGGCTCGCCCGCGCCTTCGTCGCCACCGGCCTCATCCTCGTCGTCGACCTCGGCCGCCGCGCCAGCCAGCGGCGCCATCTTCGCCCGCAGCTCGGACTCCAGGCGCTCGGCCACCGCCAGGTTCTCCTTGAGGTACTGGCGGGCATTCTCCTTGCCCTGGCCGATGCGCTCGCTGCCGTAGCTGTACCAGGCGCCGGCCTTCTCCACGAGCCCGGCATCAACGCCCATGTCGATCAGCTCGCCTTGGCGGCTGATGCCCTCGCCGTAGAGGATCTCGGTGATGATCTGCTTGAACGGCGGCGCCATCTTGTTCTTGACCACCTTGATGCGGGTCTGGTTGCCGATGATCTCGTCGCCCTTCTTGATCGCGCCGATGCGGCGGATGTCCAGGCGCACCGAAGCGTAGAACTTCAGCGCGTTGCCGCCGGTGGTGGTCTCAGGGCTCTGGCCCGGCATCATGATGCCGATCTTGTGGCGCAGCTGGTTGATGAAGACCACCATGCAGTTGCTGCGCTTGATGTTGCCGGTGAGCTTGCGCAGGGCCTGGCTCATCAGGCGCGCCTGCAGGCCGGGGAGCTGGTCGCCCATCTCGCCCTCGATCTCGGCCCTGGGGGTCAGGGCGGCGACCGAGTCGACCACCACGATGTCGACCGCGTTCGAGCGCACCAGCATGTCGGCGATCTCCAGCGCCTGTTCGCCGGTGTCGGGCTGGCTGACCAGCAGGTCGTCGATGTTGACCCCCAGCCGCTGGGCGTAGGTGGGGTCGAGCGCGTGCTCGGCGTCGATGAACGCGGCGGTGCCGCCGGCCTTCTGGCATTCGGCGATGGTCTGCAGGGTGAGCGTGGTCTTGCCCGAGGATTCCGGACCGTAGATCTCGACCACGCGGCCCTTGGGCAGGCCGCCGATTCCCAGCGCGCGATCGAGCATCAGCGAGCCGGTGCCGATGACCTCGGCCGGCTCGACGCTGCCGTCGCCCATGCGCATCACGGAGCCCTTGCCGAACTGCTTCTCGATCTGGCCCAGGGCGGCGGATAGGGCGCGCTTCTTGTTCTCGTCCATCTTGGTGGTCCTTGTCATTGTGAATTCGTGTTGGGTGCATCCTTGCAGGCGCCCATCGCAAAGGCTGCGACGCGGGCGCCGGAATCGAAACTAGGGCCGCCGGCTGGCTGGCGAAGCCGGGCAAACGCCGCCGCGGCTGTCGGAAAACCCCGCGCCAGCCTCACCGGTTCGGCCTCACCAAGCCGCAGTACAGGCCTTCGATGGCGAAGTCCTGGTCGGGAGTCACCTCGATCGGCGCGTAGTCGGGGTTGCGCGGCAGCAGGCGGATGCGGTCCTTGCCGATCTTCAGCAGCTTGACGGTGATGGCATCGTCCACGCGCGCGACCACGATCTGGCCGCTGCGGGCGTCGGGGGTGCGGTGCACGCCGATCAGGTCGCCCTCGAAGATGCCCTCGTCGATCATCGAGTCACCCTTGACCTTGAGCAGGTAGTCGGGCGCCGGCGAGAACAGCGCGCGGTCCATCAGCACCACCTGGTCGCTGCCGATGTCGGCGCCAATCGGCAGGCCGGCGGCGACCTGGCCAAGCACCGGCAGGTGCAGGGCCTGGTCCGCACCCGATGCGGGGGCGTGGTCGTTGCCAGGCGCAAGGGCCAGAGCGCGCTGTGGCGGCACCACCGGCTGCAGCACGCGGATCCCGCGCGCGCGGCCGGGCACGCGTTCGATCGCGCCCGCGGCCTCGAGCGCCTCCAGGTGGTACTGGGCCGCGCGCACGCCGCTGAAGCCGAAGGCGCGGGCGATCTCGGTCTGCGAGGGCGGCACACCCTCGGCCTCGATGCGTTCGGCGATCAGGGCGAGGATGGCCTGCTGGGTGTCGGTGAGGGGGGCTGCGCGCATGGTTAGTAGTATTACTACTAAAGGCGGCGACGGTCAAGGCTTGCGCTTGCATCCGGGCTGCCCCGCCCCACCCCGGTCTTCCCCCGCCGCGGCGAGGCAGCGGGCAGCGCAGGCTAGTGCTTGCCGCCGCGCCAGATCGAGAACAGGATCCACAGCCCGCCAAGTGCGGCGGCCACGAAGCCCACCGTGCCCAGCACGCGCAGCCCGCCGCTGGTCACGCCGCCGGCGCTGTTGAGCACGATCGAGGAGCCGACGATCAGGGCCGCGGTCACCACGCCCATCGTCAAACGGCTGACGGCGCGATCGACCTGGTCTCCAAATGCCTTGAGCGCGCCGACCTCGATCTGCACACGCATGCGCCCGCGCCGCGCCGCGCGCAGCAGCCGGTGCAGGTCGCGCGGCATGTCGCGCACCAGGTCGAGCATGCCCATCGCCGCGCGCCGGCCGCGCCGCGCCAGCACCGAGGGCGCATAGCGCGCGAGCAGCGCGCGCTCCAGGAACGGACGCGCCTGCGCGGCCATGTCGAAGTCCGGGTCGAGCTGGCGGCCCATGCCCTCCAGGGTGAGGAAAGTCTTGATCATCAGCGCCAGGTCGGGCGGCAGCGCCAGGCCGTGGCCGCGCAGGATCGCCGCCACGTCGCCGAGCATCGCGCCCATGCGCAGGTCCTTCAGCGGCACCCCGCGGTACCGGTCCACGAAGCGCGCCACCGATTCCTGCAGCCGGGCCTCGTCGATGTCGGGATTCTCGCCGGTCCAGTCGATCAGCACGTCGGCCACCGCCTCGGCGTCCTGGTCCACCAGCCCGTGCAGCAGGCGCACGATCTGGAAGCGCCGCGCCTCGGACACGTGTCCGACCATGCCGAAGTCGATCACGCCGATCGCGCCGCCGGGCATGTAGAAGATGTTGCCCGGGTGCGGGTCGGCGTGGAAGAAGCCGTCTTCGAGCACCATCTTGAGCACGATGCCGGCGCCGGTGCGGGCCAGCTGCGCGCGGTCCATGCCGGCGGCGTCGACCGCGGCCAGGTCGCGTCCGGGAATCCCGTCCAGGCGCTGCTGCACGTTGAGCCGCTCGCTGGTCCACTGCCAGTAGACGGTGGGCACGACGATCTGCGCCTGGCCCTCGAAATTGCGCGCGATGCGCTCGGCGTTGCGGCATTCGGCGGCGAAATCCAGCTCCTGCAGCAGCGAGGCGGCGAACTGGCGCAGCATGTCCGAAGGATTGAAGCGGCGCAGCTCCGGCACCTGCCTCTCGGCGATGGTGGCCACCTGCCGCAGCAGGCGCAGGTCGGCCTCGACCACCTCGCGGATGCCGGGCCTGCGCACCTTGAGCACCACCCGGGTGCCGTCGTGCAGGCGCGCGCCGTGCGCCTGCGCCAGCGATGCCGCCGCCATCGGCACGTGCTCGAGTTCGGCGAACACGCTGTCTGGATCGGCGCCGAGGTCTTCGTGCAGCTGCGGCCGGACCAGTTCGAAGTCCACCGCCGGCACCGCGTTCTGCAGCGCCGACAGTTCCTCGACCCAGCGCGGCGGCAGCAGGTCGACGCGGGTAGCCAGCACCTGGCCGAGCTTGACGAAGGTGGGCCCCAGGTCCTGCAGCGCGGCGCGGATACGCGATGCGGTGTCGAGCTGCAGCAGGCCCTCCTCCACCGCGTGCCAGTGCACCAGCCGCCCTGCCCGCTCCAGCGCGCCGGCCAGGCCGATGCGGCGGGCAGCGTCGCCGAAGCCGTAGCGCACCAGCACGCGCGCGATCTCCTGCAGCCGGCCGAGGTCGCGCACGGTGGCCAGCGTCTCCCACATCAGCCGGTCCTCCGCGCGGCTGCCGCGCTCATGCCAGCACGCCGCCGAGGCCGTCGAGCGCGGCGGCCACGGTCTGGCGGCGCACAGCCTCGCGGTCGCCGTCGAATTCGAACAGTTCGGCGCGGGCATAGCCGCCGCGGCGCTTCCAGGCGATCCACACGGTCCCCACCGGCTTGTCCGCGCTGCCGCCGCCGGGGCCGGCGATGCCGGTCACCGCCACCGCCACGCTCGCCCCCGAATGCACCAGCGCACCCGAGACCATCTCGATCGCGGTCTCGCGGCTCACCGCGCCGTGCACCTCCAGCGTCTGCGGGCTCACGCCCAGCATCGCCTGCTTGGCTTCGTAGCTGTACACGGCCATGCCGCAGTCGAACCACTCCGAGGAGCCGGCGATGTCGGTCACCACCTTGGCGATCCAGCCCCCGGTGCAGCTTTCGGCGGTGACCAGCATGTGGTGGCCGGCGCGCAGGCGTTCACCTGCCGCGAGGGCGATGCGATGGAGCGCCTGGTCGTCGGGAATCGGGTTGTGCATGGCCTGGGCCGCGGTGGGTCGGGCCATTCTGGCCCAATCGGCGCGGCCCTGCCGAATGGCGTGCCTTGCACTGTAGGAGCGGCTTCAGCCGCGACCGGCGTATCCGACGCCGCGCCTGCGGATATGCCGACGCGCATTGGTCGCGGCTGATGCCGCTCCTGCGAGGGCGGCTGGTGCCGGGGTATGGAGTTGGATGCACTGGGGCGGATACGGCGGTCGCGGCTGAAGCCGCTCCTACAGAGGGGGCGTGGGGCGCTGGGCGTTGAAGCATGAAAAAGCCCGCGCACCGGAGGGTGCGCGGGCCGAAGGCAGTGCAGCGCCTCAGTAGCGGACGCGCAGGGTCACGCCGTACATGCGCGGCGCGCCCAGGAACGCGTTGTAGGTGTTGAACGAATTGCCCGGATCGGGGAACAGCGCCTGCAGCGGGCCGTCGAAGCCGACCTGGACGTACTCGGTGTCGGTGACATTGGTGCCCCACAGCTCCAGCATCCAGCGCCCGTCGTCGCGACCGATGCCGACGCGGGCGTTGACGATGGCGTAGCCGTCCTGCATTTTCTCGACGTCGAGGTCGGAGCCGGTGTTGTAGTCGCCCATGAACTTGGCGCCGACGTTGAAGCGCCCGACCAGGTTCGAGGCCATGCCCCATTCATAGGTCACCGACGCCGAACCCGACCACTCCGGCGCGAACGGCATGGTTGCGCCGGGCAGCTTGTACAGCGCGCCCGAGTCGCTCAGCGGCGTGCGCTCGACGAAATCCCCTCCCGGGATGGTGTTGCCGAAGGTCGTGTCGGCATACATCAGCCCGCCCTGCAGGGTCAGGCCCGGCACGGTCGACGGCTGCCACAGGATCTCCGCGTCCAGCCCGGTCGAGGTCACCTCGGGGATCGAGCGGACCACGAAGCTGGTGCCCAGGAAGCTGTTGAGCTGGAAATCCTCGTACTCCTGGTGGAACAGCGTGGCGTTGAGCAACAGGGTGCCGCCGGCCCAGGTGGTCTTGGCGCCAAGCTCATAGCTGTCGACGAACTCCGCCGGGAACGAGGTGTCGACCACCGGCTGGATGCCGGCGCCGCTGATCGACTGGCCGTCGGACGACTGCACCCGGTCGAGGTTGAAGCCGCCGCCCTTGTAGCCGCGTGCGGCCGAGGCGTAGGTCATCACGTTCTGGTTCCAGCGGTAGGCCGCCTTGAGCGTGCCCGACCACTCCTTCTCCTCGTTGCTCTGGAAAGTGTTGCCGCCGAGCAGGGCGCCGCCGGCGTCGCGCCGCATCACGTGCAGCGGATTGGTCCAGGGCAGGCAGCTGTAGCCGACGATCTGCTGCGCGGCACCGCCGACGATCGCCGCCTGCGTCTCCGCCGGAAGCATCGCCAGGCCGGGGATCCGCTGGTTCAGAGCGCCACCCACCCGCGCGGCCGGGTTGGCGAGCATCGCGCCGCAGCCGATGCTGCCGTTGGGATTGCTGTAGCGCGACGCCAGCTCCTTCTCCTCCCGCGTGTAGCGCAGGCCGAAGGTCAGGTCCAGGGCTTCGGTGGCGTGCCAGGTGTTGTTGGTGAACAGTGCCAGGCTCTTGGCGTTCTGGTGGTAGCGGTCATGCGCGCCGAGGCCGGAGAAGTTGGTGCCGAACGTCTGGCCGCTGACCTCCGACAGGAACAGGTGCGGGTTGCTCAGGTCCACCGCCATCGGCGCCAGCTGCTGCGCCAGCGCGCCCAGCACCAGCCGGGTGATCAGGGTCGACACGTAGGGCTCGTATTGCGGGCCGACGCGGTAGGTCTCGGTCCGGTCCAGGTCCTCGTCCGCATAGAACAGCCCGACCATCCAGTCGACCCGGTCGGTCGATCCGGTCAGCCTGAATTCCTGGCTGAAGCTCTTGAAGCCGGTGAACGACTCGTCCTCGCGCGGGTTGCGATAGAGGATGTCGGCGGTGCTGAAATCGTAGTCCAGGCCGTTGATCGCCTGCCAGTCGCGGGACGCGGTGATCGACGTGAGCCGCGCGTTGCCGAACCAGCCGGGGTCCCAGTTGACCTCGGCCGAGACGCCCTTGTCCTTGATGTCCTGCGTGGTCGGACGGTTGCTGTAGGCAATCCGGTCGAACGGGTCGCTGCCGGGGGCTGCGACCGCGCGCTGGCCGCCGTTGATCGCCGCCAGCACCAGCGCGCTGTCGCCCACGACCGTCTGCACCGCCGTGCAGCAGTTCTCCTCGCGGCTGGTGTAGTCGGCCGAGAACAGGACGTTGAAGGTGTCGCTCGGCTCGAACAGCAGCTTGCCGCGCACGGTGTGGAAGTTCTGGTCGTAATCCCTGTCTTCGGTGCGCGGGCCGTTGCCCGTCTCCACGTGCATCCAGCCGTCGCGCTCGCGCTTGGCCGCGAAGATGCTGAAGGCGGTGCTGTCGCTGAAGCTGTCGTTGTAGCTGCCGGCCACGCCGGTCGCGCCGTAGTTGCCGACGGTGACTTCACCCTCGACGCTCTGGGTGTAGCTGGGGCGGCGGGTGACCACGTTGATCACGCCGGCCGAGGTGTTCTTGCCGAACACCGTGCCCTGCGGCCCCTTGAGCACCTCGATCCGCTCGATCTGGCCGAGGTCGCCGAAACCGACGCTGTTGCGCGGCCGGTAGACGCCGTCGATGACGATGCCGACCGACGACTCCAGGCCGACGTTGTCGCCGACCGTGCCGATGCCGCGGATGCGCGCGGTGGTGATCGCCTCGCTCTGGGTGCTGGTCACCGTGAGTCCCGGCACCAGGATCTGCATGTCCTTGATGTCGCGCACGCCGGTGTCCTGGATCAGCTGCTCGTCGAGCACGGTGACCGAGATCGGCACGTCCTGCAGCGCTTCCTCGCGCTTCTGCGCGGTGACGGTGAGGGTGGCGAGGGTGCGGGTTTCCTCTTCCGCGTCCGCCGGCTCCTGCGCGGCGACGGGAGCGGCCAGGGAAGCGATCGCCGAAAACAGTGCGATGGCGAGGATATTGCGCTGCGGATGGCGTGACGCCATGAGATGTCCCCCGAATGGATGAATGGCAATGCGATGACGCGGTGCGACAAGGGCGTCCGACCCTTCTTCCCAGAGTCCAGGCACGGGTACCGGACGGTCCGGCCGGCGTGGGGGGACTGGCCGTTGTCCGGCATGGCAGATCGAACGAAAACCTAACACAGATCCGGGATTTGGCCAGTGTCCAGTCTCCTGCGTATGGAAGGCCGTGCCGGCGGGTCCCGGCAGGCGGCGGCGCGTGCCGGCGGAACCCCGTCCGGGGCCCTTCGCGCGGCGGCGTGCAGACCCGTGACGGTCAGCCGCTCTCCGCATCCGCACAGCCGCTGCGCGCGTCGTTCCGGGATTCCTGCGCGCACGTCCACCGGCCGCCGCCCGCGCCCCGCACGCGCCTGGCGGCGCAGGTGCGAACGCCCGGACCGGCCCGCGTGTCCGCCCCGGCATACACTTGCTCTTCCCCGCACCACCACCGAGGCCGTTCTCCTTGCCGCGCGCCGACACCGACCGCTCCCCCGCCCGGGGCAAGCCGACCGAACACACGCCGCTGATGAAGCAGTACTTCGCCGCCAAGGCGGAGCATCCGGACGTGCTGCTGTTCTTCCGGATGGGCGATTTCTACGAGCTGTTCCACGACGACGCGCGCAAGGCCGCGCGGCTGCTCGACATCACCCTGACCCAGCGCGGCAGTTCGGGCGGGCAGCCGATCCCGATGGCCGGGGTGCCGCACCATTCCTCGGAGAGCTACCTGGCGCGGCTGGTGGCGCTGGGCGAGTCGGTGGCGATCTGCGAGCAGATCGGCGATCCGGCCGCCAGCAAGGGCCTGGTGGAGCGCAAGGTGGTGCGGATCGTCACCCCGGGCACGGTGACCGACGAAGCCCTGCTCAACGAGCGCCGCGACACCCTCCTGATGGCCGTGGCGCGCGGACGCAACGGCTACGGCCTGGCCTGGGCCGACCTGGCCGGCGGCCGCTTCCTGGTCAACGAGGTGGCCAACGACGAACAGCTGGAGGCCGAGCTGTCGCGGCTGGAGCCGGCCGAACTGCTGCTGCCCGACGAGGAAGGCTGGCCGGCGTTCCTGGCCGGGCGCAGCGGGCTGCGGCGGCGCGCGCCATGGCTGTTCGACGCCGAGTCGGCGCGGCGGCAGCTGCTGCGCTTTTTCAACCTGCACGACCTGACCGGCTTCGGGATCGAAGACCGGCCGCTGGCGGTCGCCGCCGCCGGCGCGCTGCTGGGCTACGTGGAGGAAACCCAGAAGCAGCGCCTGCCGCACCTGACCTCGATCGCGGTGGAAAGCGGCGACGGCGCGATCGCGATGAACGCGGCCACCCGCCGCCACCTCGAACTCGATACCCGGATCGACGGCGACACCCGCCACACCCTGCTGGGCGTGCTCGACACCACGGTCTCGCCGATGGGCGGGCGCCTGCTGCGGCGCTGGCTGCACCGACCGCTGCGCGAACGCGACATCGTGCGCCGGCGCCATGCCGCGGTCGCCACCCTGATCGACCATCGCGGCGACGACAGCCTGCGCGAGCGCTTCCGCGCGCTCGGCGACCTGGAGCGCATCCTGTCGCGCATCGCGCTGCGCTCGGCGCGGCCGCGCGACCTGTCCACCCTGCGCGACGGGCTGGCGATGCTCCCGGCGCTGCGCGACATCCTGGCGCCGCTGGATTCGCCGCGGCTGCGCGAACTGTCCGAAGCGCTTGGCGAGCACGCCGCCGAGTCGCACCTGCTGGCCGAAGCGCTGGTGGAGCAGCCGCCGGTGCTGGCGCGCGACGGCGGCGTGTTCGCCGACGGCCACGACGCCGAACTCGACGAACTGCGCCAGCTCAGCAGCAACGCCGACCGGTTCCTGGTCGATCTGGAGGCGCGCGAGAAGGAGGCCACCGGCATCCCGACGCTCAAGGTCGGCTACAACCGCGTGCACGGCTACTTCATCGAGATCAGCAAGGGCCAGTCGGCGAAGGCGCCCGCGCACTACACGCGCCGGCAGACGCTGACCGGCGCCGAGCGCTACATCACCGAGGAGCTCAAGCAGTTCGAGGACAAGGTGCTGTCGGCGCGCGAGCGCGCCCTGGCCCGCGAACGGCTGCTGTACGAACAGCTGCTCGACGCGCTCGGCGCGCGGCTCGAACCGCTGCGCCGCTGCGCCGCCGCGTTGAGCGAACTCGACGTGCTGGCCGCATTCGCCGAACGCGCGCAGGCGCTGGACTGGTCGCGACCGCGGCTGGCGGACGAACCCGGCATCCGCATCGAGCGCGGCCGCCACCCGGTGGTGGAGGCGGTGCGCGACGAGCCGTTCGAACCCAACGACCTGGTGCTGGACGAGGATCGCCGGATGCTGGTCATCACCGGCCCGAACATGGGCGGCAAGAGCACCTACATGCGCCAGAACGCGCTGATCGTGCTGCTGGCCCACATCGGCAGCTTCGTCCCGGCCGCGTCCGCGGCGATCGGCCCGATCGACCGCATCCTCACCCGCATCGGCGCCGGCGACGACCTGGCGAAGGGCCAGTCGACCTTCATGGTCGAGATGTCCGAGACCAGCTACATCCTGCACCACGCCAGCGGCCGGTCGCTGGTGCTGATGGACGAGATCGGGCGCGGCACCTCGACCTACGATGGCCTGGCCCTGGCCGAGGCCTGCGCGCGCCAGCTGGCCGCGGCCAACCGCAGCTACACCCTGTTCGCCACCCACTACTTCGAACTGACCGCACTGGCCGAACCCGGCAGCGGCATCGCCAACGTGCACCTGGATGCGGTGGAGCATCGCGACGCCGGCGGCAACGAGGTGCTGGTGTTCATGCACGCGGTCAAGGACGGGCCGGCCGACCGCAGCTTCGGCCTCCAGGTCGCCGCGCTGGCCGGCCTGCCGAAGGCGGTGATCCGCGACGCGCGCGCGCGCCTGGCCGAACTCGAACAGCGCTCGCACGACGCCCCGCCGGCCGCTCCGCTGTCGCCCGAACGCATCGACCAGCCGCAGCAGATCGGCCTGTTCGCACATTCCTCCGCGGCGCTGGACGCGCTGGCCGCGATCGACCCGGACGAGCTCACCCCGAAGCAGGCGCTGGAGGCGCTGTACCGGCTCAAGGCGCTGTCGTGAGCGGCGGGCGCGTGGTCTAGACTTCGCGGCTGCTCGGACACGGGGAGTTGCATGGAGCTGCTGCTGTTGGTCATCGGCATCATCGTCGGCGCCGCCGGCATGTCCGCCTGGGTGAAGCGGCGCCGCGCACCTTCGGAGGCGCCGGCGGACCCGGCGCCCGGCCAGCCGCCGACGACCGCCCAGGACGGGCCGGCCGCTGCCGCCGCTCCCGGCGCCGCAGCCGACGACGCGGCGGCCACGTCCCCCGAGGACCGGCTGGACGCGATTCGGCGCGCGATCGAGGCGCGCGACGACGAGATCCAGCGCCCTGCGGACCTGCGCCGCCAGGACGGCTTCGACGAGGCCGTCGCCCTCCTGTCGGGCGCGTCCTTCAGCCCCGCGCAGCTGCTCGAGTTCCTGGCCAGCCCCGGCTACGTGCTGCCCTCGATGGCGGCCGCGGCGATGGCCCGTCGCGGCGATACCGATCCGCTGGCAGTGGTGGCCACCGCCAGCCGGCTGGGCGCCTACCCGCTGCACTTCGTGCTCGCCTACCTGCAGACCCTGCCCGACGCCGCGACCCTGCCCAGGCTCGCGGTGGCCGCGCGCGAATGGTGGTGGGACTACGGCGGCATGCGCGAGGACATCCGCCGTTACTTGGCCTGGGCGGCGACGGTGCCGCAGGGCGATGCCACGCCCGAGGCTCCGCCGGACGCGGAGATGCAGCAGCTCGAGGACACCCGGGCCACCCTGGAGCGCTTCCAGTCCCCGCTGCTGCAGCCGGCCCTGGACGCGGTCGGCGCCGCACTGGCCCGGCGCCGCGAACAGCATGTGCTGGGCGGCATCGGCCGGCTCGGCTACGCGGCCCCCGCTGCGCCGGCGTTCGAACACCGCGCCCTGTGCGAGGCCGTCGACGAACTGCATGCGCCGGTGTCGGAGGCACCGCCGCGTTCGCAGCTGCTGGTCGGCGAATCGGGCGTGGGCAAGTCCACCCTGCTCGACCTGCTGTGCGCGCGCCTGGACGGCGAAGGCTGGCTGCTGTTCGAGGGCTCCGCGGCCGACGTGCTGGCCGGGCAGAAGTACGTCGGCGAGCTGGAGGGCCGGATGCGCGAGATGCTCGCGGTGCTCAAGCGGCCGCGCGCGCTGTGGCGGGTGCCCGATTTCCACGACCTGCTGCACAAGGGCGCCCACAGCAACGATCCCCGCGGCATCCTCGACCTGCTGCTGCCGGCGGTCGAACGCGGCGAGCTGCTGCTGGTGGGCGAAATCACGCCCCAGCAGTACGCACGGCTGGTGCTGGCGCGGCCGGCGATCGCCCGCCTGTTCGACGCGCGCACCCTGCCGGCGGCCGACGGCGAGGCGCTGGCGGACGTGGCCGTGCAGTGGGCGGCCGCTGCGCGCGAACGCTGCGGCCGCGAGGCCATCGACCCTGCGACGCTGGCCGAAGCGCTGCGCGTCGCCGCGCAGTACTTCCCCGACCAGCACGAGCCCGGGCGCAGCCTGCGCCTGCTCGACGAGGCGCTCGCACTCGCCCGCCAGCAGGAGCCGCCGGCGCTGCCGGTCGACGGCAACACCCTGCTGCACGCGATCGGCCAGCGCAGCGGCCTGCCGATGGACGTGCTCGACCAGCGCCAGCGCCTGCCGCTGGACCGGCTGCGCGAAGTGTTCCGCAGGCGCGTGGTCGGCCAGGACGATGCGGTCGAATGCCTGGTCGACCGCATCGCCATGCTCAAGGCCGGGCTCACCGACAGTCGCCGCCCGACCGGCGTGTTCCTGTTCGCAGGCCCCACCGGCACCGGCAAGACCGAGCTGGCCAAGGCGCTGGGCGAGCTGCTGTTCGGCAGCGACGAGCGCCTGCTGCGGCTGGACATGAGCGAGTTCCAGGCGCCGGACTCGGGCCAGCGCATCATCGCCGGCAGTCGCGGCGAGGACGGCGCGCGTTCGCTGGTCTCGCGCATCCGCCAGCAGCCGTTCTCGGTGCTGCTGCTGGACGAGTTCGAGAAGGCGCACCCCAACGTGTGGGACCTGTTCCTGCAGGTGTTCGACGACGGCCGCCTGAGCGACGAGCACGGCAACACCGCCGACTTCCGCCACAGCATCATCATCCTCACCAGCAACGTCGGCTCCACGCTGTCGCGCAGCGCGGGCCCGGGCTTCACCGCCAGCGCCGGCGGCTACTCGCGCAGCGTGGTGGAGAAGGCGCTGGCCCAGACCTTCCGCCCCGAGTTCATCAACCGGCTCGACCGGGTGGTGCTGTTCCGTCCGCTCGACCGCACCGCGATGCGCGGCATCCTGCACAAGGAGCTGGCGCGCGCGCTCGATCGCCGCGGCCTGCGCAACCGCGACTGGGCGGTGGAATGGGAGCCCTCGGCGATCGAGTTCCTGCTCGACCGCGGCTTCACCCCCGATCTGGGCGCGCGCCCGCTGCGTCGCGCGATCGAGGACCACCTGCTGGCGCCGCTGGCGCGCAGCATCGTCGAACACCGCGCGCCCGAGGGCGGGCAGTTCCTGTTCGTGCGCGGCGCCGGCGACCGGCTCGAGGTCGAGTTCATCGATCCGGACGCGCCCGCCGATGCGCAGGCGCGACCCGCGGCGCCGGCGACGGACCTGCGCGGGCTGGCGCAGGACGCGCAGGACGCGCCGCTGGCTGCGGCGGCGTTCGTGCCGCACTTCGACGCGCTGTCGGCACGGCTCGGGGATCCGGCCTGGAAGGACGCGCGCGAGGCGGATTTCGCGGCGATGAACCGGCGCGAGTTCTGGTCCGACCCGGGGCGCATCGCGGTGCTCGACCGGATCGAACGCCGCGACCGCATCGAGAGCGCCCTGGACGGCGCGCGGGGGATGCTGGCGCGGCTGGAGGCGGGCAGCGGGCAGGCGCTGTCGGCACGGCTGGCCCAGCTGCTGTTCCTGCTGGAGATCGCGATCGACGACCTGCGCGCGGGCCGGCCCCAGGACGCCGAGCTGGGCCTTGTCGCCGGCGACGCCGACCTGGCCCGGCAGCCGGCCGAGACCCGGCAGTGGTGGCAGCGGCTGCTGGGCATGTACCTGCAGTGGGGCGAGCGCCGCGGGATGCAGGTGGAGGTGGTGGAACAGGACGCGCAGCGCTGCCGCGCGCGCCTGGCGGTGTCCGGGTTCGGCGCCCTGCACCTGCTGGCCGACGAGGCCGGGCTGCACGTGCTCGAGTTCGAGGATGCCCAGGGCGCATCGCTGCGCGCGGGCGTGCAGGTGGCGGTGGCCGCGGCCGGACCTGCGGCGGCGGCGGCGCCGGTTGCCGACGCCGCGCAGCCGGTCTGCCGGCGCTACCGGCTGGCGCCCGCGCCGCTGGTGCGCGACAGCCGCCGCGGCTGGCGCAGCGGCCGCATCGACCGCGTGCTCGGCGGCGACTTCGACCTGATGCGCTGAACGCGCCGGCGGATGGCGGGCGCGCTACATTAGCCGCCCGCGCCCCCGCGCACAGTTCCGGAGCCACGCCATGTCCAGTTCCCTGACCGACCAACTGTTCGAACAGCTCCAGGGCGCGCCGCTGCAGCAGATCGCGCAGCAGCTTGGCGTCGGCCAGGCGCAGACCGCCGGCGCGGTGAGCGCGGCCCTGCCGCTGCTGCTGGGCGCGCTCGGCCGCAATGCCAGCCAGCCGCAGGGCGCGCAGGCGCTGTTCGGCGCACTCCAGAACGACTTCTCCGGCGCCGGCGACCTGGGCGGGCTGCTGGGCGCGGTGCTTGGCGGCACCCAATCGCGCCAGACCAACGGGGCCGGCATCCTCGGCCACGTGCTGGGCGGACAGCTGCCGCGCGCCGAAGCCGGACTCGGCCAGGCCAGCGGCCTGGGCAACGACAAGGCCGGCCAGCTGATGAAGATCCTCGCCCCGATCGTGCTCGCCTTCCTCGCCAGGCAGATGTTCCAGAACAAGGGCCAGGGCGAACTCGCGCAGCGCGCTCCGGATGCGCAGCTGCTGGGCTCGATCCTCGGCCAGGAGCAGCAGCAGGTGCGCCAGCAGGGCGGCCTCGGCGGCGGCCTGCTCGGCGCGGTGCTCGACCAGGATGGCGACGGCCAGCTCGGCCTGGGCGACCTGCTGAAGATCGGGAGCGGCCTGCTGGGCGGCAAGCGCTGAGCGATGCGGTACGGCGCGGACGTGCCATTGCGCAGGAGCCCCAGCCGCCGCCGCGGCCGGCATTGCTCCGTGGCGCGATGAATCCGCAGTCCGCGTCGCGGCAAACCGGCACGGCCGCTCCGGACGCCGATGTCGTCATCATCGGCGCCGGCGCCGCCGGCCTGATGTGCGCGATCGCCGCCGGCGCGCGCGGGCGCCGGGTGCTGGTGCTCGACCACGCCAACAGGGTCGGCAAGAAGATCCTGATGTCCGGCGGCGGGCGCTGCAACTTCACCAATACCGGCACCACGCCGGCGAATTTCCTTTCGGCCAATCCGCACTTCTGCAAGTCGGCGCTGGCACGCTACGCGCCGGCCGATTTCATCGCCATGGTCGAACGCCACGGCATCGCGTACCACGAGAAGGAGCTGGGCCAGCTGTTCTGCGACGAGTCGTCGAAGCTGATCGTGCGCATGCTGCTCGACGAATGCGCGGCGGTCGGCGCGCAGGTGCGCACGCATTGCGGCGTGGAGCGCATCGAACGCCTCGACGGCGGCGGATTCCGCCTGCAAACCGCGCCGGGCACGTTCGAATGCGAATCGCTGGTGGTGGCCACCGGCGGACTGTCGATCCCGAGCATGGGCGCGACCGGCTTCGGCTACGAGCTTGCGCGCCGGTTCGGCCACGAGGTCCTCGCCACGCGCGCGGGGCTGGTGCCGCTGACGCTGTCGGGCAAGCACCTGGAGCGCCTGCAGGACCTGTCAGGGGTGTCGCTGGAAGTCGAGGCGCGCTGCAACGGTGTTGCCTTCCGCAACCGCATGCTCGTCACCCACCGCGGGGTGAGCGGCCCGGCGATCCTGCAGATCTCCTCGTACTGGCAGCCCGGCGCGGAGTTGCGGCTGGACCTGCTGCCCGACCGCGACATCGGTGCCTGGCTGTCCGCGCGCCAGCGAGAGCGCGGCGACGCCGCACTGCTCACCGTGCTGGCCGAAGCGCTGCCGCGACGCTTCGCCCAGCGCCTGTGCGAGGTCGGGCTTCCGAGTCGCCCGCTGCGGCAGTACACGCCGGCGCAGCTGCGCGAAGTGGCCGGCACGCTTGGCGACTGGCCGCTGGTGGCCAGCGGCACCGAAGGCTATCGCACCGCCGAAGTCACCCTGGGAGGCGTGGATACCGACGGCCTGTCCTCGACCAGCATGATGTCGAAGCTGGTGCCGGGGCTGTTCTTCATCGGCGAAGTGGTCGATGTCACCGGCTGGCTGGGCGGCTACAACTTCCAGTGGGCCTGGGCGTCGGGATACGCCGCCGGACAGGTCGCCTGAGCCGGAAGGGTCGCCGCAGCCTGTCGACATCCGACAGATCATCCCCTCCGCCGTTGCCGCGAGAGGGGGAATGACCGTGCGTTGTTCCAGGGGTTCGCCATGGCCTGGATCGTTGTTGCAATGCAGCGCATGCGATAGGGATTGCCTATCCATGCGCACTCGTAATTCGATTTCACCTATCTTCCGCAAAGGGATATGGTGACCGCATCCAACGCCACCAGCCTGGGGAGCCAGCAATGAACAAGCCTTCCGACAAGAAGTGCCCCGTCACCCACCTGACCACCCAGTTCGGCGCCCCGGTGCCCGACAACCAGAACAGCCTCACCGCCGGACCGCGCGGCCCGCTGCTGTCGCAGGACGTCTGGCTGCACGAGAAGCTGGGCAATTTCGTGCGCGAGGTGATCCCCGAGCGGCGCATGCACGCCAAGGGGTCCGGCGCCTTCGGCACCTTCACCGTCACCCACGACATCACGAAGTACACCCGCGCCGCGATCTTCTCGCAGGTGGGCAAGAAGACCGAGATGTTCGCCCGCTTCACCACGGTGGCCGGCGAGCGCGGCGCGGCCGACGCCGAGCGCGACATCCGCGGCTTCGCGCTGAAGTTCTACACCGAGGAAGGCAACTGGGACATGGTGGGCAACAACACCCCCGTGTTCTTCATCCGCGATCCGCGCAAGTTCCCCGACCTCAACAAGGCGGTCAAGCGCGACCCGCGCACCAACCTGCGCTCGGCCACCAACAACTGGGACTGGTGGAGCCTGCTGCCCGAGGCCCTGCACCAGGTCACCATAGTGATGAGCGACCGCGGCATCCCGAAGTCCTACCGCCACATGCACGGCTTCGGCTCGCACACCTACAGCTTCTGGAACGAGGCCGGCGAGCGCTACTGGGTGAAGTTCCACTTCCGCACCCAGCAGGGCATCGAGAACCTCACCGACGCCGAGGCGGCCGATATCGTCGGCAATGATCGCGAGAGCCACCAGCGCGACCTGTACGAGGCGATCGAACGCGGCGAATTCCCGAAGTGGAAGATGTACATCCAGGTGATGCCCGAGACCGATGCGGAGAAGGTGCCCTACCACCCCTTCGACCTGACCAAGGTGTGGCCCAAGGGCGACTACCCGCTGATCGAGGTCGGCGAGTTCGAGCTCAACCGCAACCCGGAGAACTTCTTCGCCGACGTCGAGCAGAGCGCGTTCGCACCAAGCAACCTGGTGCCGGGCATCGCCCCTTCGCCGGACAAGATGCTGCAGTCGCGCCTGTTCAACTATGCCGACGCGCAGCGCTACCGGCTGGGCGTGAACTACCACCAGATCCCGGTCAACGCCGCGCGCTGCCCGGTCAACAGCAACCACCGCGACGGCGCCGGGCGCATGGACGGCAACTACGGCAGCCTGCCCCACTACGAGCCCAACAGCTTCAACCAGTGGCAGGAGCAGCCGCAGTTCCGCGAGCCGCCGCTGAAGATCAACGGCGACGCGGACTGGTGGAATTTCCGCGACGACGATTCCAACTACTACAAGCAGCCCGGCGACCTGTTCCGGCTGATGACGCCGTCGCAGCAGCAGGCGCTGTTCGACAACACCGCCCGCGCCATGGGCGACGCGCCGGACTTCATCAAGCGCCGCCACGTGGACAACTGCAGCAAGGCCGATCCAGCCTATGGCGCCGGCGTCGAGGCGGCGTTGCGCAAGCTGGGCGCATTCGCGGCGGAGGACTCGCCCAACAGCCTGGGCACGGGGCCGTCGCGTTAGGGAAGGCCTGAACAACCATCGTCGTTTCCGCCTTCGCGGGAATGACGGCAGCCGGGCATCGTGACGCCGCAGCGGCGCGGCGCCACCTGCAGGGGCCGCGGACCTGTACGTCCGCGGCCCTTCGCGTCCGCGGCGCGCGGATTCAGAGCGCGTCGATGTCGCCCAGCGCGCGGATCAGGCGACGGGCGCGCTTGTCAGGCCTGCTTTCGGGCGGGCGGAAGCCGTCGCGCGCGGCCCTGCGCAGCTTCGCGGCCTCCTCGCGCGCGCTGCGCGAGGCGTCGGACTCCCGGTACAGCGCCTGCGCGACCGGGGCCGGGCCGCGCTCGTCCGACAGTCCCAGCACCTCGACCTCGAACGCGTCCTCGCCGCGCACCACGCGCAGCGCGTCTCCCACCCGCACCATCCGCGCAGGCTTGGGCCGCTGCCCACCGATCGCGACCTTGCCGGTTTCCACCGCCTGCCGCGCCAGCGCCCGGGTGCGGAAGAAGCGCGCGGCCCACAGCCAGACGTCGATGCGCACGCCGGCGCGGGGTGCGGCGCTGGATTCGGATTCGCCCATGCGCGGAGTCTAACGCCGGGCCGCGTCCGCTCCGGCACGATGGCGCCGATGCCCCGCCCGTCGATGCGCGACCTCGCCGAAGGCGCCATCGCCCACACCCTGCTGGCGTTCGCGCTGCCGATCCCGGGCGGCAACGTGCTGCCGTCGCCCAACGCCCGGCGAATGCGGTTCGGGTCTGCGCTTGCCCGGGAGGAGGAGGCCGTCGCGGACTGCTGCCCGGAGCCGGAGCCTGAACGCAAACGGCCGCCCCGGGGGCGGCCGTTTGGCGTGGGCGCTGGACCAGCGCCACCTCGCAGCGGGCTTACTCGGCCGCTTCGGCCTTGGCTGCAGCTGCGGCCTGGGCGCGCGCCTTGGCGTTGCCGGCCAGGTCTTCCTTGATGCGCGCCTTCTTGCCCTGCAGGCCACGCAGGTAGTACAGCTTGCCGGCGCGGACCTTGCCGCGGCGCTTGACCTCGACCGAGTCGATGGTCGCGCTGTGGCTCTGGAACACGCGCTCCACGCCGAAGCCGTGGGAAATCTTGCGGACCGTGAACGAGGAGTTCAGGCCGGCGTTCTTCCTGCCGATGACCACGCCCTCGTAGGCCTGGACGCGCTCGCGGTTGCCTTCCTTGACCTTGACGTTGACGACGACGGTGTCGCCGGGGCCGAAGTCGGGAAGCTGGCGCTGCACCTGTTCGGTCTCGAACTGCTGCAGCAGGGTGTTCAGGGACGGCTTGGTGGTCATGACGGTGTCTCGAAGGAGCCTGTTGGATTAGTTGTAGGCGTGGTGCACGTGGACGCACGCTCTTGGCACGCTGCCTGCCGGTGGCAGGTCAGCCGCGTATTCTAGCCCGGTTTCCGCCGCCACGCCACGCCGCCCGCCGGGATGGATGCTCCGGGACCCGCCCGCCGTTGGGGGGGCATGTCCGCAAGACGGGAATCCCCGGACGCTCGACTCGTCGCGGAGCACTGTCCGTGGATCCCCGCGTTTGCGGGGGGACGACGGCGCTTACCCGGACCCGCCCTGGCCTTCTTCGCAAGCCCCGTCTTCGGGCTGGGCGGCCAGCCAGGCCAGTTCGGCCGGCGACAGCCCGGCCGCGGCCAGCAGGTCCGGGCGCCGCTGGCGGGTGCGCAGCAGCGCCTGGCGGCGGCGCCAGAGCGCGATTTCGGCGTGGTTGCCCGACAGCAGCACCTCCGGCACCGGGCCAAGCTCGTGCTCCACCGGGCGGGTGTAGTGCGGGCAGTCGAGCAGGCCGTCGGCCTCGAAGCTGTCCTGGGCGGCGGAGCCGGCGTCGTTCAGGACCCCGTCCTGGAGCCGGGCAACGGCATCGATCACGACCGCCGCGGCCAGCTCGCCGCCGGACAGCACGTAGTCGCCGATCGACAGCTCCTCGTCCACCTCGGCCGCAAGCAGGCGCTCGTCGACGCCCTCGTAGCGGCCGCACAGCAGGATGATGCGCTCGCGCGCGGCCAGTTCGCGCACCGTCGCCTGGGTCAGCCGCCGGCCCTGGGGGCTGAGGTAGACCACCCTGGCCGGGGCCGGATGCGCCGCGCGCGCGGCGGCGATGGCGGCGCGCAGCGGGTCGATCAGCATCACCATGCCCGGGCCGCCGCCGAAGGGGCGGTCGTCGACCCGGCGGTAGTTGCCCTCGGCGTAGTCGCGCGGATTCCAGCCCCGGATCGACAGCAGCCCGCGCTCCTGCGCCCGCCCGACCACGCCGAAGCCGGCGCACTGGGCGACGAATCCGGGGAACAGGCTGATCAGGTCGAAGTGCATGAGGAGCCGGGATTGGAATTGGGGATCCGGAGCCGCCGGGTCAGAAGTCGGCGGGCCAGTCCACGGTGATGCGGCGGGCGTCGAAGTCGATCGCGACGATGACGTCGGGCTGGAGGAAGGGGATCATGCGCTCGCGGTCGCCGCGGGCGACCAGGACGTCGTTGGCGCCGGTGGAAAACAGGTGCGAGACCAGGCCGAAGTCGGCGCCTTCGGTGTTCACCACCGCCAGGCCCTCCAGGTCGACCCAGTAGTACTCGCCCGGCGCCGGTGGCGGCAGCGCGCTGCGCGGGACGTGCAGTTCGGCGCCGCGCAGGGTCTCGGCGGCGTCGCGGTCCTCGATGCCGGGCAGGCTCACGACCAGGCCCTTGGCCGTGCTGCGTCCGCGCAGGCTTTCGAGTTCGCGCTCCTCGCCCCGGGCGGTGCGCAGGAGCAGCGGCCGGTAGCGCAGGATCGCCCCGGGCGGATCGCTGAAGGATTCGAGCTTGAGTTCGCCACGCACGCCAAACGCGCCGTGGATCCTGCCCATGAGGATGCGGCGCGTCTGGTCGTTCATGCTGTCGTCGGCTGCGCGGCGCGCAACCGGGCCGTCACGCGGCCGGCGCGGCCTTGGAGATTTCGCGGTACAGGTTGCGGACCTTGTCGGTCAGCTGCGCACCCTGGCCCACCCAGTGGTCGACGCGCGCGGTATCGAGCACGATGCGCTGCTCGGCACCCTGCGCGACCGGGTTGTAGTAGCCGACGCGCTCGATGTTGCGGCCGTCGCGCGCGCTGCGCGAGTCGGTGACGATGATGTGGTAGAAGGGGCGCTTCTTCGCGCCGCCGCGGGTGAGGCGGATCTTGACCATGGTGCGGTTCCGGTGTTGCCCAGTCGCCAGGATGGCGAGGTAAGCCGGCAATTCTAGCGAAACGGCGCGGCGAGGGAAAGTCGCCCGGCCTTGCCCGCGCCAGCCGCCGCACCTGCCGGCCTGCCGGCGCATCGATCCCGCCCCGCCGCCCGCGGCCAGCCGCGCAGGCCGATCGCGCCCACCCCTGTCGAAGGTCATGCGGCTGGCGGGAACTGTTTCCGTATCATCGGGTCTTCACATCGACGCTGCCCGGGACCGCTCCCGCGGGCTTGCGGCGCCTGCATACCCCTCCCTTCCGGCAATGTCGACCGCGACACCGCGGCCGGCACTGGCCGGGTCACGCCCTGCTTTTCGAACCGACCAGCCATGACCCGCATGTCCCGCCCCGTGAAATTCCTCCTCCTTGCCGGCCTGTGCCTGGCGGTGCTGCTGTCCTGGCGCGCATGCAGCAGCGGGGATGCGGACCAGGAGGGGGCTGGCGGCGCGGGCTGGGGCGACGGGCGCCCGCCCACGGCGGTCCGGGTGGTGCCGGCCGAACGCGGCCCGCTGGAGGTCGAACTCAAGGCGCTGGGCACGGTGACCCCGCTGCGCACCGTGACGGTGCGCTCGCGGGTGGAGGGCGAACTGCTGCGGGTCGCGTTCGAAGAAGGCCAGCAGGTGCGGGAAGGCGAGCTGCTGGCGCAGATCGACCCGGCGCCGTTCGAAATCCAGCTGGCCCGTGCCACGGGGCAGCAGAAGCAGAACCTGGCCGAGCTGGAAAACACCCGGATCCAGCTGCAGCGCTACCGCGACCTGGCCGGCGGCCACTACGTGTCGGCCCAGGACGTGGCCAACCTGCAGGCGCAGGTCCGGCAGTTCGAAGGCCGGCGCGAGAGCGACCAGGCCGCGGTCGACGAGGCCCGGCTGCAGCTCGACTACACCCGCATCGTGGCGCCGATCGACGGGCGCGTGGGCCTGCGCAACGTGGACGTGGGCAACCTGGTGCGTGCCGGCGACGAGGACGGGATCGTCACCATCACCCGGACCCGGCCGATCAGCGTCGTTTTCGCCCTGCCCGAAACGGTGGTGGGCGACGTGGCGGCGGCGGTCGAGCGCGGCGGCGTGACGGCGCTGACGGTGCAGGCCTGGGATCGGGACGAACGCCAGCTGCTGGCCACCGGCACCCTGTCCAGCCTCGACAACCGGATCGACACCCGGACCGGTACGCTGCGCCTGCGCGCGCTGTTCGACAACGCCGACGATGCCCTGTTCCCCAACCAGTCGGTGAACGTGCGCCTGCGCCTGGGCAGCGAGGAAGTGATCGCGATCCCCGATGCGGCGGTGCAGTTCGGCAGCCAGGGCAACTACGTCTACGTGATCGGCGAGGACGACACCGCCAGCGTGCGCCAGGTGCAGCTGGGCGCCGCGCATGGCGACCGGGTGGCGGTCGTGGCCGGCCTGGAGGCCGGCGAGCGCGTGGTGCTGGAAGGACTGGACCGGCTGTACGAAGGCAGCAAGGTCGAGGTGGTGGCCGCGGAAAGCGACGACGACGGCGATGCCGGCAACGAAGGCGGTGAGACCGAGCCGGCCGCACAGCGATGAACGTGTCGCGCCCCTTCATCCTGCGCCCGGTGGCCACCTCGCTGCTGATGGTGGCGCTGCTGCTGTCGGGGCTGTTCGCCTACCGGCTGCTGCCGGTGTCGGCGCTGCCGCAGGTGGACTACCCGATCATCCAGGTGATGACCCTGTACCCGGGCGCCAGCCCGACGGTGACCACCAGCGCGGTCACCGCACCGCTGGAGCGCCGGCTGGGCCAGATCCCCGGGCTCAACCAGATGTCGTCCACCAGCTCCGGCGGCGCATCGGTGATCACCCTGCAGTTCTCGCTGGAAGTGGACCTGGGGGTGGCCGAGCAGGAAGTGCAGGCGGCGATCAACGCCGCGTCCAGCTTCCTGCCGGGCGACCTGCCGATGCCGCCGGTGTACCGCAAGGTCAACCCGGCCGACACCCCGATCCTGACCCTGGCGGTGACCTCGCCGACCGTGGCCCTGCCCGATCTCTACGACCTGGTGGACACGCGCATGGCCCAGCGCCTGTCGCAGCTGCCCGGCGTGGGCCTGGTCAGCCTGGCCGGCGGGCAGCGGCCGGCGGTGCGGATCCAGGTCAACCCGAACGCGCTGGCCGCCACCGGCCTGGGCATGGGCGACATCCGCCGCGCGATCTCCGCGGCCAACGTCAACATGCCCAAGGGCAGCTTCGACGGGCCGACCCGGGCGATCATGCTCGACGCCAACGACCAGATGCGTTCGGCGCAGGAATACCGCGAGCTGATCCTGGCCTGGAACGAGGGCGCGCCGCTGCGTCTGGGCGACGTGGCCACGGTCGAACAGGGCCCGGAGAACAGCCATCTGGCCGCCTGGTCCGGGCCGATGCCGGCGATCCTGGTCAACATCCAGCGCCAGCCCGGCGCGAACGTGATCGAGGTGGTGGACCGGGTGCAGGCGCTGCTGCCGCAGCTGCGCGCGGCGATGCCCGCCGCGGTGCAGGTGGAGGTGCTCAGCGACCGCACCGAATCGATCCGCGCCTCGATCAGGGGCGTGCAGCACGAGCTGCTGCTGGCCATCGCCCTGGTGGTGGGCGTGACCTTCGTGTTCCTGCGCACCATCCCGGCCACGATCATTCCCTCGATCGCGGTGCCGCTGTCGCTGGTGGCCACGTTCGGGGTGATGCTGCTGGCCGGGTTCTCGCTCAACAACCTCACCCTGATGGCGCTGACCATCGCCACCGGCTTCGTGGTCGACGACGCCATCGTGATGCTGGAGAACATCGCCCGGCGCATGGAGGGCGGCGAAGGCGCGATGGAGGCCGCGCTCAAGGGCGCGCGCCAGATCGGCTTCACCCTGGTGTCGCTGACGGTGTCGCTGATCGCGGTGCTGATCCCGCTGCTGTTCATGGGCGACGTGGTGGGCAAGCTGTTCCACGAATTCGCGATCACCCTGGCGGTGGCGATCGCGATCTCGCTGGTGGTCTCGCTCACGCTCACGCCGATGCTGTGCGCGCGCTTCCTCAAGGCCGGCCACGCCCATCCGCCGGCCGATGCGGACAGCGGCGCGCAGGGCGACATGTTCGACCGGGTGATCGCCGCCTACGACCGCGGCCTGCACTGGGTGCTGGACCGCCAGCCGCTGATGCTGGGCGCGACCGTGGCCACCCTGGCGCTGACCGCGGGGCTGTACCTGCTCACGCCCAAGGGCTTCTTCCCGGTCCAGGACGCCGGCCTGGTGCAGGGCATCAGCGAGGCGCCGCAGTCGATCTCGTTCGATGCCATGGCCCGGCGCCAGCAGGCGCTGGCCGCGGCGATCCTCGAGGATCCGGACGTGGCCTCGCTGTCGTCCTTCATCGGCGTGGACGGCAACAACGCCACCCTCAACAGCGGACGGCTGCTGATCGAACTCGTCCCGCACGGCGAGCGCGACAGCGGCGCGCCGGAGGTGATCGAGCGGCTCAAGCAGCGCGCCGCCCAGGTGTCCGGCATCGACCTGTACCTGCAGCCGGTGCAGGAGCTGAGCATCGAGGACCGGGTCAGCCGCACCCAGTACCAGTTCGCGCTCACCACGCCCGATGCGGCCGCGCTGTCGCTGTGGACCGGGCGCCTGCTCGAGGCACTGCGCGAGGAGCCGGCGCTGGCGGACGTGGCCAGCGACCTGGCCGACCAGGGCCTGCAGGCCTGGGTCGACATCGACCGCGATGCGGCCGCGCGCCTGGGCATCCCGGTGTCGGCGGTCGCCGATGCGCTGTACGACGCCTTCGGCCAGCGACAGGTCTCGACCATCTTCACCCACGCCAACCAGTACCGGGTGGTGCTGGAGGCCGACCCGCGCTTCCAGCTGGGTCCGGAGGCGATCGGCCGCATCCACGTGGCCACCGCCGACGGCCGGCAGACGCCGCTGTCGGGCATCGCCAGCATCCAGACCCGGCCGGCCGCACTGCAGGTCAGCCACCTGGGCCAGTTTCCCGCCACCACGGTCTCGTTCAACCTGGCTCCGGGCGCTTCGCTGGGCGAGGCGGTGGCGGCGATCGAGCGCGTGCGCGCGGATATCGGCATGCCCGCCAGCGTGGAGTTGCGCCTGCAGGGCGCCGCCCTGGCGTTCCGCGCCTCGCTGTCGAGCACGCTGTGGCTGATCCTGGCCGCGGTGCTGGTGATGTACATCGTGCTGGGCGTGCTCTACGAGAGCTTCATCCATCCGGTCACGATCCTCTCCACCCTGCCCTCGGCCACGGTCGGCGCGCTGGCCGCGCTGCTGCTGACCGGGCGCAGCCTGGACCTGATCGCGGTGATCGGCATCATCCTGCTGATCGGCCTGGTGAAGAAGAACGCGATCATGATGATCGACTTCGCGCTCGAGGCCGAGCGCGAGCAGGGCATGTCCCCGCGCGAGGCGATCCACCGCGCCGCGCTGCTGCGCTTCCGCCCGATCCTGATGACCACCCTGGCGGCGCTGTTCGCGGCGATCCCGATGATGCTCGCCAGCGGCTCGGGCGCCGAACTGCGCCAGCCGCTGGGCCTGGTGATGGTGGGCGGGCTGCTGGTGAGCCAGGTGCTGACCCTGTTCACCACGCCGGTGATCTACCTGTTCTTCGACCGCTTCGTGCACCGCGCGCCGGCATCGGCAGCGGCGACGGACGACGGCGACGCCGCGACGGCCTGACCATGCAGGCCCCGCGCGTCAACCTGTCGCAGGTCTTCATCCAGCGCCCGGTGGCCACCGTGCTGCTGGCGGTGGCGGTGGTCCTGTGCGGGATGCTGGCGCTGGCGCGACTGCCGGTGGCGCCGCTGCCGCAGGTGGATTACCCGGCGATCCAGATCAGCGCCAACCTGCCCGGCGCGAGTCCCGAATCGATGGCCGCCACCGTGGCCACGCCGCTGGAGCGTGCCCTGGGCAGCATTCCCGGCATCACCCGCCTGACCTCGTCCAGCAGCCAGGGCAGCAGCCGCATCGACCTGCAGTTCTCGCTCGACCGCGACGTGGACGAGGCCGCGCGCGAAGTGCAGGCGGCGATCAACACCGCCCGCGCGCAGCTGCCCTCGGGCATGCCCGGCATGCCGCAGCTGCGCAAGATCAACCCGTCGCAGGCGCCGATCATGACCCTGGCGCTGAGCTCGGCCACGCTCGCGCCCAGCCAGGTCTACGACGTGGCTTCCACCGTCATTGCGCAGAAGATCGCGCAGATCCCGGGGGTGGGCCAGGTGCAGGCCAGCGGCAGTTCGCTGCCGGCGGTGCGGGTCTCGCTCGATCCCGGCGCGCTGAACCAGTACGACATCGCCCTGGACGAGGTGGCCGGCGCGATCCGCGGCGCCAATGCGCTGCGCCCGCTGGGCCATGTGGCGCAGGACGACCGCCAGTGGCAGCTGGAAGCCAACCTGCAGCTGCGCACCGCGGCCGAATACCAGCAGCTGATCGTGGCCTGGCGCGAGGGCCGCCCGGTGCACCTGCGCGACGTGGCCGAGGTCGCCGAGGGCACCGAGAACCGCCACGCCTCCGGCTTCCACAACGACCGCGCCGCGGTGCTGCTGGTGGTCAGCCGCCAGCCGGGCGCGAACATCATCCGCACCGTGGACGCGATCCACGCGCAGATGGACACGCTGCAGGCGCTGCTGCCGGCGTCCATCGACATGAAGGTGGTGATGGACCGCTCGCCGGTGATCCGCGCCACCCTGCACGAGGCCGAAGCCACCCTGGTGCTGGCGGTGGTGCTGGTGGTGCTGGTGGTGCTGGTGTTCCTCGGCAGCTGGCGCGCGGCGCTGGTGCCGTCGCTGGCGATCCCGGTCTCGCTGTTCGGCGCGCTGGCGATCATCTGGCTGGCCGGGTTCTCGCTCAACACCCTGTCGCTGATGGCGCTGATCGTGGCCGCGGTGCTGGTGGTGGACGATGCGATCGTGGTGCTGGAGAACATCTCCCGCCACATCGGCGCCGGGTTGTCGCCGCTGCAGGCGGCGCTGCGCGGCGCAGGCGAGGTCGGCACCACCCTGCTGTCGATGAACATCGCCCTGGGCGTGGTGTTCGTCTCGATCCTGTTCCTGGACGACTTCGTCGAAAAACTCTTCCGCGAGTTCTCGCTGACCCTGGTGGCGGCGATGGCGGTCTCGCTGCTGGTCTCGCTGAGCCTGACCCCGGCGCTGTGCGCGCGGCTGCTGCGCCCCCGCGATCCCACTGCCGTGGTGTGGCCCTGGGCCCGCCTGGGCGGGGCGCTGTTCGAGGGCGTGCGCAGCCTGTACCTGCGCACCCTGCGCGCGACCCTGCGCCACCTGCCGCTGGCGCTGGCGGTGCTGGCCGGCACGGTGGCGCTCAGCGCATGGCTGTTCACCCAGGTGCCAAGGGGTACCGTCCCCGAGCAGGACACCGGCCAGCTGCGCGGCTTCGCGCGCGGCGACGACGGCCTGTCGTTCCAGGTGATGCAGCCCAAGATCCAGGCTTATCGCGAGCTGCTGATGGCCGATCCGGCGATCGAGGACATCGTCGGCTACATCGGCGGCGGCACCGGGGTGAACAACGCCTACATCATGATCCAGATGAAGCCGCTGTCCGAGCGCGGCGCCTCCAGCCGCGAGGTCATCGACCGCCTGCGCGCGCGGATGCCGCAGGTCCCCGGCGGCGTGATGTGGCTGTGGGTGGACCAGGACATCCGCATCGGCGGCGGCAACGACGACGGCAACTACGAGTTCCAGCTGCTGTCTGGCGACATCGAACCGCTGCGCGAATGGACGCCCAAGGTGCGCGAAGCGCTGGCCGCGCTGCCGCAGCTGGTGGACGTGGACTCCAGCGGCGACGAGGGCATGCGCCAGGTGCGCCTGGAGGTGGACCGCGACGCCGCGACGCGCCTGGGCGTGGACATGCGCATGGTGGCCACCGTGCTCAACAACTCCTTCAGCCAGCGCCAGGTCGCCACCCTGTACGACAGCCTCAACCAGTACCGGGTGGTGATGGAGCTGGACCCTCGCTACACCCAGAGCCCGGACACCCTGGAGCAGGTGTACGCCATCGCCGGCGACGGCCGTCGCGTGCCGCTGTCGGCGTTCGCGCACTGGGGCTACGGCATGGCCCAGGACCGCATCCAGCACCGTGAGCAGTTCGTCGCCACCCGGGTCAGCTTCGCCCTGGCCCCCGACGTGGGCCTGGACGAGGCCACCGCCGCGATCGAGGCCGCGGTGGCGCGGCTGATGCTGCCCACCACCGTGCAGGGCAGGCTGGGCGATGCCGCCGACAGCCTGCAGCAGCTGCGCGACCGCCAGCTGTGGATGATCCTGGGCGCGGTCCTGGCCGTGTACCTGGTGCTGGGCGTGCTGTACGAAAGCCTGGTCCAGCCGCTGGCGATCCTTTCGATCCTGCCGTCGGCCGGCATCGGCGCGCTGCTGGCGCTGCTGGCGTTCGACAGCGAGCTCAACCTGATCTCGCTGCTGGGGCTGTTCCTGCTGGTCGGCGTGGTGATGAAGAACACCATCCTGCTGGTGGACTTCGCCCTGGCCGCGCAGCGCGAGCGCGGCCTGGCGGCCGACGAGGCGATCGTCGACGCGGCGCGCCTGCGCTTCCGCCCGATCCTGATGACCAGCGTGGCCGCGCTGCTGGGCACCCTGCCGCTGATGCTGGCCACCGGCGAGGGCTGGGAGATGCGCCGGCCGCTGGGCATCGCCATCGTCGGCGGCCTGCTGGTGAGCCAGTGGCTGACGCTGTACACGACGCCGGCGGTGTTCCTGGCGCTGGACCGGCTGCGCGCCCGCGTGCGTGCAGCCGCGAGCCGGCGCGCGCAGCGGCGCCTGCCCGGTTCGTCGCATGCCGGCGGCGCTCCAGGGGACGGCTGAGCCGCCCCCGCGCAGGCTCAGTCCAGCGCGTCCCAGGGCGCATGCGCGCCGGCGTCGGCAAGCATCTGCATCAGCCCGGGCGCTTCGGCGTATTCCAGCGCATCGATGGCGACGATCGGCTGCACGGCGTTGGCGTTGCAGGAGAACGCGGCGCGAAACGCGGGCAGCCCGGCCACGGTCACCGGCCTGCGCTCCTGGGCCACGCCCTGCGCCTCGAGCCCCGCCTGCAGCAGCCGCTCGGCCGTGCCGCGCAGCGCCGGCGCCTGCGGCCAGGTCACGGCGTGGCCGTCCCAGAAGCCGATGTTCCAGACCGTGCCTTCCGCGATGCGCGCGTCCGCGCCCCGGCCGTCGACGAACAGCGCGTCGTCATGGCCCGCCTTCAGCGCCTGGCGGCGATGGTGGAACAGCGGGAACGTGCCCACGTGCTTGAGGTGCGGCACCGGGCGCAGGAAGTCGCAGATGGCCACCCGCAGTGGGCGGGTCCGCGGCGGCTGCGGCGCGGACGCCACCACCAGCACGTCCAGCGCCACCTCGCGCAGCGGCTGGCGGTGGTCGAAATCGCGCGCGAACACGGTGACCCGCATCGTGCAGTCGCCGCCGGCCGCGCGCGCTGCGCTGGCCATCCAGCCGCGCAGCGCGCCTTCGTCCAGGCCGGCATCGAACAGCTCGGCATTGCCCTGGCGCAGCCGCGCCAGGTGCAGGTCCAGGCCCTGCACCGCGAGGCCGCGCACCGGCATCGCGGTGGTGTGCCCGTAGTTGACCTGTGCCAGCGCGCGCAGCGCGCCGGGATCGGCATCGGCATCCGCGCCGTTGAGCAGCGCGACCGGCGCCTGGCTCACATCGACCCCGGCATCCGGCATCCGGCGCCGGACGGATCAGCGGAACGGCATGCCACCGCGCCCACCCATGCCGCCCATCATCCCCTGCAGCCCGCGCATCATGCCCTTCATGCCGCCGCGGGCCATCTTGCCCATCATCTTTTCCATCTGCTGGTACTGCTTCATCAGCCTGTTGACGTCGGACGGATGCGTGCCCGAGCCGGCGGCGATGCGCGCGCGGCGCGAGCCGTTGAGCAGGGCCGGGTTGCGCCGTTCCTTCTTCGTCATCGAGTTGATGATCGCGATCATGCGCGGCACTTCCTTGCCCTGCTGCACCTGCTGCTTGAGGTGCTCGGGCACCTGGCCCATGCCGGGCAGCTTCTCCATCAGGCTGCCGATGCCGCCCATGCTCTGCATCTGCTCGAGCTGGTCGCGCATGTCGTTGAGGTCGAACTTCCTGCCCTTGGCGACCTTCTCCGCCAGCTTCTGCGCCTTGTCCTTGTCGACCTGCTGCTCGACCTGCTCGACCAGCGAGAGCACGTCGCCCATGTCGAGGATGCGGCTTGCGACGCGCTCGGGGTGGAACACGTCCAGGCCGTCGGTCTTCTCGCTGGTGCCGATGAACTTGATCGGCTTGCCGGTGACGTAGCGCACACTCAGCGCCGCGCCGCCGCGCGCGTCGCCGTCGGTCTTGGTCAGCACCACGCCGGTCAGCGGCAGCGCCTCGCCGAAGGCCTTCGCGGTATTGGCGGCGTCCTGGCCGGTCATCGAGTCGACCACGAACAGCGTTTCGACCGGATCGACCGCGGCGTGCAGCGCCTTGATCTCGGCCATCATCGCCTCGTCGATGGCGAGCCGGCCGGCGGTGTCGACGATCAGCACGTCGGCGAAGGACTTCTTCGCATCGGCGATCGCGTCGCGCACGATGTCCTCGGGCTTCTGCCCGGCCTCGGACGGGAAGAACAGCACGCCGGTCTGGCCGGCCAGGGTCCTGAGCTGCTCGATCGCGGCCGGGCGGTAGACGTCGGCCGATACCACCATCACCTTCTTCTTCCGGTCCTTCAGGTGCCGGGCCAGCTTGCCGACCGTGGTGGTCTTGCCCGCGCCCTGCAGGCCGGCCATCAGGATCACCGCCGGCGCCGGCACGTTGAGGTCGAGTTCGCTGGCCTGGGCGCCCATCACCGCCGCCAGCTCGTCGCGCACCACCTTGATCAGGGCCTGGCCCGGGGTGAGCGACCTGAGCACTTCCTGGCCCACCGCGCGCACCTTGATGCGTTCGATCAGCGCCTGCACCACCGGCAGGGCCACGTCGGCCTCCAGCAGCGCGATGCGCACCTCGCGGGTGGCCTCGCGGATGTTCTCCTCGGTCAGCCGGCCGCGGCCGCGGAGGCGGTCGATGGTGCCGGACAGGCGCTGGGTGAGCGATTCGAACATGGCGGAAACGTCGCGAAAACGGGGCCGCCGATTATAGCGGGCGGGCGCCGGGTGGCCGTCGCGACGGCCGCCGCCGCTGCCCGGCGCGGCGGGTTCGTGCGACACTTTCCCGATGCCAGTCGTTCTCATCGCCGTCGTGTTCTACCTGCTCGCCGCGTGGCTGGTCGTGCGCCGGCTGCAGGCGCGGCAGGGGGCCGGCGCCGGCTTCTGGCTGCTGACGGCGGTGAGCGCGGTGGCGCTGCACGGCCTGTTCCACTACCTGGCGTGGCGCGGGGGCGCGGGCGTGGACCTGCACTTCTTCTCGGCGCTGTCGCTGGTGAGCCTGGGAATGGCGGCGCTGACCACGCTCTACGCCGCCAGCGGGCGCATGGGCGCGCTGGGGGTGGTGGTGTTCCCGGTCGCGGCGCTGTGCCTGCTCGGCGACGCGCTGGCCACGACCACGGTGGCGCGCACGCTCGACTGGCGGCTGGAGCTGCACGCCTGGCTGGCCCTGCTCGCCTACGCCACGCTCGCCATCGCCGCGCTGCTGGCGATCATGCTGTGGGCGCAGGAGCGCGCCCTGCGGCGACGCGAATTCCACGCCTGGTCGCGGGTGCTGCCGCCGCTGACCGAGCTCGAAAGCCTGCTGTTCCGCAGCATCTGGGCCGGCTTCGTGCTGCTGACCGCGACCCTGCTGACCGGGGCGCTGTTCGTGCACGACTTCTTCGCCCAGCACCTGATCCACAAGTCGGTGCTGAGCCTGCTGTCGTGGCTGGTGTTCGGCGCGCTGCTGGTCGGCCGCTGGCGCTACGGCTGGCGCGGCAGCAAGGCCGTGCACCTGACCCTGGTGGCGATGGCGCTGCTGGTGCTGGCCTTCTTCGGCAGCAAGTTCGTGCTGGAGCTGCTGCTGCAGCGGACCTGAGCCCGGGCGCGAGAGCCGCGCCAGGACGCCGGAATTGCCGCCGGCAGGCCGGCGCGGACGGAATGGGCGAGAATCGCCCCATCCCCGACGCCGCGCACGCCATGCCCTTCCCCGACGAATCGAGCCACCTGGCCTGCACCGGCCACCACGCCTGGACCTCGGCCGCAATCCGGCGGATCGAGGCCGACTTCAACCGCTCGGCCGACACCCACCTGATCCCGCTGGCTTTGCCCGGCTTTCCTGGCATCGACGTCTACTTCAAGGACGAATCGAGCCATCCCACCGGCAGCCTCAAGCACCGCCTGGCGCGCTCGCTGTTCCTGTACGCGCTTGCCAACGGCTGGCTGCGCGCCGGCAGCACGGTGGTGGAGGCGTCGAGTGGTTCGACCGCGGTCTCGGAGGCGTATTTCGCGCGCCTGCTGGGGCTGGAGTTCGTGGCGGTGATCCCGGCCTCGACCTCGCCCGAGAAGATCGCAGCGATCGAGTTCCACGGCGGGCGCTGCCACCTGGTGCGCGAAGCGCGCGACATCGCCGCCGAGTCGGCGCGGCTGGCGCGCGCCAGCGGCGGCCACTTCATGGACCAGTTCACCTACGCCGAGCGTGCCACCGACTGGCGCGCCAACAACAACATCGCCGAATCGATCTTCCGGCAGATGGAACATGAGCCGCACCCGGTGCCGGCGTGGGTGGTGTGCAGCGCCGGTACCGGCGGCACCAGCGCCACCATCGGCCGCTACGCGAGCTATCGCGGGTTCGCCACGCGGGTGCTGTGCGCTGATCCGGAGCATTCGGCCTTCCACGGCCATTACGCCGCGCTGGCGCAGGGAACCGCCGCCCCGCAGGCGGCGGCAGGGCCTTCGCGGATCGAGGGCATCGGCCGGCCGACGCCGGAGCCGAGCTTCATCGCCGGCTGCGTCGATGCGATGCTCAAGGTGCCCGACGCGCTGAGCCTGGCGGGAATGCGCTACGTCAACCGGCGGCTCGGGCGCCGCGTCGGCGGCTCCACCGGCACCAACTTCGTCGGCGTGCTGGCGGTGGCGCAGGCGATGTGCGCACGCGGCGAGGCCGGATCGATCGTCACCATCCTGTGCGACGGCGGCGAGCGCTACGCCCACAGCTACTACAACCCGGGCTGGTATGCCGCCGAAGGCATCGACATCGAGACCGCCGACCGCGTGATCGGCGCAGTCGCCGACAGCGGCGGCGCCCTGCCCGACCTGCAGCCGGCGTCCCGGCACTGCGGGACATGACGCCGCATCCACCGCGACTGCAGGAGCGCCGCTGGGCGTGATCCGCTACACGTGATCCAGCGCGTCGGCCAGCCGCTCGACCGCGATCACCTCCATGCCCTTGTAGGTGCCGGCCTTCGGCGCGTTGGCCCTGGGCACGATCGCGCGCAGGAAGCCGTGGGTGGCGGCTTCCTTCAGCCGCTCCTCGCCGTTGGGCACGGGGCGGATCTCGCCGGACAGGCCGACTTCGCCGAACGCGATCGTCTTCTCCGGCAGCGGCGCATCGCGCAGCGAGGACAGCACCGCCAGCAGTACCGGCAGGTCGGCCGCGGTTTCCTGGACGCGGATGCCGCCCACCACGTTGACGAACACGTCCTGGTCGCCGGTCGTGATCCCGCCGTGGCGATGCAGCACCGCCAGCAGCATCGCCATGCGGTTGCCTTCCAGCCCCACCGCGACCCGGCGCGGATTGGACAGCGGCGAGGCGTCGACCAGCGCCTGCACCTCGACCAGCAGCGGCCGCGTGCCCTCCCGGGTGACCATCACGCAGCTGCCGGGCTGCTGCGCGCTGCCGCCGGACAGGAAGATCGCGGAAGGGTTCGGGACTTCCTTGAGCCCCTTGTCGCCCATCGCGAACACGCCCAGCTCGTTGACCGCGCCGAAGCGGTTCTTGAACGCGCGCAGCACCCGGAAGCGGCTGCCCGAGTCCCCCTCGAAGTACAGCACCGCATCGACCATGTGCTCGAGCACGCGCGGCCCGGCGATGCCGCCTTCCTTGGTCACGTGGCCCACCAGGAACACCGCGGTCCCGGTCTCCTTGGCGTAGCGCACCAGACGCGCCGCGCTCTCGCGTACCTGGCTGACCGAGCCGGGTGCGGCGGTGAGCGATTCGGTCCACAGCGTCTGCACCGAATCGGCCACGATGATGCGCGGCCGCAGCTTCGCGGCCTGGTCGAGGATGCGCTCGATCCCGGTCTCGGCCAGCGCGTTCAGCCCGTCCAGCGGCAGGCCCAGGCGCGATGCGCGGCCGGCCACCTGGCCCAGCGATTCCTCGCCGGTCACGTACAGTCCCGGAAGCGACGAGGCCATCGCGGCCACCGCCTGCAGCAGCAGGGTCGACTTGCCGATCCCGGGATCGCCGCCCACCAGCACCACCGCGCCCGCCACCAGGCCGCCGCCAAGCACCCGGTCGAATTCGCCGATGCCGGTGGACACGCGCACGTCCTCGCCCTGCTGCACGTCGCGCAGCGCGGTGACCTTGGGCGGATCGACCTTGCCGGCCCAGCCGCTGCGCCGCGAAGCGGGCGATTTCACCGCCGCCGCGGTCTCCAGCACGATCTCCGACAGCGCGTCCCAGGCGCCGCACGCGCCGCACTGGCCCTGCCACTTGCTGAAATCCGCGCCGCATTCGGCGCACACGTAGGCTGTCCGCGCCTTGGCCATATTTTCGTAGACACTCCTGATCCGGCTTCCAGCGTACCGGAGTCGAGTCCCGGCAGCCGAGACTGCCCCGCCAGGGAACCAGGCCAGTGATCGAAGATTTCCGTTCAGCCTCCTGCCCGACTGCGCTGGCC
Organism: Pseudomonadota bacterium; assembly: GCA_023388355.1. The sequence continues at coordinate 40,557 of JAEWGI010000013.1, forward strand.
GCGGATGTCTGCATCATCGGCGCGGGCCCTGCGGGAATCAGCCTTGCCACCGCCCTGGCCGGCACGCCCTGGACCGTGATGCTGCTCGAAGGCGGCGGACAGCGCGGCGAGGCCTCCAGCCAGGCCCTGTACGAAGGCGAGTCGGTCGGCCCCTATGCCCTCGATCCGGCCCAGTGCCGGCTGCGCGCGCTCGGCGGCGCCACCCGCGTCTGGGGCGGCGGCTGCATTCCCATGAGCTCGGCCGAGATGGCGCGACGCGACTGGGTGCCGGACAGCGGTTGGCCGATCGGCTGGAACGAGCTTGCTCCCTGGTACGAGCGCGCGGGCCAGGTGTGCCGGATCGAGCCGGGCGCGTTCGACGACGGCAACTTCCACATCGATCCTGCCCACGCCGACAGCACGCCGCCACTGCCCCACATCCACAGCCGCATCAGCCGCAGCAGCACGATCGATTTCGGCCACGCGTATCGCGACCTGCTGCGCAAGGACCGCGGCGTCCGCCTGCTCCTGCATGCCAACCTGCTGCGGCTCGAGGCCACCGAGGATGCCGGGGCGGTGCGCAGCGCGCTGATCGGCAGCATCGACGGGCGTCGTGGCCAGGTCCGCGCGCGCTACTTCGTACTCGCGGCCGGCGGGCTGGAGAACGCGCGCCTGCTGCTGCTGTCCGACGACGTGGCCAGCAGCGGCCTGGGCAACGACCGCGACCTGGTCGGGCGCTACTTCATGGACCATCCGCGCTGCCACATCGGGACCGTCCGGTGCAGCGACGCGGCCCACCGGGCGCGGCGCCACACCAGGCCGCGCGATCCCTGCCCCAGCCCCTTCTACCCCCACATCAGCCTGACCGATTCGGCCCAGCGCAGCCATCGCCTGCTGCATGCGCGCGCGCGGGAGTTCGCTGTCGAGCGCGATGCGCCAAAGGGCGTGGCGTCGCTGCGCGCACTGCGCGCCTCGCTGCGCGGGCCGCGCGCGCCGGACGAGGGCGCGCGCGTGGAAGCCCGCCTGCTCGACGCGCTGGAGCAGGACCTGCCGATGACGACTGCCCCCGTCGGCACCGGCAGCACCGGACGCCTGGCGCTGCGCACCATGCTCAACGCCGGTGACGTGGCCGGGGCGGCGCTGCGCAAGCTGGCCCACCGCGGCGCGGTGGAGACCGACCGGCTTGAGATCGTCGGTTATTTCGAACAGGCGCCCAATCGCGACAGCCGGGTCAGCCTGTCCGACCGGCGCGACGCGCTCGGCCTGCGCCGGATCCGCGTCGACTGGCGCATGGGCGAGCTCGACAAGGCCAGCATCCGGTCCGGTTCCGGCCTGATCGGCAGCGATGTCGCCGCGCGCTTCGGCGGCCGCCTGGAACCGGCCGCCTGGCTGCAGGAGCCGACCGCGCCCCCGCCGCTGCACGGCACCGCCCACCACCTCGGCACCACCCGGATGTCGGACTCGCCCGCCAGCGGCGTGGTCGACCCCCAGTGCCGCGTGCACGGCATCGACAATCTCTACGTCGCCGGCAGCTCGGTCTTCCCCACCGGCGGCTGGAGCTTTCCCACCTTCACCATCGTCGCCCTGGCCCTGCGCATCGCCGACCAGCTGCGGACGCGGCTGGCGGACATGTCGATGCTGGGGCTGTAGCGCCGTCCTTTGACCCGCCCGCCCCCAGCCCCTAGAATCTGCGGCCCTTGCCGGAATAGCTCAGTTGGTAGAGCGGCGCATTCGTAATGCGTAGGTCGCAGGTTCGACTCCTGTTTCCGGCACCAGGCACCAGACCCCGGCAAGCTCGGCTTTCCGGGGTTTTTCATGGGCGATCCCCGGCCGACAGGGCACGGCGTCTGCCGGAAGCCGCGCGGGTCTTCTCCCGACCAGGCCCGGCAACGCGAACGTCTCAGCGGTAGACCGGGGTGACCGATGCGTTGAGGTGCGCGGATTCGAGCAGGTTGCGCAGGCGCATTTCCACTCCTTGCAGGTCGGGCAGTTCGCGCGATGCGTACAGCGTGTACACCGGCCGACCCTCGCGATGGGATTCCTTGCGCTCGACGCCGACATTGGGGGTGCCGCTCGCGCGGCGCCACAGATCGGTCAGCGCCGCCGGGCCGATGCTGCGACCTCCGGACAGCGTAAACGTGAACACCGCGACCTGATGGTTCGCCATGACTCTCCTCCATGTGGAGTCCCGAGTATGTGCCCAAACGCATGCGCCGCGTTGAATTCCGCGCGTTCAGGCCTGCGGGCCCGCGATGGCGTAGGATGGAGCAGCAAGATCGCCAATTCCTGCGCCTGCGCGACTGTCGCCCTCGTCGCCCGCCGCGCTTCTCCCATACCGCGTCACCGGTCTGTTCCTGCGCCGGAAACGCCGCTCCCCGGAGCTTCATGCACGGCTGCTTCCAGCTTTCCATTGCAACGCCGGCCATGCCGGTTCCCGACGCATGCGCCGCAAGCCGCCCGCGTTTCCGGCATGGTGTCCGTGCCACGCAGGTAGGCGTGGCGAACCGGGCAGGACGCGTGCAGTGCAGGACGGCCCGATGACCACCCCCTCTCTGTGCGAGCGCTGTGATGCGGTCTGCTGCCGCCTGACCGTGGTCCTGCAGGATGGCGACCGGATTGCGCCGCACATGACCACGTTCCGCGACGGCCTGTACGTGATGGCGCGCGACGAGGAAGGCTGGTGCGTGGCGCTGGATTCGGCGCACATGCGCTGCGGCGTCTATGACACGCGTCCGGAGGTGTGCCGACGGTTCGCGATGTCCGGACCCTACTGCCTCGAACTGCGTTCCGACTATCGCGAGCGCACGCTTCGCGGCATTCCCCTGCAGCTGCATTGACCGGAGTTACCATGGCAACCCGCAAGCCGGATTCCCCCGCCGCCGCGCGCCCCATCGCGCCCTCCGGCACCACCCATCTGTTCACCCAGCGCGAGCGCAAGCGCGCCCCGGCGATGACCAGCGAGCGCATCGCGGACGACCTGGCTGCATTCCGCAGCAATGGTGGCAAGATCGAGGTCCTGGGCACGACCCGGTCGCTGAAGAAGATCGGAGTCGAGCCTGCACTGGCGCCCCGCACCACCCGCAATCCCGCCTGACCAATAAGGAGACCGCACTTGGCAAGGGTCAATTACGCATTCGAGAAACGTCAACGCGAGCTTGCGAAGAAGCGCAAGCAGGATGCCAAGGACGCGCGCAAGCGCGAGGCCCGCGAAGCGGCCGGCGACGCCGCCGCCGCGCCCGAGCCTGAAACCGCTCCCGCGGCCGACAGCGGGCCGGCGCCGACCACCGACGAGAATGCGGCCGCGGCGCCGCGGATACACCGTCGCCCGGCTTCCTGAGCCGACGGCCACGCCCTGCAGGACGGTCGGACCCCCGGCGTACGCGGCAGCCGCGCCGCCGCTGCCGCGATTCCGGCACGTATCGCCCGGAACCGTGGAACCGTACGCCAGCCTCAGTCCAGCAGCTGCAGCCGCAGTTCCTTGGGCAGCGCGAACACCATGCTTTCCGGTTCGCCCGCCAGTTCGCGCACCGTGCCGGCGCCAAGCTCGCGCAGGCGCGCCAGCACGCCCTGGACCAGCACGTCGGGCGCAGAGGCTCCGGCGGTCACGCCGACGTGGCGGCGGCCGGCCACCCACTCCGGGTCGATCTCGGCGGCGCCGTCGATCAGGTAGGCCTCCACTCCGTCACGCTCGGCCAGTTCGCGCAGGCGGTTGGAGTTGGAACTGTTGGGTGAGCCGACCACCAGCACCAGGTCGCACTGCCGGGCCAGTTCGCGCACCGCGTCCTGGCGGTTCTGGGTGGCGTAGCAGATGTCGTCCTTGCGTGGGCCCCCGATGCTGGGAAAGCGCGTACGCAATGCATCGATCACGCGGCTGGTGTCATCCATGGACAGCGTGGTCTGGGTCACGAAGGCCAGGGATTCGGGGTTGCGCACCTGTAGCTGAGCAACGTCCTCCTCGTCTTCTACCAGATAGATCGAGCCGCCATTGGCGGTGTCGTACTGCCCCATGGTGCCTTCGACTTCCGGGTGTCCATGATGGCCGATCAGGATGCACTCGCGGCCTTCGCGGCTGTACTTGGTGACTTCCAGATGAACCTTGGTCACCAGCGGACAGGTCGCGTCGAACACCTTCAGGCCGCGTTTGTCCGCTTCCATCCGTACTGCCTGGGACACACCGTGGGCGCTGAAGATAACGATGAAGCCATCCGGCACCTGGTCCAGCTCATCGACGAAGATCGCGCCGCGCTCGCGCAGGTCTTCCACCACGAACTTGTTGTGCACCACTTCATGACGCACATAGATCGGCGGACCGAAGACTTCCAGGGCGCGGTTGACGATCTCGATGGCACGATCGACGCCGGCACAGAAGCCGCGGGGGTTGGCGAGTTTGATTTGCATGCGGGTCTCTCAGTGCGTGGCACGCGGGGTGGATGACAGTTAGGGTGGAGGCGCCTCTTACCTCCACCATGGCGGCCTGCGGTGGATCGGTGAAGCGTGATCCACCCTACAATCAGAGCGCTTTAACGTCGATGATCTCGACTTCGAAGGCCAGAACCTTGCCTGCCAGCGGATGATTGAAATCCACGGTGACTTGTCGGTCGTTGAAGGTCTTGACCACACCCGGCAGCTCAGTCTTGGCGGCATCGTTGAAGATCACCAGCAGGCCTTCGGATAGCTCCATGCCTTCGAACTGACTACGCGGCATAACCTGTACGTTCTGTGGGTTGGGCTGGCCGAAGCCCTGCTCCGGTGCGACCTGCAGGGTGCGCTTGTCGCCCGCCTTGAGCCCGTACAGCTGCTGCTCGAAACCCGGCAGCAGATTGCCGTCGCCGACCTTGAAGGTCGCCGGCTTCTTGTCGAAGGTGCTGTCGACCACATCGCCGTTTTCCAGGCTAAGCGCGAAATGCAGGGTGACTTCCTTGTCCGGCCCAATGCGCTGTTCAGTCATGCGGATTCTCCGGTTTTGTCGCTCTTGAACATGTCCAGCGCCAGCATCACGGCGCCGACGGTGATGGCGCTGTCGGCGATGTTGAACGCCGGGAAATACCAGCGGTTCTGCCAATGCACCAGGATGAAGTCGACCACGTGGCCCAGCACCATGCGGTCGTAGAGATTGCCCAGCGCACCGCCCAGCACCAGGGCCAGCGCCACGGCCAGCCAGGTTTCGCTGGCCTTCAGGCGCTTCATCCAGATCACCAGCACGACGCTGACGGCAGTGGCGATGGCAGCGAAGAACCAACGTTGCCAGCCGTCGTGATCGGCCAGGAAGCTGAAGGCGGCACCGGTGTTGTAGGCCAGCGTCCAGGCGAAGTAGTCGGGAATGACCTCCACCTTCTGGTACAGGCTGAAATTGGCCTCGAACCAGTGCTTGGTCGCCTGATCGATGGCGATCACCAGCACACTGACCCAGAGCCAGGCGAGCTTGCCGAAGCGGGTGCTCATCGAATGGCTCTGCGCACTGTCACGCATGGTGACGCACCTCGCCCGCGCCTTCGATGTTTTCCACACAGCGGCCGCAGATTTCCGGATGTGCGGCGTGGCTGCCGACATCCGGCAGATGGTGCCAGCAACGGCCGCACTTGGCATGCCCGGTCTTCTTCACCAGCAGTTTCAGGCCGGCCAGCTCGCTTTCCACCGCTTCGGCAGGCGCCTGGGCCAGCGGTGCGACTTCGACCGCGGAGGTGATCAGCACGAAGCGCAGCTCATCGCCCAGCTTGGCCAGATCGGCTACCAGCGCCTCCTCGGCATACAGCGTGACTTCGGCCTGCAGGTTGCCGCCGATGGTCTTCGCCGCACGCTGGTTTTCCAGCTCCTTGTTGACCGCAGCCTTGACTGCCATGACCTTGTCCCAGAAAGCACGATCCAGCGCGGCGTCCTGCGGCAGCTCGGCAAGCCCCTCGTACCAGGTGTTGAGCATCACCGACTCGTTGCGCTCGCCCGGCAGGTACTGCCAGATTTCCTCGGCGGTGAACGCCAGGATCGGCGCGATCCAGCGCACCAGCGCCTCGGCGATGTGGTACAGCGCGGTCTGGCAGGAGCGACGCGGCAGGCTGTCGGCACCGGTGGTGTACTGGCGATCCTTGATGATGTCGAGGTAGAAACCGCCCAGCTCCTGCACGCAGAAGTTGTG
>JAEWGI010000021.1 GCA_023388355.1 Pseudomonadota bacterium
GCCGTTGGTGGCGGCGCCGACGACCTCGAAGTCGGGTTCGAGCCGCAGCAGCGCGGCCAGGGCGCCGAGAACGAGGGTCTGGTCTTCCGCCAGCAGGATGCGGATCATGGGGTCGCTCCAGCGGGAACCCGCAGTTCGAGTTCGAGGCCGGACCGCGCGCGCAGCGCCAGGCGGCCGCCGAGGTCGACCGTGATCTCGCCCTCGCCCAGCGGCAGGGTGGTGGCGATCGTGGCCGGCAGCGACGCGGCCGCCGGCTTGGCCAGCGGCTCGGGCAGGTCGAGCGCGGTCCCTTCCAGGCCGGAGCGCAGCTGCAGGCGGGCGCCCGTCGCGGTGCCGCGCGCGGCACGCGGGATCGCCACGCCCACCTGCCAGCGCGAGCGCCCGCGCACGCGCGGCGCCAGCCAGTCCAGCTGCGTCGCGTGCTGCAGCAGTTCGGCTGCGTCCAGCACCGCATCCATGTCCGCCTCGAACGCCGAGCCCGGATCGCGCACGTGGCCGCGGCCGGCGCGCAGCGAGAGCGTGGCCGGGCGGCCCTCGCGCACCGCCGCCAGGCCATCGCCCCGGAAGCCGTGCCGGTTGTAGCGCGCCTGACCACGCACATTCTCGAAACCGATTTTCCAGCGCGCGTCGGCCAGCGCCACCCCGTCCAGGTCGATCTCACCGGCAATCGTCTGGCCGCCACCCGCGCCGCCAAGCGGCAGCGACATCGCGAACGTCGCTGCCACCGGTCCACGCGCCGAGAGGTTGTCGAACGTCTCCTCCAGCCCCTCGCGCAGCGGGCTGGCGGCCAGCACCGACAGCAGCCGGGCCGCGTCGCCGCGGGGGCGCGCCTCCACCTCCAGCGTCGCCCGCCCGTAGTGCGCCAGCCCCGCCTCCAGGTCGCGCACCTCGACGCCGCCAAGGCTGCCGCGCCCGCGCAGCCTGAAGCCATCGTTGACGAACGCGACCTCGGCATCGAGCTGTTCGAGCGCGGGCCAGTCCGGCTGGAACTTCACCACCGCGGCTTCCAGCCGCGCATCGGCGTGGAACAGGCCGGCATGCTGGCGGCCGTCGAGCGCGCTGAAGGGCCAGTCGTCCAGGTCGCCCGACACCAGCGCGCGTCCATCGCGTACCTGCCCGGCCACCAGGGCCTCGTCCAGCCAGCCACGCATGGCCGCGGACATCCGGTGCCGGACCCAGAACCGCTTGGCCACGGGCACCCGGGCATCATCGACAGTCGCGGCCAGGTCCAGCGCCGGGCGCGAGCCGTCGTTCTGGAACCAGATCGCGCCGCGCACGCTGGCGGCATAGCCCTCGCCCTCCACCCGCAGCGCGGGCGTGCCCACGCGCAGCCCGGCGCCCTCGCGCCAGCCCACCACCTCGCCGCGCAGGGTGACCGGATGCGGCGCGCCGAAACCGGACGGCCAGTCGAAGCGCACCTGCGCCTGCGGATCGGGTTCGAAACGGAAGCCTTCGCCGTCTCCGCTCAGCTTGCCCGCCAGGCCCGCCAGGCCGGGGGTGTCGCCGACGCTGGCCATGCGCAGCGCCTCCAGGCGCGCATGCGCGCGCACGCGGCCATCGGCCTCGCGCGCCAGCGCCAGCCCGTGGATCTGCACGTCCGGCGCGGCCGCCAGCAGCCAGCCGCGCAGCCCCGGTTCCAGCAGGTCGCCCATGGCCAGCACCGAGAGCAGCGGCCCGGCGTCGATGCGTTCGGCGTGCAGCGCGAAGCGCGATCCGCCCGCAACCGCGAGCCCGTCCAGCACCTGCTCGACATCGTCGCGCGCCAGGCGCAGGCGCGGCGCGTCCAGGCGCCAGCCATCGTCGGTGGCCCGCCAGCGCGCGCGCGCATCGAGCGTCCCGATCCGCAGCCGCGGCGGCTCAAGCCCGGCATCGACCGGCGTGCCGCGCAGCGCCGCGTCCTCGAACGCCGCATCCATGGTGATCTGCTGCACCCGCCGCCGCTGCAGCCGCAGCCACAGCTGGGCCCGGCCCTGGCCCGACTCAACCGCGATCCCGGCATGGTGCAGCAGCGGCGCCCAGGCGCCCAGGTCGGCGTCCACGATCGAGGCATGGGCGCGACCGTCGCCGGCGTGGCGGTCCAGATCGAACGCCAGCTGCAGCGGCGCCGCGTCCGCATCGATCCAGGCCCGCGCCGCCGAACGCACGCGGTCGCCGTCGACCTGCAGTCGCAGGTCGATCCGCGCCAGCGTCGCCTCGATTCCGAGCGAGGGCGCGTCCACCGTCAGCCGGCCGCCGATCACCTGCAGTTCGCCCAGCGGCTCCAGCGCCTCGAACGGATCCCCGCCCTGGCCCTCGCCAGGCAGGCCGCGCACCTGCCAGCGGCCGTCGTCCTCGCGTTCGAGCACCAGCTGCAGGCCGCGCAGCCGCAGCTCGGTGAACGAGCGGCCGGGCAGCAGCCCGGCGTACTGGGAAATCAGGATTTCCGCCTCGCCGATCCGCACCGCGCCGACGCCTTCGCCGATGCGCAGCCCGTCGACCCGCAGCAGCGGCCCGCGCCGGGTCCATTCCGTCTCCAGGCGGTCGAACGCCACCGTCCGCCCGGCGCGCTCGCCCAGCCACGCCGCGACCCGATCGGGGTGGCGCTCGGCAAGCGGCAGCAGCCGGCTCACCGCCCCCGCCACCAGGGCGGCCAGGATCAGCAGCAGCGCAAGCGCGTACCAGGCGCCACGACGCAGCAGGCGGAAGCGGCGGCGGAAGGGGGAGGTCATGGGAGGGCGGGTCCCGGGGCCCGGGATCCGGGACCCGGGAAAATCAGGAACAAGGGCATTGCGCTCCGGGGCGCTCGTCCGGCGACAACGCCTGCCGCGCTCTTCCGGGACCCTGGTCCCGGGTCCCGGGCCGCGACCTCACAGAAGCACCACATCGAACTGCTCCTGCAGGTACTGCTCATCGGCCTGGAAGCGGATCGACTTGCCGAGGAATTCCTCCAGCTCGACCACCGCGGGCGATTCGTCCTCGGTGATGCGGGCCACGACCTTGGGCGAGGCGATCACCAGCAGGCGTTCGGCCTCGAACTGGCGCACGGCGCGCACGATCTCGCGGAAGATCTCGTAGGTCACCGTTTCCAGGGTACGGACCATGCCGCGGCCGCCGCAGGCGTTGCAGGTCTCGCTGAGCTGGCGCTGCAGGCTCTCGACCGTGCGCTTGCGGGTCATCTCCACCAGGCCCAGCGGCGAGAAGTCGTAGACCGTGGTCTTGGCGTGGTCCTTGACCAGCGACTTCTCCAGGGTGCGCAGCACCTGGCGGCGATGCTCGTCGTCGACCATGTCGATGAAGTCGATGATGATGATCCCGCCGAGGTTGCGCAGCCGCAGCTGCCGCGCCACCGCCTGCGCGGCCTCGAGGTTGGTGCGGTACACCGTCTCCTCGAGGTTGCGCTGGCCGACGAACGAGCCGGTGTTGACGTCGACCGTGGTCATCGCCTCGGTCTGGTCGATCACCAGGTAGCCGCCGGATTTCAGCGGCACCTGCTTGTCCAGCGCGCGCTGGATCTCGTCCTCGACCCCGTACAGATCGAAGATCGGGCGGTTGCCGGTGTACAGCTCGATGCGCTCGGCCAGCACCGGCATGTACTTGGCCACGAACGCCTGCAGCCGGTCGAAGGTCTCGCGCGAATCGACCTTCACCTTTTCCACGTCCTTGCGGATCAGGTCGCGCACCGCGCGCAGCGGCAGGCTCAGGTCCTCGTAGATGCAGGTCTGCACCGGCGCCTCGCGCGAGCGCCTGGCGACGATGTTCCAGACCCGCGACAGGTAGGCCAGGTCCTCGCCCAGCGCCTCGGCCGGCTGGCCTTCGGCATTGGTGCGCACGATGTAGCCCAGCGGCTCCTCCGGCGTCGACGCCTCGGCGACCATGGCCTTCAGGCGCGCGCGCTCGGTCTCGTCCTCGATCCGCGCCGACACGCCGATCACCCGCGACTGCGGCAGCAGCACCAAGTAGCGCGATGGAATGCTCAACTGGGTGGTCAGGCGCGCACCCTTGCTGCCGATCGGGTCCTTGACCACCTGCACGATCACTTCCTGGCCATCGCGCAGCAGCTCGGTCACCGGCAGCACCGGCTGCGGCACCGGCGGCAAGGCGTCGTCCGCCGCCTCGGGCTGGGTCGGGCGCACCACGTCGTTGGCGTGCAGGAACGCGGTGCGCTCCAGGCCGATGTCGACGAAGGCCGCCTGCATGCCCGGCATCACCCGCTGCACCTTGCCCTTGTAGATGTTGCCGACCACGCCCCGGCGCCAGCCGCGCTCGATGTGCAGTTCCTGCAGCATGCCGTTCTCGACCACGGCCACCCGGGTTTCGCGCGGGGTGACGTTGACCAGGATCTCCTCCGACATCAGCCCGCCCCCCCCTGTTCGAAGCGTGTCTCCAGGCCGAACCCGTGCAGCAGCTGCATGGTTTCGTGCAGCGGCAGGCCCATCACCCCCGAATAGCTGCCGTCGAGGCGGGCGACGAAGCGCTCCGCGCCGCCCTGGATCGCGTATCCGCCGGCGCGGCCCATCGGCTCGCCGCTGGCGACGTAGGCGGCGATCTGGCCATCGTCCAGCCTGGCGAAGCTCACCTGCGAGCGGCACAGCGCCTGCGCCTCGCGCGCGGCCGATACCAGGCTGACCGCGGTCAGCACCTCGTGGGTGCGGCCCGACAGGCTGCGCAGCATGTCGGCGGCATCGGCGGCGTCGCGCGGCTTGCCGAACACGCGGTCGTCGAGCACCACCTCGGTGTCGGCACCCAGCACCACCGCTCCGGGCACGCCGGCCACCGCCAGCAGCCCGGCACCGGCCTTCGCGCGCGCCAGCCGGCTCACGTAGTCGGGCGCCGGCTCGCCGGGCCCGCGCACTTCCGGAATGTCGATGTCGATGGTGCCGAAGGCGACGCCGAGGCGCGCCAGCAGCTCGCGCCGGCGCGGCGATTGGGAGGCTAGATGCAGCATCGGACAAGGATACCCGCGGGCGCTCCGGCCCCGACCGAACCCGGCCCGCAACCCCGTTCAGGCTCACGGGCCGTTCACCGGAACCTGACGACCCTTCACACAGCACCTCCCGGAGACCACCATGTTCCGTCCCGCAGCCTCCCTGCTCCTTGCAGCCAGCCTCGCCACCGGTGCCCTCGCGATGACCAGCGCCCACGCCCAGTCCGCCGTCCCCGGCGTCGCCGCGACCGACGGCACCCTGCTGTCGGTCACCGCCCGCGCCGAAGCCAGCCGCGTGCCCGACGTGGCCGGCCTGTCCACCGGCGTGGTCACCCAGGCCGCCGACGCCAATGCCGCGCTCAGGGCCAACTCGGCGCAGATGGCCAAGGTGGTCGCGGCGATCCGCGCCGCCGGCATCGCCGAGCGCGACATCCAGACCAGCGGCATCAGCATCCATCCCCAGTACCGCCACAGCGAAAACCAGCCGCCGGTGATCACCGGCTACCAGGCCAGCAACACCGTCTCGCTCAAGGTGCGCGACATCGCCCGCCTGGGCGAGGTGCTCGACGCGCTGGTGGCCAGCGGCGCCAACCAGGTCCACGGCCCCAGTTTCGAGATCGACCAGCCCGAGGTGGTGTACGACGAGGCCCGGCGCGAGGCGCTGAAGCTGGCCCAGGCGCGCGCGGCGATGTACGCCGAGTCGCTGGGGCTGCGGGTGCGGCGCATCGTCAGCATCAGCGAGGGCGGCGGCTTCCAGCCGCCGGTGCCGATGATGATGAAGTCGGCGGCGATGGACGCGCGCATGGAGTCGGCGCCGGTGGCGCCGGGCGAGACCACGCTTTCGGTCAGCCTCGACGTCGTGTTCGAACTGGGGAAGTAGCCATGGCCAAGACGCCCGACCGCCGCGAGGAGCGCTCCGGCTATCCGGAAAAGCAGCCGCACGACCGCGACGACGCGCGCCGCTCCGGCGCGAAGAAGCAGCCCAATCCGGACGCCGGCGGCCTGGACCGCGAACCCGAACAGGACGGGACCCACAGCGAACCGGACTGAGCGGCAGCGGCGCCACCCGGCCGCGGTTCGCTCCTTCCCGGCTCGCGGGGCATTGCGCCATTCACGGATGGAAGGCCGGGACAAGGGCGCGAGCCGCGCAGCGGCTCGCGCAGGGCCCGCGCCGCCTCGCTGCCCCCACCCCGGCCCGTCCAGCCCGGCGCAGCGCGCCGGGCGTCCGGACGTTCCGCGCGGCTGCCATGCTCCGGCTCCTTGCCCGGCTCGCGGGTGAGGCGGCAAGGGAACCGTCCGTCGGCGCCCCGCGCCTTCCACCTCCGTCGCATTGCCGCGCCCGCCACGCCGGGCGTAGCGTGGAACCGCAGTCCGGTCGCGCGCCAGCGCGGGACGCCGGCGGCTCGGGGATCGACCCCGGTGCCGCCACTGGCGCGTTCGCAGCTACACGGGCGGCCAGTGCGGCCGCCGGCAACCGCGGAGGTGGGCCATGGTGTTGCAGCAGTCGCATCCGGTTTCGCGCAAGACGCAGTCTCCCGGGCTCGATACGACCCGGATCCTCGGGATCAGCAGCACCATGGCGCTGAACGTGCTGGCGCTGGCGTTCCTCCTGATGCCCATGACCCTGCCCTCGCTGCCGGCGGTGGTGGAGGCGCCACGCAACCTCGTGGTGGTCGACATCGTGCCGATCGAGCCGGTCACGCCGCCCCCGGTGGAGGAGGTGGAAGTGGTCCGGCCGCGGCCGCAGCCGCAGCCCGAAGCGGTGCGGCGGGTGGTCGAGCCGCAGCCGGTGAGCGACGCACCGGTGCTGGTGGAACAGGGCGTCTTCCAGCCCGAGGTGTCCGACGCGCCGGTCGCGGTCGACGCCACCCCCACGCTGGAGCCGGCCGGGCCGGTGACCGGCATGCAGCTGCAGTACCGCACCGCGCCGCCGCCGGCGTATCCGCGCCTGGCGGTGCAGCGCAACTACCAGGGCACGGTGCTGCTGCGGATCCTGGTCGATGTCGACGGCCGGCCGCTGGAGGTCTCGATCGAGCGCAGCAGCGGCCATTCGGTGCTCGACCGCGAGGCCGCGCGCCACGTGCAGCGCAGCTGGCGCTTCCAGCCGGCGATGCGCGACGGCCGGGCGGTGCAGGCGGTGGGCATCGTGCCGATCGATTTCAGGCTCGACCGCGGCTGAGCCCGCGCGCGCCGCCCGGCTTGCCCGGGCGGCGTCAGGCGCGGTGGTAGGGATGGTTGGCGAGCATGGCCGCGGCGCGGTAGATCTGTTCGGCCAGCACCAGGCGCACCAGCATGTGCGGCAGGGTCAGCGGGCCCAGCGACCAGCGTTCGTCCGCGCGCGCCAGCACGTCCGGCGCATGGCCTTCGGGGCCGCCGATCAGGAAGGCCAGGTCGCGGCCCTGGCCGCGCCAGTGCTCCAGCCGCTGCGCAAGCTGTTCGGACGAGTGCATCCGGCCCTGGCCGTCGAGCGCCACCACCCGGGTGTTGCGCGGCAGTGCGGCGAGCACCCGCGCGCCCTCGTCCTGGACCGCGCGCGCGGCATCGCGGCCCTTGCCGCGCAGGCCTGGCTCGATTTCCACCAGTTCCAGCGGAAGCCAGTGCGAAAGACGCTTGCGGTATTCGCCGAAGCCCTCGGCCACCCAGGCCGGCGCGCGTTCGCCGACGGCGACAAGTCGTGCCCTCATCGCATCCGCACCGCGGGCGCGGCAGGCGCAAGGGGATACCGAAGGACGTCCGGAACCGCCACCGCGGACTCAGTCGCGATCCGCGTCGTCCGGGTCTTCGCCGGGAAGCTCCGGCGGCTGGTCGCCGACCGTCCACAGGCGCTCGAGCGCATAGAACTCGCGCACCCGCGGCAGCATCACGTGCACCACCACGTCGCCTAGGTCGACCAGCACCCACTCGGCCTCGCGCTCGCCCTCGACCCCGAGCGGCTGGCAGTCGAGCTTCTTGGCGTGGCGCACCACCTCGTCGGCAATCGACTTGACGTGCCGGGTGGAGGTGCCCGAGGCGATCACCATGTAGTCGCAGACGCTGGTGCGGCCGCGCACGTCGATCTCGATGACGTCCTTGGCCTTGAGTTCGCCGACCGCCGTGTGGATCGCCCTGAGCAGCACGTCGACGGGCGGCGGCGGCTCGGGGAGGCGGGTCTTGATGACGTGCGCTGAGGAACTGGACAAGGGCGGTGGCTCTGGCGGCTGGCGGGGATTATAGCGGGCGGGCCGGATCGGTTCCGTGCACGCCGTACAGGTGCTGGCCCACGATATGGTCGGCGACCGCGGCGGGCACCAGCTCGCGCCACGATCCGCCTGCAGCGATGGCGCGGCGCACGCCGGTGGCCGAGCCGGGATGCAGCGGCTGGTGCAGGCGCAGCACGCGGCCCGCGGGGGCCGCCCGCAGCTGGTCCGGGCCGCCGCTCCAGCGACCGTCCAGGGCGGCGGCCAGCCCGGGCGCCAGGCGCGCGTCCAGGTCGCTGCCGCCGCGGTCGGCGACGATGAAATGGCATAGCCCGGGCAGCTCGGTCCACTGGTGCCAGGTGGGCAGGCCGAGCAGGCTGTCGGCGCCCAGCAGCAGGGCGATCGGAGCCGCCTGGCCCAGTTCGCGGCGCAGTTCGCGCAGGGTGTCGACGGTGTAGCTGGGGCCCTCCCGCCGCAGCTCGCGCCGGTCAAGCAGCAGGCCCGCTTCACCGCCGATCGCCAGCTCCAGCATCCGCAGCCGCTGCGCCGCGTCGGCGCCCGGCGGCGGCCGGTGCGGCGGATCGGCCGCCGGCGTGAGGTGAATCGCACAGCCCAGCGCATCGCGCGCCCCGCGCGCGATCGCCAGATGCCCGTGATGCACCGGATCGAACGTGCCCCCGTAGATCACGTGGATCGGGTCCGGCCCCGGCCCCCCGGAAGCGGAAGCGCCAGCGGCCGCGATCGACGGCCCGGCGCTGCCGTTCCCGATTCCCGGCTCCCGATTTCCCATGTCCGGCAGTCAGGCCACCAGGCCTGAGGCCCCAGGCTCGGCGACCGCCACCAGCAGCCGCTCCAGCGCCAGCCAGGCGTCGGTGGGCTCCTCGCCCGGGCGGCCCCGTCCCTTGGCGATGCGGTCCACGCCACCGGCCCGGACCACGAACCGCTCCCAGCGCGCCGCCGGATGCCGGCCCAGCGCGCGCCGGTACACCGCCTGCTTCGAATCCCACACCCGTTGCGCCTTGAACTCCGCGCCCAGGTTGCCGCCCCGCGCCTGCACCCCTGCCAGCGCCGCGACCCGGGTCAGCTCCATCACCACCATGCCCATCAGTGCCGGCACCGCCTCGCCCTCGGCGCGCAGGCCGGCGAGCATGCGCGTGGCCTGCGCGGCCTGGCCGTTGAGCGCGGCGTCGACCAGGCGGAACACGTCGTAGCGCGCGGCGTCGGCCACCAGCGCCTCCATCCGCGCCGCGTCCAGCGGCGCGCCGTCGGCCAGCAGCGCCAGCTTGTCCACCTCCTGCGCGGCGGCCAGCAGGTTGCCCTGCACGCGTTCGGCCAGGCGCTGCACGGCGCCGCGATCGGCACGCACGCCGCGCTGGCGCAGGCGCGATTCGAGCCAGCCCTCCAGCTCGTGCGGGCGCACCACCGGCGCATTGACGAAGTGGCCGGCCTTCGCGATCGCCTCGCTCCACTTGCCGCCGTGCTTGGTGCTCCAGTCGCCGGCGGTGATCAGCAGCACGATGTCGCCGGGCGGCTGCGCGCAGTAGCCGGCGATCACCTCCGCGCCTTGCTTGCCGGGTCGGCCGGTGGCCAGGCGCAGCTCCAGCAGACGATGGCTGGAAAACAGGCTCGGCGCGCGGAAGCTGGCATCGAGCGTGTTCCAGTCGAAGTCGCGGCCGTCGGCGTCGAACACCTCGCGCTCGCCGAAACCGGCCGCGCGCGCGCTGGCGCGGATCGCGTCGGCCGCTTCCAGCACCAGCAGCGGCTCGGGCCCTGCAACCAGGTAGACCGGCCGCGGCGGCTCGGCGGCGAGCGTGGCGACGAGGCGATCGGGCTTCAGCTGCATCCGCCCGCCGTGTTCACTGTGCGGCGGCGCGCAGCTCGCGCGTGGCCGCGTCGATGCGACGCAGGATCGAGGCGGTCATCTCGCGCTGCATCTCGCGCGCCAGCAGTTCGCGCTCGGTGTCGGTGCCGGTGGAGTCGGTCGGCACCGAGATGTAGTCGCGGGACATTTCCACCGCCTGCTGCGGCACGACCTCGTCGCCATTGGCGTCGACCAGCGCGAACACCACCGCATAGCGCAGCGTGAACTCCTGGGCGCGGCCGAACTGGTCGAGGCTGAGCGGGGTCGAGGCCCAGCGTTCGGAGCGCAGCGCGAGGGTGGCGACCCGGCGTTCGGTCTCCGCATCGGCCACGTTCGCGCCGGCACGCTCCAGCGCGCGCTCCAGCGAGGTGGCCAGCGGGCTGTAGGGATCGCGCGCGGTGACCTTCACCTGGCCCAGGTCGTCGGGCAGCACCAGCGCATCGCGCAGGTGGAAGCCGCAGGCGGTGAGCCCGAAGGCGAGCAACAGGGCGGTCAGTCGGGTCCGGATCATGGGCGAAGTCTGTAGCAGGCCGCGGGCGCCGGCAAGCGCGGTGCCGCGGCGGGTTCAGGCGGCGACCACATTCACGATCCTGCCCGGCACCACGATCACCTTGCGCACGGTCAGCCCGGCGAGGAAGGCCTGGACATCGGGCTCGGCCAGGGCCTGGGCCTCGATCGACCCGCACGACGCATCGACCGCGACCTCGATCGTGCCGCGCAGCTTGCCGTTGACCTGCACGGCCAGCCTGACCGTGTCGCGCACCAGGGCGGCCGGATCGGGCTGCGGGAACGCGACATCCTCGAGCACGGTTTCCGGATGGCCCAGCGCCTGCCACAGCGCGTGGCTGGCGTGCGGGGTGATCGGATTGAGCAGCAGCACCATCGCCTCCAGCGCCTCCTGGCGCAGGGCGCGGCCGTTGCCCGAACCGTCGGCGAACTTCGCCACCGCGTTGAGCAGCTCCATCACCGCCGCGATCGCGGTGTTGAAGGCGTGGCGGCGACCGTAGTCGTCGCCGACCTTCTGGATCGTCTCGTGCAGCTGGCGGCGCAGCGCCTTCTGTTCCGGCGTGGCGGCGGTCGCATCGAACGCGGCCACCGCGCCTTCGGCGATGTGCCGCTGCACCAGCGCCCACAGCCTGCGCAGGAAGCGCGCCATGCCCTCGACGCCGGCCTCGTTCCACTCCAGCGACAGCTCCGGCGGCGAGGCGAACATCGAGAACAGGCGCACGGTGTCGGCGCCGTAGCGGTCGATCATCGCCTGCGGGTCGACGCCGTTGTTCTTCGACTTGGACATCTTCTCCACGCCGCCGATCATCACCGGATGGCCGTCCGCCTTCAGCGTGGCGCCGGTGATGCGGCCCTTCTCGTCGCGCTCGACGGTGACGTCGGACGGGTTGATCCACTCCTTCGCGCCGTTGACGTGCTCGCGGTAGTAGGTCTCGGCGATCACCATGCCCTGGGTGAGCAGGCGCGCAGCCGGCTCGTCGCTGTCGACCAGGCCTTCGTCGCGCAGCAGCTTGTGGTAGAAGCGGAAGTACAGCAGGTGCAGGATCGCGTGCTCGATGCCGCCGATGTACTGGTCGACCGGAGTCCAGTACTTCGCCCGCTCGTCGACCATGCCGGTCGCGCCCGGCGAGGTGTAGCGCGCGTAGTACCAGCTCGACTCCATGAAGGTGTCGAAGGTGTCGGTCTCGCGCTCGGCCGGCTTGCCGCAGGCCGGGCAGGTGGTGACGCGCCACTGCGGATCGGACTTGATCGGCGAATGCACGGCGCCGGGATTGGCGAAGGCGTCGGCCACGTCCTCGGGCAGCACCACCGGCAGCTGGTCCTCGGGCACCGGCAGCGCGCCGCAGTCGCCGCAGTAGATCACCGGGATCGGACAGCCCCAGTAGCGCTGGCGGCTCACGCCCCAGTCGCGCAGGCGGAAGTTGACCTTGCGCCGACCGGTCCCCTCGGCCTCGAAACGCGCGGCGAGCGCGTCGAACACGGCGTCGAAATCCATGTCGTTGTATTCGCCGGAATTGATCAGGAAGCCGCGCTCGGTATACGCGACCTGCTGCTCGATGCCATCGAGGTACCCGCGCACCACCGCGAGCGCGGCGGCCGTGTCGTAGGCGTCCACCGAGCCGCCCGACAGCGCGGCCTGGAACGGATCGACGTCCTTCGCCACGTCGCCGACCACCTCCGCCAGCGCGTCGCGCACGCCCGGCGGCACGATCACCGGCCGCACCGGCAGGCCGTAGGCCCTGGCGAACTCCCAGTCGCGCTGGTCGTGCGCCGGCACCGCCATCACCGCGCCGGTGCCGTAGCCCATCAGCACGAAGTTGGCCACGTAGATCGGCACGTCCTCGCCGGTGACCGGGTGGATCGCCCACTGGCCGGTGGCCATGCCGCGCTTGTCCTGGGCCTCGATGTCGGCCTCGGACACCCCGCCCTGCTTCAGCTCGTCGAGGAAGGCGGCCAGTTCCGGATTGGAAGCGGCGGCCTTGAGCGCCAGCGGATGTTCGCCGGCGATGGAAATGAAGGTCACCCCCATCAGCGTGTCGGGGCGCGTGGTGTAGACGCCCAGCGGCTCGTCCTCGCCGTCGACGCGGAACTGGATCTCCAGGCCCTCGCTGCGGCCGATCCAGTTGCGCTGCATGGTCTTGACCGACTCCGGCCAGCCATCGAGCGTGTCCAGGCCGTCGAGCAGCTCCTGGGCGTAATCGGTGATGCGCAGGAACCACTGCGGGATCTCGCGCTTCTCCACCAGCGCACCGGAGCGCCAGCCGCGGCCGTCGATGACCTGCTCGTTGGCCAGCACGGTCTGGTCGACCGGGTCCCAGTTCACCACCGAGTTCTTGCGGTAGGCCAGGCCCTTGTTCATCAGCCGCACGAACATGCGCTGCTCGTGCACGTAGTAGTCCGGCGAGCAGGTGGCGAACTCGCGCGACCAGTCGATCGCATAGCCCAGCGCCTTGAGCTGGGCGCGCATGTGGTCGATGTTGGCGTAGGTCCACCTGGCCGGCGCGGTGGCGTTCCTGATCGCCGCGTTCTCGGCCGGCAGGCCGAACGCGTCCCAGCCCATCGGCTGCAGGACGTTGTGGCCGGTCATGCGCTTGTAGCGGCTGATCACGTCGCCGATCGTGTAGTTGCGCACATGACCCATGTGCAGCGCGCCGGACGGGTACGGAAGCATCGACAGGCAGTAATACTTCGGCTTGTCCGAGGTCTCGTCGACCTCGAAGGCGCGGGTGGCATCCCAGAAGCTCTGGGCGGCGGATTCAACCTGCTGCGGGTCGTAAACGTTGGGTTCGGCGCTGGTCATGTAACACGCGGTTGCGGCGGCAAAGCGGTACAGCGTACCGCAGTGCGGCAAA
>JAEWGI010000029.1 GCA_023388355.1 Pseudomonadota bacterium
GCCGCGCCCGGCGCCGGCCGGCGCGGATCGGCGACGCTGCGCGGCCGTCGCGGTACGGGTCCGCGCCGCGCCCGGCCAGCGCCAGCCAGCCCAGCACCAGCAGCCACAGCAGGCCGCCGACGCCGAACTTCACCGGCGCCGGGATCGATCCGGTCGAGGACCAGAACGCTTCCACGAACGCGGCGAACACCAGCATCGCCAGGATCCCCAGGCACAGCTGAGCGCCCACCCGCCCGGCCTCGGCCAGCGCATCCACCCGCCGTCGCCGGCCCGGCGCGAGCAGCGCCAGCCCAAGCCGCAGGCCGGCCGCGCCGGCGATCACGATCGCAGTCAACTCCGGCGCCGAATGCCCGGCCACGAAGCGCCAGAACGGATCGCCGTGGCCAACCGCCTGCAGGTGCCCGGCAACGACCCCGAACACCACCCCGTTGAACACCAGCACGAACGCCGTGCCCACTCCCGCCAGCAGGCCCGAAGCGAAGGTGCGGAAGCCGATGCTGACGTTGTTGTAGATGTAGTAGCCGAACATCGCCAGGTCGGTGCCGCTTTCGCGGCCGAGCCGGTGCGAGCCGTCGGCCGGGTCGTACATCGCCTCGAACCGCGCCAGCTCCTGCGGCTGGAACACGCTGTGGGCCAGCTCCGGCCACAGCTGCACCGCGGCGAACATCGCCAGCGCCGGCCCCGCGAACAGCACCACCGACAGCCACAGGCAGCCGCGCTGGGCGCGCACCAGCCGCGGGAACCCGGCCAGCAGGAACTGCAGCGCGCGCCGCCACGACACCGGCGGCGCGCGGTAGAGCACGTCGTGGCCACGCTGCATCAGCGCCTGCAGCTGCTCGACCAGCAGCGGGCTGTAGCCGCGTCGCCGCGCCAACGCCAGCTGCTGGCACAGGCGCCGGTAGCGCGCCGGCATCTGCGCATCGTCCAGCGCCGCGGTCGCGCCCTGCACGCGCATGCGGTCGCCGCGGCTTCCGCGACGCTCCAGCCAGGTTTCGAAATCGTGCCACTCGGCCTGGTAGCGGGCGACGAACGCCTCCTGCCTCATGTCTCGCGCCCCAGCAGCCAGCGGGCGATGCCCAGCAGCCGCTGCATGCCCGCTTCGCCGCTGGCACCGGTGACCGGCGCGGCGATGTCGGCCAGCTCCTCGCGCCGCTCCTGGGTGAGCGTATGCGCGCGTTCGGCCAGCGCCACCACCGCGGCCTGCTCGGCCGGCAGCAGCGGCATCGCCGGCATCATGGCCTGGCCCGGCGGCAGGTCCACCGCGCCGCGCGCGCGCGCCACGTGCACCACCATGGTCCGCGCCACCACGTCGCCGAGCCGGCGGCCCCAGCGGTCGACCAGGCCCGAGGCCAGCCCGAACGCGTAGCCGAACGGCAGCATGTCCACGGTCCGCATCAGGTTGCGCAGGAACGAGGCCAGCCAGCCCACGGGCGCCCCGTCGGCCGAGACCACCCGCAGCCCGAGCGCGCGCTTGCCCGGCGTCTGCCCGTCCCACAGCACCTCGAACAGCACCGGATAGGCCCAGACCACCAGAAACAGCAGCACCAGGTAGACGCCGAGGCCGGGGCGGCCAAGCAGGACCAGCACCATCGATGACAGCATCACCAGGCCGATGCGGATCATCAGGTCGATCAGCCACGCGTACGCGCGCGGCACCGGACCGGCGGCCGGCAGACGCAGGGCGACGCCCTCGGGCGTGTGGATTTCGCGAACCGTATCGAGCATCAGCCGGTCGCCGCGATGCGCGTGGCCGGAGCCATGGCGGCCTCCACCGGAGCCCTCGTGGGAGCGGCCCTGGCCGCGATCGGGACACCCTCCTGGTGCATCGCGCGCGAGCGCGCTCCCACTCGAGATGACACGCCCCGTTCCCCCTGTCCGTCGTCTCGACGCCCGTGCACGGGGCTACTGTACGCGAGCGCCCAGTTCAGAGGGAGGCGGCGTCGAGCAGGTAGTCGTCCTTGAGCCGCACGTAGTGCTGCGCGCTGTAGTACAGGCCTTCGATCTGCGCGTCGTCGAGCTTGCGCACCAGCCGCGCCGGATTGCCCAGCCACAGCTCGCCCTCGCCGACCACCTTGCCCGGCGACACCAGGGCATTGGCGCCGACGAAGCCGTGCTTCTTCACCACCGCGCCGTCCATCACCACCGCGCCCATGCCGATCAGGCAGGCGTCCTCGATCCGGCAGGCGTGGATGATCGCGCGGTGGCCGATGGTGACGTCCTCGCCGATCACGGTGGCGAAACCGCCGTCCTTCAGGTGCGGGCCGTCGTGGCTGACGTGGATCACCACCCCATCCTGGATGTTGCTGCGCGCGCCGATGCGGATGTAGTTGACGTCGCCGCGGACCACGGTCATCGGCCAGATCGAGACGTCGTCGCCCAGCACCACGTCGCCGATCACCTCGGCCGAGGGGTCGATGTAGACCCGCTGGCCGATCTCGGGCAGGCGGCCGCGGTAGGGGCGCAGGCGGGAAGGCATCGGAGTCATGCGCCCATTGTAGTGCCTGCACCCGCGCCGGCCCGTCTACACTGGCCCGATGCAGCCCGTCGCGGACACCCAGCCGGCCGATCTGGCGCCGACCCTGGCGCGGCTGCGCGCCGCCTGGCAGGCCGCGCGGCCCGGGCTGGACCAGCGCCGCGACGACCTGCAGCGGCTGCGCGCCGCGCTCAAGGTCCGGCTGCCGGAGATGGCCGACGCGATCTCGGCCGACTTCGGCCACCGCTCCCGGCACGAGTCGCTGATCGCCGACGGCATGACCGTGCTGACCGAACTCGACCACCTGCGCCGCCGCCTGCGCGGCTGGATGCGGCCGCGGCGGGTGGCCACGGGCTGGCGCTTCTGGCCGGCGCGAGCGCAGCTGCGCAGCGAGCCGCTGGGCGTGGTCGGGGTGATCTCGCCCTGGAACTATCCGGTCAACCTGGCCCTGGTCCCGCTGGCGACCGCGATCGCCGCCGGCAACCACGTCTTCCTCAAGCCGTCCGAGCACACTCCGCGCAGCGCGGCCTTCCTGCGCTCGCTGCTGGCCGGGGCGTTTCCCGGCGACCGGGTGGCGGTGGCCACCGGCGATGCGGACGTGGCGGCCGCGTTTGCCGCGCTGCCGTTCGACCACCTGGTGTTCACCGGCTCGACCGCGGTCGGGCGCAAGGTGATGGCCGCCGCCGCCGCCAACCTCACGCCGCTGACCCTGGAGCTGGGCGGCAAGTCGCCCGCGATCGTGTGCGCCGACGCGCCGCTCGACCGGGTGGCCGCGCGCCTGGCCACCGGCAAGTGGTTCAACGCCGGCCAGACCTGCATCGCCCCGGACTACGTGCTGCTGGTGGGCGATGCCGCGCGCCGCGACGCGCTGGTGCAGGCGCTGCGCGGCGAGGTGGTCGCGCGCTACGGCGACCTGGACGACGCCGGCGACTACACCCGGATCATCAACGACGCCGCCTTCGCGCGCCTGCAGGGGCATCTGGACGACGCCCGCGCGCGCGGCCTCCAGGTGCTGCCCCTGGCCTCCGCGCACGACCCGCAGCGGCGCCTGTTCGCGCCGACCCTGGTGCTCGAACCCGGCGACGACGCCAGCCTGATGCAGGAGGAGATCTTCGGCCCGATCCTGCCGATCCGCAGCGTGGACTCGCTCGATGCCGCGATCGCCGAGGTCAACCGGCGCGAGCGCCCGCTGGCGCTGTATCCCTTCAGCGAGGACCGCGCCGGCGTCGAGCGGATCCTGCGCGCGACCCTGGCCGGCGGCGTCACCGTCAACGACACCCTGCTGCACTTCGGCGTCAACGCCCTGCCCTTCGGCGGGGTCGGCGCCAGCGGCATGGGCGCCTACCACGGCCGCGCGGGCTTCGACGCGATGAGCAAGCAGCTGCCGGTGCTGTGGCAGGCGCGCCGCGCCGGCAGCGACCTGCTCAGGCCGCCGTATGCCCGCGTCGCCCGCTTCATCGACTTCCTCCTGCGCTGACGCCATGACCGAGCCGCCACCGGCTGAACTGACCGGGGACGAAATCCAGCTTCGCGACAGCCTGCCGCGCCCACCGGCGGTGCAAAACATCGCCACCACCGGGACGTGGATCGTGCAGTGGCGCCGCGAGCACGGCCCGCGGCCCGGGATCGCGCTGCATCGCTGGCTGGAAGGCCGGCATCCGGGCTGGTCGCGGCTGGTCGACTGCCAGGGCCGGACCGACGTGGTGTCCGCGATCAAGGCCGCGACCTGGCTGGCGCGCGACGGCAAGGCCAGCCCGATCCTGCACCTGGACGCCGAGTGCGACGCCGAAGGCCTGTCCGGCCCCGGCCGCGACGGCGGCAGCGAACGCGTCCTGTGGCGGGAGCTGGTCCCGCACCTGGCCCGGCTCAACCTCGCCTCCCGCTGCAACCTGGTGCTGGTGTGCGCGGCCGGCGAGGGCGTGGCCGCGCGGCTGGCGGCCGCCGCCACCGATCGCAGCCCCTGCGTGGCGTTGATCGCGCCGGCAACCGCCGTCCCGCCGCCGCCGGCGCAGTGGCTGATCGCCACCCAGCGCCTGTACCGCTCCTGGCACAACGGCCAGCCGGGGCTGGAGGACGCCTCGCAGGCGCTGGCGCCGCTGCGGATGGAGGCGCTGTCGATGCCGGCAAGGCTGCACGAGCACCTGCTGTCGCGCCTGCTCGCGGCCACCCGCCCGGGAAGCGCCAGCCGCGCCGACGGCGCCGCGGCGTTCCTGGCCGCCCTGCGCGGCGGCGGTGCCGATTCCCGGACCGACCTGCGCTGGCAGGCGCTGCCACGGCAGCTGCAGCGGCACTGGCGCGGCCTGTTCATGGTCGAGCTGTACAGCGAAAACCTGTACCGCTTCGATGTCGACCTCAAGACCGCGGCCTGGCGTATCCTGCAGGCGCGCGGCCTGGCCTGATCCACGCCCGCCAGGCGCCACCGTTCCGCTCAAGTCGCGACCGCGGCCGCCGTTATCCCTGGCGAACCAACCGTATCGGCCAAAGCCAATGTCACGCCCCGTGCCCCGCTCCAGGCGAGGGTTTCCGTCGCGCACCCGGTCGTGTTGCCGGTATGCGCCTGCGCGCGCGCTTCCCGCCGGCGTATGCTCGGGCCAGGCATGCAGCGACCGCCGCGGGGCCGCGGATGCAGCGGGACCGGACTGCCGCAGCGGGTGGAGGGCCGGGCGATGAACAAGCGCACGAGCGGACACGACCTCGACATCCCGGGGCCGGCCATCGAACCCGGCGCGCTGGACCAGATCGCGATCCGCAACCTGCTCGACGCGGCCGACGAGGTCATCTACTTCAAGGACCTGCACAGCCGCTTCATCCGGGTCAGCCTCGGCATGTGCCTGAAGCACCAGATCAGCCAGGAGCAGATCCACCTGCTCACCGACTTCGACCTGTTCGCCGACGACCACGCCGCGGCCGCGCTCGCCGACGAGCAGATGATCATCCGCACCGGCGAGCCGATCCTCGACCTGGAGGAATGCGAGAGCTTCGTCGACAGGCCCACCCGATGGGTCTCGACCAGCAAGTTCCCGCTGCGCGACCTGGACGGCAACATCATCGGCACCTTCGGCATCTCGCGCGACATCACCCGCCGGGTGGTGGCCGAACAGGCGATGGAGCGGCTGGCCGAACGCTCGGCCGCCGCCAGCGCCGAGCTGGCCCGGGTCGAGGCGCAGCTGCGCGCGGTGCTCAACGGCTCCTCGGACGCGATCGCGCAGTACGCGCCCGACCTGCGCTACCGCTACATCAACCCGGCCGGCGTTCGGCTGCGCGGAAAGAGCCTGGACGAGATCATCGGGTTCACCGACCGCGAGGTCGGGGCGGACATGCCGGGACTCGACACCTGGGAATCGACGCTGCGCCACGTGCTGGACACCGGCATCCCGCGCGAGCACGAGTTCTCGATGAGCCTGCCCGACGGCAGGGAGGGCTGGTTCCACACCACCGTGTCGCCGGAAACCGACCTGGCCGGCGCGGTGGTCGGCGTGCTCAGCTCCACCCGCGACATCACCCAGGCCAAGCTGGCCGAGCGCGCGCTGGCCCACCAGGCCATGCACGACCCGGTGACCGGACTGGCCAACCGCTACCTGCTGATGGACCGCCTCGGCCAGGCGATGCTGCGCCTGGCGCGCACGCCGGGCCGGGTGGTACTGATCTTCATCGACGTCGACCACTTCAAGGCGGTCAACGACTCCTGCGGACACGAGGTGGGCGACGAGGTGCTGATCGAACTCGGGCGCCGGCTGTCGAAGGTCGGGCGGCGCGATGACACCGTCGCCCGGCTGGGCGGCGACGAGTTCGTGATGCTGTGCGAGAACCTGCACTGCGACCAATCGCTGCGCGCCCTGGCCGAACGGGTGGTGGCGGCGCTGGACGCGCCGTTCGCGGTCGGCGCCGGGCTCCAGGTGCGGCTGTCGGCCAGCGTCGGCGTGGCGCTCACCTCCGATCCTTCCGCGCGCCCCGGCGACCTGCTGCGCGACGCGGATACGGCGATGTACCGGGTCAAGCAGCACGGCCGCAACGGCTTCCACATCTTCGACGCCTCGGCGGACGGCGAGGGCGACGACCACCTGCAGCTGGCGGCCGACCTCCAGCACGCGGTCGACCGCGGCCAGTTCGCGCTCGCCTACCAGCCGCTGCTGTCGCTGACCGACCAGCGCCTGCTCGGCTTCGAGGCGCTGCTGCGCTGGCACCATCCCCTCCGCGGCACCCTGCTGCCGGGCGAGTTCCTGCCCGTCGCCGAACGCATGGGGCTGATGGGGCAGATCGGCGGCTGGGTGCTCGACGCCGCCTGCGCCCGCCTCGCCGCCTGGTCGGTCGACCCGGCCGCACCGGGCGGCGGCGCGCCGCTGAGCATGGCGGTCAACGTGTCCGGCAGCCAGCTGCGCAGCGGCAGCTTCATCGACCAGGTGCGTGGCGCGCTCCAGACCCACGGCGTCGTCCCGTCGTCGCTGCGCCTGGAAATCAGCGAGCGCGAACTGGTCCACGACGATCCGCGGGTGGAAGCCGCGCTGGGCCACCTGGGCAGCATCGGCGTGCAGCTGGCGGTGGACGACTTCGGCGCCTCGGTGACCTCGCTGGCGCGACTGCCGCGGATTCCGGTGAGCGTGGTCAAGCTGGCGCGCTTCGCCGACCTCGGCCAGCGCGAAGTGGTGGCGGCGGTGATCGCCACCGCCCATGGCCTGGGCATGAGCGTGGTCGGCGGCGGCATCGAGGATGCCGAACAGCTGGCCCAGCTCAGCGCGCTGGCCTGCGACGACGGCCAGGGCTTCCTGCTCGGCCGGCCGCTGGACGAATCGGCAGCCGAGCATCTGCTGCGCGGCGGACCCGCGCTGGCGCAGACCCTCTAGGAAGGTCTGAACAACGATCGTCGTTCGCGCGAATGCGGGAGGCGCCGTGCAACGGACCGATGTCCGGTCATCCATGGACGCAAGCCTTTCAACGGCCAGGTCCCTGGATTCCCGCTTGAACAGCCTGAGGCTGTTGCAAGGCGATTCGCGGGAACGACGGACAGGGATGATCTGTTCGGACCTTCCCCCGCGTTCGCGGTGCCGGGCACGGGCCTTGCCCGGGAATCGAATGCCCGGTCCCGGCCGTGGCCAATCCCTCGAGCCGGGCCGAGCGCTGGAGACTGCCTGCCGCTGGACCGTGCCCGGCGCGACATCCGGAACGGCCGCGCACGCCAGCAGGACCAGCGCTCCGGTTCCAGGCGCAGCGAAGGCGCAGCCGCCACGGCATCGCGTCCAGACGCATATTCCGGATTTAGGCGCCATCCCGCATATCGTGCTTCCATGCGATTCAGCGCATCTCCCCCTGCGCCAGGCAGGCGGAAACAATCGGGTGGCGCCGCGGTACGGCGACACACCGGACGGATAAAGATCAACCACTTCGACACGTCGGGCCGCACATGAAAATCGCCAGCTGGAACGTCAACTCCCTCAACGTGCGCCTGCCGCACCTGGAGCAGTGGCTGCGGGAGGCCGCGCCCGACGTGGTCGGCCTGCAGGAAACCAAGCTCGAGGACAGCCGCTTCCCCGACGCGGTGCTGGCCGGACTCGGCTACCGCAGCGTGTTCCACGGGCAGAAGACCTACAACGGGGTGGCGATCCTGGCGCGCGAGCACGCGATCGAAGACGTGCAGATGGGCATCCCCGGGTTCGAGGACGACCAGAAACGGGTGATCGCCGCCACCGTCGACGGCGTGCGCATCGTTAACCTGTACGTGGTCAACGGCCAGGACGTGGGCACCGACAAGTACGCCTACAAGCTGCGCTGGCTGGAGGCGGTGCACGGGTGGCTGGCGCAGGAGCTGCAGCGGTATCCGGCGCTGGTGGTGCTGGGCGACTTCAACATCGCGCCCGATGACCGCGACGTGCACGACCCGGCGGTCTGGAACGACGGCCACATCCTGACCTCGACCGCCGAGCGCGCCGCGCTGCAGCGGCTGCAGGCGCTGGGCCTGCACGACGGCTTCCGCCTGCACAGCGACGAGGCCGGCGTCTTCAGCTGGTGGGACTACCGCCAGGCCGCGTTCCGTCGCAACCTCGGGCTGCGCATCGACCTGAC
The DNA here is from genome assembly GCA_023388355.1 of Pseudomonadota bacterium. The sequence continues at coordinate 8,531 of JAEWGI010000029.1, forward strand.
CCTGGTCTCGGACGCGCTGAGGGCGCAGGCGGTGGCCTCGGGCATCGACCGCGAGCCGCGCACCTGGGAGCGTCCCAGCGACCATGCGCCGGCGTGGGTCACGCTGGCGAGGTGAGCGGCGCCCCCGCGCCTACTCCGCCGCAGCCGACTCCAGCGCATCGGCCGGTACCGCATGCTCGAAGCAGTGGCGGCCGGCCGGATGGCGCCAGCCGGCGTCGACCGGCAGGCCGCGCCGGTTCTGCGCGCGGGTGTCGGTGGCGAAGTCCGCGCACAGGCGGTAACGGCGGGCGTCGCGCGGCTCGACGGCGTAGGGCACGCCGCTGACCGGATCGGACAGCGACGGGTCGAGGCCGGTCGCCTGGTCGAGCATGTCCACCGATTCCGGCAGCCGTCCTTCGCGCCTGGCGTAGGCCTCGACCGCGGCTTCCAGCTGGCGCAGGTCCTGCACCCGCCGCTCGTCCAGCCGCGCCTGGCGCTGGGCCGAGGGCGAACCGATCACCGCCACCGCGGCGATCACGGTCGCGGCCACCACCACCGTCGCCGCGATCACCAGGCCGCGGCCCACGCCGGGCCCGCTCATGCGTCCACCTCTTCGCGGCGCAGGTCCGACAGGTAGTAGCCGAAGGCGGTGCCGGCAATCGTGCCGACCACCACGACCTTGAGCACGAAGCGCAGGCTGGCCTCGCCGCCGAGCACGTTGTAGACCAGCGCCACCAGGTCGCAGATCAGCACCGTGGCGGCCAGGAACAGGGTCAGGTAGGTCAGCCAGCGCCGCACCGGCGACAGACGCCGGTTCGGATCGCGGGCCACGTCGCCGCCGATGCGCCAGGCCAGCCATGCGAACACCGGGAACGCGACCACCAGGCTGGCGATCGACCAGCGCATCGACTGCCCCAGCCGCTGCACCCGGTAGGCCGGGTCGGCCGCGTCGGGCAGGAAGTGGTTGATCAGGTCGAACAGCAGGCTGCCCAGGTGCCAGGCCGACAGGTACAGGGTGGCGAACAGCAGCAGGTATTCGAACGCCTCGCGCGCCGACAGCTGCGGGCGCGGCCGCGGTACCGGCACGGGGAAGGCGACGTCGGCATAGGCGGCCAGGGCCGCGCGCACCTGGGCATCGCTCCACCCGGCGTCGGCCAGGGTCGATACCACCTGCGGCCGCGGCACGCCCGCGGCGAGCGCGTCGCGCACGAAGCGCTCCAGTTCCAGCGTCGAGGCCATGGGCATTCCCGGCTGCGGATCGGTCCGCCACCCTGGGCGGGGTTCGCGGCCCGGTCAAGCCGCGCGGGCAAAGTCGTCGCCTGCGCGACGAGGGGTCGACCCGCAGGCGACCTGCCGCCGGGCCCGCCGGGTCGGCCGGCGCCGCGGATCGACAGCTGCCCCGCCGGATGCCGACCGACGGCCGGCCCGTTCCCGGCAGTTCGCCGGGAGATGGGGCCGCCGGAAACCGGTGGCGGGCCGGGTGGCCGGGCCGACGCCGCGCCAGCGCGCTCAGTCGGCGTCCGCGCCGATGATCTCGCCGCTGTCCGGGTCCAGGCGCAGGCCGACCTCGCGGCCCGACTGGTCGTCGGCCTCGGCCTTCCACAGGCCGTCGTCGAACTCGACGTCGTGCACGTTGCTGTAGCCGGCGGCGGCGAGCCTGGCCTTGATGTCGGCCTCGCCGAGGGTGGACACCTGTTCGTCGGCGTAGATCCCGCCGGTGGCCGGGTCCAGGCGCACGTCGACGCGCTTGCCGTCGGCGCTGCGCGCGTCGGCCTGCCACATGCCGTCGTCGAACTCGACGTCGTTGACGCCGGTGTAGCCCTGCGCTTCGAGCGTGGCGCGCACTTCGGCGGCGGTCAGGGTGTCCTGGGCGGCGGCGGCGCCGGTGGCGGCGGCCAGGGCCAGGGCGAGCCAGGTCTTGCGGCTGCGAAGGATCGGATGCATCACGCGCACTCCTGTGGTGGGGGAGGACGCATGCTGGTTCGGGGGCGGGCAAGCGGTCGTGAACGCGGCGGCGCGGAATGCGTTGCGGTTCACGTTGGGGTGGGAAGTCGGGCTGCGGCGGCGGGCCGTCACCGCTATCCAGTTCTTCGACACGCGCGGCTGCCGCCCTGCTCCTTCCCCCCGTTTTTGTTACCCCCGCGCGCGGGGGGAGGTCGGGATGGGGGCGCGCGCCGCGAACGCCGCCGCGAATGGGAGAAGAACCAGAAAAAAGCCCGGCTCACGCCGGGCTGTATCGGTTCCGCTGGACGCCCTGCTCAGCGCACGCTGCCGCGCCGGAACAGGTTCACGATCGCCAGCAGGATGATCGCGCCGATCAGCGACACGACGAAGCTCATGATCGTGATGCCGTCGTTGATCGAGCCCGCACCCAGCAGCGGCCCGATCAGCCAGCCGCCGATCAGCGCGCCGACGATGCCGACCACGATGTTGAGCAGGATTCCCTGCTGCCCATCGCGCCTCATGATGATGCTTGCCAGCCAGCCGACGATGCCGCCGACGATGAGCCAGATGATGATGCCCATGCCTGTCTCCTGTCTGATGAGTGCCCCGGCGCACGGGTGCGCGGGGCCGGTTATCGATGCTGACAGCGGGATCGTGACGGCAACGTCAGCGCGCGGCCCCGTCTTCGCCGCAGCGCAGCAGGCGCAGCAGGGCCGCACGCGGCAGCTTACCGGTGTCGTTGCGCGGCAGCGCGTCCACCCGCCGCAGCGGCCGCGGCAGGAACACCGGATCCATGCACCGGCGCAGGGCGTCGCGCATCGCCGCCTCGTCGAGCGTGTCGCTGACGTAGACCGCGGCGATCCGGCGCACGCCGGCGCGCTCGTCGTCGAGCTGGAACACCGCGCCGTCGCGCACACCGGGCACCTCCAGCAGGCGCCGGCCGAGGTCGGCCAGGGAGGCGCGCTTGCCCGCGATTTCGAGCAGATCGGCATGGCGCCCGCGCAGCACGAAGCCGCGCTCGCCGCGGGGTTCGACCAGGTCGGCAAGCAGCACAGGTTCGGCCAGGTGCGCGGCCGACACCAGGGTGCCGTCGGGCCGCGGCTGCAGGCGCACGCCCGGATAGGCTGTCCAGGCCTCGTCGACCGCCGTGCGGCGGCTGGCGATGATGCAGGTTTCGGTGGAGCCGAATGTCTCGCGCACCTCGCAGCCGCAGCGCGCCTCCGCTTCGGCCGCCAGCGCCTGCGGAAGCGGTGCGGTCGCGGTGACGATGCCGGCCAGCGGCGGCAGCGCGACGTCCGAGGCCAGCAGCGTGCGCAGGTGCACCGGCGTGGTCACCAGCACCCGCGCGCCCGGGGCCTCGTGCAGCGCGCGGGCGATGTCGTCGGGAAAGAACGGGCGCCCGCGGTGCACCGACACCGGGCCGAGCAGCGGCAACATCACCGACAGCTCGATGCCGTACATGTGCTGCGGCGGCACCGTCGCGATCACCTGCGCCGTCGCCTCCGGCGCCCACAGCCCGGCCAGCGCGGCCAGATTCTGGGCCGTGCTGGTGCGCAGCGAGCCCAGGGTCTTGGCGTGCGGGGTGGGCGTGCCGGTGCTGCCGGAGGTGAATCCGATCGCGACCACCGCATCGTCGGCGACCCGCAGCGGCGCGCCTTCCAGCGACGCCAGCTGCGGCGGCAGGTGCACGAAGTGCGCGTCGGGCGCGGCGATTGCGGCGTCGCAGCCGCAGGCCCCGCCGTCGCCGATGCAGTAGCTGTCGGCATGGCGCGCGCGCACCTCGTCGATCGCGGCCCGGGTGCGTGTGGGCGGCAGCAGGTTCACCTGGCCGCGCACGGCCACGGCGCAGAACGCGACCAGGAAGCGGTAGCGGTCCTCGCACAGGTTCACCGCGTGCGCGGCATCGGGCAGGCGCGCGGCCAGCGCGCGCACATGCGCGGCGAACGCATCGCGGCTGACGCCGCCGTCGCCGTCGAAGGCGAACGCGGCCGCGCCGTCGCCTGCCGGCAGCGGCGACGGTTCCCGTCCTTGCGTTTGCGTTGTGTTGTGCTGGATGACCGCCGACATCGTCCCGACCGGCGGCTCCCGGAGTTCACGCCGCCCGGCCGCTAGCTTACGCTGGCCCGCCCCTTGCCATGGAATCCACCGCTCCGATGTCCCCCGCGGACGACAGCCTCGACCTGGGCCAGGTGCGCTGCGCCTGGGGTCCGTACCGGCGCGGCGAGCCGGCCGAGCCGCAGGCCCGGCGCTGGCTGGCGCGGGAGCTCGCGCTGCCCGAGGACGCGCTGGCGCTGTGGCGCGACGGGCGCGGCCGCCCGCACCTGGGTGCGGCCCACGCCGGCCTCGACGCCAACTGGAGCCACAGCGGCGAGCGGCTGCTGGTGGCGCTGGCGCGGGGCGCGCGGGTGGGCGCGGACATCGAATGGCTGCGGCCGCGGCCGGCGGCGATGACCCTGGCGCGGCGCTTCTTCACCCCGGGCGAGGCGGCCCAGCTGGGCGCGCTGCCGGCGCAGGAGGCCGAGGACTGGTTCGTGAGGCTGTGGTGCGCCAAGGAGGCGGTGCTCAAGGCGCACGGCCACGGCATCGCGTTCGGGCTGGAGAAGCTCGAGTTCGCCCGCGACGGCGAGCGCTGGCGGCTGCAGGCCTGCGATCCGGAGCTGGGCGCGCCGGAAGACTGGCATCTGCACGCGTTCACGCCCGCGCCGGGCTACCTGGCCACGCTGGCCTGGCGACCGGCTTCTACAATGTCGCGATGACCGATTCCCCTCCGGATCCGCTGCGCGCCGCGCTCGAAGCCGGCCTGGCCGCGCTCGGATCCGGGCGCGCCCTGGCCGACCCGCTGCTGGCCTACTTGGCCCTGCTGCAGCGCTGGAACGCGGCCTACAACCTCACCGCCATCCGCGATCCGGAGCAGATGGTGACCCTGCACCTGCTCGATTCTCTGGCGATCGTGCCGCACGTCGCCGGCATTTCCCGCCTGGCCGACCTCGGCACCGGCGCCGGCCTGCCCGGGATCCCGCTGGCGATCGCCCGGCCCGACCTGCAGGTGACCCTGGTCGAGTCCAACGGCAAGAAGGCGCGCTTCCTGCGCGAGGCCGTGCGCCAGCTGCCGCTGGCCAACGCGCGGGTGGCCGAATCGCGCGCCGAGGCGCTGGACGAACCGGCCGGCTTCGACGCGATCACCGCGCGCGCACTGGCGCCGCTGGCCGAGATCATCGCCGTGGGCGGACACCTGGTCGCCCCCCGCGGCCGCCTGCTGGCGATGAAGGGCCAGCGCCCCGACGCCGAGCTGGCCGCGCTCCCGGCCGGCTGGCGGCTGCGGTCAGTGCAGCCGCTGCCGGTACCGGGGCTGGCGGCCGAGCGCCACCTGGTGGTGGTCGAACGCCTGGAGTGAGCCCGCCCGCTGCGCGCCCGGGGCCGCGACCGGCACCCCCGCCGGCGCAGAAACGCGCTCCGGAACGCCCGCGGAAAGCCGTCCCCGGCGCGGTTCCGGCCACGGCGCGCGGCGCTGGCGGCCGCGGCGCGGCATAATCCCCCGTCCGGGCCGCCCTTTGCGGCCGATTCCCGCCGCAACCGAGGCACCCGGACCCCATGGCCCGCATCATCGCCATTGCCAACCAGAAGGGAGGCGTCGGCAAGACCACCACCGCGGTCAACCTGGCCGCGGCGCTGGCCGCCACCCCCAGGCGCGTGCTGCTGATCGACCTCGACGCCCAGGGCAACGCCACCATGGGCAGCGGGATCGACAAACGCGACCTGCACGCCTCCACCTGCGACGTGCTGCTCGAGGAGCTGCACGCCGAGGACGCGATCGTCGAAACCCCCGAAGGCTACGACCTGCTGCCGGGCAACACCGACCTGACCGCGGCCGAGATCGAGCTGATGGACGAGGACGGGCGCGAGCAGCGGCTCAAGCGCGCGCTCGAACCGCTGCGCCCGCGTTACGACTACATCATCATCGACTGCCCGCCGGCGCTGTCGCTGCTCACCCTCAACGCGCTGACCGCGGCCGATTCGGTGCTGGTGCCGATGCAGTGCGAGTACTACGCGCTGGAGGGACTCAGCGCGCTGCTGGACACCATCGAGGCGCTCAAGGCGCGGCTCAACCCGGCGCTGGAAATCGAAGGCGTGCTGCGCACCATGTTCGACGTGCGCAACAACCTGGCCAACGCGGTCTCGGCCGAACTGGTCCAACACTTCGGTGACAGGGTGTTCCGTACCATCGTGCCGCGCAACGTGCGCCTGGCCGAAGCGCCCAGCCACGGCCAGAGCATCATCGGATACGACCGCGGCTCGCGCGGCGGCATCGCCTATCTCGGCCTGGCCGGGGAAATGGTGCGCCGCCAGCGCGAACGCGAACAGGCCGCGCAGCAGGCGCGGCAGGAGACCAGCGACATGAGCCAGACCCCCGCATGAGCGCCGCCAAGCCAGCGCCCGCAAAGGCGCCCGCCAAGAAGCGCGGCCTCGGCCGCGGCCTGGAGGCCCTGCTCGGGCCCAAGGCCGCCGCCGACGCGCCGAAACTCGAAGCCGCCCCGGGCGACACCCTGCGCAACCTGCCGGTCGATGCGCTGCGCCCGGGCAAGTACCAGCCGCGCAAGCACTGGGACAGCGACAAGCTCAGCGAACTGGCCGAATCGATCCGCGCCCAGGGCGTGATCCAGCCGATCGTGGTGCGCCAGCTGGCCGACCGCACCTACGAGATCATCGCCGGCGAGCGCCGCTGGCGGGCCTCGAAGGAAGCCGGGCTGGCCGAGGTCCCGGCGGTGGTGCGCGAGGTCGACGACCGCACCATGGTGGCGCTGGCGCTGATCGAGAACATCCAGCGCGAGGACCTCAACCCGCTGGAGGAAGCGCAGGCGCTGCAGCGCCTGATCGACGAGTTCGACCTCACCCACGCCGCCGCCGCCGAGGCGGTGGGGCGCTCGCGCGCGGCGGTGTCCAACCTGCTGCGGCTGCTGGAGCTGCCGCCGGCGATCCGCGCCCTGGTGGAGGCGCGCAAGCTGGAGATGGGCCACGCTCGCGCCCTGCTCACGCTCTCGCCCGAGCTGGCCGCGAAGCTGGCGCGCGAAGCGGCCGAGGAAGGCTGGTCGGTGCGCGAGGTCGAACATCGCGCCGCGCAGTTCGCCGCCGGCAAGCTGCCGGCTTCGTCGAAGAGGAAGAAGGCCGGTGGCCGCGCCGCCACCGCCCCGGACATCGCCAGCCTCGAGAACGAACTGTCGGAAGCGCTGGGCGCGAAGGTGGCCATCCAGAACGGCCGCAACAACCGCGGCAAGCTGGTGATCCATTACACCGGGCTGGATGCGCTCGACGGGGTGCTGGAGCGGCTGCGCCGCAGGTGAGCGGCGGCGCGGCGTGATCGACCGCCACGCCCGACCCGCACGACGCCATCCTCCGCGGGAGCAGGCCCAGGCGCCGTCGCCTGCGGTCGCTCCCGTCAGCCACGGGCCATGCGCCGCAATGAATACTGTGCCGCCATGAGCACCTACCGACTCAAGTCGATCTTCGAGCCGGCCGGCGTGGCGGTGGTCGGCGGCAGCCCGCGCGCGCGCTCGGCCGGGCGCGCAGTGATGCGCAACCTGCGCGAGGGCGGCTACGCCGGGCGGATCGGCTGGGTCAGCCCGCGCCACCGCCGCATCGACGACGTCGCCACCGTGCCCAGCCTGCGTGCGCTGGGCTGGGTGCCGGACCTGGTCGTGATCACCGCGCCGGCACCGCTGGTGCCCGGGCTGGTGGCCGAAGCGGCGGAGCTTGGCGTCGGTGCCGGCCTGCTGCTCACCGCGCACCTCGGCCCCGGACGCGAAGACTTCCACGCCGCGATCCGCGCCGCCGCGCGCCCGCACGGCATGCGCATCCTCGGGCCGCACTGTCTCGGCATCCTGTCCGCGCACGCCGGGCTCAACGCCAGCATCGCCGCGCGCGCGCCGCAGCCGGGCGACCTGGCGCTGGTGTCCGAATCCAGCGCGATCGCCGCCGCGCTGGTGGAATGGGGCGTCTCGCGCTCGATCGGTTTTTCCAAGGTGGTCTCGCTGGGCGATGCGCTGGACGTCGATTTCGCCGACCTGCTCGACCACCTGGCCACCGACCGCCACACCCGCGCGATCCTGCTCTACGTCGAGCAGCTTGGCGATGCGCGCAAGTTCATGTCGGCCGCGCGCGCCGCCGCGCGGGCCAAGCCGGTGGTGCTGGTGCGGGCGGCGCGACCGCAGCCCCCGGCCAGCATCGCCGAGGTCGGGCTGCGCGCGCTGGCGCCGGCCGACGCCGTGCATGCGGCCGCATTCCGGCGCGCCGGCCTGCTCCAGGTCGAGGCGCTCGACGACCTGTTCGCCGCGGCCCAGACCCTGTCCACCCTGCGCACCTTCCCCGGTCGGCGGCTGGCGATCCTCGGCAACGGCGGCGGCGTCGGTCTGCTTGCCGCGCAGCAGCTGGCGCAGCTGGGCGGCACCCTGGCCACGCTGTCGCCCAGGACGGTGGAGGCGCTCGACACCCTGCTGCCCGGCGGCTGGTCGCACGACAACCCGGTCGACCTGGTGGTGGACGCCGACGGCGAACGCTATGCCACAGCGATCGAGGCGCTGCTGGCCGACCCTGACAACGATGCACTGCTGGTGGTGAACGTTCCAACCGCGTTCTCGGCGCCGCTGGACGCCGCCCGGGCCCTGGCGGACGCGCTCGCGCGGCGCGGCAGGGCCGCCGCGCACAAACCGGTGTTCGCGGTCTGGCTGGCCGACGACGACCAGGCCCACGCCGTGCTGCACGCCGCCGGCGTGCCCGGCTACGCCACCGAAACCGAGGCGGTGCACGGCTTCATGCACCTGGTGCGCTACCGCGAGGCGCAGCAGGCGCTGATGGAAACCCCGCCCAGCCTGCCGGAGGATTTCGCCGTCGATGCCGCCGGCGCGCGCGCGCTGGTGCAAGGGGCGCTGGCGCGCGGCGAGGTCCAGCTCGACCCGCAGACAACCGCCCGCATCCTCGCCGCCTACGGCCTGGCCTACGAGGCGCCGCTGCACGCGGCCGACCCGGACGCCGCGGTCGCGGCCGCCGCGCCGCTGCTGGCGCAGGGACGCACGGTGGCGGTGAAGATCGACTCGCCCGACATTGCGCACAAGACCGTGGTCGACGGCGTGCGCCTGGACCGCGACAGCTCCCAGGCCGTGCGCGACGCCGCCACCGACGTGCTGCGGCTGGCGCGCGAACGCCGGCCCGATGCGGACATCCGCGGCGTGACCGTGCAGGCGATGGTCGACCGGCCGCATGCGCGCGAACTCATCGCCGCGATCGCCGACGACCCGGTGTTCGGCCCGGTGATCGTGTTCGGCCGCGGCGGCACCGCGGTACGCGTGGTCGATGACCTGGCCCTGGCCCTGCCGCCGCTGGACCTGCGCCTGGCGCACGAACTGATCGGACGCACCCGCGTGGCGCGCCGGCTCAAGGCGCACCGCAACCAGGACGCGGCCGACGAGCGCGCGATCGCGCTGGCCCTGGTGAAGCTGGCGCAGCTGGCTGCGGACGTACCCGGGATCCGGCAGATGAGCCTGAACCCGCTGCTGGCCGATGGCGACGGCGCGGTCGCGGTCGACGCGCGGATCTTGGTCGGCCCGGTCAAGGCCCTGCACCGGGGCCGCGGCCATCCACGCTTCGCGATCTTCCCCTATCCGAGCGAGCTCGAGCGCCGGATCACCCTGGCCGGCGGCGCGCCCGCGTTCGTGCGGCCGGTGCGGCCGGAGGACGAGGAGCTGTTCCGCGAGTTCTTCAGCCATGTCACCGACGAGGATCTGCGGCTGCGCTTCTTCCAGTCGGTGAAGCATTTCAGCCACGAGTTCATCGCCCGGCTCACCCAGATGGACTACGCGCGCTCGATCGCGCTGCTGGCGCTGGACGCGGACGGGGCCATGCTCGGCGCGGTGCGGCTGCACGCCGACGCCAACTACGAGCGCGGCGAGTACGGGATCCTGGTGCGCTCCGACCTGAAGGGCCAGGGCCTGGGCTGGCAGCTGATGAGGACCATGATCGAGGTCGCCGGCTGGATGGGGCTGCAGGAAGTCGAGGGCCAGGTGCTGCGCCAGAACCGCGGCATGCTGGCGATGTGCGAGCAGCTGGGCTTCACGATCTCGCCCGACCCGGACGAGCCGGGCCTGATGCTGGTGCGGCTGCCGGTGCCGGCCCCGGGCGCGGACCCGGGCCCCGACGCCCCGGCGGCCTGAGTCGTCCGGCCGCCTCGCTGCGACTTGTCCACAGGCGCGGCCACAGGCATAATGCCCGGCTCGCTGTGCCCGCACCCTCGTGTGCCTGGGCTCCGGAGCGGCCGGGAACGCGATCCCGCCGCCCCCATGCAGCGCCCCTGACCCGCTTTGCGTGGCAGGCGCCGGCCGAAGGGCCAGCGTCCGCCGGGGCCGCCGCCTCCCTGGCCAAGGGGGGCACCATGACACTTTCGAGGTGTGCAATGTCCAGAGTCTGCCAGGTCACCGGCAAGCGTACGACGACCGGCAACAACGTGTCGCACGCGATGAACAAAACCCGCCGCCGCTTCATGCCCAACCTGCACGAGCGCCGGTTCTGGGTCGCCAGCGAGAACCGCTGGGTGAAGCTGCGCGTTTCCGCGGCTGCCTTGCGCACCATCGACAAGAACGGCATCGACGCCGTCCTCGCCGACCTGCGCAAGCGCGGCGAGAAGGTCTGAGGAGTAGAACGTCATGGCATCCAAGCGCGACAAGATCCGTCTGATTTCGTCGGCCAACACCGGCCACTTCTACACCACGGACAAGAACAAGAAGAACACCCCGGGCAAGATGGAGATCAAGAAGTACGATCCCGTCGTCCGGAAGCACGTGGTTTACAAGGAAGGCAAGATCAAGTGACCGACGGCCCACGCGCGCAGCGCGTGGCTGCCGGAAGTCACCCCCGCGAACGCGGGGGGCCAGGGAAAGCCCGCCGCAAGGCGGGTTTTCTGCTTCCGGGGGCATGACTGGCGCGTTCTGAGGGCATCACTGGCGCGGCTGCCCGACTGTCGTCGCTCCGCCCGCCCCCACCCGGCCCTCCCCCGCGAGCGGGGGAGGGAGCAATGCCCGCCCCGGCCCGCGCTACACTCCCCGGGCGCATCAATCGGGGGAGGGTTGGATGCTGCCAGGATGGGTCCTGCTGCTCGTGTCGGCCGGCTACGCCGCGCTGCTGTTCGCGGTGGCGTGGATCGGTGACCGCTATCCGCTGTATCCGCAGCGGCCATGGCTGCGGCCGCTGGTCTACAGCCTGGCGCTGGCGGTCTACTGCTCGTCGTGGACCTTCTACGGGGCGGTCGGCACCGCCGTGCGCTCGGGCATCGGCTACGTGCCGATCTACCTCGGCCCGATCCTGCTGCTGCTGTTCGGCTGGCGCATCCTCGAGCGCATGGCGCGGGTGGCGCAGGACCAGAACACGGTCTCGATCGCCGACTTCATCGCCTCGCGCTACGGCCGGTCGCAGCCGCTGGCCGCGCTGGTGGCCACGATCGCCCTGATCGCGGCGGTGCCGTACCTGGCGCTGCAGTACAAGGCGGTGGCGATCAGCCTGGGGGTGCTGGGCGGGCAGAATCCGGCCGGGCCGGCGCTGGGCGATCCGGCACTGTACGTGGCCGCCCTGATGGCGCTGTTCTCGATCCTGTTCGGCACCCGCCAGGTCGATGCCACCGAACACCGCCCGGGCATGATGCTCGCGGTCGCGCTCGAATCGCTGGTAAAGCTGGTGGCGCTGGTTGCGGTGGGGCTGTTCGCCAGCAGCTGGCTCGGCGCACGCGACCTGGACTACGCCGCCGCCACCCGCGCGCTGGTCGACGTGGCGCCGCCAGTGGGCTTCGTCGCCCAGTGCCTGCTCGCGTTCGCGGCGATCTTCTGCCTGCCGCGCCAGTTCCACGTCGCCATCGTCGAATGCGGCAACGTCGCCGACATCCGCCGCGCGCGCTGGATGTTCAGCGCCTACCTGGTGGTCATCACCCTGATGGTGGTACCGATCGCAAGCGCCGGCATGGTGCTGTTCGGCACCGACGGACAGGTGGCGCCCGACAGCTTCGTGCTCGCGCTGCCGCTGGCCGAGCAGCGCGACACCCTGGCCCTGCTGGCATACGTGGGCGGCTTCTCGGCCGCCACCGGCATGGTGATCGTGGCCAGCGTGGCGCTGGCGACGATGGTCAGCAACGACCTGGTGATGCCGCTGCTTCTGCGCCGCGGCTGGGCCGAGCGCCACGGCGGCGACGTGGCCGCGACGGTGCTGTGGGTCCGCCGCATCGCCATCGTCTGCATCGCCGGCATGGCCTGGGGCTACTACCGCGCCAGCGGCAGCGACGCCTCGCTGGCCTCGTTCGGGCTGATGTCCTTCGCCGCGGTGGCGCAGTTCGCGCCGGCGCTGATCGGCGGACTGTACTGGCACGGCGCCAGCCGGCGCGGCGCCGAGGTCGGGCTGGCGCTCGGCTTCGCGGTGTGGCTGTACACGTTGCTGCTGCCCACGCTCACCGACGCGGGCTGGTTCGATCCGGCCTGGGTGCGCGACGGCCCGTTCGGAATCCACTGGCTGCGCCCGCGCCAGCTGTTCGGGCTGGGCGGCTGGGATCCGCTGACCCACGGCACGTTCTGGTCGCTGCTGGCCAACATCGGCGCGCTGCTGCTGGTCTCCGCACGCTGGCGCCCGAGCCTGGACGAGCGCCTGCGCGCCGCGCCCTTCCTCGACCCCTATGCCGCGCGCGCGGCGCTGGCAGCCGGCGAGTGGAAGGGCAACGTCGCCATCGGCGACCTGCTGGTGCTGGCCAGCCGCATCGTCGGCGAGCGCACCGCGCATCGCGCGTTCAGGCAGCGCGCGCGCGAGCTGGACCAGGAGCTGCAGCCGCAGGCGCACGCCGACCGCAACTGGGTGCAGTTCACCGAACGCCTGCTGGCAGCGGCCGTCGGCGCGGCCTCGGCGCGGCTGGTGGTCACCAGCCTGCTCAAGGGTTCGGGCATGGAGGTGGGCGAGGTGGTGGCGGTGCTCGACGAGGCTGGCCAGGAGCTGCGCTTCAACCGCGAGATCCTGTCCAACACCCTGGAGAACATCGACCAGGGCGTGAGCGTGGTCGACAGCGACATGTGCCTGGTCGCCTGGAACCGCCGCTACCAGCAGCTCTTCGACTACCCCGACGGCATGCTCTACATCGGCCGCCCGGTCGCCGACCTGATCCGCTACAACGCCCAGCGCGGTGAACTCGGCCCGCTTGGCCCGGAGCAGATCGAGGAGGAAGTGGGCAAGCGCATCGAATACATGCGCGCCGGCTCGCCGCACGTGAGCGAGCGCGTGCGCGCCAGCGGCCAGGTGCTGGAACTGCGCGGCCAGCCGCTGCCGGGCGGCGGCTACGCCACCAGCTACAGCGACGTCACCGACCACAAGCGGGTCGAGCGCGAGCTGCGCGAGATCAACGAATACCTGGAGCAGCGCGTGACCGAACGCACGCGCGAGGCGGAGATCGCGCAGGAGTCGCGCTCGCGCTTCCTCACCGCGGTCAGCCACGACGTGCTGCAGCCGCTCAACGCCGCCCGCCTGTTCACCTCGGCCCTGCGCGAGAGCACCCAGCCGCAGGAGCAGGCGCACCTGGCCGAACGCGTTGACACCGCGCTGCGGGCGGCCGAGGAGCTGCTCGACGGCCTGCTCGACGTGTCACGCCTGGATGCCGGCAAGCTCAAGCCGGAGATTTCCGACTTCGACGCCGGCGCGCTGCTGCGCGAACTGGCCGCCCAATACGCACCGATGGCCGCCGCACGCAGCATCAGCATGCGCGTGCACGCGCCGGTACTGCCGGTCCGCAGCGACCGCCGCCTGCTGCGCCGGGTGCTGCAGAACTTCATCGCCAACGCCCTGCGCTACACCCCGCGCGGACGGGTGGTGCTGGCGGTGCGCCCGCGTGGCGACCAGGTCGCGCTGCAGGTCTGGGATTCGGGGCCCGGCATTCCCGAGCACCACATGCGCCAGATCTACGACGAGTTCCATCGCTACGAGCAGCCGTTCGACTGGGACGGGCGCGGCCTGGGCCTGGGCCTGTCGATCTGCCAGCGCATCTCGCGCCTGCTCGGGCACGCGCTGGACGCGCGCTCGGTGGTCGGGCGCGGCAGCATGTTCTCGCTCGTGGTGCCGCGCGGGGCGACGCTGCCCGCGCAGGTCGGCAGCGCGCCGCCCCTGGACATCGACCAGAACCTGCACGGGCTGACGGTGATGTGCGTCGACAACGACCGCGACATCCTCGCCGGCATGGAGGCGTTGCTCTCGCGCTGGCAGGTGGCCACCGTACTGGCCACCACCGTCGACGAGGCGCTGGAAAAGGTCGCGCAGGTGCCGGACTTGCTGCTGGTGGACTACCACCTGCACGACCGGCTGGACGGCCTGGACACGCTGGACGCCCTGCGCACGGCGGCCGGACGGCCGATCCCCGGCGCGCTGCTCACCGCCGACGGCAGCGATGCGCTCAAGCAGGCCGCCCGGACGCGCGGCTACCGGGTCCTGACCAAGCCGGTGAAACCGGCATCGTTGCGCGCGTTCCTGAGTGCGCACCGGCGGCGGACCGAAGCCAACGCCTGATCCGCGGCGCACGCCGCAGGCGCAGAGACGGCGCGGCAGCGCATCGGCCTGCCACCCGGCGGCGGACACGCGGGCGTCATCGCGTGGACATTTGCGCGACCTGGCGTGGAGGCTCCCCCGCCCTGGAGTCCCCGATGCGCCCGCTGCCCTCCCTGTTGTGCACCGCCGTCGCAGCCGTGCTGTTCTCGCTGCCGGCCACCGCCGACCAGACGCCTCCCGCATGCGGCGGCGCCAAGGCCACGGCCGGTGCCGGCGAGACGCCACGGCGCTGGTACGAGCAAGGCGCGCGGGCCGCGCGCGAAGGCGCCGCGCAGGCGCCCAGGCCGAACAAGGCGAAGAACGTCATCCTGTTCGTTGGCGACGGCATGGGCCTGTCGACCGTCGCCGCGGCGCGCATCCTGGAGGGACAACTCGAGGGCGCGACCGGCGAGGAGAACCGGCTCAGCTTCGAGCGGATGCCCTACAACGTCGCCCTGTCCAAGACCTATTCGGTGGACGGCCAGACTCCCGACTCCGCGCCGACCATGACCGCGATGGTCGCTGGCATCAAGAGCAACCAGGGCGTGATTGGCGTGACCCAGTACGCGCGCTACGACGACTGCGCCTCGGCGAGCGGGCAGGCGGTGGCGAGCATCGCCGGGATCGCCGAGGCGCTGGGGCTGGCCACCGGCGTGGTCAGCACGGCACGCATCACCCATGCCACGCCGGCGGCGGTGTACGCGCATACCCCCAACCGGAACTGGGAAAGCGACGCCGAACTCAGTGCCGAGGCCAGGACCAACGGCTGCAGGGACATTGCCCGCCAGCTGATCGAGTTCCCCTACGGGGACGGTCTCGACGTGGTGCTCGGCGGCGGCCGCAGCTACTTCCTGCCCAACACGGTGCCCGATCCGGAAGACGCCGGCAGCTTCGGCCGCCGTCGCGACGGCCGCGACCTCACCCGGGAATGGAGCAGCCGACCGGGCTCGTCCTACGTCTGGAACCGCGCGCAGTTCGACGCGATCAACCCGCGCAGTACCCGCCGCCTGCTCGGACTGTTCGAGCGCTCGCACATGGAGTACGAGCACGACCGCGCCACTGACGCGGGCAAGGAGCCGAGCCTGGTCGACATGACCCGCAAGGCGGTGGAAATCCTGCAGGCCAGGGGCGGCGGGAAGGGCTACTTCCTGATGGTCGAGGCCGGCCGCATCGACCACGCCCACCATGCCGGCAACGCCAGCCGCGCGCTGTCGGACACGGTCGCCCTGTCCGACGCGGTGCGCGCCGCGCGCGAGCTGACCTCCGCGAACGACACCCTGATCGTGGTCACGGCCGACCACAGCCATGTGTTCACCATCGCCGGCTATCCCGACCGCGGCAACGACATCCTCGGCAAGGTCGTGACCGACGGACGGCCCGCGCTGGCCGATGACGGCAAGCCCTACACCACCCTGGGCTACTCGAACGGGCCGGGCTACCGCGGCGGCAACGGGCGACCCGACCTGACCCTGGTCGACACCGGCCATCCCGACTTCCTGCAGGAAGCCACGCTGCCGCTTGGCAGCGAGACGCACGCCGCCGAGGACGTCGGCATCTACGCCAGCGGACCCGGCGCGCACGCCTTCCAGGGCGTGGTCGAGCAGAACGTCATCTTCCACGTGATGTCGCAGTCGCAGAAGGACATCAACGCCTTCCTGTGCCTGCTGTTCGGCGGCTGCGGCACGTCGGGCGGCAACAGGCCCGGCAAGCCGGTCCAGCCGCGGCTGGCGCCGCCGTTGATGGAGGCGGACCTGCGTGCCGGACTTGGCGGCCGCAAGCCGCCGGGCAGGAAGTGAGGGCGCGCACCGCCCTGCTCGCGCTCCTGTGCATGGTCGCCGGCCAGGGATGGGCCGGCGACGCCTGGCGGGCCGAGTACGAGGTGCGCGACCGCGACGGCCTGCACACCCTGGTCGTGGTCCGCAGCGAGGCACAGGTCGAGTACCGCGATCGCGAGCCGGCGGTGGTCCGCAGATGGACGCGGCTGGCGGATGGCATCGAGCGCGCCGAGGTGCTCGCCGGGCGACCTACGCACGCACGACGAGCTCCCGGACTGGGACACCCTGGCCGGCATCCTGCCGCCGTCCAGGCGCGCGGGCCTGGATCGCGTTGGCGTGGTGCGCCGCTTCGGCATCGAGGCCTCGCGCCACGAGGGCCGCGATGCGGACGGCAGCCGTGTGACGCTGGAGTGGCTGGATGCGGCGGGGCTTCCAGCCAGCTATCGCGCGGGACCCTATCGCCTGCGCCTGCGTACGCTTGCGCGGGTGGCGGAGGCGGACGCGTTCACCCCGATCGCCGGACTGCGTGCGTACGACCGCGCCGATCTGGGCGACATGCCGCTGGACGCGTTCGCGCGCGACTATCTCGACCGTTTCGGCAAGCACCGGCACGCACACTGAAGCCGCGGCGCGTGCGGACGGGTTTCACGCGGGCGCACTGCCGCGCCTGGCGCGGCTATTCGCCCTCGTGCCCCAACGGCACCACCGCCTCGGGATCGACCGAAAGCCGTCCCGCCATCAGCACCGCCTGGGTCCGGTTGGACGCCCCCAGCTTGCGCAGGATCGCGCTCATGTGCGCCTTGATCGTGGCTTCCGACACGCCCAGCTCGTAGCCGATCTGCTTGTTGAGCTTGCCCGAGCCGAGCATCTGCAGCACGCGGAACTGCTGCGGCGTGAGATCGCGGATGCGGGCGGCGACATCGCGTTCGTCCGGCGGCGTTTCAGGCGCGGAGCCGGCGATCCCCGGGACCCAGCGATCGCCTTCCAGCACCTGGCGCAACGCCGCGCCCAGCGCCTCGGCGTTGGAGGATTTGGGGATGAAGCCCATCGCGCCGTGGTCAAGCGCACGACGGATCACCGCGGGCTCCTCGCGCGCCGACACCATCACCACCGGCAGCTGTGGATGCAGGCCGCGCAGGTGCACCAGCGCGCTGAACCCCTGGGTGCCGGGCATGTTGAGGTCGAGCAACAGCAGGTCGGCGTCCGGATGGGCGTCGGCCATGGCGTACAGCTCCTCGGCATTCTCGGCCTCATGCAGGTCGGCGTCGGGAATGCTGCGGCCTACCACGCCACGCAGCGCTTCGCGGAACAGCGGATGGTCGTCGGCGACGAGAATGGTGGGCATGGGGGGTGCCGCGAGGAGTTGTTGGTTGGTGGTTGGTGGATCGTGAACGCGGGAGGGATCGTGACTGGCGAGGAATTGCAGGCAGGGTCGCGGTGATGGAGGGGGTGATCCAGGCAGGCGGAAAGATGGGTCCGCCCGCTTTCACCAATTACCAGTCACCGGCCACCATCCCCGATCACGCTCCGTGGCGGTTCTTCACCAGCGAATCGACCACCGACGGATCGGCCAGGGTACTGGTGTCGCCCAGCTGGTCGGGCGCGTTCTCGGCGATCTTGCGCAGGATCCGGCGCATGATCTTGCCCGAACGCGTCTTCGGCAGCCCCGGCGCCCACTGCAGGAAGTCGGGCGACGCGATCGGCCCGATCTCCTTGCGCACGTGCGCCACCAGTTCCTTGAGCAGCGCGTCGCTCTCGACCTCGCCCGCCACCAGGGTGACATAGGCGTAGATGCCCTGTCCCTTGACGTCGTGCGGGAAGCCGACCACCGCCGCTTCGGCCACTTTCGGGTGCAGGACCAGCGCGCTCTCCACTTCCGCGGTGCCGATGCGGTGGCCGCTGACGTTGATCACGTCGTCGACGCGACCGGTGATCCAGTAGTAGCCGTCGGCGTCGCGGCGGCAGCCGTCGCCGGTGAAATAGGTGCCCGGGTACGCAGCGAAGTAGGTATCGAAGAAGCGCTGGTGGTCGCCGTAGACGGTACGCATCTGGCCGGGCCAGGAGTCGAGGATGACGAGGTTGCCCGCGGCCTCGCCTTCGAGGAACTTGCCTTCGGCGTCCACGATGGCCGGCTGCACGCCGAAGAACGGGCGCGTGGCCGAACCCGGCTTGGTCGGCCAGGCGCCGGGCAGCGGCGAGATCAGGATGCCGCCGTTCTCGGTCTGCCACCAGGTGTCGACGATCGGGCAGCGGCTGTCGCCGACCACCTCGTAGTACCAGCGCCAGGCTTCCGGATTGATCGGCTCGCCGACGCTGCCCAGCAGTCGCAGCGACTTGCGCGAGGTCTTCTTCACCGGCTCGTCGCCCTCGCGCATCAGCGCGCGGATGGCGGTGGGCGCGGTGTAGAAGATGCTGACCTGGTGCTTGTCGACCACCTGCCAGAAGCGCGAGGCGTCGGGATAGCTCGGCACGCCCTCGAAAACCAGCGAAGTCGCGCCGTTGGCGAGCGGACCGTAGACGATGTAGCTGTGGCCGGTGACCCAGCCGACGTCGGCGGTGCACCAGTAGACGTCGTTTTCCTTGAGGTCGAACACGCATTCGTGGGTGAAGGACGCGAACAGCAGGTAGCCGCCGGTGGTGTGCAGCACGCCCTTGGGCTTGCCGGTGGAGCCGGAGGTGTAGAGGATGAACAGCGGGTCCTCCGCGTTCATGCGCTCGGGTTCGCAGGTGTCGGGCTGGTCGCCGACCACGGCGTCGTACCAGCGGTCGCGCGGCATCTGCATGTCGACCGCGCCGCCGGTGTGGCGCACCACCAGCACGGTTTCGACGGTGCTGGTGCCCGGCAACTTGAGCGCGGCGTCGACATTGGCCTTCAGCGGCACCTTCTTGGTGCCGCGCAGGCCTTCGTCCGCGGTGATGATCAGCTTGGCCTGGCAGTCGCCAACGCGGTCGGCGATCGAGTTGGCCGAAAAGCCGCCGAACACCACGTTGTGCACCGCGCCGATGCGCGCGCAGGCGAGCATCGCCACCGCGGCCTCGACGATCATCGGCAGGTAGATGGTGACGCGATCGCCCTTGGCGATGCCCAGGTTGCGCAGCGCATTGGCCAGGCGGCAGACGCGGGCATGCAGGTCGCGGTAGCTGACGCGCAGGGCCGCGCCGTCGGGGCTGTCGGGCTCGAAGATGAGCGCGGTCTTGTCGCCGCGCGTGGCCAGGTGGCGGTCGAGGCAGTTCACGCTGACGTTGAGTTCGCCGTCGGCAAACCAGCGGATCCCGAAATCCTTGCGGTCGAAGCTGACGTCGCGGATGCGGGTGGGCGGCTTCATCCAGTCCAGGCGCTGCGCGATGCGGCCCCAGAACGCATCCGGGTCGCGGATCGATTCGGCGTAGTCGCGCTCATAGTCGGCCAGGGTGACGTTGGCCTGCGCGGCGAACGCCTCGGGCACGGGATACAGGTCGGACATGCTGGCTCCTCCTCTGGAACTGGGCTGCCCCCAGTTTCGCGCATTGCAGCGTAACCCGGCTTAGACCTTGGTCTATTCACCGGCGGCCGCGGGCGACGCACAATGCGGCGATGGATCCCGTTCCCGGCCTGGACCTCAGCCTGCCGCCCTTCGACCTGCTCGATGATGCCGGCCGGCAGCGCCTGCAGTCCAGCGTCGACATCGGCTTCCATCCCGGCGGCAGCACCCTGATCGAGGCGGGCAAGGCCTCGCCGCACGTCTTCGTCATCCTCAAGGGTCTCGTCCACGCCTACCAGGTGGACGACCGCGGGCGCGAGGAGCACTTCGTCGACTATGGCCCCGGCGACATCATCGGCGCCTGGGCGGTGATGGCCGGGCGCGCGCGCGTCAGCTACCGCGCCGATGGCGACTGCCTGAGCCACCTGATCCCGGCCGCCACCTTCCGCCAGCTGCTTGCCGACAACCCCGGCATGGCGGCCTGGTTCCACGAGGGCCTGGCCACCAAGGGCCAGCTGGCCAACGGCAGCGAGCGACGCGAGGCGGCCGAGCTGATGGTGATCCGGGTCGGCGAGGCCGATCTTGCACCGGCCGAGCGCGTCGACGCGACCACCAGCATCGCCGAGGCCAGCGCGCGCCTGCGCGAGCGGCGCGTGGACTGCCTGCTGGTCTACGACCGCGGCCACGACGAACCGGGCATCGTCACCCGCACCGACCTGCTGGAGGCGTTGACCCGGCTGGGCCTGCCGCTGGAGGCGCCGATCGGTCCGCTGGCCAGCCGCCCGCTGGCCACCATCGGCACCGGCGAGGTGCTGTTCCAGGCCCTGATCGACATGACCGAGCGCCAGATCGAGCGCGTGGTGGTCACCGAAGGCAGCCGTGTCGCGGGAACCCTCGGCATGGCCGAGGTGCTGGCGCATTTCGCCAGCCATTCGCACCTGATCAGCCTGCGCCTGACCCGCGCCCGCGACATCGACGCCATCGCCGAGGCCGCCTCCGGCATGACCCGGCTGGTGCGCAGCCTCAACATCAACGGCACCCGCATCCCGTACATGATGGAGCTGGTGAGCGCGCTCAACAGCCGCATCATGGGGCGGATCTTCGAACTGACCGTCCCGGCGCAACTACGCGACCGCCTCTGCCTGCTGGTGATGGGCAGCGAAGGCCGCCGCGAGCAGTTGCTCAAGACCGACCAGGACAACGCCCTGGTGCTTGCCGACGATCTCGAGTGGGACGGGCTGGCCGACGCAATGGACCGCTTCAGCGCCGCGCTGGCCAAGGTCGGCTACCCGCCGTGCCCCGGCAGGGTGATGGTCGACAATCCGCACTGGCGGATGAGCGCGGCCGGATGGCGCGAGCGCATCGGCCACTGGAAGCAGGTGTACGGCGGCCAGGGCGCGCTGGATCTTTCGATCGCGCTCGACGCGCGGCCGATCGCCGGCAACGGTGCGCTGTTCGCGCCGGTCAAGGACGCGCTCATGGCGCTGGGCGACGACGAGATCCTGCTCCACCACCTGGCGGCGGCCACCCTCGAGTTCGAGACCCCGCTGACCTTTTTCGGACGGGTGCGCAGCGACGGCGCCGGCACCGACATCAAGAAGGGCGGCGTCTTTCCCGTGGTCCACGGCCTGCGCTGTCTGGCGCTGCGCCACGGGATCCGCGCCACCGGCAGCCGCGACCGCTGCGCCGCGCTGGTCGACCTCGGCCAGCTCTCGCCCGGCCTCGGACGCGACCTGCCGCAGGCGCTCAACGTGTTCCAGCACATGCGCCTGGACGCGCAGTTCGCCGCGCTGGCCGAGGGCCGCGCGCCGGACAACCACATCGATCCCTCGCGCCTGCGCCGGCTCGACCGCGAGCTGATGCGCGACGCGCTGCACGTGGTCAAGGATTTCCGGGCCCACGTCAGCCAAAGCTTCCACCTGCGCGACTAGGATGCGGACCCTGCGGCGCTGGTGGCTGAGGCGGAAGGCCGGCAGCGGCGAATGGGCCGGCCTGCTGCGGCCGGCACCGCCCGGCGAATGGGTCAGCCTCGATCTCGAGACCACCGGCCTGGATCCGAAGCAGGACCACATCCTCAGCCTTGCCGCGGTGCCGGTGCGCGACGGCCGGGTGCTGACCTCCGAGCGATTCGAGCGCCGGATCCGTGCCGACCGCGAGTTCGGCATCGAATCCATCCGCCACCACGGCATCACCCCTGCCGAGGCCGCCGAAGGCGTCTCGGTCACGGCCGCAGTGCGCGATTTCCTGCACTGGCTGCAGGGGCGCACCCTGCTCGGCTACCACCTGGGCTTCGACCTGGCGATGCTCTCGCCGCACGTGCGCGCGCTCACCGGCTTCGCCCTGCCCAACCCGCGCGTGGACCTGGCCGAAGCCTATGCGGCGCGCGCGCGCCGCGCCCAGCCCAATGCGCCGCCCAACCTCGACTTCCGCCACATCGCCGACAGCCTCGGCGTGCCGGTGCTGGCCCGCCACAGCGCGCTGGGCGACGCGGTCACCGTCGGCCTGTGCTGGCTTGCGCTGCAGGCGCCGCGCCGGCCCGCCGGGGGCGAACGCGGCCGATAGCCGGGGCGCGCGTCCGGCCCGCGTATTCGACCAATGGCCAATAGGCGAGCGCCAGCCGCGAGGTCAGGCTCCGGAGGACCGCGCCGTGCGCGGGCATTCCTGTGGGAGGGAGCAATGACGACGAAACGACGCCAATCACGGCGGTTGCTGGCAACGGCGGTACTGGTCGCGCTCGCGGCCCCCGGCATGGCCTTCGCGCAGACCGCGAAGGAAGCCGAACTCGAGGCCCGCGTGGCCCAGCTCGAGGCACAGATCCAGACCTTGCTGCAGTCGCAGCAACAGCAGCAGGAGAGCATCACCCAGACGCAGACGCGACTGGACGAGGTGCAGGTCGCGCAGACGGCCAAGCCGGTGCAGTCCAAGCCGATCCTGGCCAACCCGGACGCGGTGTTCACCTATGGCGGCTTCATCAAGTTCGACGCGATGGCCACCGACACCAGCGACGGCGTGATCGGCGAGGGCTCGGCCGGGCGCATGTTCTACGTGCCCAGCACGATCCCGGTGACCGCCAACGGCGCCGAGCCCGACACCGACCCGTATACCGACGTGCACGCGGCATTCTCGCGCTTCTGGTTCGCGGCCGACCACACGACGGCAGACGGCAACAAGTTCCGCGGCTTCATCGAGGCCGACCTGTTCGGCGGCGGCACCGCCAACCTCGGCAACGAGGTGTCCACCAACACCCACGGCCTCACCATCCGCCATGCGTTCGTGACCTGGAACAACTGGCTGGCCGGCCAGACCTGGTCCAACTTCCAGGACGTGGCGGCGCTGCCCGAAGCGGTCGACTTCGTCGGCGTCACCGAGGGCACCACCTTCGTGCGACAGGCCCAGATCCGCTACACCAACGGTCCGTTCTCGGTCTCGCTGGAAAACCCGCATACCACGGTCAGCAGCATCGCCACCGCAGCGCGCAACAACGCCGGCGGCAGCGACCTGCTGCCCGACGTCACCGCGCGCTACGTGAGCAAGGGCGACTGGGGCCACTTCAGCGTCGCGGGCCTGCTGCGGCAGCTCAAGGCCGGCGACGAGAGCACCTCGGGTGCGGCGATGAGCCTGTCGGGCCGTTTCAACCTCGGCGCCAACGACGACATCCGCTGGATGGCCAACTACGGCTCGGGCATCGGCCGCTACCTGGCCTTCGGCCTGGGCGCGGACGCGGTGCTCGATGCCAACGGCGAACTGCATTCGCAGGACGGCGGCGGCGGCTTCGTGGCCTGGCGGCACGCGTTCTCGCCCCAGCTGCGTTCGAACCTGATGTACTCGGTCGCCGAGTTCGACAACGACCGGAACCTCGCCGGATGGGGAGCGGGCAGCTGGGCCGCGGTCGAGCGCGCGCAGTCGTTCCACGCCAACCTGATCTATTCGCCGTTCCCGAAGCTGGACGTCGGCGCCGAGATCAGCTGGGGCCAGCGCGAGCTGGAAGACGACCGCAAGGGCGACATGAGGCGCATCCACACCACCGTCAAGTACAGCTTCTGACGACCGCTCGAGGGGGCAACGACAGACATGTCCGACAAATCACCACAACGTTACTGGAAGGCCAACCTGCGGGTCATCATCGTCTGCATGGCGATCTGGGCCCTGGTGTCCTACGGGTTCGGCATCATCCTGCGGCCGCTGCTTGCAGGCATCCGCTTCGGCGGCACCGACCTTGGCTTCTGGTTCGCGCAGCAAGGTTCGATCCTGACCTTCATCGCACTCATCTTCTACTACACCTGGTTCATGAATCGGCTCGATCGCGAGTACGACGTGCACGAAGACTAAGGGGCCGACCATGGATCAATTCACTCTAAATCTGCTTTTCGTCGGTGGCTCGTTCCTGCTCTATATCGCGATCGCGGTCTGGGCACGTGCGGCTTCGACGTCGGAGTTCTATGCGGCGGGCCGCAGCGTCCACCCGGTGACGAACGGCATGGCGATCGCCGCCGACTGGATGTCGGCGGCATCGTTCATCTCGATGGCGGGCCTGATCGCCTTCGTCGGCTACGGCAACTCCGTCTACCTGATGGGCTGGACCGGCGGCTACGTGCTGCTGGCGATGCTGCTGGCGCCGTACCTGCGCAAGTTCGGCCGCTTCACCGTGCCCGACTTCATCGGCGACCGCTACTACAGCCGCACCGCGCGCCTGGTGGCGGTGGCGTCGCTGCTGATGATCTCGATCACCTACGTGATCGGGCAGATGACCGGCGCCGGCGTGGCGTTCTCGCGCTTCCTCGAGGTCGACACCAACACCGGCCTGCTGATCGCCTCGGCGGTGGTGTTCGTGTACGCGGTGCTGGGCGGCATGAAGGGCATCACCTACACCCAGGTGGCGCAGTACGTCGTGCTGATCATCGCCTACACCATCCCGGCGATTTTCATCTCGCTGCAGCTGACCGACAACCCGATCCCGCAGCTGGGCCTGTTCTCGACCCACACCGAGTCGGGCATGCCGCTGCTGGCCAGGCTCGACCAGATCCTGGTGGACCTGGGCTTCAACGACTACACCGGCCTGCACGGTTCGATGCTGAACATGACCCTGTTCACACTGTCGCTGATGGTGGGTACCGCGGGCCTGCCGCACGTGATCATCCGCTTCTTCACCGTGCCCAAGGTGTCCGACGCCCGCAAGTCGGCGGGCTGGGCGCTGGTGTTCATCGCCCTGCTCTACACCGTGGCCCCGGCCGTGGGCGCGATGGCGCGACTGAACATCCTCACCACGATCTATCCGGAAGGCACGCGCGCCCCGTCGCTCAGCTTCGAGGAACGTCCCGACTGGATGCACAACTGGGAGCAGACCGGCCTGCTGGCGTTCGAGGACAAGAACGGCGACGGCATGATCCAGTCGTACAACGAGGCCAGCACCGAGTTCGCCGCGATCGCGGCCGAGCGCGGCTGGCAGGGCAACGAGATGGTCACCTTCAACCAGGACATCCTGGTGCTGGCCAACCCGGAGATCGCCGGCCTGCCCGGCTGGGTGATCGCGCTGATCGCGGCAGGCGGCCTGGCCGCGGCGCTGTCGACGGCGGCGGGACTGCTGCTGGCGATCTCCTCGGCGGTGAGCCATGACCTGATCAAACGCACGTTCAAGCCCGACATCAGCGAAAAGGGGGAGCTGCTGGCCGCGCGCGTATCCATGGCGTTCGCGATCGTGGTGGCCACCTGGCTGGGCATGAATCCACCAGGATTCGCGGCCCAGACCGTGGCCTTCGCCTTCGGTCTTGCGGCAAGCTCGCTGTTCCCGGCGATCATGATGGGCATCTTCTCCAGGAAGATGAACTCCACCGGCGCAGTCGTGGGCATGCTGGTCGGCCTGATCTCCACCAGCGTGTACCTGTTCACCTACAAGGGCTGGTTCTTCATCGCCGGCACCAACATGCTGGCCGACACGGCGGAGAACTGGCTGTTCGGCATCTCGCCGCTCGCGTTCGGCGCAGTCGGCGCGGTCCTCAACTTCGCCGCGGCCTACATCACGATGAAGCTGACCGCACCGGTGCCGGAGCACATCCAGCACATGGTCGAGGACATCCGCGTCCCGCGCGGGGCAGGAGCGGCCACCGGCCACCACTGATCCACATGCTGTCGTAATGCGGCGGCCCGCTCCCGGCGACGGGGGCGGGCCGCACCGCTTCCGGGCCCCGGAAATCGCGGAGCCGACTACAATCCTTCCATCTGTCAACCACGTCGTCGGGAGCCTCCATGTTTCTGGAGTTCATCGCCATCATCGCCGCCGGCTTCGCCCTGGCCGGCATCGCGCTCTCGATCGACGTCGCACTGCGCAGGCGGCTTCCGAAGTGGATCGTGCCGGCCGCGGCCGGTGCCGGCATGCTGCTGATGGCGATCTGGTTCGAGTATTCCTGGTTCGAACGCACCACCGCGGCCTTCCCCGACGGCGTGGAGGTCGCGTCCACCAACCAGACGCGCTCCTGGTATCGTCCCTGGACCTACGTGGTGCCGCTGACCAATCGCCTGATCGCCGTGGATCGCCGCTTCGACCTGCACCATGCCGACGCGCCGGGCCAGGTGCTCACGCGGATCATCCTTGCCGGCCGCTGGGAGCCCACGCGCCAGTTCGGCGCGGTCTTCGACTGCATCGGGCACCGTCGCGCCGACCTGCTCGACGAGGTCGCGCTGGAGGACAGCGGGCGGCTCAGGAACGCGAACTGGATACAGCTGTCCAGCGACGACCCGGTGCTGCGCAAGGCCTGCGAACGCTGACGGCGCAGGCTGCTTCCGCGCGCACCGATGCCAGAAACCTCCGCTCCGCCATCGCCCGGATCCACCGCCGCCACCGAAGCGGACCTGACTGTGCGCGCGGGTGGCGACAGCGCCGACGTCAACAGCATGCGCCAGCTGGTCCAGCTGCGCTGGATCGCGGTGGTCGGGCAGCTGCTGACGATCGCGGTGGTGCACGTCGGGCTGCGGATCGCGCTGCCGCTGCCGCCGATGCTGGCGGTGGTCGCGGCGCTGGCCGCATTCAACCTGATCGCAACCCTGCGCTGGCGCGGTCGCGGGCGGGTCACCAATACCGCGCTGCTGCTGGGGCTGCTGGTCGACGTCGCCGCGCTCACCGTGCAGCTGTACCTGTCGGGCGGCATCGCCAACCCCTTCGTGTTCCTGTACCTGCTGCAGGTGGCGCTGGCGGCGGTGCTGCTGCGGGCCTGGTCGAGCTGGCTGATCGTGGCGCTGACCTGCGCCTGCGTGGTGGGGCTGGCGCTGTTCCCGGGGCCGGTGACCCTGCACGGGCGTCCCGACGGCGGCCTGTCCGATCCCTACGTGCAGGGACTGCTGCTGTGCTTCGCGATGATCGCGACCCTGCTGGTGGTGTTCATCATCCGCATCGGGCGCATCGTCCGCGCCCGCGACGCGCACCTCGCGGCGCTGCGCCAGCGCGCGGCCGAGGAAGAGCACATCGTGCGCATGGGCCTGCTCGCCTCGGGCGCGGCGCACGAGCTGGGCACGCCGCTGTCGACCCTCGCGGTGATCCTCGGCGACTGGCAGCACCTGCCGCACTTCACCACCGAGCCGGAGCTGCTGGAGGACGTGACCGAGATGCAGGCGCAGGTGCTGCGCTGCAAGGCGATCGTGTCCAACATCCTCGCCACCGCCGGCGAAACCCGCGGCGAGGAGCCGCACGGCACCACCCTGCGCGCCTTCCTCGACGACCTGGTCGACGAATGGAAGCGCAGCCGCGCGGTGCGCGGTTTCGAATACCTCGACCGGATCGATCGCGACAGCGCGATCGTGTCCGACGTCGGCCTGCAGCAGATGCTGTGGAACGTCCTCGACAACGCGCTGGAGGCCTCGCGCTCGCGGGTGACGATGGAGGCCGGTCTCCGCGGCGATGCGCTGGTGCTGTGCGTGCGCGACGACGGCCCCGGCTTCGAGCCCGGCATGCTCGAACGCATCGGCAAGCCCTACCAGTCGAGCAAGGACGCGCCGGGCCGCGGGCTGGGGCTGTTCCTGTCGATGAACGTCGCGCGCACGCTGGGCGGTACCATTGCCGCACACAACGAGCCCGGCGGCGGCGCCATCGTGACCATCACCCTGCCGCTGCCGGCGCTGTCGCTGGAGCAGGAGGACGATGAACACTGAGACCCGCCGGCTGCTGATCGTCGAGGACGATGCCGCGTTCGCGCGCACGCTTACGCGCTCGTTCGAGCGCCGCGGCTACGCCGTACGCCACGCCGCCAGCCTCGACGCGATGGAGGCGGTGCTCGCCGATTTCGCCCCCACCCACGCCGTGGTCGATCTCAAGCTGGCCGGCGGCACTTCGGGCCTGGCCTGCGTGCAGGCGCTGCACGCGCGTGACCCGGAGATGCTGATCGTGGTCCTGACCGGCTACGCCAGCATCGCCACCGCGGTCGAGGCGATCAAGCTCGGCGCCCACCACTACCTGGCCAAGCCCTCCAACAGCGACGACATCGAGGCCGCCTTCGCCAGCGGCGACGAGGGCGACACCGGCGTCCCGCTCACCCGCCGCCCGACCTCGATCAAGACCCTGGAATGGGAGCACATCCACCAGGCCCTGGCCGCCGCCGACTTCAACATCTCCGAAGCCGCCCGCCAGCTCGGCATGCACCGGCGCACGCTTGCGCGCAAGCTGGAGAAGCAGCGGGTGAAGTGAGTGGCGGTGGCGCGGGTTCGTCGCTGCCGCGAAGGGGAATGACGGACAAGGGCCGCCCGCACCCCCGGCCCCTTACTCCGCCTCCGGCTCCCGATACACCGTCTCGACGTCCTCGCCGCGCGCGCGGCGCACGTTTTCGGCCCAGTGCAGCACTTCGGCCACGGCGTCGAAGAAGTCGCTGCCGATGTAGTCGTCCAGCTCCACCTGCTCGTTGAGCCCGCGCGCCAGCGGCACGTTCTGCAGGATCGGGATGCCCTCCTCCTCGGCCGTCTTCTTGATCAGCTCGGCGAACGCGCCCTCGCCCTTGGCCACCACCACCGGCAGGTCGGTCTCGCCGGGTTCGTACTGCAGGGCGATGGCGATGTGGGTGGGGTTGGTCACGACCACGTTGGACTTGCGCACGGAGTTGAGCATGTTCTGCTGCGCCCACTCCTGGTGCAACTGGCGCCGACGCTGCTTCACGTACGGGTCGCCCTCGTTCTCCTTGACCTCCTGGCGGATGTCGCGCCGGCTCATGCGCAGCTTCTTCGTGTACGAGAACTTCTGGTACCACACGTCCAGCGCGGAGACGAAGAAGAACACCGCGATGGTCCACACCGCGATCCATTTCACCGCGTGCCAGAACGCGGCCGCCATCGCCTGCGGCGGCGCGTAGGGCAGCTTCAGCAGCCACTCCATCATCCCGCGCAGCACGATGTAGCCGATCCCGACCAGCGCCGCGCACTTGAGCACCGACTTCACCAGCTCGACCAGGTTGTCCATCGAGAACATGCGCTTGATGCCCTCGACCGGGTTGAGCTTGTCCACGTTCGGGGTGACCTTCCTGGCCGACGCCACCGGCCCCACCTGCAGGAACTCGATCAGCACCCCGAGCGCCAGCGTCATGCCCATCAGCGGCAGGCAGACCCACAGCAGGGTTTCCCAGGCCAGCTGCCCCAGCTGCGGCAGCACGGTGTGGAAGGGCTGGCCGATGGCCTCCAGGCTTTCGTCGAACAGCGCCTGGAAGCGACGGTAGACGAACGGCGCCAGCATCGCGCCAAGCGCGACCCAGCCGAGCAGCAGCACGGTTCCGGTGAGCTCCTTGCTCTTGGCGACGTTGCCTTCCTTGCGCGCGTCGCGGATCTTTTTCGGGGTGGGCTTTTCGGTCTTGTCGGCGCCCTGGTCCTTGTCGGCCATTGCCGTGTCCCGCGCGTTGGGGGATCGCGCGGATCGAGGCTAGCACGCGGCCGGGAATGGTAGCGGCGCTCTTCTGCTCCTTCCCCCGCGTGCGGGGGAAGGTTCGGATGGGGGCGCGCGCCGCAGGCGCGCGTGAATTGGCGTGGCGACCGGCTTGCCCCCACCCCAGCCCTCCCCCGCACGCGGGGGAGGGAGCAGATCCGCCCGTTGTCATGAACGATCGCCCCGCAAACGGGAGAAGATCCACTCCTAGGGCCACCCCGAGGTGACAGCCCGATGACACGCTCGCTAGAGTGTGTCCATCGCCGTCATCGGCC
This sequence comes from Pseudomonadota bacterium, assembly GCA_023388355.1. The sequence goes on from JAEWGI010000029.1 coordinate 38,436, forward strand.
CAGGTACCCGAGTCACGCCCGCGCCATGAGCAGCATCGGTTCCACGCCTCCAGGCCTGAACACCACCGGATTGGATCCGGGGGCCGGGCAGGTTTCGCTCGACGACGCCCGCCAGCAGGGCCTGCTGCGCGCCGATGGCGCAGTCGCGGAGCCGACCGACGCGCCCGCCCCGCTGCTGGATCCGGGCGAGGCGCTGCTGAACCGGTCGGCCTGGGACAATGCCGGTACCCGCATGCTGCCGCGCGACGAGGCGTTCAGCGCGCGCCTGGCCGGCCTCGACCACGCCGAGGCCGCGAACGCCGCCGCCGAGGGCATCCTCGCCGCGCTCTGACCGGCCTGTACGGGCCGATGCGCCGCAATCCTCCCCGACCGCGCACGACCGTCGCCGCGGCCGATAATGGGCGCCCCGCCGCTGCCGCCGCGCCGATGCCCGCTTCCACCGCCACCGCCGAACAGCTGCGCGATGCCGCCGGCCGCCTGGTCGACGCGCTGGCCGCGCACGAGGATCCCGAATACCGGCTGGCGGTGCTCAAGCGCCTGTCGCGGCGCCTGGGCGAAGACGGCTACCCGATGTTCCTGCGCCTGCTGGCGGTGGTGGCCGAAAGCGATGGCGACGACGCCAGGCGCCTGCTCGCCGACACCGTCGCCGTGGCCCTGCGCCGCGCCGACCTGCCAGGCGGCGCGCTCAGCTCCTGGGGCGCGACCCGGCTGCCGGACGTCACCGGGATGCCGGTGGGCGCGCTGTCGGGCCAGTTCTTCGGCGCCTCGCCGCGGCGCATGCTCGGCCCGGTGGAATACCTGCTGGTCTGGCACCTGCAGCGCACCCAGCGCACGGCGCTGGGCGCGGACACCTTCCGCCGCCAGCTGGCGCTGCTGGTCGACCTGCTCAACCGCAGCCCCGAGGCGCGGCGGCTGTACCCGCAGAAGCTGGCCGCCGACGCCCAGAACGAGCTCGAGGGCGCCTATACCCGCGCCACCCGGGCGCGGATGGCCGCGATCGCCGCCGCCTGGCAGGCCGGCCGCAGCCCGGACGAAGTCGCCCAGGCCGCGCTCGACGCCGCCCACGCCGACCATCCGCCCGGCTGGGTGGTGCGCGACCTGTAGCCGCAGCCCGATCCCGACGCCGGCCACGGTTCGCGCCGCGCGCGGTTGCCGGCCGCGGCCGCGGTCGCCAAGATGGCCCCGGAACCGTGGGGGAGTCACGATCGATGGTGAAACGCGCGATCGTCCTGTCCGGCGTCCTGCTTGCCGCCGCCGCGCTGGCCGTCCTGGCCGGCTGCGGCCAAGGCCAGGACGCCGTCGAACCGGGCGCGGCCGAGCCGCCCACGCCGGGCGAGACCGTGCGCCTGCTGACCGCGCACCTGGCCGACGGCGACCTGGTGGCCTTCACCCGCGACGCAGTGACGCCGCAGGTCCACGCCGGCCTGGAGCAGGCCTGGAGCGAAGGCCGCACCCGCTGGCCGCTCGACCAGCTGCCCTTCGCCACGCACCTGCCGCGGGCGATGGCGGCGCTGTCGGCGCCCGACGCCGAGCGCAGCCTGATGCAGGGCTTCGACCGCCAGCTCGCCAACGCCAGCCTGGCCTCGGCCGCGGAATTCCTCACCGTCTTCACCGTGCAGTTCATCGCCCAGCAGGGCGACTTCAGCGTCTCCGAGCGCGAGCACTACCCGCAGCTGGTGCAGGCCCTTGGCAACTGGGCCGCACAGGCGCCGATCGGCGACCGCGCGCGCGCGCAGGCCGCGATCGCGGCCATGGCCGGGGCGGCGCGCGAAGCGAAGCTGGACAGCGATGCCGCGTTTGCCGAGGCGGGAATGGAACAGGGCCTGCAGCGCATGTCGCGCGTACTGGCCACCGCCAGGCAGGTGCTGTCGGACTACGGCCTGGACCTCGCCGCCGATCTGCGCGCGATGGACGTGCAGCTGCAGTCCCAGACCGGCGACCTCGCCCGGGTGCGCCTGCAGTACAGCCTGGCCGGCACCCCGATCGACACCGTGGTCAACATGGAGCGGCGCGACGGGCGCTGGTACGTCAGCGATTTCCTGCGGCATGCGGAGGATGCGGTTGCGTCGCAGGCGATGCCGGCGGTGCCGGGAGGCGAGGGTGCGGACAACACCATCCCCTCCCAACCCTCCCCTTGAAGGGGAGGGCTACCCCGCTCTGCTCCCTCCCCTTCAAGGGGAGGGCTACCCCGCTCTGCTCCCTCCCCTTCAAGGGGAGGGCTACCCCGCTCTGCTCCCTCCCCTTCAAGGGGAGGGCCGGGGTGGGGATGGTGTTCAGTGCGCAGAGCGCTCGACTGCCTGTTCCCGCCAGGCAAGAACCATCCCCTCCCAACCCGTCCGGCCCGGCACAGCGTGCCGGGCGTTCGGTCGGCCCGGGCGGCAGTGCCGCCCAAGCGGGCCGCCCTCACCCCCTTGAAGGGGAGGGCTTCCAGCACCTCACAGCAGCACGCTGATCCCCACCAGCACCATGAACCCGGCGAACACGCGCTTGAGCGCGGCACCGCTGATCGCGTGCGCCAGGCGGGTGCCCAGCGGGGCGGCCAGCACCGAGGCCACCGCGATGCCGATCGCCGCCGGCAGGTAGACGTAGCCCACCGCGTGCGCCGGCAGCACCCCAGCCGGCGCGTGCAGCGCGTAGCCGGTGGCGCTGGCCAGCCCGATGAAGATGCCGCAGGCCGAGGACGTGCCCACCGCGCGCACCGGCACCACGCCGCGCCAGACCAGCAGCGGCACGGTCATGCTGCCGCCGCCGATCCCGACCACCGCCGAGACCGCGCCGATGCCGCCGCCGGCGGCCACCATCGGCCAGCCGGTCGGCACCGTCCCGTCGTGCGCCGCGCCGCCGCGGCGGCCCCCGAACATCATCTGCGCCGCGACCAGGAAGCAGTACAGCGCCACGCACCAGCGCAGCACCTGGCCCTGCAGTTCGACGGCAAGCAGGCTGCCCAGCCAGCCGCCCAGCATCAGCCCCGGCACCATCCACGCCACCGTCGGCCACAGCACGCTGCCGCGACGATGGTGGGCGCGGGCGGAGGACGAGGCGGTGAGGACGATGCTCGCCAGCGAACTGGCCAGCGCCGCGTGCATCGCCGCCTCGGCCGGGATGCCGTAGACCGGCAGCAGCCACACCAGCGCGCCGATCAGCACCAGCCCGCCGCCGATGCCCAGCAGCCCGGCCAGCACGCCCGCGACCACGCCCAGCAGCGGGAACACCCACCAGCCCTCGATCATGTCCGCGCCCCGGCGCGCGTGCCGCACTCTGAAAGGATGTTCATCGGCGTCTGGCTATAGTCGGCGGATGTCGAAACGGCTGACCATCCTACTCGCTGCCCTGGCCCTGCTGGCCCTCCCGGCCGCGCACGCGCAGGACGAAACCGCGCTGCGCCTGGCCATCGAAGCCGCCGAGCGCGGCCTGCCCGCGCCCGCGCTGGCGCCGTCGCACCCGGCCCGGGCCTGGGTCGAGATGGCCGGCCTGCGGCGCAACATCGACACCCTGTCCGGCGCGCAGGCGCAGGCCTTCCTGTCCCGGCACGAGGGCAAGCCGGTGGCCGGGGTATTCCGCGAGGCGTGGCTGCGCGCCCTGCTCAAGCGCGAGGACTGGGCCGGACTGCGCGCGGCATGGTCGCCCTCGATCACCAGCACCGCCCTGCGCTGCGCCGAACTCCAGGCGCGCCAGCGCACCGGCGCCATGGACGCGCAGTGGACGCGCGAGGCGCAGGCGATCTGGCGCAGCAGCGGCAAATCGCTGCCGAACGAATGCGATCCGGTCTTCGCCGCGCTCGACGCCGCCGGTGGCCTCGACGACGCGCTGCGCTGGGAGCGCCTGGAACTGGCCGCCGCCGAATGGCAGCCGGCGGTGATGCGCGCCGCCGCGCGCGGCCTGCCCGCCGACCAGCTCGCGCTCGCCACCGACTACGCCGCCTTCGTGCAGGCGCCGCACGACCGCGCGCTGAACTGGCCAAAGACAGCGCGCAGCCGCCTGGTCGCCTCGCACGGGCTGGCGAAGTTCGGCAAGGACGATCCGCTCGCCGCCGAGGCGCGCCTGCCCGCGCTGGCAGCGGCGCTCGAGTTCACCGAAGAAGACCGCGGCCGCGTGCTCTACCAGGCCGCGCTGTGGACGGTCGCCTCCTACCTGCCCGATTCGGCGCGGCTGCTGGGGCAGGTGCCCGACAGCGCCTACGACGAACGCCTGCACGAGTGGCGCGTGCGCGAAGCGCTGTCGCGCTCGGACTGGAAGGCGGCGCTGGCTGCGCTGCGCAGGATGGGGCCGGAGCAGCGCGGCAACTCGCGCTGGCAGTGGTTCGAGGCGCGCATGCTCGAACTCACCGGCGACCGCGCCGGTGCGCAGGCCATGTTCGCGCAGGCGGCGGCGCATTCCGACTTCCACGGCTTCCTCGCCGCCGACCGCCTCGACCGGCCCTACGCGCTGTGCCCGTGGATGCCCGACTGGAGCGAGGCGGAGAAGGCCGCGGTCGCCGCCGACCCGGCGCTGGTGCGGGCGATGGCGCTGTACCGCGCCGACCGCGCCGGCTGGGCGGTGCGCGAGTGGAACGACGCACTCTCCCGCTTCGACGACGCGCAGCGACGCATCGCAGTGCAGGTCGCGCAGGACCACGGCTGGTTCGACCGCGCCGTATTCAACCTTCGCAAGGCGCCGGGCGAAAGCCGGCTGTACACGCTGCGCTTCCCGATCCACCACGCCGACATCATCCAGCGCGAAGCGAGGAAGAACGGCCTCGACCCGGCCTGGGTGGCCGCCGAGATCCGCGCCGAGAGCACCTTCAACCCGAACGCACGCTCGCCCGCCGGCGCGCGCGGCCTGATGCAGGTGATGCCCAACACCGGCGCCGCGGTTTCGCGCCGCCTGGGCCTGCCCTGGAACGGCCCCCAGGGCCTGTACGATCCGGAGACCAGCATCATCCTGGGCACCGCCTACCTGCGCGAGAAGGAAGCGATGTACGGCAAGCCCTACGTCGCCATCGCCGCCTACAACGCCGGGCCCACGCCCACCTCGCGCTGGCTGGCGCAGCGTGGGCCGATGGATCCGGACCTGTGGATCGAGACCATCAGCTACCGTGAAACGCGCGAATACGTGGCCCGCATCCTCGCCTTCAGCGTGCTCTACGACTGGCGCATGTACGGCAAGGCCACCCCGGTCACCGAACGCATGCGCGGCGGCACCGGCGCACCGCGCAAGGCTTTTGCCTGCCCTGCACCGGAAGCACCGGCAGCAGACGCCTAGCTCCCTCCCCGCTTGCGGGGAAGGGGCGGAAGGCTTCCGCTCCGGTCCGATTTGCTCCCTCCCCCGCCTGCGGGGGGTGAGGATGGTCCGTTTGCGCGGCACTGCCGCGCGGACCATCCGAACGCCCGGCGCGCTGCGCCGGGCCGGACGGGTTGGGGTGGGGGGCCAACGGTCGCCGCGCCCCATCCCAGCCCCATAGGTTGGGGTGAGCAAAGCGAACCCCAACACCGCCCGCCTCCGACGCACGACCGTTCCCTCCCCGCTTTCGGGCCATTGCACCCTTCAGGGATTGAGGGATGGAGTGGGGGTCACAGCCCGCCGCGACATTTCCGCGCACCGTCGGCGCGCGCCCCCATCCCGGCCTTCCCCCGCAAGCGGGGGAAGGGGCGAAGCCCCCGCTCCGGTCCGATCTGCTCCCTCCCCCGCCTGCGGGGGTGAGGATGGTCCGTTTGCGCGGCACTGCCGCGCGGACCATCCGAACGCCCCGCAGGCGGGGGAAGGGGCCAAGAGCGAAGAGCGAAGAGCAAGGAGCAGGCATCATAGGCACATGAAAACCTACCTCGTCGGCGGCGCGGTGCGCGACCGGTTGCTGGGCCTGCCGCCCGGCGACCGCGACTGGGTGGTCGTGGGCGAAACCCCGGAGTCGATGCTTGCCGCCGGCTTCCGCCCGGTCGGGCGCGATTTCCCCGTGTTCCTGCACCCCGACTCGGCCGAAGAACACGCGCTTGCCCGCACCGAGCGCAAGAGCGCGCCCGGGCACCGCGGCTTCGTGGTCCACGCCGATCCATCGGTCACGCTCGAACAGGACCTGGAACGCCGCGATTTCACCATCAACGCCATCGCCCAGGACGAGGCCGGCAACCTCGTCGATCCCTTCGGCGGCGCGCGCGACATCGAAGCGCGCCTGCTGCGCCACGTCGGCCCCGCCTTCGCCGAAGACCCGCTGCGGGTGCTGCGCGCGGCCCGCTTCATGGCGCGCCTCGCGCCGCTGGGCTTCAGCGTCGCACCGGAGACGATGGCGCTGATGCGGCAGATGGCCGACGGCGGCGAACTCGACACCCTGGTCGCCGAACGCGTCTGGCAGGAGCTGTGCAAGGCACTGGCGGCGAAGCAGCCCTCGGCCTTCCTGCGCACCCTGCGCGAGGCCGGCGCCCTGCGCGCGGTGCTGCCCGAAGTCGACGCGCTCTACGGCGTGCCGCAGCGCGCCGAATACCATCCCGAGGTCGACACCGGCACCCACCAGGAACTGGTCAGCGACATGGCCGCGACGCTGGCGCCCGGCGACACCGTGGTCGGCTTCGCCGCCCTCACCCACGACCTGGGCAAGGCGCTCACCCCCGCCCACGAACTGCCGCGCCACGTCGGCCACGAACAGGCCGGCATCGCGCCCCTGCGCGCCCTGTGCGAACGGCTCAAGGTGCCGCTGGAGCACCGCGACCTGGCCCTCATCGCCTGCCGCGAACACCTCAACGTGCACCGCCTGCGCGAACTGCGCGACAAGACCGTGCACGACCTGCTGCAGCGCTGCGACGCGTTCCGCAAACCCGCCCGCATCGCGAAGCTGGCCCTGGTCTGCGAAGCCGACAAGCGCGGCCGCGCGGGCCTGGAAGACCAGCCCTACCCGCAGGGCCCCGAACTGCAGCGCCTGCATGCCGCCGCGCTGGCGGTGAACGCACGCGACATCGTCCGCGAAGGCATGGACGGCCCGCAGATCGGCGAAGCGCTGCGCAAGGCCCGCATCCAGGCCATCCATGCGGCTCGCGAGGCCGCGCGCAGCGACATTCCCGACGCCTGAGGCGCTGCCAGCCGGCGCGCCCGAACGAAGTCAGCCGTCGACCGGCACGCCGACACCGTCGGACGCATACCGCGCCAGACGCTCTTCAAGCGTGCCGGCATGCAGTTCGAACAGATGGTTGTCGAAGTCATGGAAGTACAGCGACTGCCCTTCGCCCTCGACGCGGGGACGCGGCGGACGGATCTCCACCCCGAGCGCCTCCAGCCGCGCCCGGTACAGCGGCAGCTCGGACTCGTCCACCGCGAAGGCCACATGCTGGTACGAGCGCTCCGCTGGCGGCTCGCCCTCCATCGCGGCCAGCCAGACGCCACCGAGCACGAAGAACTTCTCGCGCGACAGCGAGAACTCGCGCCCGGCGCTGTCGTACACCTCTCGCGCGCCGAGCCCCTGGCACAGGAACGTGGCCATGCGATCAAGGTCGCGGACGATGAACGTGATGTGGCTGATGCCCTTCATGGCCGCCACCGTACTCCAGACGCCACCACCTCCTCCAACCCACGACCAGTGTAGGTGCGGCTTCAGCCGCGACTCACCCGGACTCCGGTCGTGCTCCGGCCCCCATCCCAACCCTTCCCCCGACGGGGGAAGGGCTAAAGCGAGGCGTCCGGCTCTGCTCCCTCTCCCGCTCGCGGAGAGGGCTGGAGTCGCATAGGTTGGGGTGAGCAAAGCGAACCCCAACGTCCGCCATGTGGGCTGGCGGGCCTGCGGCACGGGCCGGTGCCGGGTTCGCTTTGCTCACCCCAGCCTCTGCTGATTGCGGGTGGGCTGGGGTGGGAGCGGCTTCACCCGCGATCGGCATCAGCCCGCCCGATGCATCCATGGCGTCGGATGGATCCATTCGCGGCTGAAGCCGCTCCCACAAAGATGGTCTTCTCAAGCACCGGACTTACTGCTCGCCCGCGACAGGAACCCCAGCAGCGCCGCCTCCCACTGCCGCGGACCGCGTGCCCGCGCCGCGCGGCGGTGCAGGCTGCCGTCGCGCCAACCCGCAAACACGCGTGGGTCGATGTAGCTCTTGCGGCAGACCGCGGGCGTATTGCCAAGCAGCCCAGCGACGGCCGTGCAGACCTCGCGGCACACGCCCGCCGCGGCGGTGTCGGAGGTGTCCTCGTCGCAGGCGATCGCCGCCAGCTGCCGGAACGCCGCTTCCGTCGCGCCCCAGGTGCGGAAGTCCTTGGCGGTGAAGTCCTCGCCCATGCACTCGCGCAGGTAGTCGTTGACGTCGGACGAGTCCACCGCCACGAGCTCGCCATCCTCGTCGCGGTACTGGAACAGGCGCTGGCCGGGCAGTTCGTGCATCGCGCGCACCAGTCGCAGCAGCTGCGGATCCTGGATGCCGGCTTCGTGCACGCGCCCGCCCTTGCCCTTGAACTGCAGCCGCAGCTCCTTGCCCAGGAAGCGCGCATGGCGCGCGCGCAGCGTGGTCAGGCCGAACGAGCCGTTCTCGCGCGCATAGCTGTCGTTGCCCACGCGGATCAGGGTGCCGGCCATGATCGCGACCACGCCGGCCAGCACCTTTTCGCGGGGCAATCCACGCAGCGACAGATCCGCGCGCACGCGGCGCCGCAGCTTCGGCAGCGCGCGTCCGAAGGCGACAATGCGGTCGAACTTGTTGGCATCGCGCAGCGGCCGCCAGTCGGGGTGGTAGCGGTACTGCTTGCGCCTGCGCGCATCGCGCCCGGTGGCCTGCAGGTGGCCCCGCGGCGAGACGCAGATCCATACGTCGCGATAGGCCGGCGGAATGGCCAGCGAGCGGATGCGCTGCAGGGTCTCGTCGTCGCGCACCAGCGCACCGTCCGGATCGCGGTAGCAGAACCCGCGCCCGCGACGCTCGCGGCGGATGCCCGGCGAAGTGTCGCCGACGTAGCGCAGCCCGGCCGCGATGGCGTCGCGTTCGGCCGGCGACAGCGCGCGGCGCGGGCGTCGGGACGTGCGTGCAGGCGGGGTGGGCATGCGCGGAGTGTGGCCGGCCGCCGTGATGCACCGGTGAACCGGTCCGGTCTTGGTCCACGTGCGGGAAGCGGCTTCCGCCACGACCCGGCCGCATCCGACGCAAATGCTGCATCGAACCGTATCGGTCGCGGCCGGAGCCGCGTTCGTGAGGGCGGCCATGGCCACGGAGCCATGGTCGCCTCGGCGGCACTACGCCGCGGTATCCACCAGCACCAGCTCGGCATCCTCGAGCGCGGTCACGCGGATGCGCTCCTCGCCGCTGATCGCCGCGCCGTCGCGCGGCTCCAGCGCCACGCCATCCACGTCCAACCGGCCGCGGTCCGCCACCAGATAGCCATGGCGGTCCGGCCCGTCGAAGCGGTACTCGGCGGTCTCGCCGGCCTTGAGCGTGGCGCCGAGCACGCGCGCATTGGTGCGGATCGGCAGCGCGTCCCCGTCGCCGTCGATGCCGCTGGCCAGGGTGACGAATTGCCCGGAGCGTTCGCCCTTCGGGAACGGCTTCGCACCCCAGGACGGCGGCTCGCCCTTGCGGTCGGGAAAGATCCAGATCTGGAAGATCCGCGTCACCCCCGGCTCCAGGTTGTATTCGGAATGGCGGATGCCGCTGCCCGCGCTCATCACCTGCACGTCGCCCGCTTCGGTGCGGCCCTTGTTGCCCAGGCTGTCCTGGTGGGTGATGGCGCCCTCGCGCACGTAGGTGATGATCTCCATGTCCGCGTGCGGGTGCGGCGGGAAGCCGGTGCCCGGCTGGATGGCGTCGTCGTTCCACACCCGCAGCGCGCCCCAGTGCACGCGCTCGGGGTCGTGGTATTCGGCGAACGAGAAGTGGTGCCTGGCGTCGAGCCAGCCGTGGTTGGCTCCACCCAGGGACTCGAAGGGACGGCGCTCGATCATGACGATCTCCAATCAGTTGACTGGGTCCAGTCTAGGAAGTCGCCCCGTCGCTGTGAACGGAAACGATGGAATAACATCGTTTCCGTTGTTGACATGATCGACGCCGCGGCCGGACGATGGCCGCGCAACGCCGCCGCGGGAGCCGCCGATGAAGAAGCTGCCGGACCTGGAAGCCTGGGCGATCTTCGCCAAGGTGGCCGAGGCAGGCTCGTTCGCCCGCGCCGCGGCCGAGCTGTCGCTGTCGCAGGCCACCGTGTCCAAGGCCATCACCCGGCTCGAGCAGCGCATCGGCACCAGCCTGTTCCACCGCACCTCGCGCCGCATGTCGCTCACCGACAGCGGCGAGGCCGCGCTCGATCGCGCCGCCCGCATCCTCGAGGAAGGCGAGGCGGTGGAACTGGAAGCGGCCGAGCAGTCCAGCAGCCTGCGCGGCCTGATCCGCCTGGCCGCGCCGATGTCGTTCGGCGTCTCGCGCCTGGCGCCGATGCTGCCGGATTTCCTGCAGGCCCATCCCGAGGTCGAACTCGACATCCAGCTCAGCGACGAAGTGGTGGACCTGGTCGGCAACCGCTTCGACCTGGCCCTGCGCATCGCCGCCATGGCCGACTCCAGCCTGCGCGCCCGCCGCCTGTGCAGCGTGCGCATCCTGCTCGTCGCCGCGCCCGACTACTTCGCGAAACACGGCCGCCCCGAACACCCGCGCGACCTCGCCCGCCACCGCGCCCTGCAGTACGCCTACCAGCGCGGCGGCACCGCCTGGCGCTTCCGCCACCCGCGCCGCGGCGAATACACCCAGGTCGTCCCCACCCAGCTGCAGGCGAACAACGCCGAAGTCTTCCTCCCCGCCCTGCGCGCCGGCCTCGGCATGGCCCTGCAGCCCGAGTTTCTGGTCTGGCAGGACCTGCGCGACGGCACGCTCGAAACGGCGCTGGACGACTGGCAGACCGAACCGATCGCGTTGCACATCGTGACCCCGCCGGGGCGGAGGCGGCCGGCAAGAGTGCAGGCGTTGATCGATTATCTGGCCGAGCGGCTGGTGACGGAGCCTTGGGCGCGGTGAGTGGTAACACCCAGGTGATCGGAGCCGGAAGCGAGTAGCCGCTGTCGACCCAAAGCAGACGTTGGGCAATTGTTGCTGCGTAGCCCGAGCACGGTATGCTCCAAGCTGTATCACAGCAAAGTAGCCGCGTCCCGGGGGAGAGGATGGGCACCGCAAAACAGGATTTTGAACGCTTCGTGCGCTGGTTGAACGAGCCCGGGCGCTTAGCGCCAGAGAGTGCGCGCAGGATGGCCAACCTGACGCTGATGAATTTCGACGCTGTTGCCGCTACGGCCAGGCAGCACAACAGACGTTCGCAACTCCTGGCAGGTTTGGCCCGTCAGCATCTCGCGGCTACGAGCGCGGACCTTCCGGAGTTCCTCGACGCAGCCGTCCAAGAGAAGTACCCATGGCTCCGGTTGCGCGCCCTAACCTTGGGACCCTTTCGCGGCTTTCGCGAGCCGCAGACCTTCGATTTGAGCAAGCGAGTCGTCCTCTGCTACGGTCCGAACGGCAGCGGGAAAAGTAGTTTGTGCGAGGCGCTCGAATACGTATTGCTTGGAGCCGTCGAAGAGGCGGGCTCGAAGCGGATCGAGCAGCGCGACTACCTGGCCAACATCCACGCTGGCCGCTTCGCCAACCCCATCCTCACAGCTACCAACGCCGAGGGTGGAGAGGTCCAAGTCGCTGCCGATGAGAACGCGTTCCGCTTCTTCTTCGTCGAGAAGAACCGGATCGACAACTTCTCGCGAATCGCCGCGACGCCTCCCGGACGCAAGACGGGCCTGATCGCGACACTTTTCGGAATGGATCAGTTCAACGACTTCGCTTCGCACTTCAACGAGTCGATGGACGCAGCGCTTACGCTTACCACCGAGGCACAGACACAGCTCGCCGGTCGGAGGCAAGCTCTGCGGACCGACGAGCTGACACGCGATGGTGAAGCGGAGCAACTCCGCGCTTTAGACCAAGCCGCAACCGATTACGCCGCGGGCGTCGCGGAGAACCTCACCTACGACGAGCTTAAGCTGTTGGTGCTCGGAAACGAGGAAACGCCCAGTCGCCTGCAGGAGCTCGACACGAAGCTGCGCTCGCTGATGCCGGCAGTGACGAACATCTCCCGCCAGATCGTCGCTGACCTATTCGCCAACGCTGATGCCGGCTTGGAGAACTTGGCAGCCTCGCAGCGCGGCCTAGACGAGAAGCGCAGCCAAATCTCTTTCCGAAAGCTATTCGCCGCAGTGCAGGCGCTGCGCCCAGAGCACGCGGACCGCTGCCCGGCTTGCCTGACGCCAATCGCCGAGGCAGCGCGCAACCCGTTCGAGCGGGCTGATACGGGCCTGCGTGAGCTCGAAGAACTCGCGAGGCTGGAAGCTGACCATGATCGCCTGCGGCGAGAGGCAAGCGACGCGAGCCGCGATCTGCGAACTGGCCTTCGCAATCTTGAATCGTTCTTGGCGAGCGAAGGCCACGCGGACACGTTGGTCGGGGCCTATCTGCGCGCCCTCCCTCACAACCCCGACACACCCGGTTGGTGGATCGCTGTGTACTCGTCGGAGACCGACGAGACCGGCGCGACGCCGTCGCTCGAGCAGATTTTGGTCGTAGCCGCTCAAGCCGCCGCGCGCGACGAGCGCACGCGCGAGGCATTGCGACTGCGCGGCGAAGATCTGGCCGAACAGACGCGGCTGAACGACGCCCGCATCTGGATGGCAGAGCACGACGGTCGCCGCCGCCAGGTCATGGAAAATGCTGCTCAGGCCCGAAGCCGCATCACGCAGTGGGAAGAAGCGAACGGGGACCTGATCAGGCGCGCGGGCGAGGAACAGCAGGCGAATGTGCGCGATCGGCCCCTCAAGGAGGCCTACGACAGCTTCTACGGCCTGCTTGGACGCTTTCGCGAGCAACTCCCTGGCATGCTGATGGCGGACCTAAACGCTTCGACTATGACGCTGTACAACGAGTTCAACCACGGGGACCGCGACGAAGACAAGCTAGCCGACCTCCGCCTGCCGCTCACCGGCGAAGGCGTCATTGAAATCGCCTTCCGCGGCAACCCTCAGCGGCGGGTGAATGCGCTCACTGCCTTGAGTGAAGGGCACATCCGCTGCCTAGGGCTCGCGGTCCTACTGGCGAAGGCCGAGTCTGTGGGCGCTCCGCTCATCATTTTTGACGATGCGATCAACGCGATCGACCACGACCATCGCAGCGGCATCCGCGCGGCGATTTTCGAGTCGGAGCGCTTTCGGAAGACGCAGATCATCGTCACCTGTCACAGCCCTGAGTTCGTCAAGGATGTCGAGAACCACTTGCCGCGGGAGCTCCGAGACGATTGTCACCAATTCGTTCTTCTGCATCATCGTGGCGATTACCAGCCACGCGTGAATCCGCCGGGAACTCAAAACTATTTGGCACGGGCAAGGGAAGCCATCGACGAACGCTACAACGCTCGAGATGCGCTCTCATTTGCGCGGAAGTCACTAGAGATGCTCACTCACAAAGCTTGGAAGTGGCTCGAATCACATCGAGTGGGCAACATTTCGGTGCAGATCGAAGGGCCCGGCAAGGAGCCGCAGCTTTATGGCCTGTGCACGGCGCTGCGCAAGAAACTGGTGGACGCACGCACTTTCGCCCACGACAGCAAAACGCCGCTGCTTGAGAACCTAAACACGATCCTAGGAATTCCGGAGGATAACCTGGTCTGGACCCTCCTCAACAAGGGCACGCACGAAGAGCCAAACCGGGATGATTTCGATATGGACCATGTCGAGACCGTCCTCGACGTCCTCAACAACGTTGATGGGTTAGAGCTCCGCCCGAACCGTTGATCACGGGACGGTGACATAAGCGGCTGCTCATAAGCTCGGCAATCCTCGTCTCGCATGGATTAGCTAGCTTGCCTTCAAGATGTCCGCTCTTGGCCGAGAACGGACCACCACTAGAGGAAGCGGTGCCAGGGACATTTCAGCTAATCCAGCTGCGGGAGCGCCCTCAACGCCAAGCGTCTCTCCGCGTTCACGATGGCTCTCTCTATATGGGCGGCAAGCGCTGCGGCCTGCGGGTCATTGAAGATGTCATTGTGGTCGCGTGACACTGCGGCTTCGCCTGTGACCACCCAGACCGGGTTGTCCATCTGCTGCTCGCACGTGCCACTGCGGGTGATTGCGGTGATGACCATTGCAGGCTCAGTCTCGCCGGGCAGGCGGTGGTAGCAGCCGGGATCTCCAAACCGCCCATCCTCTGCGCTGCTCGCGCTCGACGGTTCCGGGCAATCGGATTCGCACATGCGTGCATTGTGGGTCCGCTTGTCGTCGTCAAAGCCGACCGGCACGCCGGGAAACGCCCAAGCGTACAGCGTACCGATTGGCCAGTCGTCCAGCGCCTGTAGAACCATCAACACCCTATGTGTCCGGAACTGCTCCACCCTGCTTTCGGATCGCGCCGCCCGGACAGCGGCGCGTACGCGTGTGGCCAAAGCGTCAAACTCCTGCTCAGAGACGGCCGGATTCATGAGAATGAACTCTTGGCCGCTTTCCACCGACAGATGCAGATCCGGCTTGACGGCGTGAAAGATCGCCGAGGCTCCGAGGCTGTGGCCCGCCACGATCAGAACGCGGCCGGGGTACTCAGCGCGCAGGGCACTTACCAGCGTGCGTAGACCGCCCTCACCCACACGCACTGAGGCCGCCTTGCGCGGCCAGATGGTCGGGAAATCGAGGAACTGGATCCACTTCGGCCCGGCGAATTCCCAGGCGTCCCCGCGCCAGCCAACATAGATCCCATCGACCGCCGGGTGCTCGACTCCTGCCTGGCGTCGACGGTCCTCCAGCTTCAACAGGAATGCCTTGAAACCTTTCAAGTTCTCGTCGTCGTCGGACGCGTTGTGGTGCCAGCCGTGGACAAACACGACGATGGGAGCCGTGGTGGATTCCGTGCTGAGCCAGTGGCGGACGCGCTCGAGCCGTTCTGTGCAAAGGACGGGATGCTTGTCTACGCCCGGGCAGACCAGTTCGCCGTCCTCTCTCACGTCCACGAGCAGCAGCCTGGATTCGCCACCGGGAATCCGTTTCGGGTCCGGCTCATCGCCATAGGCCAAGTCTCGAATGGTGGTGCATGCCACGAGCCCGACCGCGAGCGCCACAATGGCAATCAGCCGCATCGTCCGCATGGGATTCTCCTTTTTCGTCTGCCGCGCGGGGGCTTCTTGACGGGACAAACGAGGCGCGCCTGAAGGGCCGGCCACCTGACCGGCACCCGAACGGATTGCGTGCTCCTACAGAGCCGCCCTTTTCCGTTCGATTGGGAGGCAGAGCTGCTTCGATTGGGAGGCAGCCGCGCTGCTGCCACTGAGACTTTGAGTTGACGGCAGCCCGGGGCTATTCAGCACCTGGTGGCCCGCCACACCCGAAGGATTGAGAGATCAGGGCGACCGGCGGCCGTTCTCCGACTTTGCGGCTGCGTCCGCGCAATGACGCTCGATGATGGTGTGTGCCACCTCGGGCGGCACCTGGGTGGCGAAGTAGTCCTCGCCCACCAGCTCGCTGCCGTAGACCACGCCGCCTTCCCACTTCGAGGTGCGTGCCTCGCAGTCCACCGCGAGGGTGGCCGAGAGTTCGCCGCTCTTGCCGTCGCGCAGGACGTTGAACAGGCCGGGCACCGGTTCGTCGAACTCCACCAGCGGCCAGGCGTACCAGCGGTCGAAGAACGGCCCGTCGTTCATCGGCTGGACGTGGACGATGGCCTCCGGGTCCAGTGCGCGTCGTTCGCCCAGCGGATCGTCGGCGTCCTGCGCCAGCGCCAGGCCGCCAATGGCGGACATCGCGGCGATCGCGGCGATCGCCAGCATTCCTGGCGTCCTGCTCTTCGGGTTCATGGCGTCCCTCCATCGCGCTCCCGCCCGCGACGATACACCCGACCTCCATCGGCTGCTCCATCCCATGCACGCTGCCGGCTTGCGCGGCGATACCCCCGCAGCAGCCGCTGGCGCGGACATGAAGGCGGGCCGGGCTTTTTCACGTTGAGGTCCGAAAGTGGCGAGTTTCGGGATCCCGTCGATGCCATGGTTCCGCTCCCACTCCACCCAGGGCAACAGTTCATGGCGGCAGACGCTTACTCCCGGTTTCTGGAACTCCATCGCGCCCGATCGCCCCTGCTGATCGCCAACGCCTGGGATGCCGGCAGTACGGTGCTCTGGCAGCGGGCAGGCGCCCCGGCCATTGGCACCAGCAGCGCGGCAATGGCCTGGGCATGCGGCTATGCCGATGGCGGCGCGCTGCCGGTGGAGGCGCTGTTGCACCAGGTGCGCTCGATCGTGCGCGTCGCTTCGGTTCCGGTGAGCATCGATCTGGAAGACGGCTACAGCGATGATCCGCATGCCGTGGCCGCTCTGGTCGGGCAAGTCGCGGCGGCGGGGGTGGCCGGGATCAATCTGGAAGACGGCGCAGGCAGGCCAGAAGCGCTGGTCGGGAAGATCCGGGCGATTCGTGAGGTGCTGGGCGGGACACCGCTGTTCATCAACGCGCGCACCGATGTCTACCTGGGTGGACTTGCTTCCGGTCGCGATGCACTGGACATGGCGATCCACCGCCTGTCCCGCTACCGGGATGCGGGCGCGGACGGCAGCTTCGTGCCCGGCATGGTTCAGATCGAAGACATCGCCGCGGTTGCGCGCGAAGTGCCGATGCCGCTCAACGCGATGGCCGTTCCCGGAATGCCGTCGCTGCATGCCCTGGTTGAGGCTGGCGTGCGTCGGATCAGTGCAGGTCCCGGATTGTTCCAGCACACCTTCGGCGCCGGCGTGGACGGAGTCGAGGGCTTCCTCGCCGGCGACTTTTCCGCGGCGCCGCGCGCTGGCATGGAGTACGCGGATCTCAACCGCCTGTTCTCTTCGCAGGATGGCGGCAACGGATAGGGCCGCCCTTCCCGATCACGAGGCCCGGTGCACTTGCCGACAGGAGGACCACTGCTCGCCGCAAGCGGCCGACGGCTCCATCGGTGATGATGCTCCGGCGCGTTGGGTGCGGGCCCTCAACGCGTGTTTGATGGCTGCGGCATCAACCACCTGGCTCGCCACTGCTTGCGGAAGTCGCGGGTAGCGCTGCCGAAGGGTGTCTAATGGCGCCCCGGCCTCACAAGGTTCGTTTTCGCCATGGACGTGTCCCAACGGCATGTCGCACGCTGATCCGCACGTCACCGCGCTGCCCGGCGGCAGTGCTGTCGAGGTCTTCCGCGCCTTCCTCAAGCTGGGGCTGACCGCGTTCGGCGGGCCGATCGCGCACATCGGCTACCTGCGCGCGGAGTTCGTCGAGCGGCGTGGATGGCTGGACGAGGCCCGCTTCGCCCAGCTGCTGGCGGTCTGCCAGTTCCTGCCCGGGCCGGCGAGCAGCCAGATGGGCTTTGCGATCGGTCTGTTCCGCGCCGGCTGGCGCGGCGCGCTGGCGGCGTTCGTCGCCTTCACCCTGCCGTCGGCGCTGCTGATGTCCGGGGCCGCGGCGCTGGTGCCCCGGCTGGGGGACGGCGCCGGCGCGGCCGCGCTGCACGGGCTGAAGCTGGTGGCGGTGGTGGTGGTGGCGCATGCGCTGGCGGGAATGGTGCGGCGGCTGACGCCCGACCTGCCGCGCGCTGCGATCGCGGCCGTCGCGCTCGCGCTGATCCTGGCCGGCACCGGCGTGTGGCTACAGCTGGCCGCGATCGCGCTTGGCGGCCTGCTGGGCATCCGGCTGTGCCGGGGCGTGCGCATGCCTGCGGCGGCGCGGTTTCCGGTGCGCCATGGCGGGGTGGCCGCGGCGGCGTGCATGGTCCTGTTCCTCGCGGGGCTGGGCGCCGCGCTGCTGCTGCCGTCGGCGGCCGCGCCGTCCGCGGTGGGGGTGGCGGCTGCGTTCTACGAGGCCGGCGCGCTGGTGTTCGGCGGCGGCCACGTGGTGCTTCCGCTGCTGCAGCACAGCGTGGTCGATCCGGGCTGGGTGGATCCGGACACCTTCCTCGCCGGCTACGGCGCGGCCCAGGCGGTGCCCGGGCCGATGTTCTCGCTGGCGGCGTTCCTGGGCGCGGACATCCCGCTGGGCATGCCGGCCATGGCGGGGGCGGCGATCGCGCTGGTGGCGGTGTTCCTGCCCGGGTTCCTGCTGCTGCTCGCGGTGCTGCCGGTGTGGGCCAGGCTCACCCGGCACCGGCTGGCGGCCGGTGCGGTGGCCGGCGCCAATGCCGCGGTGGTCGGCCTGCTGGCGGCGGCGTTCCTCGATCCGGTGTGGTCGCAGGGCGTGCGCGGGCCGGTGGATCTCGTGATCGCGGCGGTCGGCTTCGCGCTGCTGGTGTTCGCGCGGGTATCGGCGCTGTGGGCGGTGCTGTGGTGCGTGGCGGCGGCGGTGACGACGGCGCTTCTTGCATGACGAAGCAGCCTGCAGCGCCGCTGTCGGCGCCCCAGTGGTTCGTGTTCGGGCTGATGGCCGGCGTGACCTTCGTCGGGCTGCTCTCGGAGCTGATCCCGTCGGGGATCCTGCCGCAGATGGGCGAGGACCTGGGCGTCTCCGAATCCCGGATCGGCATGCTGGTCGGGGTGTACGCGCTGGCGTCTGCGGTGTGCGCCATCCCGCTGGTCAGCGCCACGCTGCCGATGAACCGCAAGCACCTGCTGATGGTGCTGCTGGTCGGCTTCGCGGCATCCAACCTCGTGGTGGGGCTGTCGTCAGCCTACGCGGTGCTGGTGGGCGCGCGCATCGCGGGCGGGATATGCGCCGGGGTGATGTGGCCGATGATCGCCGCCTACGGCACCCGCCTGGTGCCGCCGGACCGGCACGGGCGGGTGATCACCGTGATCCTGGCCGGCAGCACGCTGGGCATCAGCATCGGCCTGCCGGCGATGACCCTGGTGGGGCTGCGGTTCGGCTGGCGCGCGGAGTTCATGGTGTTCGCGCTGGGCGTGGCGGTGCTCGCGGCGCTGTGCCAGCTGTACCTGCCCGCGGTGCCGGGCGAGCCGCGCAGCCGCAGCAACTCGCCGCTGGCGCTGCTGGGGAACCGGGCCATCCTGGTGGTGATCGGGCTGACCTTCCTGTCGGTGACCGGGCACTACGCGGTGTACACCTACATCGCGCTGCTGGTGGAAACGGTGGATCTTGCCGGCGGCACCGGCACGGCGCTGCTGGTGTTCGGCGCCGGCTCGGTGCTCTCGGTGGTGGGGTCGGCCCGCGTCATCGACGACTGGCTGCGGGCGCTGGTGGTGTCGATGCTGGCGCTCGGCGCGCTGTCGATGCTGCTGTTCCTGGCGTTTGCGCGGGTTCCGGGCGTGGCCCACTTCACCTTTTTCCTGTGGGGCGTTTCGTTCGGGCCGCTGGGGGCGATGTACCAGACCGCCATCGCACGGCAGGTGGACCGCGGCCGCGACGTGGCGACCTCGCTGCAGTCGAGCGTGTTCAACTTCTCGATCATGCTGGCCGCCGGGCTGGGCGGGGTGCTGCTCGCGCAGCTGGCGGACGCGGGGGTGAAGGGCATCGTGTGGGTGGCGCTGGGCTGCTTCACGGTCGCGGCGCTGGTGGCGTGGCGGGCGCAGCGGACGCTGCGGTGATCGCGCGCCGGGCCCGGGACCCGCACGCCCGGCCATCAGTTCAGATGGCGCAGCTTGTCCGGATTCCGCATCACGTAGACGGCGGTGATCCTGTCGTCCTCGATCTCGAGCGCGGTCGTCTGCAGGACCCCGTCGGACTCGCGGGTGACGAAGCCGGGCAGGCCGTTGATGAAGGCCACCCGCACCAGGGTGGAGCCGTGCTTCGCGTAGTGGCCCGCCAGCACGCCCAGCAGGCGCAGGACGCGCTCGTGGCCGAACAGCGGCCTGATCGCCGCGGGCCGCTTGCCGCCGCCGTCGGTGTACATGCCGACGTCTTCGGCCAGCATGGCGCCCAGCTCGTGCACGGCGCCGGGATCGTCGCTGCGCGAGGCGGTGAAGAAGGCCCGGGCCAGCTCCAGCGCGCGCGTCCGCTCGACCCGGAACCGCGGCCGCGACCCGCGCACGTGGGCACGCGCCCGCTTCGCCAGCTGCCGGCAGGCCGCGGGTTCGCGGCCGAGGGTCCTGGCGATCTCGTCGAAGCCGACGTCGAAGACGTCGTGCAGCAGGAAGGCGGCGCGCTCCAGCGGCGAGAGCCGCTCCAGTGCCAGCAGCAGGGGCAGGGTCACGTCCTCGTCGATCTCCTCCTCCACCACCGGCTCGGGCAGCCACGGGCCGATATAGACCTCGCACCGACGGTGGGCGGATTTGAGCTGGTCCAGGCACAGCCGCGTGACCGTGCGGCGCAGGAACGCCGCCGGCTCCTGGACCGCGTCGCGATCGACGTCCATCCAGCGGATGAAGGCCTCCTGCACGACGTCTTCGGCGTCGGCGACCGAGCCCAGCATGCGGTAGGCGACGCGCATGAGCTGGGGGCGGAGCGGGCTGAAGTCCGCCGCCGCATCCGCGCGGATGGCGCTTGTGCTCATGCCGTTGCAGGCTGCTGGTAGCGCCTGGCGAGTTCGGGTTCGATCCAGCTGCCGAAACCGACCGAGAGACGGTTCCAGCCGTTGATCATGTTGATCACCAGGGTCAGCACCGCCTGTTCCTCCTTGCTGAATTCGGCCTCGAGCGCAGTGTAGGCCTCTTCATGCGCGCGGCCTCCTTCGGAGAGCCGGGTCATGGCCTCGGTCCAGGCCAGGGCGGCCCGCTCGCGGTCGGTGTAGCAGGGCGCGTCGCGCCACGCCGCCAGCAGGTGCATCCGCTGCTCGGTCTCGCCGGCCTCTCGGGCCTGGGCGGTGTGCATGTTGATGCAGTTGGCGCAGCCGTTGAGTTGCGAGGCGCGGATCTCGACCAGCCTGACGAGGGCCTGGTCGAGGCTGGCGTTGATCTTCATCGATGCCGCCGTCCAGGCCTTCATGGCGGCGGGGGCGGCGGCGAAATAGTCGAGTTTGCTCATGGCGCGTTTCCGTTGGGGCTCGCGGTATGGACGAGGCAGCGCCGGCTCGCGTGACATCGCCTGCCGCGCGTCTTGCGGCGACCTCCTGCTGCGAAGGGATTGGCTGGACGGCCGTCACGGCGAACCGACAAGGCGAAAGCGATGCACGGGGCCCAGGCGACGGCGCCCCGACCGGCGCGCCCGAGTCGTGCGAATGGATGTAGCGGGGGCCGATGTCGAGATGGTCCAGCAGTTCGCCTACCGCTTCGGCCATGCCCCTGAACGTGGCCATGGGCAGCGGGTCGGACTCGCCGTGGCCGGGCAGGTCGGGCGCGATCACGTGCGCAGCCGCGGCCAGGCGCGGCATCACGCCAAGGAACATGCGCGAGGAATTGGCGTGCCGTGCAGCAGGAGCAGGACGGGCCGCGCGGGGTCGCACGCGGTACGGAAGGCGAGCGTGCCACCGCCGGACAGGCGAAAGCGCTGGATCTCCATGCGCCAGCTCCCTGGCGGAACAGGATCGGGAATGTAGCGCCATTGCGCGCATCCATCGCGTGATCGGGTGGCATTCGAGCGCGAGGCTCAGAGCCCGCCGGTCGCCTCGAGCACGCTGCCGGTGACGTACGACGCCTCGCCCGACACCAGCCAGGCCACGGCGTTGGCGATTTCCTCAGGCCGGCCCGGCCGCCGCATGGGGATGCGTTCGGCCACGCGCGCCGCGCGGTCGGGCTGGCCGGCGCGCGCGTGGATGCTGGTGTCGATGGTGCCGGGCGAGACTGCGTTGACGTGGATGTCGTCCTGCGCGAGCTCGCGGGCCAGGCCGACGGTCAGGGTGTGGAGCGCGGCCTTGGTGGCGGCGTAGGCGACGTATTCGCCGGGCGATCCGGTGTGGGCGGCCACCGAGCCGATGTTGACGATGTGCGAGGGCGCGCGACGGCCCTGCCAGCGGCGCGCGGCCTCGCGGCACAGGCGCACGGGTGCGACGAGGTTGACATCGACGATGCGCTGCAGCGCGGCGTCGGCCAGCGACTGGATCGGGCCGATGCCGCCGGTGACGCCGGCGTTGTTCACCAGCACGGTGACGGTGCCGAGCGCTTCGGCGGCGTCGAAGATGGCGGCGGGCGCGGCCGGGTCGGCGATGTCGATGCGGATCGCGCGCAGCGGCCGGTCTTCGCGGTGCAGGGCGGCTTCCAGCGCCGCGGCGTCCTGGTCCGAACCCGAGTGGACCACCAGCAGGCCGAACCCGTCGCGGTGCAGGCGCTGCGCGATGCAGCGACCGATGCCGCGCGTGCCGCCGGTGACGATGGCGATGGGGGCGCGCGTGGAGGCGTGGTCCATGCTCAGTTGTCCTCGTTGGTAGTGGAGTCCGCGGTGCGATTGTCGCCCCGGCGACCGAGGCGCGTCTCCATCACCAGGTCGCAGCGCGCGTACTGCGGATGCGGGCCTTCGCGGACGGTGCGGAAGCCGTGCTTGCGGTACAGGTGCACGGCCGCGCCGAGGGCGGTGTTGGTGAGCAGGTAGACGGTGGAGGCGCCCATCTGCCGGGCGCGGTCGAGGGCGGCAATGAGCAGTCGCTCGCCGTGCCCCTGGCCGCGCTCGCGTTCGGCCACGGTCATGCGCGCGAGCTGGACGCGCCCGCCGCCGTCGCGGAACAGCGCGCACACGCCGACCACCTCGTCGCCGCGGGCCAGGCTGAGGATGCTGCCGCCCTCGCGCACGATGCGCAGCGGATCGCGCAGGAGCTGGTGGTCGGCGTCCTCGAGCCCCCAGGCGCTGGCGCCGAGCCAGGCCTCGACCAGGCGCACGAAATCCGCCACGTGGCCGGGGTGGTCATGATGGATCCGCATCGCCGCCTCCGGTGGCCCAGGCCATGGCGTCCTCCAGGCGATCGTCGCCCCAGAACATCTCGCGACCCATGAACACCATCGGCGCGCCGAAGATGCCGCGTTCGCTTGCCTCGTCGGTACGTGCGCGCAGCGCGGCCCTGGTGGCGTCGGAGGTGGCTTCGGCCAGCATGGCGTCGGGGTCGAGTCCGAGGCGATGCAGGATCGGGCGCAGCACCTCGTCGCTGTCGATGGCGCGCGCCTCGCCGAAGCCGGCCTGCATGACCTGGCGGCAGAACCCGCCGATCCACGGCCGGTCGGCGCCGATCGTGGCGATCCGCAGCGGCCGCAGGCTGGGCAGCGGGAACACGGGCGGACGCTGGAACGGCAGGCCGTGCAGGCGGCAGCGCCGCGCCATGTCGCGCCAGGCGTAATCGCCCTTGGCCCGGTGGACGAACAGCGGCGGGCCGTCCCAGCCGATGCGTCGGAACACCGGGCCGAGTAGGAACGGACGCCAGTCGACGGCGACGCCGTGCGCATCGGCCAGCGCTTCCACCCGCATCGCCGCGGGGTAGGAGTAGATGCTGGTGAAGTCGAACCAGAACTCGATGCGCGGATGTCGCGGCATGCCGTGTCCTTCAGGTGCACAGGCCGGCGATCCACGCGCCCAGCCACAGCGAGGGATCGCGCGGATGGAGCCAGGCGTGGAACAGCACGGCGGTGATCGCGATGACCGCGCACGCAGCCAGCCATCGTCCCAGGCGCGCGGCGACGGCGCGGCTCATGCCGGCTCCCCCTGCATCGCCGGACGCAGCACTTGGCGGTCGTCGATCGGCCAGTGCAGGGCCGCGGCCGCCACGCCGAGCGCGATCGCGCCCAGCCACACCGCATCGTAGGAGCCGGTGGCCTCGAACATGGCCCCGCCCAGCCACACGCCCAGGAACGAGCCGAGCTGGTGGCCGATGAACACGAACCCGAACAGGGTGCCGAGGTAGCGCACGCCGAACACCCGCACCAGCACGCCGTTGGTCAGCGGCACCGTGCCCAGCCACAGCAGGCCCATCACCGCGGCGAACACGTACACGCCCGCGAGCGTGGTGGGCAGGGCCACGAACACGGCGATCGCCAGCGCGCGCACCAGGTAGATCCACGCCAGCAGGTGCTTTTGCCGGTAGCGGCCGCCGAGCACGCCGCAGGCGTAGTTGCCGACCACGTTGGCCAGGGCGATGGTGGCCAGCGCGGCCACGCCGGCCCGCGGCCCGAGGCCGCGGTCGATCAGATAGGCCGGCAGGTGGGTGGCGATGAAGGCGAGCTGGAAGCCGCAGGCCAGGAAGCCCAGGTTGAGCAGCCAGAAGCCGCGGTGCGACAGCGCCTCGCCGATGGCGTGGCGCATCGACTGCGCCGGCACGCCATCGCTGCCGGCCACGGGCTGGCGGTCGCGCAGCGGCAGCGCCAGCGGCAGCAGCGACAGGCCCAGCACCGCCAGCGCCAGCAGCGCCGACTGCCAGCCCCAGGCCGCCATCCATTCCTGCACCGCCGGCACCATGGCGAACTGGCCGAAGCCACCGACCGCGCCGGTGACGCCCACCGCCCACGGCCGCCGCTCCGGCGCCACCAGCCGGTTGACCGCGGCATAGAGCACGCCGAACGCGGTGCAGGCCAGCGCCAGCCCGATCAGCACGCCGGTCGTCAGCACGAACACCAGCGGCGTGCCGGCCTGGGCCATGCCGTACAGGCCCAGCGCATAGAGCAGCAGGCCGAACACCACCACCCGGCGCGAGCCCATGCGATCGGCCACCATGCCGGCCAGCGGCTGGGCCAGGCCCCAGGCCAGGTTCTGCACCGCGAGCGCGAAGCCGAACAGCTCGCGGCTCCAGCCGCGGCCTTCGGTGATCGGCAGCAGGAACAGGCCCTGCACGTGGCGCGCGCCCAGCGCCAGGCCCATCACCACGCCAGCGGCAAGCACCACCACCCAGGCGTTGCCCAGCCACGCCGACCCGCCGGGTTTGCATGCGGCCATGGAATTCGTCTCGGTGGCGGGTTGGTTGGGCATGCTGGCGGCGGGGCCGGGTTTTGCGCACTATCGACCGGAATCCTCGCGAAGCTCAAGCGAGTTTTCGGAACGTTTGCATTCGAACGGGGAATGCCATGGCGACCCAGAGACAGCCCTCCCTGGACCTGCTCCGCGGCTTCGTCGCGGTGGGTCGTCGCATGAGTATCACGCTTGCGGCGAAAGACCTGTTCGTCACCCAGTCGGCGGTGAGCCGGCAGATCCACGCGCTGGAGCAGCAGCTGGGCGTGCCGCTGTTCACCCGCGGCTACCGCTCGATCGCGTTCACCGCCGAGGGCGAGCGGCTGTTCCGCTGCGCAGACGGCGCGATCCGCCAGCTGCACGACGCGCTGGACGAACTGGCCGCGGGCGGCGAAGCCAAGCCGGTCACGCTGAGCACCACGATCGGCTTCACCGCGCTGTGGCTGATGCCGCGGCTGGGGCGTTTCCAGCGCGAGCACCCGGACGTGGACGTGCGCGTGTCGGCGCACAACACGGTGATGGACCTGCGCGGCAGCGGCATCGACCTGGCGATCCGCTACTCCGGCGCGCGGCACGCGCCGCCCGGCGCGAGGCTGCTGTTCGAGGAGGTGGTGGTGCCGGTGGCCAGCCCCGCGCTGGGTCTGGGGGCGCTGCGCTCGGCGCGGGCGCTGTCGGGACAGACCCTGCTCGAGTTCGAGGAGCGTTATCCCTGGCTGCAGTGGGGCCACTGGCTGGAGCGCCGCGGCTGGCAGGCGGCACGGCCGCGCGGCACGCTGCAGTTCAACCAGTACGACCTGGTGATCCAGGCCGCGCTGGCCGGCCAGGGCGTGGCCCTGGGCCGGCGCGAACTGATCCGCCCGATGCTGGAGGACGGCCGGCTGGTGGCGCTGGCGCCGCCGCGCGCCGGCGAGACCCAGGGCTATGCGTACTGGCTGGCGCGCGCATCCGGAGCGATGCGGCCGGAGGTCGACAGCGTGGTCGAGTGGATCATGCGCGAGGCCGCGCCGCAGGTGGGCAAGGCGGGCGTCGCCCGCAGCTGATGCCGGCGGCCGCGGAACAGGCGCTGCGGCAGGTCGCGCCGCCCGCTGTCCGGCCGGATCGGGACCGGCAAGCAGCCAACAGGTATCGGGGACAATACGCCACTGCAGTTTCTTCCGAACGACCGGACCGGCCCCGGGTTGCTGTCCCTTGCCCCTTTTCCGACGACCCCGGTTCCGCCCTGACCCCGTTTCCGCCCGCTCGACACCGTCTCCGCCCTGACACCATTTCCGGGTCTGTTCCCGCCTGTCCATGGGCTGGTTCAGGACCAAGGACGCGGCCGGCCGGTCGGCGTATAGTCCGGAGCGACTCGCATCGGCTCGGGGAAGCCTGGCGGGGGATTGGGGAAGCATCACCACACCGATGAAACGGGCGACGCCTCGTTTCCTTGCATGGAAGCGTCGGCACTGATCGCAGGGGAAGCGTATGAACAGGGTTTTCCGGGGAGTGCTGATCGGCGCGCTGGCTTCGGCCTGCACTGCGTGCGCGATCATGAATCCATACGTGTACCCGAAAGACAAGGCGTACCCGGATTCGGTGCTTCTGGCCAAAATGCCGACTCATCAGTTCGCCGGCAACATCGGCCCGGCGATCGCGTATGCGGATCAGTGGCGTTTCACCTACGTCCGTGCAGCATCCCAGCATGCAACCATGCGCAACGTGTCTGCGGTCGCGCTGATTCCGCTGTCGGCCACGGCGCTGTTCTACGGAATCACGGACCACGGATCCAGCGACCGGATCACCCGGCTCGCCCTGGGCGGCGCCTCGATCTACGGCGCCAACCAGTTCCTCACCAGCAACCCGCGACAGGAGCTGTACCTGCAGGGCGCGCACGCGCTGACCTGCGCGATTGCGGCGTCGCGGCCTTTCATCGTCACGGACACATGGCTGGATTCCCTGCGCAGGGAGTCGGACACGCTGACCGGCGATCTCAGCGAGCTGGAACGGGCGCAGGTGAATCTGCGGGCGCAGATCTCCGCGAGCGCCCTCGCCCCCACCAGCAAAGCCCTCATCGCGGCGAAGGACGCCGAGATCAAGGCGGCACAGGCCAGCGCCGACGCGCGCGCGCTACTGTCGAGATCGGAAGTCGCACAGATGGAGATCAGTCGTTCCGGCCAGACGCTGATGAACACGGTCAGGGGCATCACCGATTTCGTCGACAGCCAGATCGCCAGTACGCAGCCGGATCTTGAATCGCTCAGGACCCTGGTCGCCGGCCTCGGCGACGTCGCGGCCGGGTTCGCAGGGAACGCGTGGCCGACGCCCGGCGACTCGACGGGAACCACATCCGTCCCGACCGGCGATGGCGTGGCCTCCGACACGGCGCAGAAGATGAGGATGCTCTTTGACGGGCTTCGCATCCTGGATCGGCCGAGCAGCCTCGACCAGGCGCGGGACCAGGTGGCGCTTGCCCAATCCGTCGTCGCGCGGAGTTCCATTCCGATTGTCGTCAAGCTCGAGAGCATTGCGGCCGTTGGCACGCAGGCGGGAGTGGTCGCCAACTGCACGCCGAAGGACGCCGCACTCCCGTTCGTGTTGACGCCCTCCGGCGATACGCAGACCGTCGCCAAGGGGAAGTTCCTCACACTCGAAGCGCGCGGCGGCGCGGGAATCCCGCGGTACCAGGTGCTGGGCGCCAATGCCGACGCCGTCGCGGTGACCGTATCGACTCAGGATCTGGGCCAACTGGTGGTAATCGTGACCGGCAAGGAGGCTGTCGAGGCAAACGTCGCGCCGACCCTGGTCTTCACCGACGGTCATGGCAAGACGCGGGTTGCCGTCAAGCTCGTGGTCACCAGGTGAGATGCGCCCGGGAGACGCCCGCCGGAATGACGCCCACCGGGTAGCTCCAGCGCCCTTCAGCCACCGGCCTGTTTCCCGTCGCCCCTCCCTTCGACAGGCAGGTTTTCGAACAGCAGCAGCCGCGGATGCTCCTGCGCAGCCCCACTCGGCTGCTCCGGCCGCGTGTCCTCGTTCACCGACATGCCCAGCATCTCCTGCAGCAGGTCCATGCGGAACGCGCCCGCCAGGATGTCGGGTCGGCCGTCGCCGGTCATGTCGGCCAGGTGCAGGGTGGTGAGGCCGGCGGGTTCGCTGGCGATGCCGTGGGCGGTGAAGTTCTGGTGGCCGTCGTTCCGGTACCAGACCAGGGTGTGGCGGCCGGGGTCGCGCCAGTAGTTGATCCAGCTGCTGGCGACGATGTCGAGGTGGCCGTCGCCGTCGAGGTCGCCGACGGCGGTGGTCACCGCGCCGTAGAGGCGGCCGATGTCGCGGAAGGCGAACTGCATGCCGCCCAGGTTCTCCAGCCACTGCACGCCGTGGTAGGGCTTGGGGTCGGTCTGCAGGTCGAACGCGTCGCCGTTGGTGAACAGCAGGTCGATGTCGCCGTCCTGGTCGAGGTCCACGGGGCGCAGGGAGGTGGAGCCGAACATCGGGTGCGCCGCGCGCCACAGCGGTGTGGCTTCGAACTGGCCGCCGCCAAGGTTGCGGAAGGCCATCACCATCTCGTGTTCCTGGGAAATCAGGCTGACCAGGTCGGGGCGGCCGTCGCCGTCGAGGTCCACCACGTCGATGCCGAGCGCGCCGGACAGCGAGGTGAGGTTGTGCCGGTACAGGGCGCCGCCGCGGTTCTCCAGCCACAGGATGCCGCCGACTTCGTTCATGCCGAACACGGCCACGGCGAGGTCCACGTCGCCGTCGGCGTCGAGGTCTGCGGCGCGCACATCGGTCACGCGCCCCAGGCCTTCGAGCAGGTTGCGGCGGAGGAAGCCGCCGGAGGATTCGCCGAGCAGGGCGACCACCTTGCCGACGGGCTTGCCCGAGGGCGCCATCTCGCCCAGTTCGGCCACCATCACGTCGCGCAGGCCGTCGCCGTCGAGGTCGGCGACCTGGGCATGCGCGGGCGCGACCAGTTGCGCCAGCGCGCGTTCGTGCCATTGGCCGTCCGCCTGCCACAGCCGCAGCACTTCGCGGCGGCCGGCGTCGGAGACCAGCAGGTCGGTGGGTGCCGCGGTCAGGCCGGCGGCGATGTGGGTGACCAGCGGCGCGGCGGCGGTCGCGCCGACGGTGGTGGCGCGGAAGCGCAGTGGCGAAGGCGCCGGCTCCAGGTAGGGCAGGCGCGGCAGCTGGTCCGGGGCGCTGCCGTAGTAGAAAGCCTTGATGTGCGGCAGCACGTCGGCGGGTATGAACTCGTGGCCGCGCATCCGTTCGGAGAGCTCGGCCATGGTCTGCACCGCCTTCGGCCAGTCGGCCCTGGGCATGAGGTTGGGCGACGGCACCGCGTGGCAGGCGCCGCAGTACTGGTTCACCAGGCCGATGGCCTCGTCCAGGGTGATGGGCGCGGGCGGCGGGGCGTCCTGTGCATGGCCTGGCGCGGCGGGCAGCAGGGCGAGCCAGGCCAGGCCCAGCAGCGACAGGCCGATGCCGGCGCATGCGGCCGCGCGCGCGATGCGGGGGCGAAACTTCATTGCAGGTTCCATTGCAGCGACAGCCTAAGCCGGCGCCCGGGGATGTCCAGCCCGATCACTTCCTCGCCGCGCGCGTCGGTGACGTCGTCGAGCGCGAGCAGCACGGTCGCCTGCCGCCACTGCCGACGCAGGGCGACGTCGAGCGTGGTCGACGGCGACAGCCAGCGGTCGCCGGTGGGAATGGACGAGTCGAAGCGGCGCGAGAGGTGGTGCAGGCGCAGCGACAGTTCATGCTGCCCGGCGAGCGGCAGGGTGAGGTCGGCGCCGGCCTGCAGCCGCGGGCGGTGGCGCAGCACGACGCCGCCGAGCGGGTCGCGCACGCGCATCCAGGCACCGTCCAGCGCCAGGCGCCAGTCGTTGTCGAAACGGTGCGTGGTGCGCCATTCGAGCCCGTCGGCTTCGATGCGCGCGCGGTTGACCAGCTGCGGCGGCGGCCCGCCGTCGAAGTCCACCAGGTCGCGGTAGCGGGCGCTGAAGATGGTGAGGCGGCTGGGCCAGGGCGCGCTGTCGGCGGTGGCGAGGTACAGCTCGCGGTGTTCGGCGCGCTCCGGCCGCAGCGCGGGATTGCCGACCAGCGGATGGCCCAGGGCGTAGAAGCTCGGCGGGCGCGAGCTGCGCGACCAGGTCGCGCCCCAGTGCGCGCCCGTCGTGCCGATCCACCGCTGCAGCGACAGCATCGGCTGGGTGGCGTGGCCGGCGTCGGCGCCCGCATCGCGGCGGCGCTCCTGGCGCAGGCCGCCGTGCGCGGTCCATGCGCCGTGGCGCCAGCGCAGTTCGGCGAATGCGGCATCGGTGCTGCGCTCCATCGCGAACGCTACCGGCGCCCGGAAGAAGCCGTAGTCGATGCTGCCGTCGTAGCGGCCGCGCTCGCGCTGGTGCAGCAGGCCGGCGGCCAACTCGCCGTCGCCGCCGAGCGGCCGTCGCCATGTGGCCTGCAGTTCGTCGCGGCGGTAGCCGGTGCCTGCAGCGAGCGCGGGCAGGCCGGCGGGGTCGCGCAGGCCGGGCGCCACGCCGGGCGAATCCTCGTTGCCGTCGCGCGAGTAGCGGGCCCACTGGGCGTCGATGGTGCCGACGGTCGGCCGGTAGCGGGCCTGCAGCGAGAGCTGGCGGACGCGCGCATCGCGTTCGTCCAGTTCCCGGATCAGCGCATGGTGCGGGCCGCCGCTGTCGTCGGGGAAGCCGCGGGCCTCGCTGTCGCTGTAGCCGAACGCGGCGCGCAGCGAGAGCGCAGGCGTCAGTTCGCGGTCCCATGCGGCATCGAAGGCGCGCACGGCCTGGAAGCCGTTGCGACCGTCGCCGTCTTCGCGGTCGCTGGCGGTGAGGGTCCAGCCTTCGCCGGAAACGCTGGCGTTGAACGCGCGCAGGCCGTCGCCGCCGATCGCGACGCCGGCGCTGGCGCCCGGCGCGGTGCGGCGGGTGTGGAGGTGGATCAGTCCTGCGATCGCCTCGGCGTGGGCCACGCTGGCGCTGCCGCGCACGATCTCGATGCGCTCGATCCGCTCCAGCGACAGGCTGTTGAGATCGACCGCGCTACCGCGCGAGGACAGCGGGTCGTTCTGGCGCACGCCGTCCACCAGCACCACGACGTGACTGGCGTCGGCGCCGCGCAGGAACAGCGCGCCAAAGCCGCCGCCGCGCGCGCTGCGGTCGACCAGCAGGCCGGCCTGCGCGGCCAGCACCTCGGCCAGGCCGCGGCCGCGGAACGCGGCAAGTTCTTCCGGGCCGAGGACGGTGATGCTGCGGCTGGCGTCGTCTGCTTCGACCGGCAGGACGGTGGCGGTGACGCGCAGGGTGTCCAGGTCGGTGGCTGGCGGCGGCGAGGGCTCCGGCGCCTGCGCCCACGACGCGGCGACCGGGCACAGGGCCAGGGCGGCGAGCCACGCCAGTGGCCTCACGAGAGCGGTTCCTGCAGCGGGTTCGCGACCTTCCTGGAATCGGGGCGTCGCGCGGGTATCCGTGGCCGGCGACGGGAGCGGGGTTTTGCCATGGGCGAACTCTATCGCGTCGTTCGCGGCGGACGCGCTGACCTGGGTCAATGCCGGGCGGCGGTGTCTTGCGCAATGGAATGCGGGATGGGAGCGACGCGGCAGCGACGTGCCGGGCGAGGCCGACACCGCTTCAGATCCTGAGTCGCCACCCGCGCCGGTCCATCCACCACACGATGCCCCACCACAGCGCGACGAACGCGAGGGCGAACGCGAGCGAGGGAACGTAGGGGCCGAAGAGCGGCGTCATCCAGCCAGCGAAGCCGCGCTGGTAGATCGGCCCCCACAGGCCGGCGCCGGCCAGCACGCACACCATCAGCGCCGAACCGGCGTAGGCGGTGATGGCGTTGACGCCGAAGCTGCGGCCGATCGCGGGCCAGCCGCGGCGGTCGACGAGCACGTGCGCCAGGCACAGCGCCAGCGCGGCCCAGCCGGCGGTCCAGAGCACGAAGGACGAGGTCCACAGCGCCTTGTTGATCGGCATCGCCAGCGACCACAGCGCGCCGGCGGCGAGCATCGCGAGCGCGGCAAGCAGCAGGCTGCGCAGACGACCGCGACGCAGCCAGTCGCCGGCGCGCACGCCCAGCAGCACGGTGGCGATCGACGGCAGGGTCGACAGCATGCCTTCGGGGTCGCGGCCGAGGCCGGTGGCCGGGTCGTATAGGTAGAGGTGGGGCGCGAACAGCGCGGTGTCGGCGCGGTCGGCGAGGTTGTGGAACTGGACATGGCCGCCGGGGGCGAGCAGCGCCCACCAGGCGAGCAGGATCGCGCCGATCAGCGCCCACTGCGCGCGCGGGCGCAGGTGCATCGCCAGCGGCGCGGCGATCATGAAGCACAGGCCGATGCGCTGCAGCACGCCCCAGGGACGATAGTGCGGCAGGTCGTAGGCCCACCACGCGGCCAGGTGCAGCAGCAGGCCCAGCGCCACGATGCGCAAACCGCGCGCGGCGATGGCGCGGTGCAGCGCGCGCGGGTCGGCGCCGCGCTCCATGCGCGGCACGATGCCGAGCGCGATCGAGACGCCGACCACGAACAGGAAGAACGGGAACACCAGGTCGGTGGGCGTGCAGCCGTGCCAGTCGGCGTGCAGCAGCGGCGCGTAGACGTGGCCCCAGTCGCCGGGGGTGTTGACCAGCAGCATCGCCGCGACGGTGAGCCCGCGCAGCGCGTCGACCGAGGCGAAGCGTGGCGCGGCGGCGTTCAAGCGTCGTGCCCCTCGCGCTGCCCGGCGATCCAGGTGGCGCGCACCGACAGCGCGTCGTCGAGCAGGGCGAAGTCGGCGGCGTAGCCGGGCGCGATCCGGCCCATGCGATGGCCGAGGCCGAGGAATTCGGCCGGATAGCGCGACGCCATGCGCAGCGCTTCCTCCAGCGGCAGGCCGAGCAGGCGCACGCTGTTGCGCACGGCGCTGGCCATGTCGAGCGCCGAGCCCGCAAGCGCGCCGTCGGCGTTGCGGACCACGCCGTCGACCGCGGTGATCGTTTCGCCATACAGCTCGAACGAGGGCGATCCGGCGCCCACCATCGGCATCGCGTCGGTCACCAGCAGCAGCTTGCCGCGCGGCTTGGCCGCGAGCGCCACGCGCAGGCTGCACGGGTGCGCGTGCACGCCGTCGACGATGATCCCGCACCAGCTGTCGCGGTCCTCGAGCGCGGCGCCGACCACGCCCGGCTCGCGCCCCTGCAGCGGCGACATCGCATTGAACAGGTGGGTGAAGCCGCTGATGCCGGCGTCGAGCCCGGCGCGCACGTCGCGCCAGGTGCCGGCGGTGTGGCCGGCGGCGACGATCGCGCCGCGCGCGACCAGGGCGCGGATGGTGGCCGGCGGCACCTGCTCGGGGGCCAGGGTCAGCAGGGTCGGGCCGCTGTCGAGCGAGGTGGCGAGTTCGACCTCATCGGCGTCGGGCACGCGGAACACGGACGCGTCGTGGGTGCCCTTGCGCGTCGGCGCGAGCCACGGACCTTCGAGGTGGATGCCGAGCACGCCGGGAGCGGATTGCGCGATCGCTTCGCGCACCGCGTCGATCGCGGCGCGCATCACCTCGATGCGGTCGCTGATCAGGGTCGGCAGCATGGCGGTGGTGCCGAAGCGGCGATGCGCGGCGGCGATGATGCGCACGCCGTCGGCGGTGGGCGTGTTGTTGAGCAGCACGCCGCCGCCGCCGTTGACCTGGACGTCGATGAAGCCGGGCACGAGCATGCCGCCGGCCAGGTCGACGCGGGTGGCGCCTGCCAGGCGCGGATCGGCCGGCTCGAGCAGCGCTTCGACGCGACCGCCGTCGAGCAGCACCGCGAGTCCGTCGCGGAAGCCGTCGTCGAGCAGGATGCGACCGTTGACGAGGGCGGTGGTCACGGGGCGGGCCCGGCGCGGTGTTCAACGCCGTCGTCGCGGCGGCGGCGGGAACCCGGTGTCCTTGCTGTCCCGAATCCGGAGGCGCCGGGTGCCCGGCGCTTCGCGCGGTTGCCAAGCGCCTCCCGCCCGCGCGGGAACGACGGCGTGTGATCGCCTGCGAATCTTCCGGTCATCGCCGCTACACCGTTTCCGTAACCTTGTTCAGATGCGGCGGCTGGTCCGGATCGAATCCGCGCGCCAGCGAGAGCGCGTTGGCCATGCGGTAGAAGCTCTGCACCAGCAGCAGCGGCGCGCAGGCCGGATGCGGAGCGGTGGCCAGCGGCAGGTCGGCCTGTGGCTGGCGCGAGGCCAGCCAGACGCGGGCGCCGCGGCTGCGGAACTCGTCGGCCAGGGCCAGGGTGCCGGCTTCGGTCTGGTCGGGCTGGGCGAACATCAGCACCGGGAAGCCGGGACCGACCAGGGCCATCGGCCCGTGCTTCACTTCCGCCGCGCTGTAGGCCTCGGCGTGCAGGCCGCAGGTTTCCTTGAGCTTGAGCGCGGCCTCCTGCGCGGCGCCCAGTCCAATGCCGCGGCCGAGCACGAACAGGTTGCGCGCATCGGCCAGGCCGGCGCCGGCCGGCGACCAGTCGCATTCCCAGGCCTGGCGCATGGCGTCGGGCAGGCGTTCGAGGGCGTCGAGCAGGGCGAAGTCGTCGCTCCACAGCGCGGCCAGCTGCACGATCGCCGACAGCGAGGCGAGGTAGCTCTTGGTTGCGGCCACGCTCCGCTCGGGGCCGGCGCGCAGCGGCACCACCACGTCGGCGAGCGCGGCCAGCGGCGAGTCGTCGGCGTTGACCAGGGCCACCACGCGGGCGCCGGCCCGGCGTGCGGCCTCGGCGTTGCGCAGCAGGTCGGGGCTGCGGCCGGACTGCGAGATCGCGATGAACAGCGCATCGCGCAGCTGCTGGGGCACGCCGTAGACCGATCCGATCGACGGCGACACCGAGGCGGTGACCACGCCAAGCCGGCTTTCGAACAGGGCCTTGGCGCAGGTCGCGGCGTGGTCGGAGCTGCCGCGCGCGCAGGTGGCCACGAACGGCGGCGGGCGGCGGCGCAGGTCGGCCGCGAGCGCGGCCAGCACGTCGCGGTTGGCGGCGAGCTGGGCGCCGACCACCAGCGGCGCCTCGGCCGCTTCCTGGAACATGCGGGTGCCGGCGGCGCGCGCCCGGGCGGGGTCGGTTTCGATCATCGCATTCATTCTTCACCCGGGGCGGGCTGCGGGCGCGGGCGGACCGGCGCGGTGGAGCCGCGCACCACCAGCTGCGGCACGAAGCCCTGGTTGGGCACGGCGGGAGCGTCGGGGCGCAGGCTGGCGATCAGCATCCGCGCGGCGTGGCGGGCGAGGTCTTCGGTGGCCTGCTTGGCGGTGGTCAGCGCCGGCCAGGACTGGCGCGAGAACGGGCTGTCCTCGAAGCCGGCGATCGACAGGTCGTAGGGCACGTTCATGCCGGCGGACTTGGCCGCGGCCAGCACGCCTGCGGCGATCTCGTCGTTGGAGCCGAAGATCGCGGTGGGCGGGTCGCGCAGCGCCAGCAGCCGGCGTGCGCCGCGGAAGCCGTCGTCGAAGGTGTAGTCGCCGGGGATCACCAGGTGCCGGTCGAGGGTGATGCCGTAATCCTTCAGCGCCAGCTCGTAGCCCAGGTAGCGCTCGGAGCTGGAGCGGTGCTCCTGCGCGCCCCACAGGAAGCCGATGCGCTGGTGGCCGAGCTGGATCAGGTGTTCGGTGATCTCGTAGGCCGCGTCGCGGTCGTCGATGTAGACGCAGGGGTGTCCGTCGCCCGGATCCTCGGCCGCGGCGATGATGCGGGTGGCGCGCACCCCGGCCTGGGACAGGGCCTCGATCAGCTCGGGGCGTTCGGAGATCGGCGCGGTCAGCACAAGGCCGGAGAGGCGCGAGCGCTTCACCAGCTCCACCAGCTCCTCGTCCAGCAGCGGCGAGGTGGCGTCGCAGGGATGGATCTGCAGGCCGAAGCCGGTTTCGCGGCAGGCCGACAGCACGCCGTTCTGCAGGCTGATGATGTGGTACGGGTTGGGGTTGTCGTAGACCAGGCCGATCACGTAGGCGCTGGCGCTGCGCAGGTTGCGCGCCGACGGATCGGGCTCGTAGTCGAGTTCGGCGATGGCC
This sequence comes from Pseudomonadota bacterium, assembly GCA_023388355.1. The sequence goes on from JAEWGI010000029.1 coordinate 74,133, forward strand.
TGCAGCACGCGCGCACGGGTTGCCGGCAGCACCGACGGCTCGTTGTTGATCACCCGCGAAACTGTTTTCAGCGACACGCCGGCACGCTCGGCCACGGTCCTGATCGTCGGCTTGCGCGGGCCAGCCGCTTGCTCGCTCATCTGCGCTCCTGCCCCTTCATGTCCTGCCTGTCGGACACCTTGACCAACGTTGTCATACTTTTGCCGCGGATGCCAGCGACACCGGGCGCCTGCGCGGCTGAAGGCTCGCCCTGCCGTTGTTGTCTTGCAGCATCGGGAGTTGAGACATGGACAGGACACCGGCCGAAGAAACGCGTTATTGCGCGTGTATTTAGAACGATACCGGATGAAGCATCGGGATAATTCCGTGTTTGCGCAGAGTCGACCGCCGCGTGGCCACGCCTCGACGAGAAGACTTGACATCGTTGTCACGACCTGTCGACACTCGGCTCGCAACGCTGCCGTCCGCTGGCAGCGTCCCTCGCAGGAGCCCGCGTGGCCGCGTCAACCCGTTCCCTGTCGTCCGCCGCTTCCGGTCCGATCCCCGCGCCCTTCATCGCCGCGGACGTCGGCGGCACCCATGTCCGCATCGGCCTGGTCGGCGCCAGCGCGACCGAGCCGACCCACTACCGTCGCTACGCCTGTGCCGACCATCCGGGCCTGGCGACGATCCTGGAAACCTACCTCGCCACCCTGACGGTGCCGGCCAGCGTGCGCCGCGGCGTGATCGCCTGCGCCGGCCACGCGCTCGACGACGGCTCGCTGCTGTCGATCAACCTGCCCTGGCCGGTGCAGCCGGCCCGCATCCGCGAGCAGCTCGGGTTCGAGGACCTGCGCGTGGTCAACGATTTCGAGGCCGTGGCCCACGCCGTGGGCGCGGCCGGCGCGCAGTCGCTGCTGCGGCTGTCGGGCCCGGAGCATGCGCCGCCGGGGCCGACCCTGGTCGTGGGCCCGGGCACCGGCCTGGGCGCGGCGGTCCGGATTCCCTCGCGCGGCGGCGCGGTGGTGCTGGCCACCGAAGCCGGCCAGGCCTCGCTCACCGTGTCCACCGAAGCGGAGATGGCGGTACTGCGCGAGTTCCTGCGCGAGCGCCGCCACGTCGCGATCGAACACGCGCTGTCGGGCCCGGGCCTGGTGCGGCTGCACGCGGCGCTGGCGCGGGTACGCGGCACCCGCCCGCTGCACACCGCCCCCGACGCGATCACCGCCGCCGCGCAGACCGGCGACGACCCGCTGGCGCGCGACACCCTGGAGCTGTTCTGCGGCCTGCTCGGCAGCGCGGTCGGCGACATGGCGCTGCTGTACGGCGCACACGGCGGCGTGGCGCTGGCCGGCGGGATCCTGCCGCAGATCCGCGACTTCCTCGTGCAGAGCAGCTTCGTGCAGCGGTTCCTGGACAAGGGGCCGATGCGCGAGGCGCTGCTGCGCATCCCCGTGACCCTGGTCGAACACGGCCAGCTCGGCGTCGTCGGCGCCGCCAGCTGGTACCTCGACCAGGCCGGAACGACGGCGGACGGACGCATGCCCGCCGCCTGACCAGATCCCCACTGCCCACGCATGCGCCGCCCCACGGCCGCACGCGGCAGGCACCAACCCGACGCCGGTGCGCCTTCCGCCGGCGTTTACCGCCACACCTTGGAGAGAACCGTCATGAAGCACCGCACATCCATCCTGTCGGCCGCGATCACCGCGTGTCTTGCGGTCGCAACGCAGGCAAACGCGCAGGAAGCGGGCGACCCGGCCGTCGACGCCGCGACCGACAGCGCAGTCGAGCTCGACGGCGTCGTGGTCACCGGCATCCGCGCCAGCCTGCAGCAGGCGCTGGACACCAAGCGCAACGCCGACGCGATCGTCGACGTGGTCACCGCCGAGGACGTGGGCAAGTTCCCCTCGACCAACGTGGCCGAGGCGATCACCATGATCCCCGGCGTCACCATCGACCGCCTGTTCGGCCAGGGCGAGCGGGTGAGCATCCTGGGCACCGATCCGGCGCTCAACCGCACCCTGCTCAACGGCCAGTCGGTGGCGTCCGCGGACTGGTTCATCCTCGACCACCCCAGCCGCACCTTCAACTACTCGCTGCTGGCGCCGCAGATCGTGGGCAAGGTGACGGTGTACAAGTCGCCCGAGGCGCACATCGACGAAGGTTCGATCGGCGGCACCGTGATCGTGGCGACCCGCAAGCCGCTTGACCAGGACGTCGGCTTCAGCTTCGGCGGCCAGCTCGGCTACCTGTACAACGACCGCGACGAGAACGGCAAGCCTCAGGGTTCACTGGTGCTGGGCTGGACCAACCCGGCGCAGAACTTCGGCCTGATCGTATCCGCCCAGCGCCTGGACGAGACCATCCGCCGCGACGGCATCGAGGCCTACGGCAGCGTCACCGCGCGCGACTACCGCGACGGCCAGGGCGGCGGCGGATCGGTCAACAACCTGCCGGCGGACTGGTCGCAGCCGCCCAACCCGGACGGCTCGCAGCCCACCACGCCGGCTTCCTGCGTCGGCGCCTGCGCCGACACGCTCGAGGCCAACCTCGACGCGCGCGGTCCCAATTCGCTCAGCGCCTCGTTCTTCGAGCAGCAGCGCGAGCGCAACAGCTACTCGCTGGGGCTGCAGTTCCGCCCGATGGACGAGCTCGACATCGAGTTCAACGCGCTCAAGATCGACGCCAGCTACGACAACATCAACCAGTCGATGTTCGCTTTCATGGGCAACGCCTGGAACAGCCTGATGCGGCTGACCGACGTGACCGTCGAGGACGGCGTGATCACCCGCGGCAGCTTCCGCAACGCGCTGTCGGTGTTCGACGTGCAGAACCGCAAGTCGACGGTGGAAACCGAGTCCTACGACCTGAAGACGAGCTGGAACGCCGAGCGCTGGTCGGCTTCGGCCCACATCGGCACCACCCAGGCGACCGGCGGCACCGACCAGCAGGTGTTCGGCGAGTTCCTCAACTGGGCCGACTACAGCTACGACATCAGCCAGGCCCCCTCGATTCCCGGCAGCCTGACCTACCACGGCGCCAATCCGTTCACCGATCCCTCGGCCTTCCGCATGGACGGCGGCTGGGGCGCGGACCCGAGCAGCGCGGCGACCTGGAATCCCGGCTGGGGCGGCAACATCGTGTTCAAGCCGACCTGGGACGAGGAAACCTACGGCCAGGTGGACTTCAACCTCAAGCTCGACTCGCCGGTCTACCAGCTGCGCTTCGGCGTCAAGCGCCGCGAGCATGAAACCGAGCAGAAGATGGGCGGCGTTTCGCTGGCCTCGGTGGTCGGCTATGGCGACGCCACCGCCGACATGTTCAATCCGCAGGCCGTGCCCGGCAACTACCTGAGCGGCTTCAAGGGCTATGGCGACCTGTCCGACCGTTTCTTCATCGACGGCTGGGCGCTTGCCGACTACATCCTCGCCGGCGAATGGCTGGCGCCGTGGCAGACCATGCCCGAGCCGAGCACCTTCAACGATCCTTCGTTCGCGGCCAACACCTGGAAGATCGTCGAGGACATCAACGCCGCCTATGTGCAGGCGGACTTCAGCTGGAACGGCCTGCGCGGCAACGCCGGCCTGCGCTACGTGCAGACCGAATCGGAAAGCCACAGCTGGCAGTGCGTGCGCACCGATGCCCCGCCGCCGTGTCCGGCGGACGGCTACGCGCCGGCGGTGGTCGGCAAGAAGTACAACAACGTGCTGCCCAACGTGAACCTCGCCTACGACCTCGGCAGCAGCGTGGTGCTGCGTTTTTCCGGGGCCAAGGTCATCGCCCGGCCGAACTACAGCGACATGTCCAGCTACCTGTGGCTCGGCGACCAGACCCTGACCGGCGGCGGCGGCAACCCGCACCTCGATCCCTACGAATCGACCAACTTCGACCTCTCGGCCGAGTGGTACTTCGACCAGGACGCGATCCTTGCCGGCTCGCTGTTCTACAAGAACGTGGACAACTACATCCTCACCACCACCAGTCCGGAGGAGCATTTCAACCAGTCGCAGGGCACCACGACCGTCTACGAGGTCGCGCGCCCGGACAACGCCGGCACGGCAAGGATCCAGGGCTTCGCCCTCGCCTGGCAGCAGCAGCTCGGCGCCGGCTTCGGCGTGGTGGCCAACTACACCTACGCCGACGGTGAATCGAGCTCGGGCGATCCGATGCCGTACAACTCGACCAACCAGCTCAACGTCAGCCCCTACTTCGAGAACGAGCGCTTCAGCGCGCGCCTCAGCGCCTCCTGGCGGTCGGAGTACTTCACCAACGTCGATCGCGGCGACAACCTCTGGGTGCGTCCCTACACCTCGATGGACCTGTCGCTGGGCTATCGCTTCAACGACAACATCAGCCTGAACTTCGATGCGATGAACCTGCTCGACGAGGCCTACCACAGCTACGCCGACACCGAGCGCCTGACCCGCGGCGTGTACCGTTCGGGCCGGCGCTTCCTGACCACCCTGCGCGTCCAGTTCTGACCTCCGTCGGCATCCCCTCCCGAACGATGCCACGGTTCACGCGGGCCCTGCCTGTCAGGGCCCGCGCTTTTTCAAGGTTCTTCTTCCATTCGCGGGATGACTGTTCGTGACAACGGATCGGATTCACGCCTGCGGGTCGGGGTCGCAGCGGGCGTTCGTGCCCTGCTCCTTCCCCCGCGTGCGGGGGAAGGCCGGGATGGGGGCGCGCGCCGCAGGCGCGCGTGACGTGGCGCGGCAACCGGTTTGCCCCCACCCCAACCCGTCCGGCCCGGCGCAGCGCGCCTGGCGTTCGGATGGTCCGCACGGCAGTGCCGCGCAAACGGACCACCCTCACCTCCCGCACGCAGGGGAGGAGCAGCGCCCGTTGTCACGAATGAACGTCCCCGCGAATGGGAAAGGAACTTTTCCATCCACGCCGAACGAGGACATGGCATGAGGTCGATATCGAGAATGTGGTGGCCGTTCGCGGCCCTGGCCTGCGCCACCGCGCTGGCCGCCTGCAGTGGCCGCGCCCAGGACCCCGAGGCCGGCGCGGCCGAACGCGTGGCCAGCCCGGCGCTGATTCCCGCGCCGGCCTCGCTGGTCCCGGCCGAGGGCAGCTTCCGCTTCGACGCCGGCACGCGCGTGCATGCCGATGGCGAGGCTGCGCGGCGGGTGGCGGACGGGTTCGTCGCCATGCTCGCGGCCGGCGGCGGCGCCGGGCCGGCGATTGCGGCCGGCGATGGGCCGGCTGCCGGCGACATACGGTTCGAGATCGATCCGGCCGCTTCGCCGGAAGCGGCCGAGGGCTACGTGCTCGAGGTCGCGCGCGACGGAATCCGCGTCGCCGCCGGCGACGAGCGCGGACTGTTCTATGGCGCGGTCACCCTCTGGCAGTTGCTGTCCTCGGCCCGGGGCGAGGCGCTGCGGATTCCGGCGCTGCGGATCGAGGATGCGCCGCGCTTCGCCTGGCGCGGGGTGATGCTCGACTCGGCCCGCCACTTCCAGGGCGTGGACCAGATCAAGCAGCTGCTCGACGCGATGGCGCGGCACAAGCTCAACGTTTTCCACTGGCACCTGACCGACGACCAGGGCTGGCGGATCGAGATCCCGGAATACCCGCGACTGATGGAGGTGGCCGCCTGCCGCGTTCCCGCAGGCGAGGCCGGCACCGATCCGGCGACCGGGCAGACCCGCCCGTACTGCGGCTACTACACCCGCGAGCAGATCCGCGACATCGTCGCCTACGCCGCGCAGCGTCACATCACCGTGGTGCCCGAGCTGGACCTGCCCGGCCACGTGCAGGCGGTGGTGGCGGCCTATCCGCAGTTCGGCTCGCTCGGAAACACGCCGCCGGTGTCCAGCGAATGGGGCGTGCACCAGTATCTGTTCAACGTCGACGATGAGACCTTCGGCTTCATCGAGGACGTGCTCGACCAGATCGTCGAGCTGTTCCCCTCGACCTACATCCACATCGGCGGCGACGAGGCGGTCAAGACCCAGTGGCAGGCCTCGCCCCGGGTGCAGGCGCGGATGAAGGAGCTGGGCATTGCCGACGAAACCGCGCTGCAGAGCTGGTTCATCAAGCGCGTCGGCGCCTACCTGGACGGCAAGGGCAAGCGCCTGCTGGGCTGGGACGAGATCCTCGACGGAGGCCTGGCGCCCGCCGCCACGGTGATGTCCTGGCGCGGCACCGAGGGCGGCATCGCCGCCGCGCGCGCCGGCCACGACGTGGTGATGACGCCGGTCGACAGCCTGTACCTGGACTACCTGCAGACCGGCTCGCCGAACGAGCCGCCCGGCCGGCCGGCCATGGTCACCCTGCGCGACGTGTACGGGTTCGAGCCGGTGCCCGAAGCGCTTGCGCCGGAGCAGGGCGAACACATCCTCGGCGTGCAGGCGAACCTGTGGACCGAGCACCTGCGCACCTGGGAGCGCCAGCAGCACGCCTACTTCCCACGTGTGGCCGCGCTGGCCGAAATGGCCTGGTCGCCCGCGCAGCGTCGCGACTACGCCGACTTCCTGACCCGGCTGCCGGCGCAGCTGGAGCGCTACCGCGCCTTCGGCATCGCCCACGCACGCACGCCGTTCGAGGTGATGGCGCATGCCGAAGACGAGCGCGCGGCCGGACGCGTGCGGGTGACGCTGGAGAATCCGCTCGGCTACGCGGTGCGCTACACCCTCGACGGCGGCGAGCCGCACGCCGACTCGCCGCTGTACGAGGCGCCGATCGAAGCGCCGCTGCCGCTGGAGGTGCGCGCCGCTGCGTTCCACGGCACCACCGCGCTCGGCCCGGCCACGCAGCACGCCTTCAGCGCCGCCAGCATGCTGGTGCGCAGCGACGAGCAGCTGGCCACCTGCCCCGACGCCGGCCGCCTGCTGCTGCGGCTGGAGGACGACGGCCCGGTCGACGGCGAGCGCGCGCTGTTCAACGTGACGATCTTCTATCCCTGCTGGCTGTGGACCGGCGCCGATCTCGACGGCATCGCGTCGCTGAAGCTGAGGATGGGGCGGCTGCCCTACTACTTCCAGCTCGCGGGCGACGAGCCGGCGCGCAGGTTCATGGCCGCAGAGACGGCGCACGGCGAACTGGTGGTGCAGGCGGGCGGCTGCAGCGGCGAGACGGTGGCGACGCTGCCGCTGCCGGCGCGTGCCGGCGCGGATGGATTCGTGGAGCTGGATCTGCCGCTGGCGAAGCGGATCGCGGGCCGCAGCGACCTGTGCATCACGCCCACCGGCGATACGCGGCCGGAGATGTGGGTGCTGGACCGGGTGGAGCTGGTGCCGGGTTGAGAGCGGGCCTTGCTCCCTCCTCCGCTTGCGGTGGGTGGGGATGGTCCGTTTGCGCGCCACTGCCGCGCGGACCATCCGAACGCCCGGCGCGCTGCGCCGGGCCGGACGGCCCCGGGTGGTGCAAGGCCGCCGACACTTCCTCCGAAGCCGCCCTAGTTGTGGAGCTTCAATAGGTTGTTTTGCCCGCACGGCAGCCGGCTGATGGGCGGTCGGCCGCCAAGGGCGCTGTGCGGCCTGTGGCAGTTGTAGTGGTGCAGCCAGTCCTGCAGGGCCTCCCGGCGCTGGGCCGACGTGGCATACGTGGCGGCATAGGC
>JAEWGI010000030.1 GCA_023388355.1 Pseudomonadota bacterium
CTGGTCACCATGGGCCTGTTCGTGGGGATGCTGTTCCTCGGCTTCATCTACGTCTGGAAGAAGGGAGCTCTCGAATGGGAGTGATCCAAACCATCGACCGCCTGATGACCAACCCGATGCCCGAGGCGCGGGTGGAGGACATCCTGCGGCCCGAGGGCGACAACCCGCTGCTGGAAAAGGGTTACGTCACCACCAGTGTCGACGCGCTGGTCAACTGGGCCCGCACCGGCTCGATGTGGCCGATGACGTTCGGCCTGGCCTGCTGTGCGGTGGAGATGATGCACGCCGGCGCCGCGCGCCTGGACCTGGACCGCTACGGCGTGGTGTTCCGCCCGTCGCCGCGCCAGTCCGACGTGATGATCGTGGCCGGCACCCTGGTCAACAAGATGGCCCCGGCGCTGCGCAAGGTCTACGACCAGATGCCCAATCCCAAGTGGGTGATCTCGATGGGCAGCTGCGCCAACGGCGGCGGCTACTACCACTATTCCTACGCGGTGGTGCGCGGCTGCGACCGCGTGATCCCGGTCGACGTCTACGTGCCCGGGTGCCCGCCGACGGCCGAGGCGCTGGTCTACGGCATCCTGCAGCTGCAGAAGAAGATCCGCCGCGCCACCAATTTCGGCGAGCACAAGACGGGGATGCGCGAATGAGCGAGTCGCTGTCCGCCTTCGTCGAGCGCCTGCAGGCGCGGTTCCCCGGTTCCACCGTCTCCGTGGCGCAGCCGCGCGGCGAAGTCGGCATCACCACCGATGGCGACTGGCTCGACGCCTGCACCGTGCTGCGCGACGAATTCGGGTTCGAGTCGCTGATCGACGTGTGCGGCGTGGACTACCTGGGCTACGGCAGCGACGAGTGGGACACCAGCGCATCGTCGGAAGGCTACAGCCGTGGCGTCGAGGGGCGCGGCCCCGGCCGCTTCGGCTACGGCCAGGCGCCGAGCCAGCAGCTGGACGATCCCGATGGCGTGGGTGCGATCCCGGTGCCGCAGCGGCGCTTCGCCGCGGTGGCGCAGCTGCTGTCGCTGCAGCACAACCGTCGCCTGCGCGTGACCTGTTTCGCGCCGGCCGACGATCTGCCGGTGGTTTCGTCGCTGACCGGCCTGTGGCCGGTGGCCAACTGGTTCGAGCGCGAGGCCTTCGACCTGTTCGGGATCGTGTTCAACGGCCATCCCGACCTGCGCCGGATCCTGACCGACTACGGCTTCATCGGCCATCCGTTCCGCAAGGACTTCCCGCTGATCGGCAACGTCGAGGTGCGCTACGACGCGGACCGCCGGCGGGTGATCTACGAGCCGGTGACTTCGGTCGAGCCGCGCGTGAACGTGCCGCGCGTGCTGCGCGACGACGCGCGCTACCAGACCGCGGTCGCCGAACAGAAGGCGCGTCGCACGGGAGATGCCGGATGAGCGTCGTGCCGAGCGGACCCGTCCAGCAGTCGAACGAAGGCTTCGCCAGCAGCCCCGTCGAGGCCCGGAAGGAGATCCGCAACTACACCCTGAACTTCGGCCCGCAGCATCCGGCCGCGCACGGCGTGTTGCGCCTGATCCTGGAGATGGACGGCGAGGTGGTGCAGCGTGCCGACCCGCACGTGGGCCTGCTCCACCGCGGCACCGAGAAGCTGGCCGAGTCCAAGCCGTTCAACCAGTCGATCGGCTATATGGACCGCCTCGACTACGTGTCGATGATGTGCAACGAGCACGCCTACGTGCGCGCGATCGAGACCCTGATGGGGATCGAGGTGCCGGCGCGCGCGCAGTGGATCCGCACCCTGTTCGACGAAGTCACGCGCATCCTCAACCACCTGATGTGGATCGGCTCGAACGCGCTCGACCTGGGCGCGATGGCGGTGTTCCTGTACTCGTTCCGCGAGCGCGAGGAGCTGATGGACGTGTACGAGGCGGTGTCTGGCGCGCGCATGCACGCGACCTACTACCGTCCAGGCGGCGTCTACCGCGACCTGCCCGACCGCATGCCGCAGTACCGCGAATCGCCGTGGCGCAAGGGCGGCAAGCTCAAGCGCTTCAACGAGTGGCGCGAAGGCTCGATGCTGGACTACCTGGAGGCCTTCGCGAAGGACTTCCCGACCCGTGTCGACGAATACGAGGTCCTGCTCACCGAGAACCGCATCTGGAAGCAGCGCACCGTCGGCATCGGCGTGATCCCGCCCGAACAGGCGCTGGCCTGGGGCATGACCGGCCCGATGCTGCGTGGCTCGGGCGTGGCCTGGGACCTGCGCCGCAAGCAGCCGTACGCGAAGTACAACGAGGTCGAATTCGACATCCCGGTGGGCGTCAACGGCGACTGCTACGACCGCTATCTGGTGCGCGTGGCCGAGATGCGCCAGTCCACCCGGATCATCGAACAGTGCGTGAAGTGGCTGCGGGCCAATCCCGGCCCGGTGATGATCGACAATTACAAGGTCGCGCCTCCCTCCCGCGAGGAGATGAAGACCGACATGGAAGCGCTGATCCACCACTTCAAGCTGTTCTCGGAAGGCTACTGCGTGCCCGAGGGCGAGACCTACTGCGCGGTCGAGGCGCCCAAGGGCGAGTTCGGCTGCTATCTGGTCAGCGACGGGGCCAACAAGCCGTTCCGCGTGCACCTGCGCGCGCCCGGCTTCGCGCACCTCTCGTCCATGGACGAGATCGTGAAGGGCCACATGCTGTCGGACGTGGTGGCGATGATCGGCACCTACGACGTCGTGTTCGGCGAAATCGACAGGTAAGGCAGGCGATGAAAGCGACAGGCAATTTCGAGAACGCACGCAACGTCGACCCGATGGTCGTGCTGAGCGATGCGACGCGCGCGCACATCGACCACTGGCTGACCAAGTTCCCGGCCGACCGCAAGCGTTCGGCGGTGCTGCAGGGGCTGTTCGCGGCGCAGGAGCAGAACCAGGGCTTCCTGACCGACGAGTTGATCGCCGGGGTCGCGAAGTACCTCGGCCTGCCGCCGGTGTGGGCCTATGAAGTGGCCACCTTCTACACCATGTTCGAGACCCGCGAAGTCGGCCGCCACAACGTCGCCTTCTGCACCAACATCAGCTGCTGGCTCAACGGTGCGCAGGAGCTGGTCGAGCACGCCGAGAAGAAGCTCGGCTGCAGGGTCGGCGAGTCGACCGCGGACGGCCGCGTGTACCTCAAGCAGGAGGAAGAGTGCGTGGCCGCGTGCTGCGGCGCGCCGGTGGTCGTGATCAACGGGCATTACCACGAGAAGCTCACCCCCGAGAAGGTGGACGAGCTGCTGGACGGGCTGAAGTAATGGCGGGTCATTCGCACTATTCGGAAGGTTACGGTCCCGTCGGCCCCGCGCCGAAGGAGCACCAGGCCGTCTACACCACGCTGCATTTCGACAAGCCGTGGTCGTACGAGAACTACCTCAAGACCGGCGGCTACCAGGCGCTGCGCAGGATCCTCACCGAGAAGATCCCGCCCGCCGACGTGATCGAGATGGTCAAGCAGTCGGGCCTGCGCGGTCGCGGCGGCGCGGGCTTCCCCACCGGGCTCAAGTGGAGCTTCATGCCCAAGGGCGAGATGCAGAAGTACATCCTCTGCAACTCCGACGAGTCCGAGCCGGGCACCTGCAAGGACCGCGACATCCTGCGCTACAACCCGCATTCGGTGATCGAGGGCATGGCGATCGCCTGCTACGCCACCGGCTCGGCCGTGGGCTACAACTACCTGCGCGGCGAGTTCCACCACGAGCCGTTCGAGCACCTCGAGGAAGCCACCCGCGAGGCCTATGCCAACGGCTGGCTGGGCCAGGACATCCTCGGTTCCGGCATCGACATCGACCTCTACAACGCGCTCGGCGCCGGCGCCTACATCTGCGGCGAGGAAACCGCGCTGATGGAGTCGCTGGAGGGCAAGAAGGGCCAGCCGCGCTACAAGCCGCCGTTCCCGGCCAACTTCGGCCTCTACGGCAAGCCGACCACGATCAACAACACCGAGACCTTCGCCTCGGTGCCGGCGATCGTGCGCAACGGCGCCGAGTGGTTCATGAACCTGGGCAAGCCCAACAACGGCGGCTGCAAGATCTTCTCGGTGTCGGGCCACGTCGCCCGCCCGGGCAACCACGAAATCCGCCTGGGCACGCCGTTCTCCGAACTGCTCGAGCTGTGCGGCGGCATGCGCAACGGCAACCGCATCAAGGGCGTGATCCCGGGCGGTTCGTCGATGCCGGTGCTGCCGGGTGAGACCATGATGGGCCTGACCATGGATTACGACGCGATCCAGAAGGCCGGCTCCGGCCTGGGCTCGGGCGCGGTCATCGTCATGGACCAGACCACCTGCATGGTGCGCGCCTGCCAGCGCATCTCGCGCTTCTACTTCAAGGAAAGCTGCGGCCAGTGCACGCCCTGCCGCGAGGGCACCGGCTGGATGTACCGCATGATCACCCGCGTGGCGGAGATGCAGGCCACGGTCGAGGACCTGCACGTGCTGCGCGCGGCGGCCGGGCAGATCGAAGGCCACACCATCTGCGCCTTCGGCGAGGCCGCGGCCTGGCCGGTGCAGGGCTTCCTGCGCCACTTCTGGGACGAGTTCGAATACGCGATCGTCAACAAGCGCTTCCTGGTCGACGACGAACGCAACGGCACCGTGGTGCCCAGGGCGGTGGCGGCATGAGGCGGCTTCGTGAGCGGGGACTTGGGACCGGGGACCGGGGACCGGTAAATGCCGTACTTCGTGGCGTGCATTTTTTGGCGTGCGCAACAGTTCAGGTAGACGCTGCACCATTGATCAGCCCATGGATCGCCTTGCCCCCGGTCCCAGGTCCCCGGTCCCCGGTCCCGGCTCCGACAGGAGCCACCGCATGAGCGCACAGCCCGTGAATCCGAACCTGCCGCCCGACCACGTCACCGTCTTCATCGACGGCGTGGAGATGGCCGCGCCCAAGGGTTCGATGATCATCCAGGCCGCCGACAAGGCCGGCATCGCGATCCCGCGCTTCTGCTACCACGACAAGCTCTCGATCGCGGCCAATTGCCGCATGTGCCTGGTCGATACCGAAGTCGGCGGGCGCGCCGCGCCCAAGCCGTCGCCGGCTTGCGCCACGCCGGTGATGGATGGGCTGAAGGTCTTCACCCGCAACGACAAGGCGCTGCAGGCGCAGCGCAACGTGATGGAGTTCCTGCTGATCAACCATCCGCTCGACTGCCCGGTCTGCGACCAGGGCGGCGAGTGCGAGCTGCAGGACCTGTCGCTGGGCTACGGCCGTTCGGTCAGCCGCTTCGTCGAGCGCAAGCGGTCGGTGGCGGACGAGGACCTCGGCCCGCTGGTTGCCAGCGAGATGACCCGCTGCATCCACTGCACCCGCTGCATCCGCGTCACTGCCGAGATCGCCGGCACCTACGAGCTGGGCGGCATGCTGCGCGGCGAGGACCTGCAGATCGGCACCTACGACGGCAAGCCCCTGACCACCGAGCTGTCGGGCAACGTGATCGACGTGTGCCCGGTGGGCGCGCTGACCAACAAGGTGTTCCGCTTCCGTGCCCGCCCCTGGGAGCTGATCGCGCGCGAGTCGCTGGGCTTCCACGACGCGCTCGGTAGCAACCTGTTCCTGCACATGCGCCGCGGCGACGTGATGCGCGCGGTGCCGCGCGACAACGAAGCGGTCAACGAGTGCTGGCTGTCCGACCGCGACCGCTATTCGCACCAGGGCCTGTACGCGGACGACCGCGCGGCCACGCCGCTGCTGCGCGTGGCGTCCAACGGCGACGACGGCGACTGGCGCGAGGCCAGCTGGGACGAAGCGCTGGCGAAGGCCGCGCAGATCCTGCGCGAGAACGGCGCCGACAACCTCGGCGTGCTGGTGCACCCGGCCACCTCGAACGAGGAGGGCGCGCTGCTGGCGCGCCTGGCCGAGGGCCTGGGCACCGGCAACCTCGACCATCGCATCGGCCAGCGCGACCTGTCCGACGGCGCGGTCGCCGAGCCGTTCGCGATGGCCGTCGAGGAGATCGAGCAGGCCGATACCATCGTCATCGTCGGCTCCAACCTGCGCCACGAGGTGCCGCTGCTGCACCAGCGCGTGCGCAAGGCGTGGCGCCGCGGCGCCAGGGTGCACGTGGTCGGTCCGGTCGACTTCGAGTTCGCCTTCGACATCGCCAGCAAGACGATCGTCGCGCCCTCGAAGCTGGCCGATGCACTGGGCTCGAACGGCCTGGCCGATGCCGTGCGCGATGCCGGCCGGGTGGCGGTGATCGTGGGCGCGGTGGCCGAGAACGGCCCGCACGCGAGCGCGATCCGCGCCGCCGCCGCCGCCTTTGCGCATGCTTCCGGCGCCGCGCTGTGCCGCATTCCGCAGGGCGCCAACGCGCTCGGGCTCGCCCGCCACGGCGTGCTGCCGAGCGGCCGCGATGCCGCCGCCATGCTGGCCCAGCCGCGCGGCGCATACGTCGTCTACGGCATCGAGCCTGGCCTGGACTTCGCCGACCAGGCGGCCGCGGCGAAGGCGCTGGGCGGCGCGCAGGTGGTGGCGTTCAGCCATTTCGCCTGCCGGTCCACGCGCCGCGTCGCCGACGTGATCCTGCCGATCGCCACCCTGTTCGAGAACGACGCCACGCTCACCAACCTCGACGGCCGCGACCAGCGTGCGGTGGCCGCGGGACGGCTGCCGGGCGAGGCGCGCCAGGGCTGGAAGGTGCTGCGCGCGCTTGGCGGCGCCCTGGAGGTGTCCGGCTTCGACTTCACCGACCTGGCCGGGCTGCGCGGCGGGCTCGTGGCCCGGACGCCGACGCCACGCGCCAGCGGAGCCGCGGCCACGCAGGCTGCGGGCGAGGGGCTCGAACTGGCGGTGTCGCAGGCGATCTATCGCGTCGACGGGCTGGTGCGCCGCGCGCAGGCGCTGCAGGCGCATCCGCTGACCGTGGGTCCGCGCCTGAGCCTGCATCCGGATGACGCCGGCACGGCCGGCCTCCAGGGCGGGGCGATGGCGAAGGTGAGCAACGCCGCCGGCACCGCGACCCTGCCTGTGAACGTCACCACCCTGGTGGCGCCGGGCTGCGCCTGGATCGAATCGGGCTACGGTGCCACGGCCGCGCTCGGCGCGGGCCTGGTGAAGGTGGAGGCCGCATGAGCGCGACCAATACCGCAATGCTGCTGTCGGACTGGACCTCGCCGCTGCACGGCTGGCTGATGTCGCTGGGCGCGATCGGCGTGATCATCTGGATCGTGCTGAAGGTGCTGGTGATCATGATGCCGGTGATCATCGCGGTCGCGTTCTACGTGGTCTGGGAGCGCAAGCTGATCGGCTGGATGCACGCACGCCACGGACCGATGTACGTCGGCTGGGGCGTCCTGCAGGCCTTCGCCGATGTGTTCAAGCTGCTGTTCAAGGAAGTCATCCAGCCGACCAACGCGCAGAAGACGCTCTACATCCTCGCGCCGCTGATCACGCTGGCGCCGGCGTTCGCGGCCTGGGCGGTGGTGCCCTTCGACGCGCAGCTGGTGCTGTCCAATGCCAACGCCGGTCTGCTGTACCTGCTGGCGATGACCTCGCTGGGCGTGTACGGCGTGATCCTGGCCGGCTGGGCGTCGAACTCCAAGTACGCGTTCCTGGGCGCGATGCGTTCGGCGGCGCAGGTGGTGAGCTACGAGATCGCGATGGGCTTCGCCCTGGTCGGGGTGATGGTCGGCGCGGGCAGCCTGAACCTGTCGGAGATCGTGATGGCGCAGTCCGGCAACGCCGGCCTGCTCGAATGGTTCTGGCTGCCGATGCTGCCGCTGTTCGTCATCTACTTCGTGTCCGGCGTGGCCGAGACCAACCGCGCGCCGTTCGACGTGGTCGAGGGCGAATCGGAGATCGTGGCCGGGCACATGGTCGAGTATTCGGGTTCGGCGTTCGCGCTGTTCTTCCTGGCCGAATACGCGAACATGATCCTGGTCAGCTTCCTGACCCCGATCTTCTTCCTCGGCGGCTGGCTGTCGCCGATCCCCGCGGCGTGGATTCCCGACGTGCCGGTGCTGGGCACGATCCTGGGCGACGGCTGGTGGTGGCTGTTCGCGAAGGTGTTCTTCTTCGCCAGCTGCTTCATCTGGTTCCGCGCCTCGTTTCCGCGCTACCGCTACGACCAGATCATGCGCCTGGGCTGGAAGGTCTTCATCCCGCTGAGCATCGGCTGGATCGCGGTGGTGGCGGTGATGGCGTATTTCGGTGTGTTCGAGGCGGGCGCGTGATGGGCAAGTTCGTATCATGGGTGCGCAGCCTGCTGCTGCTGGAGATGCTCCGCGGCATGGGGCTGACGCTGCGGTACCTGTTCCGTCCCAAGTACACGCTGATGTACCCGATGGAAAAGACGCCGCAGTCGCCGCGCTTCCGCGGCCTGCACGCGCTGCGCCGCTACCCCAACGGCGAGGAACGCTGCATCGCGTGCAAGCTGTGCGAGGCGGTGTGCCCGGCGCTTGCGATCACCATCGATTCGGAGCCGCGCGAGGACAACACCCGCCGCACCACGCGCTACGACATCGACCTGTTCAAGTGCATCTACTGCGGCTTCTGCGAGGAGTCGTGCCCGGTGGACTCGATCGTCGAGACCCACATCCACGAATACCACTTCGAAAACCGCGGCGAGAACATCGTCACCAAGCCGCAGCTGCTGGCGATCGGCGACCGTCTCGAGGCCGAGATCGCCGAGCGCCGCGCCGCCGACGCCGCCTTCCGATAAGCGACCGACCATGGATCTCGCACTGCTTGCCTTCCTCGCCTTCGCCGCCGCGGCCGTCGCCTCGGCCGGCGCGGTGATCAGCGTCCGCAACCCGGTGCACGCCGCGCTGTTCCTGGTGCTGACCTTCTTCACCGTGGCCTGCACCTGGATCCTGGCCGGCGCCGAGTTCCTCGGCGTGGCCCTGATCCTGGTCTACGTCGGCGCGGTGATGGTGCTGTTCCTGTTCGTGGTGATGATGCTCGACATCGACGTGGTGCCGCTGCGCGAGGGCTACGTGCGCTACCTGCCGGTCGGGCTGCTGGTGGCGGTGGTGATGCTGGTGGAGATGCTGACCCTGATCGGGGTCAAGGCGCGGACCGTGCCGTTCGGCGTCGATCCGGTCGAGGCTGCCGGCGGAAACAACGTCAGCTGGGTTGCGCGGCGCCTGTTCACCGATTTCCTGCTGCCGTTCGAGGTCGCCGCGCTGATCCTCACGGTGGCCGTGGTCGCGGCCGTGACCCTGACCCTGCGCCGGCGCCCGGGCACCAAGCACCAGAATCCCGGCGCCCAGACCCGGGTGCGCGCGGCCGACCGCCTGCGCATGGTCGACCTGCCGGTGGAGAAGCGCGAAGCCGACGGCGCCAGCGAGGGAGGGCAGCAGTGATGGAGTTCCTCGGACAGGGCCTTGGCCTCGGCCACTACCTCGCGCTTGGCGCGGTGCTGTTCTGCATCAGCGTCGCGGGCATCTTCCTCAACCGCAAGAACGTCATCATCCTGCTGATGTCGATCGAGCTGATGCTGCTGGCGGTGAACATCAACTTCATCGCCTTCTCGCGCCATTTCGGCGACGAGGCGGGGCAGATCTTCGTGTTCTTCATCCTGACGGTGGCCGCGGCGGAAGCGGCGATCGGGCTCGCGATCCTGGTCACGCTGTTCCGCAACCGGAGCACGATCAACGTCGCCGAACTGGACACGCTCAAGGGGTGAGCCGCAGCGCTTGCGAGCCACTGGCTCGCGCTGCGGCGAACGCCCGGCCACGGATGGCCGGGCAGGGTCTCTCCGGAGCCCACGCGGTACCGCCATGGATGGCTGCAACGACAACCAGGACACCGCGCAGCCGCGAGTCACTGGCTCGCGCTGCGGCGAACGCCCGGCCACGGATGGCCGGGCAGGACTCTCCGGAGTCGAAGCGGTATCGCCATGGACGGCAGCGATGAAGGCGGTACGACCCGGGTAATGGACAAGACATGGCGATTTCGACAACCCACCTGCTGATCATCGTGCTGGCGCCGCTGCTGGGCGCGATCGTGGCCGGCTTTTCCGGTCGCCAGGTCGGCCGCGCGGGCGCGCACTGGGTGACGATCCTGGGCGTCGCGCTGAGCTGTGCGCTGTCCTCCTACGTGCTCTACCAGTTGGTGGTGCAGGGCGCGGCGCCGTACAACCAGAACGTCTACACCTTCTTCGAGGTCGGCAGGTACTCGGCCCACGTCGGCTTCATGATCGACAACCTCACCGCGATGATGATGGTGGTGGTGACCTTCGTCTCGCTGCTGGTGCACGTGTACACCATCGGCTACATGGCCGAGGACGACGGCTACCAGCGCTTCTTCAGCTACATCAGCCTGTTCACCTTCTCGATGCTGATGCTGGTGATGTCGAACAACTTCCTGCAGCTGTTCTTCGGCTGGGAAGCGGTCGGCCTGGTGTCCTACCTGCTGATCGGGTTCTGGTTCAAGCGCCCGAGCGCGGTGTTCGCCAACCTCAAGGCGTTCCTGGTCAACCGGGTCGGCGACTTCGGCTTCCTGCTCGGGATCGCGGCGGTGATGTGGTATTTCGGCACGCTCGACTACGCCAGCGTGTTCGACCGCGCCAGCGAGGTGCTCGACGGCCGCACCATCGAGGTCCTGTCCGGCCACGAGTGGTCGGTGGCGACGATGATCTGCATCTGCCTGTTCATCGGCGCGATGGGCAAGTCGGCGCAGGTGCCGCTGCACGTGTGGCTGCCCGACTCGATGGAAGGCCCGACCCCGATCTCGGCCCTGATCCACGCCGCGACCATGGTCACCGCGGGCATCTTCATGGTCGCGCGCATGTCGCCGGTGTTCGAGATGAGCGTGACCGCGCTGAACTTCGTGCTGTTCATCGGCGCCACCACCGCCTTCTTCACCGGCCTGATCGGCATGGTGCAGAACGACATCAAGCGCGTGGTCGCCTATTCCACGCTGTCGCAGCTGGGCTACATGACCGTCGCACTCGGCCTGTCGGCGTACTCGGCCGCCGTGTACCACCTGATGACCCACGCCTTCTTCAAGGCGCTGCTGTTCCTGGCCGCCGGCAGCGTGATCATCGGCATGCACCACGAGCAGGACATGCGCAGGATGGGCGGGCTGCGCAAGTACATGCCCATCACCTTCTGGACCAGCGTGGTCGGCACCCTGGCGCTGGTGGGCACGCCGTTCTTCAGCGGCTTCTATTCCAAGGACGTGATCATCGAGGCGGCGAAGTTCGGCGGCGAACGCGCCGGCTGGATCGGCACCTACGCCTACTGGGCGGTGCTGCTGGGCGCGTTCGTGACCTCGTTCTACAGCTTCCGCCTGCTGTACATGACCTACTTCGGGGCGGAGCGCTTCCGCCATGCGCCTGCCTCGAGCGAACACGTCACCCACGACGAGCACGGCCAGGAAACCCGCCACGAACCGCTGCACGACGACGCGCATGGAAACGACCCGCACGACCCGCACCACGGCGCACACGAGCCGCATGAATCGCCCTGGGTGGTGACCCTGCCGCTGATCCTGCTGGCGATTCCCTCGGTCGTGGTCGGCTTCTTCACCGCCGGCCCGATGCTGTTCGGCACCGACTGGAGCGGGCACCACGAGACCACGCCGTTCTTCGCCGGCGCGATCGAGGTGCTTGCCGCACACGACGTGATGGCGCGGCTCAAGGACGCGCTGTGGCACGGCCCGGTGGCGCTCGGCCTGCACGGCTTCATGGCCCCTGCGTTCTGGCTGGTGCTGGCCGGGTTCCTGCTGGCGACCCTGATGTACCTGTGGCGCCCGGACCTGCCGGCGAAGGTGGCGCGCGTGCTGCGCCTGCCGATCCGGATCCTCGAGAACAAGTACGGCATGGACGACCTGTGGATCAAGGGCTTCGCCGGCGGCAGCCTGCTGCTGGGCCGGGGTTCGCGCGAGGTCGACAGCCGGCTGATCGACGGCCTGTTCGTCAACGGCGCCGCGCGCCTGGTCGGATTCACCGCCGGTCTGGTGCGTCGCCTGCAGACCGGATACCTCTACCACTACGCGTTCGCGATGATCGTCGGCCTGATCGTGCTCCTGGCCGTGCTGATCCGCCATTGGACCTGACCCCGTGCAGAACTGGCCCCTCCTCAGTCTCCTGATCTGGCTGCCGATCCTCGGCGGCGCCGTCGTGCTCGCGCTCGGCGACACCCGTGCGCAGGCCGCGCGCTGGACCTCGCTGGCGGTCGCGGTCGCGGTGTTCCTGCTGAGCGTGACCCTGTTCACCGGCTTCGACTACGCCGCGACCGCGATGCAGTTCGTCGAACGCCGGGCATGGGTTCCGGCCTACGACATCCAGTACCACCTGGGCGTGGACGGGATCTCCATCGCGCTGGTCATCCTGACCACGCTGACCACGTCGCTGGTGCTGGTCGGCGCCTGGACCTCGATCGACCGCCGCGTGAGCCAGTACTACGCCTCGATGCTGATCCTCGAAGGCCTGATGATCGGCGTGTTCTGCGCCGTGGACGCGCTGCTGTTCTACGTGTTCTTCGAGGCCATGCTGATCCCGATGTTCATCATCATCGGCGTCTGGGGCGGGCCGCGGCGCGTGTACGCGTCGATCAAGTTCTTCCTGTACACGTTCCTGGGCTCGATCTTCATGCTGGTCGGCCTGATCTACCTGTACCTGCAGGCGGGCAGCTGGCAGCTGCCGGACCTGTACGCGCTGCCGCTGACGGCAACCGAGCAGACGTGGCTGTTCTTCGCCTTCCTGGCCGCGTTCGCGGTGAAGGTGCCGATGTTCCCGGTGCACACCTGGCTTCCGGACGCGCACGTCGAGGCACCCACCGGCGGTTCGGTGATCCTGGCCGCGATCATGCTCAAGATCGGCGGCTACGGCTTCCTGCGCTTCAGCCTGCCGATCACGCCCGACGCCGGCCACGAGTGGGCCTGGCTGGTGATCGCGCTGTCGCTGATCGCGGTGGTGTACGTGGGCATGGTGGCGCTGGCCCAGCAGGACATGAAGAAGCTGATCGCGTACTCGTCGGTCTCGCACATGGGCTTCGTCACCCTCGGCACCTTCATCGCCTTCGCCCTGATCCGCGACGTGCCCGATGGCGCGGGCGTGGACGCCGCGCGCCTGGGCCTGCAGGGCGCGATGGTGCAGATGATCTCGCACGGCTTCATCTCCGGCGCGATGTTCTCGTGCGTGGGCGTGCTGTACGACCGCATGCACACGCGACAGATCAAGGACTACGGCGGCGTGGCCAACGTGATGCCGTGGTTCACCTTCTTCATGGTGCTGTTCGCGATGGCCAATTCCGGCCTGCCCGGAACCTCGGGCTTCGTCGGCGAGTTCATGGTGGTCCTGGCCAGCTTCCAGCATCACCCGCTGATCGCCTTCACCGCGGCGCTGACCCTGATCATCGGCGCGGCCTACACCCTGTGGATGGTGCGGCGGATCATGTTCGGCGAAGTGGCCAATGCCCACGTCGCCGAACTCAAGGACATCAACGCCCGCGAATGGATCGTGCTGGGCGTGTTCGCCGCCGGCACCCTGCTGATCGGCGTCTGGCCGAGGCCGCTGGTCGAACTGATGGACCCGGCCATCGCACAGCTGGCGAGCCATCTCGCCGCGAGCAAGCTTTGAGGACCCGCCCGCGATGACCGCTGCCATGTTTCCCGCGCCTCCCGTCCGCACCTTCGCCGAGCTCGCGCCCCTGGGTCCCGAGCTGGTGGTGGTGTTCGGTGCGTTCGCGCTGCTGATGCTGGATCTGTTCCTGGACGACCGGCGCCGGGTGGTGACCCACGCGCTCGCGATCGTGACCCTGCTGGTGGCGGCGGCGATGCTCTGGTTCGATGTCGGCGGGCAGGGCAACGCGCTGGCGGGCAAGTTCGTGCGCGACGAGGGCGCGGACGTGCTCAAGCTGGTGCTGCTGCTGGTCAGCGCCGCGTCGCTGGCCTACATCTGGCCGTTCCTGCGCGAGCGCGGGCTGTACAAGGGCGAGGTGGCGATCCTGCTGCTGTTCTCCGTGGTCGGGATGATGCTGCTGGTCTCGGCCGGCAACCTGACCATGATCTACGTCGGCCTGGAGCTGCTGGCGCTGTGCTCCTATGCGCTGGTGGCCACCGATCGCGACAGCCCGCTGGCGTCCGAGGCGGCAATGAAGTACTTCGTGCTCGGCTCGCTGGCCTCGGGCCTGCTGCTGTACGGAATGAGCCTGGTTTA
Organism: Pseudomonadota bacterium; assembly: GCA_023388355.1. The sequence goes on from JAEWGI010000030.1 coordinate 14,110, forward strand.
CGGCGCCACCGGCAGCCTGGACCTGAAGGAGATCAGCGCCGCGGCCTGGGGCGTGGACGGCGAGGACCGCGTGCTGCTGCTCACCGGCACCGTCTTCGTGGTGGTGGGGATCGCGTTCAAGTTTGGCGCGGCGCCGTTCCACATGTGGCTGCCGGACACCTATCACGGTGCGCCGACCCCGATTACCGTGTTCATCGGCTCGGCGCCGAAGCTGGCCGCGTTCGGCATGGCCTGGCGCCTGCTCGACGGGGCGCTCGGTCCGGTGCACGAACAGATGCAGCTGATGCTGGCGGTGGTGGCGGCGCTGTCGCTGGCGGTAGGCAACGTGTTCGCGATCGCGCAGACCAACCTCAAGCGCATGCTCGCCTATTCCACCATCTCCCACGTCGGCTTCCTGTTCCTGGGCCTGGCCGCTGGCGGGAACGACGCCTATGCGGCGGCGATGTTCTACGCGATCGCGTACGCGATCATGTCGGTCGCGGCGTTCGGCGCGATCGTGATGCTGGCGCGGCGCGGCTTCGAGGCCGACCGGATCGACGACTTCCGCGGCCTGGCCGCGCGCAGTCCGTGGATGGCGGGCCTGGTGCTGCTGGTCATGGCCTCGCTGGCCGGCGTGCCGCCGCTGCTCGGCTTCTGGGCCAAGGTCGCGGTGCTGCGCGCGGCCCTGGAGGGCGACCTGCTGTGGCTGGCGATCGTCGGCATCGTGTTCGCGGTGATCGGCGCGTTCTACTACCTGCGCGTGATCAAGGCGATGTATTTCGAGCAGCCCGAGGGCGAGCCGATCGTCGTGCGCGGCGGCGCGCTGCAGGCGGTGTTCGCGGTCAACGCGCTGGCGCTGCTGGGCCTGGGCCTGTTCTGGAGCCCGATCATGGAATGGTGCCAGGCGGCATTCGCCTGATCAGCCCGAAGCGGCGGAGACGGCCGCCAACAGGCGCATCAGGGCCGGCTGGCCCCGTTCACCGGTCTTGTCGTAAATCAGCTTGAGCCGCGACTGCGCGGTGGATATGGCGATGCGGCAAGCCTGCGCGGCTTCCGCAAGCTCGCCGTAGCGCAGCAGCGCGACCGCCAGAGTGGCTTCCGATGCCGTCAGCCGGAACAACTGGTGCAGAACATGCGCAAGCTCCGTTCCCGCAGCCGAACCGACGGGCTGAAGGAACAGGACCGCGCAGGCGCCCGATTGGCCGCCCAATGGATGCACGCTGACGGCCAGCGAGGAACGTCCGGCTGCATCCTTCAGCACCAGCTTCCCCGCATGTCGCAGCGCGGTGCCGCCAACCGTGCTGCCAGCCGTCGCCTCATGCAGCGTCTTCTGTAGCGGGGCAGGGTGGAAGCACGCCTCCGGCCGGCCCTGCTCCAGCCGAAGCACGTCGCCACGTGCGAGCAACTGCTCGGCGGCCGGATTCATCCGGGTGATCCGCTGCTGTGCATCCAGCATCAGCATCGCCATCGGCAACTGCTCGACGGCTTCCTGCAGGCTGCGCACCTGCTGCTCCAGCCAGCTCATGCGCCGCTGGATCGCGTAGGCATTGGCCCAGTGCGGCGCCACCTGGCGCATCAGCGCCAGCTCACGCGCGGTGTATGCCCCGCCTCCGGCCCGGCACAGCGTTGCGACCACCACACCCTCCGCGTCCGCCTGCGCGCACAGCGCCACCGACTGCTCGACATCGCTCAGGCGCAGGTACTCGTTGTAGTAGCGCGTGCGCTTGAGCTCGGTGCGGCTGACGACATCGTCGCTGTCGATGACCGCACCTGCCCCCATCAGCTGCTGGCCGCGCTGCATCCACAGGTTGTCGGATGCGAATTCGCGTTCGTAAGCTGCCATGTGCACCGGGTCCGCCCCGACCAGCAGGTCCAGTCGCCCCCCGGCGCGGCTTGCATCGTGCGCCATGACCGCGCCCACCTGGCTGCCGGTGAGCGCGCACAGCGCCGAACTGAAGTCCTTAAGTCGCTCCGCATCCAGCACAGCAGCGTATAGCGGCTCCAGCACATCCTCCAGCCCGGAAAGGTCGTTCAAGGCTTTCCCCCCTGATGTCAAGCCCCGTATCGGAGTATCCGGATATTGTGGCGGCAGGCAAGACTTTCGGAGTATCCAGTGAAGGGCCGCGGGGGGATACATGAACAGGGGAGCAATTCTTGTGTGAGCGGCGGACGTCTGTGGCTGGCGGTGGCGGAGCCATGGGAGGCGGCAGGCCCGGCGGGTTGAAAGGACAGCTTCGGCGGCATCCCCACGAGATCGACCACCCGAACAAGCCTTCGTTACGTGCTCTGACCAGCTATAGGGATGGGAAGCTGGGTTCCGATGCCTGCCGCTTCAATTGCCACGTCAGATTGAAAACCGCAGAAAACTGAAGCAGACAGAATTACCGAGTACGTGAGCAAGAGGTTCTTGCAGTAGGAATTGAGGCTTCTAGTGCCGTGAAAGGTAGGTGTGGTATGAGAATCGCAACATGGATTGCAACTGTTCCCATTATGACGATGGCTATGCAAAGTGATGTGCTCCCGCAACCTGCGCAATCGGCAGAAGGCGCCCAAGTTTTTCTCGAGTCTGTATTGCCAGGAACTGATGTAGTCGCCCACGCGCATGTTTTCAGTGAAGCTTCCCCGCACGAGTGGGGCGTTCACCGAGTGGCAGGCAGATGGTAGTTGTGGCTATTCGTTTGACATCTTGGAGAAGGCGTCAGGCGATGGAGGGGGGCGAATGCAGAGCACGATATCGGGGGATTCATTTGCGATCCTTGTCCTCGCGGAGAGGCGAGGCGAAACGGAGGTTTACTTTCGCAAGGCGGTTTCAAGGTCCACGTGCAACACCTATCCGAACGAGGTTTAGGCTGTTGCGATGAGAACCTACCAAGAACTTTCCTTGAACGAACGCATCGAGATTCAGCAGCGTCTGGAGTCTGGAGATAGCCTGCGTGCGATTGCCCGATCGCTGGGCCGATCGCCGAGCACGATCAGCCGCGAGTGCAGTCGGCATGCTGCCGTTTCGCCCTATCGTGCGCAAGCCGCACAACGACGTGCCTGGACGAGTCGCCGCAAGGCGCGGGTGCCGCGCAAGCTGGACGATCCGGTCCGCTTTGGGGCGGTGCAGCGGCTGTTGCGACTGGGCTGGTCGCCGCAGCAGGTGGCGGGGATACTGCGAGATGCCTACCCGGACCAAGTCGCTGACCGCGTGTCCCACGAGACCATCTACAGCGCCATCTACGTGCTGCCGCGCGGCGAGCTGCGCAAGCAGTTGATCGCCTGCCTGCGGCAGGGCCGCAGCACCCGCAAGCCGCGCAGCCGCAGCACCGACCGGCGCGGCCGGATCCCGGACATGCAGAGCATCCACGTGCGTCCGCCGGAGGTCGCCGACCGGTTGATTCCCGGCCACTGGGAAGGCGACCTGATCAAAGGCGCCGGCAATCGCTCCTCAATCGGGACCCTGGTCGAGCGCACCAGCGGCTTCGTGGTACTGGTCAAGATGAGCAGCGCCAGTGCCGCCGATGCGCTGCACAGCTTCGGTGAGGCACTCAATCGCATTCCCAAGGCGCTGCGCAAGACCCTGACCTACGATCAGGGCAAGGAGATGAGTTACCACACCGCCTTGACCTTGCGCACCGGCGTAGCGGTGTACTTCGCCGACCCCCATAGTCCCTGGCAGCGCGGCAGCAACGAGAACACCAATGGCCTGCTGCGCCAGTATCTGCCCAAGGGCACCGACCTGACTGGCTACAGCCAGGACGATCTCAACCAGATCGCGCTCAGTCTCAACACGCGCCCGCGCGCACGGCACCAGTTCCAGTCGCCCCTGGTGGTCTACAACGAGCATCTGAAACTTGCTGAGATCGGTGCAGGCATAATTCACTGACGACTGTTGCACCTCGACCTTGAAACCACCAGGTGTTAGGCCCTATCCGCATGGCAACTGAGCGCATCTCAAGATCCGTCTTTCTTGCTTCGGGCATCTTCGCATTGCTTTGCGCTCCACTGATTCTTATCGCTGAGCGCTTTTCTTTGCCACAATGGCCGCTTCACGCAAGCCAGTTTATTGGGTAATCCCCCCGCCAACTAGCTGACGTCAGAAGTGGAATTTTCTCGTACTCTTTCCCGAGGAGGTTCCATGAAGAAGTCCCGCTTCACAGACAGCCAGATCATCGCCGTGCTCAAGCAGGCCGAAGCCGGTACGCCCGTGCCGGAGCTGTGCCGCGAACACGGCATCAGCTCGGCGACGTTCTACAAGTGGCGCAGCA
>JAEWGI010000052.1 GCA_023388355.1 Pseudomonadota bacterium
GTCTCCAGCAGGCGCCGTTCCTCCATCGCGCGCAGCAGCACCACGGTGGAGGCGGTGGCCAGCGAGAAACCGAAGATCACCCCGTGCAGCGCCGGCCAGCCCATCAGCGTGGCCACGCCCCAGCCGAGCACGGTGGCCACGGCGATCTGGCCGATGGCGCCGGGGATGGCGATGGCCTTCACCGCCATCAGGTCCTTGAGCGAGAAATGCAGGCCGACGCCGAACATCAGCAGCATCACGCCGATCTCGGCCAGCTGGTTGGCCAGCTCCTGGTCGGCGACGAACCCGGGCGTGAACGGACCGACGATGATGCCCGCGGCGAGATAACCGACCAGAGGAGACATGCGCAGCCGATTGGCCAGCGCGCCCAGCACGAAAGCTACGGCAAGGCCGACCGCGACGATGTTGATCAGGTCGGTGTCATGGTGCATCGAAGCCTGCGTGGTCGCGATCCTTGGGGTTGCAGTTTGGCGGATGCGGGTGGCGCGATCAAATCTGGCCGGTTTTTCCGCGGTGTTGTGGCGGCCGCGGCGGTGGGCTCCGTTCCGGTGGCGCCGCCGCGTCCCGATGCCCGCAAACGCAAACGCCCCGGCCGGAGCCGGGGCGTTGCGTGGACCGCAGGAGGAAACCTCGCGCGGGAATTACCAGCTGTAGCCCACCTTGCCGTACACGAACGCCCCGCCGAAGCCGAACGGCGAGAGGTTGCTGTACGGGAACTGGCCGTTGGTCGAGTTGCCGAAGATGTTCTCGTCCGGGTACTCGTTGAGCACGTTGTCCGCGCCCAGGGTCAGGTTCCAGCGCTCGTTGGCGCGGTAGCTGGTGGAGACGTCGAGCAGCCACTTGGCGCCGTAGCCCTGGTCGAGCGACGGGTTGTTGGGGGTGGTGCGCACGCTGCCGTAGCGGGTGGCGTTGGCGCCGAAGGTCCAGCGCTGGCCGGTCCACACGCCGCCCAGCAGCAGCTTGTTGCGCGGGAAGCCCTGTTCGATGCGGCCAGCCTCGACCCGGTCGATGCGCTCGAGGTCGAGCCCGCTCTGCTCGAGCTCCTGCGGGTTGGGCGCGATCCGGGTGATCTCGGTCCTGGTGTGGTTGTAGCCGCCGGTGAGGTCCAGCGTGCCGGAGGCCAGCGGCTGGCGCCAGGTGCCCACCACGTCGATGCCGCGGGTGCGGGTGTCGATGGCGTTGGTGAAGTAGCGCCCGCCGTTCACGCCGTAGATGCCCTGCGACTCGAGCAGCGCGCGCACCGCGTCGCCGGTGAGGTTGGACGAGAGCGCGATGCGGTCGTCGACGTCGATCTGGTAGGCATCGACGGTCACGTACAGGCCATCGGCCGGCTGCAGCACCAGGCCCAGGCTGTACGAGAGCGACTCTTCAGGCTGCAGCGGCTCGGCGCCGAAGGCCTGCGCCACCGCGCTGCCGGCCGGGAAGGTGCGGATCTCGAACGGGGTGGTGATGCCCGGCAGGAAGATCGTGCTCACGGTCTGGAAGTACTGCTGGGCCAGCGACGGCGCGCGGAAGCCCGAGGAAACGGTGCCGCGCAGCGCCACCGCATCGCTGAACGCGTAGCGCGCCGAGAGCTTGCCCGAGGCCTGGCTGCCGAAGTCGTCGTAGTCCTCGTAGCGCGCGGCGATGCCGCCGGAGAAGCGGTCGGTGATGTCGGCCTCGAGGCCGGCGTAGGCGGCGTAGCTGTCGCGGTCGTAGGCGCCGGACACCTGCGGCGCGAAGCCGCCGAAACCCTGCGCGCCGCCGACGCGGCCGGTGGTGGGGCCGTCGGCGTCGATGTACGAGCCCGGCTCGCCGGGCGACTGGTTCCACTTCTCGTTGCGCGCCTCGAGCCCGAGCGACAGCGTGGCCGGGTATTCCAGGCCCCAGTCGAGCTGGCGGCTGACGTCGAGGTTGGCGATGTTCTGGGTGGTTTCCAGCGCGCCGTCGTAGAAGGAGGTGGGCGAGGCCTCGCCGAGGCTGGCGTTGAGCGTGTTGCGGGTGTGGAAATCGAGGCGGTTGTAGCCGTAGTTGTAGCTCAGGTCCCAGTTCCAGCCGCCGGCGGTGAAGCCCTTGACTCCGGCCACGATCGAGCGGTCCCGGGAGATGTTGTTGATCTGCGGCAGGAAGCCGTCGGGATGGATGGCCGGCACGTTCTGGGTGGGATTGGCCGGCGCGCGGAAGAACGCGAACGAGGTGATGTCGCGGTTGCTGGCGGTGCCGAAGCCGTACAGCGACACGGTGTCGGCGAGCGCGTAGTCGAGGTTGAAGGAGACCGCGGCCGAATCCACTTCGGGTTCGCCGATCACGAACGCCTTCTGGCCCGGCGCCGGCTGGTTCGGACCGGGGGTTCCGGCGAAGGGGCGGGCGCGGTTGGTGGCGTCCTGGTGGCCGACCTGGCCGGACAGGTGCACGAAGCCGCGGCCGTCGCCCAGCGACACGCCGGTGTCGGCCGCGACCTGGCCCTGGGCGCCGTCGCCGGCGGAATACTGGCCGTACTGCAACAGCAGGCTTCCGCCCTCGCGCGAGCCCTTGAGCACCACGTTGACCACGCCGGCGATGGCGTCGGAGCCGTACTGGGCCGAAGCGCCGTCGCGCAGCACTTCAACCCGGTCGATGGCCGAGATCGGGATGGTGTTGAGGTCGACCGGGGCCGAGCCGCGGCCGATGGTGCCGTTGAGGTTGAGCAGCGAGGAGGTGTGGCGGCGCTTGCCGTTGACCAGCACCAGCACCTGGTCGGGCGCCAGGCCGCGCAGCTGGGCCGGGCGGATGGCCGAGGTGCCGTCGGTCAGGGCCGGGCGCGGGAAGTTGAGCGAGGGCAGGGCGCGGGCCAGCGCGGTGGCCAGTTCGGCGGTGCCGGTGGCCCGGAGGGCTTCGCTGCTGATGATGTCGATCGGCGACTGCGACTCGGCAACGGTGCGGTTGCTCACGCGGGTGCCCGTGACGATGACGGTATCGAGGGTGCCGGCGGAGGCGGACTCGCTCTCCTGGGCAAGGACGGGGACGGCAACCAGCGCGGCCAGCGCGGCGACGACGGCGGTCGAGAGGGGGTGGCGGATCATGGGGGATTCCATCCTGTGGGGGGGATGGGCCCATTTAACCTCCTGTTAACGCGGATGCGAAAGGGAGGATGGTCACGTCCTTATGCTGCAAAGGCATAAGGGCGGCGGCAGCGGGCGGCTCCGGTAGAATCCGCGCCCCATGATCGCGTTCCGCAATTTCGCCCTCCGCCGGGGCGAGCGCCTGCTCCTGTCCAACGTCGACCTGGCCCTGCACGCCGGCTGGCGGGTGGGCGTGGTCGGCCGCAACGGCACCGGCAAGTCCAGCCTGTTCGCGGCGATCCGCGGCGAGGTCGAGGCCGACCGCGGCGACGTCGACGTGCCCGCCCGGGTGCGCATCGCCAGCGTGGCCCAGGAAACCCCGTCGCTGCCGGACCCGGCCATCGACTTCGTGCTCGGCGGCGACGACGTGGTGGCGGCGGTGATCCGCGCCGAGGCCGAGGCCAACGCGCGCGAAGACTGGGAAGCGGTGGCCGACGCCCACCAGAAGCTGGCCGAACTGGGCGGCTACGACGCCGAGGCCCGCGCCGGCCGCCTCCTGCACGGGCTGGGCTTCCCGGCCGAAACCCATCGCCGGCCGGTGTCCTCCTTCTCCGGCGGCTGGCGCGTGCGCCTGAACCTGGCGCGGGCGCTGATGATGCCCAGCGACCTGCTGCTGCTCGACGAGCCCACCAACCACCTCGACGTGAACGCGCAGCTCGTCACGCTGGGCCTGGTGCGCGCCCTCGCGGACGCCGGCACGGGGGTGCTCGCCGCGCTACACGACCTCAACCTGGCCGCTGCGTACTGCGACGAGGTCGTGCTGCTGTCGGCGGGCCGGGTGGTCGCCGCGGGGCCGCCCGAGCAGGTGCTCGTGCCCGAGGTGGTGGACCCGGTGTACGGGGTGAGCACCACGGTGCTGCGCCATCCGGGCACCGGCCGGCCCATCCTGGCCTTCGACCCCGCTTGAGGCCGCCGGATGACGTCGCCGCCAGCCGGCGCCGTTCCTGGACGAGGCGCTCGACGGCACGCTCAGCGCGCGTCGCCCGCTGTCGCGTCCTTCCACCCGTCGGCGTACGCCTCGGCGCTGCCACGCGCGAACATGTCGTCAGGCCCGGTGCGCACCAGGCTGCGGGCGCCGGGGCCGTCGTCCTGCGTGACGTGGCGTCCCAGCCCGCGCACGAGCGCCACCGGCCGCCCGGACGCCTTGCCCTTCACCAGCTCCGCTGCGGCAGCGATCTCGTCGGCGACGGCGGCCTGGCTGACCTGCAGCGCGCGCCCGTGCGTGTCGAGGGTCCCCCGCAGGTCCTCCAGCACAGCGACGCCGGCGGCGCCGATCGCCAGGTCGGTCTGCCCGAGCCGCCACGGCCGCCCGGCGGTGTCGCTGAGGACCACGCCGAGCCGCACGCCGTAGCGCCGCTGCAACCCGGCGCGCAGCGCCCGTGCCGAGGCGTCGGGGTCGAGCGGCAGCAGCAGCACTGTGCCCTCGGGGGTGTTGCTGGAGTCGACGCCCGCCGCTGCCATCACCAGGCCGAGCCGGTTCTCGACGATCCGGGTCACCCCGCCGGGATGCTCGCGGGTGGCGACCACGCGGACCGTCTCGTCGGTGATCGCCTGCTCGCGGTCGGCGGCGGCCACGACGCGGCCCTCGGCCTTCGAGACGATCTTGCTGGTGACCACGAGCACGTCGCCGTCCACAGGCCGCTGGTCGGGCGCGCCCGCGTCCAGCGCCGCGCTGATCAGCGCCACCAGGTCGTCGCCCGGCGACACCTCCGGGATGCCCGCAAGCGCCCAGACGCGCATCCCCTGGCTCATCGACTCAGAGCTCATCGACTCAGGGCCGGCAGCACGTCGCGGCCGAACACGTCGATCCACTCGCGCTGGTTGCGGCCCACGTTGTGCAGGTAGACGCGGTCGAAGCCGAGGTCCACGTACTTCTG
>JAEWGI010000044.1 GCA_023388355.1 Pseudomonadota bacterium
GGCACGGGTCGCGGCGGCCGTGGCACGATGGCCCGCCCCACGCCCAGGCCAACGCGATGATCGCCACCCCGGACTACCGTGCACTGCTCGACACCGCCATCGACGAAGCCCGCCAGGGCCTCGCCGAGGGCGGCATCCCGATCGGTGCCGCCCTGTACCACCGCGACGGCCGCCTGCTCGGCTGCGGCCACAACCGCCGCGTGCAGGAGGACGACCCGTCGATCCACGGCGAGACCGACGCCTTCCGCAAGGCCGGCCGCCAGCGTTCCTACCGCGACACCATCATGGTCACCACGTTGGCCCCCTGCTGGTACTGCAGCGGGCTGGTGCGGCAGTTCAACATCGGCACGGTGGTGGTGGGGGACGCGGTGAATTTCGCCGGCGGCGTGGACTGGCTGCGCGAGGCCGGCACCGAGGTGGTGGTGCTCGACGACCCGCGCTGCATCGACATGATGCGCGACTGGATCGACGCCCATCCCGCGCTGTGGAACGAGGATATCGGCGAGGAGTGAACCGCCGCCCCGGTCGCGACCGCCGGCGGACGCCAGTCACCGCGCTTCGATGGTGAACGCCCCGAACGCCACGCCCAGGTCCACGCCCTCGCCGGTGCCGGCCAGCGCCAGCGACACCTCGCCCTTGGTCATCACCTGCGCCTTGCTGGACTTCACCATGCCGGCGTGGGCCTCGGCGGTGACGTAGGTGCCCAGCACTTCGTTGATCGAGTGCACGCCGGAAAATTCGCCGCGGCCGCCGCGGATCTCGCTCTTGCCGACGCTGAGCCCACCGCCCTTGGCGTCGATGGTCACGGCCATGGACTGGCCGTTGTCGCAGCTCACGCGGCCGGTGCCCGACGCGGTCTTGTAGAGCACCGACCAGCCGGACATGTCGAAGTCCAGGCGGCATGACACGTCGCGCGCCGCGGCGGGGCCGGCGGCCAGGGCAAGCGCCAGCGCGGCGCCCAAGGCGAGGACGGGCTTGTTGGACATGGTTGGACCTCCGGGATTGCGATGGCGGCAGTGTGCCGCCGCCCGCGCCAGCGGTCCGTGAACGGTTCCGCCGGCGCAGGCGCTGCGATGGGCGGGCAGCGCGTGCCGCCGTGGGCTCAGAGGATGTAGCGGCTGAGGTCCTGGTCCTGCACCAGCCCGCCCAGCTGCCCGTCGACGTAGGCACGGTCGATGCGCACCTGGCCGCCACGGTCCGGCGCCTCGAAGCTCAGGCTGTCGAGCAGCCGCTCGAGCACGGTGTGCAGGCGGCGCGCACCGATGTTCTCCTGGCGCTAGTTCACGTCGGCGGCAATCCCGGCCAGGCGGTCGATGGCGTCGTCGGTGAATTCAAGCTGCAGGCCTTCGGTCTTCATCAGCTCGACGTACTGCTTCGTCAGGGCCGCCCTGGGCTCGGTCAGGATGCGTACGAAGTCGTCCTTGGTCAGCGCGGTCAGCTCCACCCGGATCGGGAAGCGGCCCTGCATCTCGGGGATCAGGTCGCTGGGCTTGGCGAGGTGGAAGGCGCCCGAGGCGATGAACAGGATGTGGTCGGTCTTCACCGGGCCGTACTTGGTGCTGACGGTCGAGCCCTCCACCAGCGGCAGCAGGTCGCGCTGCACGCCTTCGCGGCTGACGTCGGCGCCCATGCCCTCGCTGCGCTTGGCCACCTTGTCGATCTCGTCGATGAAGACGATGCCGTGCTGTTCGCAGGCGTCGATCGCGGCGGCGCGGACCTCGTCCTCGTTGACCAGCTTGCCGGCTTCTTCTTCGACGAGGAGTGGGCGTGCGGCACGGATCGCCATGCTGCGCTTCTGGGTCTTGCCGCTGCCGAGGTTGGCGAACATCTGCCGCAGCTGCTGGCCCATTTCCTCCATGCCCGGCGGGGTCATGATGTCGACGCCGCCGCCGGCCGAAAGGTCGAGTTCGATCTCGCGCTCGTCGAGCTCGCCCGCGCGCAGCTGGCGGCGCAGCTTCTGCCGCGTTTCGCTCTCGCGCGAAGAGGGTTCGGCGCCGATGTCGACGGTGGTGCTGCCCTGCCCGCCCGCGGCACCGAAGCCGAAGGGCGCCTGCTGCTGCTCGCGCTTCGGCAGCAGGGCGTCGAGGATGCGGTCTTCGGCGCGCTCTTCGGCCTGGGTGCGCATCTTCTGCTTGGCCTGCTCGCGGTAGAGCTTGACCGCGGTGTCGGCCAGGTCGCGGATGATCTGCTCGACGTCCTTGCCGACGTAGCCGACCTCGGTGAAGCGCGTCGCCTCCACCTTCACGAACGGCGCGTTGGCAAGCGTGGCCAGACGCCTTGCGATCTCGGTCTTGCCCACGCCGGTCGGCCCGATCATCAGGATGTTCTTGGGCATCACTTCGTTGCGCAGCTCCTCGGGCAGCTGCGCGCGGCGCCAGCGGTTGCGCAGCGCGATCGCGACCGCGCGCTTGGCCGAGGCCTGGCCGATGATGTGGCGGTCGAGCTCCTGCACGATTTCGCGCGGGGTCATGGTGGAAGACGATCCGGGTTGGTTCATGTACCTGCCTCTTTGCCGCCATCCGCGCGAAGGCGGGGATCCAGCGGCGTCATGTTCGATCGGGAAACAAGCCCGGTGACCGGGCTCGACGGCTGCCGGAAAGGCGCCCGGCCTTCCGGCAGCGACGGTCAGAGTTCTTCGACCACCACGTTGCGGTTGGTGTAGATGCAGATGTCGCCGGCGATGTTCAAGGCCTCGGTGGCGATGGTGCGCGCGTCGAGCTGCGTATGCCCGAGCAGGGCGCGCGCGGCGGAAAGCGCATAGCTGCCGCCCGAGCCGATGGCGATGATCCCGTCCTCCGGCTCGATCACGTCGCCGGTGCCGCTGATGACCAGCGAGGTCTCGCGGTCGGCCACCGCGAGCAGCGCCTCGAGCTTGCCAAAGCGCCGTTCGGTGCGCCAGTCCTTGGCCATCTCCACCGCGGCGCGCTGCAGCTGGCCGTGCTTCTCGAGCTTGGATTCGAACAGCTCGAACAGGGTGAAGGCATCCGCCGCGGCGCCGGCGAAGCCCGCCAGCACCTGGCCGTCCTTGCCCAGGCGCCGCACCTTGCGCGCATTGCCCTTCATCACGGTGTGGCCGAGGGTGACCTGGCCATCGCCAGCCACCGCGACCTTGCCGTCGCGGCGCACCGACAGGATCGTGGTGGCGTGGAACACGTTGGGATTCTGGCTGGGGTCCATGCGTCCTCCGGGTCTGGACTACCCAGATGGGGTCGACGTGCGCGACATCAACCTGCACCGGCCCGGCCCGGGCCGTCAGTCTTCGGTGGCCGGAGGGAGCTTCAGGAACCGCGCCGCGTTGTCGTGGAAGATCGCCCGCTTCTGCGCGGGGCTGAGGAAACCGGCGCTGTCCACGCCCTCGACCGCCAGGCTGATCGCCTCCGGCCACACCATCTGGTCGGAGCCGAACATCAGCCGGTCGCCCAGGCCTGCCGTCACCAGGGCCTGCAAGTAGTCGTGGAACTCCTGCCGCGGGATGATCCAGTTGATCACCGACACATCCGCATGCAGCTGCGGGTAGACGTACATCAGCGCCTTGGTTTCCTGCAGGTAGGGCCAGCCGGCGTGCATCAGCCAGACGCGCAGCTTCGGATGCCGCTTGAGCATCGGCTCGAGCAGCTTCGGGTTGCCCAGCTCCACGCTGAAGTCCGGGCAACAGCCGTAGGGCGTGCCCGGCGGCGCCAGGCCGGTGTGGATGCCGACCGGGATGTCGAATTCCTCGGCCAGCGCCAGATAGGGCTCGAACCAGGGATCGCTGGCATCGAGCCCGTGGTACTGGGCGCCGATCTCGCCCAGCACCTTCAGCTCCCCGCTGGCGAAGGCCGCGCGCAGGACCTCAGGCGGCGGCAGCGGGGTGCGTCCGTCGTCCAGGAACGCGCCGGCCCAGACCGCGTCGCCGCCCGCCTTGCGCATGCTTGCCATGTACGCCTCGGGGCCGCTGACCAGCCCGAGCACGACGCCGTGGTCGCGCATGCGCTCGAGCGTCAGGCGCTCGCGCTCGGCGTCGGTGCCGGCGCTCGTGGGTTCGCCGGTGGCCGGGTTCGGCGCGCCGGGGGCCGCCGGACCGACGTGCAGGTGCACGTCGATGATCGGACCGCGATAGGGCTGCGCCGTCGCGGATGCGGCCACCAGCAGCAGGAGCGCGAGAAGGATCGGGCGCATGGTGGATCTCCGTGGGGCTTCAGGGATACACGAGCAACGACGGCCGGGACGGCCAGCAACCCTCCACGCGGCCCGGCGCCCCGGCCCGGCCGTGGCGGCTGGGGGAGGGGCTTCGGCGGGCGAGCAGACCGCAGCCGGTTGTCCCTGTCGCGTCGGTCTGGAGGACGCCTGCGTCGGCCAGGATCCGCCGCTTCCCCCGCAGGCTGCACGCCCGGCAGCCCGAAAACATACCCCTTCCGGACCTGCGGCAGATGCGCGCGGGTCTGCGACTACTCCTTGCGCCGCCTGGCCCGAGGATGCGCGGCGTCGTACACCCTGGCCAGGTGGCCGAAGTCCAGGTGGGTGTAGATCTGGGTGGTGGTGATGTCGGCGTGGCCGAGCAGTTCCTGCACGCCGCGCAGGTCGCCCGAGGATTCAAGCACGTGGCTGGCGAAGGAGTGCCGCAGCAGGTGCGGATGCACGCGCTTGAACAGGCCCTGGCGGCTGGCCAGCTGGCGCATGCGCACCTGCACCGCGCGCGGACCGATCGGCCCGCCGCCGCGGCCGGGAAACACCGGCGAATCCTCGTCGCCGCCGCGCTCGGCGCGCCATTCGTGCAGCGCCCTGCGCGCGTGCGAACCCACCGGCACGATCCGCTGCCGCGCGCCCTTGCCCAGCACCGTCACCAGGCCCTCGTCGAGCTGCAGGTCGCGCCAGCGCAGCGCGCACAGTTCGGACAGGCGCAGGCCCGAGGAATAGAACAGCTCCAGCATCGCCCGGTCGCGCAGGCCGAGCGGCGCATCGGTGGGGACTTCCACCAGCGTCCTGGCTTCGTCCGCGTCGAGCACCTGCGGCAGCCGCCGCGGCGCCTTCGGCGCGCGGACGCCGGCGGCCGGGTTCGCGGCGAGATGGCCGTGCCTGAGCCGCCACTGGTAGAAGCCGCGCACCGCCGACAGCCGCCGCTGCAGGCTCTTGGGCGAGAGCCCGCGACGATGCTCGGAGGCCACGAAGGCGCGGATGTCGGCTTCGGCCGGCGCCTCGATATCCACGCCCGCGTGCGCGGCCCAGGCGGCCAATGCGTCGAGGTCGCGACGGTAGCCGTCGAGCGTATGCGGCGACATGCGCCGCTCGACCTGCAGGTGCGCGAGGTAATCGATGATCGGGGCCGGCGCCGGCCCCGCCTGCGCGCCCGCGTCCGCCGCGCCTTCCGCTCCCGGACGCGCGCGACTGCCCGCGGGCGGGCGCCGCTCAGCCATCGAACCGCCGCAACGCGACCTCGAAGGCCTCGCCCATCATGCGCAGGAACAGCGTGCCCATGCCCGGGTAGAAGCGGTTGGGGTCGGTGCTGCCCACGGCCACCAGCCCGGTGCCCTCCAGCGGCAGCAGCGCGCTGGATTCGACGTCCTGCGCGCGCGCGCCGTACAGCAGCGCCTGCTTGTCCGGATGCAGGCGCCCGCACAGCGGTTCGCCGGAGCGCAGCGCGTCGGCAAACGGCGCGAGCACGGCATCGTCGCGATCGATCACCTGCAGCCAGGGCTCGCCGCCGAAGCCTTCCAGCGGGCGGAACAGGACGATGCGCACCAGGTCGCCGGCGAAATCCTCCTCCAGCGTGGCCGCCATCGCGCGCACCACCCCGGCGTGGTCGGACTGGCGCATCAGCGCCAGGGTCAGCTGGTGGGTGCGCACGGCCAGGCGCTCGTTGTCCTGCGAGATCGCGAACAGGTCGTGCAGCCGCCGCGAGAGCTCGCGGTTCTTGTCGCGCAGCACCTCGAGCTGGTAGCTGGCCAGCGAGGCCGCGGGGCCGTCCTCGCGCGGCACCACCAGGCTCAGGGCCAGGTCCGGGAACTGCTGCAGGAACTTCGGCTGGCGCCGCAGCCATGCCGCGACTTCATGCGCGCCGAGGGTGTCGCTGTTGCTCATCGGGTCCAGTCCCCTTCGAAAACGAATGCGGTCGGGCCGGACATCGCCACCTGCGCGGCGTCGTCCGGCCATGCGATCTGCAGCTCGCCGCCGGGCAGCGACACGGCCACATCGCGGTCCACGCGGTCGGCACGCACCAGCACCGCCACCGCCGCGCAGGCGCCGCTGCCGCAGGCCAGCGTCTCGCCCACGCCGCGCTCGTACACGCGCAGGCGGATGCGGCCCCGGTCGATCACCTGGGCGAAGCCGATATTGGCCGAGTCCGGGAACAGCGGCGAGGCCTGCAGCGCCGGCCCGATCCGCGCCACGTCCGCGGCATCGACGTCATCGACTTCGATCACCGCATGCGGATTGCCCATCGACACCGCACCGAAGCGCAGCGCGCCGATCTGCGGCAGCACCGTCGCATAGCTGTCCGCAGCCCGGTCGACGCCGGCCATCGGCACCTGCGCCGGGTCGAAACGCGGCGCCCCCATCGCGATGCGGTAATGGCCCCCGCCCAGCGCCTGCACCGCATGCAGGCCGGCGGGACTGTCGAGCTCGAAGCGATCCGTCCCGATCGCGCCCGCGCGCACCAGCCAGGCCGCCACGCAGCGCGCGCCGTTGCCGCACTGGCGCGCGGGGGAACCGTCGGAATTCCAGATGCGATAGCTGGCCACCGCGCTGCCGCTGACCGGCGGCTCGATGGTGAGGATCTGGTCGCAGCCCACGCCGGTGCGGCGGTCCGCAAGCGCACTGCACAGTCCAGGCGCCGGCGCGGGTGCGCCATCGCGCAGGTCGAGCACGACGAAATCATTGCCCGCGCCGTGCATCTTGCTGAAGCGCAGCGGCTGCGTCGGCATGGCGGGAGACAGCGGCTGCGGTGCGGTCGCGGCCACCGGATCAGCCGTGGCCGGGGTCCGCGGGAAGCGGCGCGTCGGCCTGCTCCGCGTCCTCGGCCGGCTCGTCGACGGAGTCGTCGGCGGCGGGCGCCTGCTCCGCTTCCTCCTCCTCCACGTCCTCTGCATCCTCGACATCCTGCGCGTCGACGGCCCGCACCAGCGGACCCTTGTTGCCGCAGGCGGCCAGGTTGAGGGCAAACAGCAGCGCCAGCGGCACCAGGAGAACGGGGAATCTGCGCATGGCTGCAGTGTAGCCCGGGCGACCGGACAGTGACGAGACCCGCGGCGCAGGCGCCACCGCTCAGCGTTCACCCGGGCGTCGATCGCCCGGCTGCGCCGGCTCGGGCCGACACCACAGCCAGGCGCCCACCACCGCCATGCAGCCGATCGGCAGCGCCACCAGCCACCAGCGGTGCCCGCCGCCCAGCAGCATCAGCGCCACCAGCAGCGCGGCCGACGCCAGCATCGTCCAGGTCGCCATCCACTTCGCGCGCCGCGCCACCGTGCGACCCGCCTGCCAGTCGCGGATCATCGGGCCGAAGCGCGGATCCGCGAGCAGACGCCGATGCAGCCGCTCGGACCCGCGCGCCGCCGCGAACGCCGACAGCAGCACGAACGGCACCGTCGGCAGGCCGGGCAGGAACATGCCCAGCAGGCCCAGGCCCAGGCTGGCATACGCCAGCAGCCACCAGGCCCAGCGGAAGCGGCGCTTCGGATGCATGCGGAGATGATATCGGGAGTTGCCGGACCGGCTGGCGCCGTCCCCGACCCTTCCGGCACGCGGCGCAGGGAGCATGAGGCAGCGACGGCTTGTCTCCCCCCTCGTGCGGGGGAGGGCCGGGGCGGGGCAACCGAAGCAGCGCATCCCGGAACGCGGGAGGCTGCCCGAAGCCGCTTCCCTACTTCACGCCCAGCCGATCAAGCATGAACGCATACATCTCGGCCTGCTCCCGGAACCGGCGGAAGCGCCCGGACTTGCCGCCATGCCCGGCCTCCATGTTGGTCCGGAACACGATCGGGCCGCTGCCGGTATCGACGTCGCGCAGCCGCGCCACGTACTTGGCCGGCTCCCAGTACTGCACCTGCGAATCCCACAGCCCGGTGCCGATGAACATGGCCGGATACGCCTGCGCCGTCAGGTTGTCGTAGGGCGAGTACCGGAGCATGTAGTCGTAGTACTCCTTCTCCTCCGGATTGCCCCACTCGTCGTACTCGTTGGTGGTCAGCGGGATGCTCGGGTCGAGCATCGTGGTGACCACGTCGACGAAGGGCACCTGCGACAGGATCACCCGGTAGCGATCCGGCGCCATGTTCGACACCGCTCCCATCAACAGGCCGCCGGCGCTGCCGCCGTAGGCCGCGATGCGGTCCTTCGCGGCATAGCCTTGCTCGACCAGGAAATCGGTGACGTCGATGAAATCGGTGAAGGTGTTGACCTTGTTGAGCAGCTTGCCGTCCTCGTACCAGCGGCGGCCCAGCTCCTGGCCGCCGCGGATGTGGGCCAGCGCGTAGACCATGCCGCGGTCGAGCAGGCTGACCGTGGTGACGCTGAAGCCCGGGTCCATCGACAGGCCGTAGCTGCCATAGGCGTACTGCAGCAGCGCCGCGCTGCCGTCGCGGACGAAGCCCTTGCGGTAGACCAGCGACACCGGGATCTTCTCGCCATCGCGCGCGGTCGCCCACACCCGCTCGGTCACGTACTGCGAGCGGTCGTAGCCGATCACCGGCTGCTGCTTGAGCACGATGCGCTCGCCGGTGGCGGTATCGAGTTCGTAGGTGGTGGCCGGCGTGGTCAGCGAGGTATAGGTGTAGCGCAGCTTCGTGGTGTCCGGCTCGGTATTGGCCGACATGCCCATCGAGTAGGCCGGCTCGTCGGCGCCGACGTACTCCGAGCCGCCGTCGCGGCGCAGGATGCGCACCCGTTCGAGCGCGTCGGAACGCTCGCCCAGGGCGATGAAGGCGTCGAACAGCTCGAAGCTTTCCAGGAACACGTCGGCGTCGTGCGCGACCAGGTCCCGCCAGTCCCGCCGCGAGGTCGACGCGGTCGCCGCCTGCACCAGCTTGAAGTTCTTCGCTCCGTCGGCATTGGTCAGGATCACCCAGCGCCCGTCGAGGTGGTCGGCGCTGTACTCCAGGTCGCGCTCGCGCGGGGCCAGCACGGTGAACTCGCGCGGGTCGGCCGCCGGCGCGTAGCGCAGCTCGTCCGACACCGTGCTGCTGACCCCGATCACGATGTAGCGGTCGTCGCGGGTGCGGTCCAGGCCCATGTAGAAGCTGTCGTCGTCCTCTTCGTACACCACCACGTCCTGCGCCGGATCGGTGCCGACGACGTGGCGCTTCACCCGCCGGGTCAGCAGGGTGTCGGGATCGTTCTCGACGTAGAGCACGGTGCGGTTGTCGTCGGCGAAGACCAGGTCGCCGGAGGTGCCGCGGATCTCCTCGGGGAAATCCGCCCCGGTCGTCAGGTCGCGGAAACGGAAGGTGTACTGGCGGCGGCCGTTGGTGTCATCGGCCCAGGCCATGATGGTGTTGTCCTGGCTGATCTCGTAGGCGCCAACCGAGTAGTAGTCCTTGCCTTCGGCCAGTGCGTTGACGTCGAGCAGGATCTGTTCGCCGGTAAAATCGCCGGCTTCGTTGGCGCGCTGGATCGACGCCGCGTCCACGCCGGGACCATCCTGGCGCCGGGCGTGGATCGGGTAGTCGCGACCGGTCTCGTAGCGCGCGTAGTACCACCAGCCGCGTTCACGCGCCGGGATCGAACTGTCGTCCTGCCGGATGCGGCCGACGATCTCGTCGTACAGCCGGTCCTCGACCGCCTTGAGCGGCGCCATCACCTGGCTTGCGTACGCGTTCTCGGCCTCGAGGTAGGCCAGCATCGCCTTGTCCTGGCGCGTGTCGTCGCGCAGCCAGTAGTACTCGTCGCCGCGCTCGGCCCCATGCGGCGCCTTGACCATGTACGGGCGCTTCTCCGCATCGGGGGGTGTCGCATCGGCGGCAGTCGCGGGAATGTGGGTGAGCGTCATCAGGATCGTGGTCGCAAGGAGGATGGCGGTACGCATGGAGTTGTCAGGAAAGGTGGACCCGCGGCGGTCGCCCGGCCGCGGGTGGGGGCGCCGGGCCCGGGCTCACTCGCCGGCGAGCTGCTGCCACAGGAAGGTCAGGTACAGCGCATCCATGTGCGCGGCCTGGCGGTTGTCGGCCGCGCCGCCGTGCCCGCCCTCGATGTTCTCGTAGTAGCGCACGTCCTTGCCCGCCGCCTGCATCTTCGCGAACATCTTGCGCGCATGGCCCGGGTGGACGCGGTCGTCCCGGGTCGAGGTCAGCAGGATCGTCGCCGGGTAGTCCACCGCCGGATCGAACAGGTGGTAGGGCGAGAACGTGCGGATGAACTCCCACTCCTCCGGCTTGTCCGGATCGCCGTACTCGGCCATCCACGACGCGCCCGCCAGCAGCTTGTTGTAGCGCTGCATGTCCAGCAGCGGCACCTGGATCACGACCGCGCCGAACAGCTCCGGGTACTGGACCAGCATGTTGCCGGTGAGCAGGCCGCCGTTGCTGCCGCCGCGGATGCCGAGGTGGGCGGGCGAGGTGATGCCGCGCGCAATCATGTCCCGCGCCACCGCTGCAAAATCCTCGTACGCCTTGTGGCGATTGGCCTTGAGCGCGGCCTGGTGCCAGCGCGGGCCGTACTCGCCGCCGCCGCGGATATTGGCCACCGCGTACACGCCGCCCTTCTCCAGCCAGCCCTTGCCGACGCCGCCGGAATAGCCCGGCGTGAGCGAGATCTCGAATCCGCCGTAGCCGTACAGCAGGGTCGGATTGCGACCATCGAGGACCATGTCCTTCGGCCGCACCAGGAAGTACGGAACCCGGGTGCCGTCCCTGGAGGTGGCGAAGTGCTGCTCGACCACATGCTTCGACGCATCGAAGAACGTCGGCATGGTCTTGAGCACTTCCGGCGCGCCCGCACCCTCGCCCGCATCGCCAAGCAGCAGCGTGGTCGGGGTGAGGTAGTCGGTGACGGTCAGCCACAGCGCGTCGGACTCATCGCTGTCCACCGCGCGGGCGCTGACCGTGCCGAACTCCGGCACCCCGCCCAGCGGGCGACGCGACCAGCCGTTCTCGCCCGGCGTGAGCACCGTCAGCCGGTTCTTGACGTCCTCGAGCACGTTCAGCACGAGGTGGTTCCTGGTCCACGACGAGCCGGCGAGCGAGGTCGTCTCCGTCGGCTCGAACAGGACATCGAAGTCGCGCTTGCCAGCCATGAAGGCGTCGAAGTTCGCCGCCAGCAGCGAGCCGGCCTTGTAGGTCTTGCCGCCAACCTCCCAGGGCTCGCGCAGTTCAAGCGTCAGCCACTGCCTGTGCACGCTCTTGTTGGCCGAGTTCGGCGCGTCGATCCGGACCAGCTCGCCATCCGCCCGCCGCAGGTACAGCTCGTCGTTGTAGAAGGCCAGCGTGCGACTGACAAAATCACGCTCGAAGCCCGGCGTATGGTCGCGCATCGCGGCGATGTACATGTCGTCCGGCTTGCCTTCGTAGACAACCCGCGCGGATTCCAGCGGCGTGTCGCGCTTCCATTCCTTGACGAGGCGGGGGTAACCCGACCCGGTCATCGAGCCCGGGCCGAAATCGGTATAGGCATAAACCGTATCCCGGTCGATCCAGCCCAGCGCGCCCTTCGCCTCCTCGCGAAAGAAGCCGCCGTCGACCCAGGATTTCGTCGACAGGTCGAACTCGCGGGTCACGTCGGCATCGGCGCCACCGCGCGAGAGCGCGACCAGGCAGCGGGTGTAGTCAGGCCGCAGGCAGTCGGCACCGTGCCAGACCCAGTTCTCACCCTCGGCCTTGTTCAGCGCGTCGAGGTCGATCAGCACCTCCCACTGCGGCTCCGGCTTGCGGTATTCCTCCAGCGTGGTGCGGCGCCACAGGCCGCGAGGATTCTGTTTGTCGCGCCAGAAGTTGTAGTACCACTCGCCCTGCTTGTAGACGCCGGGGATCTTCTCGTCGGAATCGTAGATCGCCAGCAGCTCGGCCTCGAGTTCCCTGAATTCCGGCGTTGCCGCCAGCTCGGCCTCGGCCTTCGCGTTCTGGCTCTTCACCCACTCAAGCGCCTTCGGATCCTCGACGCCTTCTAGCCACTGGTACGGATCGGACACCGCCGCCTCCTCGCTGGCATGGACCGGGCCTGCCGACAGGCCCACCGCAAGCGCAAGCGCCGCGGATACCGGAATCAACTTCGCCATGGCCATCATCCACCTTGAAAAAGTGCTCGAACGCTAGCACGGGCAAGCCGCCATCCCGCAGTGCCGAAAGTCGGCCACCTCCGGCCTGCACGCCAACGGTGGCGCAAAGAACGGTGGCGCAAAGAAAAACCCCCAGCCTGACGGCTGGGGGTTTTGGATAAAGACCCTGGCGATGACCTACTCTCGCATGCGGATGCACACTACCATCGGCGCGTAAGCGTTTCACTTCCGAGTTCGGAATGGGATCGGGTGGTTCCACTCAGCTATTGTCACCAGGGAGACCGTGGAGGGTCGCCGGGACCGGACGGATTGATCCGTACACGGAGCAGCGCTCACGCTCTCAAAGGGAAGGGAAGTAGCGAACTGTGTTGGTCCGAACGTCCGCGACGCATCGCAGAGTCCAAGGCCACTTGAGGTTATATGGTCAAGCCGCACGGATCATTAGTACTGGTTAGCTCAATACATTGCTGCACTTACACACCCAGCCTATCAACCACCTGGTCTTGATGGTTCCTTTAGGGGACTTGTGTCCCGGGAGATCTCATCTTGAGGCGCGCTTCCCGCTTAGATGCTTTCAGCGGTTATCGCTTCCGAACATAGCTACCCGGCAATGCCACTGGCGTGACAACCGGAACACCAGAGGT
>JAEWGI010000058.1 GCA_023388355.1 Pseudomonadota bacterium
GCTGTCGGCGGATGCGGCGGCCTGACGTCGGGCCTCGCGCGCAGCGGCGGCCTTGCGTTCGGCTTCGGCCTTTGCCGCGGCCGCGCGCAGCCGCGCCAGCAGCCGTTCCAGGGACCTGGCGTCGCGGCCCAGCGCCTGCTCGCGCTGGTTGCGGTCGCGGTAGCGCTTCTCCAGCTGCGTCACCGCCTGCGCGCGCGCGCTGCGGTCGCGTTCGAGCGCGGCGACCTGCGCGCGCTGCCCGGCGCGGGTGCGCTCGAGTTCTTCCTGGCGCGCGACGACCTCGCGTTCCAGCGCGTCCAGCCCGGCCAGCTCCTCGCCCAGCGCGGCGATGCGCGCGGCGCGGTGGCGCTGCAGGTAGCGCTGGTAGGTGAGCGTGCGGCTGGCGTCGGCCACCTGGTCCTGGGCCAGCAGCAGCTTCAGCGGGGCGGCCTCGCCGGCGATGTAGCTGGCGCGCAGCAGCGCGCGCAGCTCGGCGCGCTGGGCGCCCATGCTTTCGCGCAGGGCGTCGCGGCTGGCGGCCAGTCCGGCCAGCGCGGCCTGCTGGCGTTCGAGTTCGGCTTCGGTCGCCTGCAGCTCGCGCGCGCTGCGCGCGACCTGCTCGTCGGCGGCGCGCAGTTCGCGCGCGGCCTCGCCGCGTTGGCCTTCCAGGCGGCGGCGGTCCGCGGCAACCTCGCGCAGCTCCTTGCGCACGCCTTCGAGCCGGCGCTGGGCGTCGCTCCCGACCTGCCAGGCCGATGCCGGCACCGCCGCGCAGGCGAGCAGCAGCGCCGCCCCAGCCTGCAGCGCGCGGGCCGCGCGCGTCATCCGTTGGCGACCAGCAGGCTCGCGCCGGTCATCTCCGCCGGCTTGTCCAGGCCGAGCAGGTCGAGGATGGTCGGGGCCAGGTCGCGCAGGGCACCGCCGCCGCGCAGGCTGGCGCTGCGGCTGCCGACGTAGACCAGGTCGACGGGACCGACGGTGTGCGAAGTGTGCGGCTCGCCGGTTGCCGGGTCGCGCATCATTTCGCAGTTGCCGTGGTCGGCGGTGACCAGCAGCTCGCCGCCCCTGGCGCGCACCGCGTCGATGATCTGGCCGACCGCGCGGTCGACCGTTTCCACCGCGGTGATCGCCGCCGACAGCACGCCGGTGTGGCCGACCATGTCGGGATTGGCGAAATTGCAGATGATCGCGTCGAAGCGCTCGTCCTCGATCGCCGCGACGAGCCTGGCGCACACTTCCGGCGCGCTCATCTCCGGCTGCAGGTCGTAGGTGGCGACCTTGGGGCTGGGCACCAGGATCCGCTCCTCGCCCGGATACGGCTCCTCGCGGCCGCCGCTCATGAAGAAGGTGACGTGGGCGTACTTCTCGGTTTCGGCGATGCGCAGCTGGGTCATGCCCTGCGCGCCCAGCACCTCGCCCAGGGTGTTGCCGAGGTTGTCGGGCGCAAACGCCACCGGCGCCGGCAGGCTGGCGTCGTACTCGGTCAGACACACGTAGCGCGACAGCGCAGGGCGGCGCAGGCCGGCGCCGAAGCCGTCGAAACCGGGGTTCACGAAGGCGGCGCTGATCTGGCGCGCGCGGTCGGCGCGGAAGTTCATGAACACGATCGCGTCGCCGTCGCGCATCGGCTGCGCGCCGGCGATCGCGACGGGGGCGACGAACTCGTCGTTCTCGCCGCGCGCATACGCCTCGCGCAGCGCCGTCAGCGCGTCGGGCGCCTCGCCCTGTGCTTCGACCACCGCGTCCCAGGCCCGGCGCACGCGCTCCCAGCGCTTGTCGCGGTCCATCGCGTAGTAGCGGCCCGAGACGCTGGCGATGCGGGCATTGCCCAGCGCGGCGCACTTGTCCTGCAGCGCACGCAGGCTTGCTTCGGCCGAACGCGGCGGGGTGTCGCGACCGTCGAGGAAGGCATGCACGGCGACCTTCGGCACGCCGCGTTGCGCCGCCAGCTCCAGCATCGCGAACACGTGCGTCTCGTGGCTGTGCACGCCGCCGGGCGAGAGCAGGCCCATCACGTGCAGTACGCCGCCGCTGGCCAGCACCGCGTCGCAGGCGGCATTGAGTTCGGCGTTGTCGAAGAAGCTGCGATCCTCGATCGCGGCGTCGATCCGGGTCAGGTCCTGGTAGACGATGCGGCCGGCGCCGATGTTCATGTGCCCGACTTCGGAATTGCCCATCTGCCCATCCGGCAGGCCGACGAAGCGGCCTTCGGTGTGGATCAGGGTGGTCGGGTGTTCGGCCAGAAGCCGGCGCCAGTTCGGCACGTCGGCCTGGGCGATGGCGTTGTCGGCGGGATCGTCGCGGTGGCCCCAGCCATCGAGGATCAGCAGGACGACGGGGCGGGGGCGGTTGCTGCGGGGGGCGGATGCTGGCACGGACGGGAGTCCCGGTGACTTTCGACCGGTGCGATTGTAGCCAAGCCGGTGCAAGCTGTTGTCCAACCCACTCCAGCGGCGACCGTTGCACCGGCAACCGCGCCGCCCATCCGGGAGGATCAAGCCATGAAACGCACACCGCTCGTCCTCGCGCTCGCCTGCGCCGCGCTGCTGGGGGCCGCGCCCGCGCTGGCGCAGCAGGAGATCAGCAAGGTCAACGGCAGCATCGTCGCCCAGGCCGGCAAGTCCTATGGAGACGTCGGCACGGTCAACGGCGGCATCACCGTGGAAACCGGCGCCAGGGTCGAGGACGCCGAGGCCGTGAACGGCAGCATCCGAGCCGGCAACGACATCATCGCCAACAGCCTGTCGACGGTGAACGGCGGCATCCGCATCGGCGAACGCGCGCGCGTGTCCGGCGGCGTGGAGACGGTGAACGGCGGCATCTTCATCGACCGCGGCGGCAGCGTCGGCGGCGACGTGTCCACGGTCAACGGCGCCATCGGCCTGGTCGACCTGGACGTCGCCGGCGGCATCTCCACCGTCAGCGGCGACGTCACCGTCGGCGTCGGCTCGCATGTGCGCGGCGGCATCACCGTCAACCGCCCGACGTCGAACTGGTTCCCGGTGCAGGTCAACAAGCGCAAGCCGCGGATCATCATCGGCCCCGACGCGGTGGTCGAGGGCGAGCTGCGGTTCGAGCGCGAGGTCGACCTGTACGTGCACGACACCGCCCGTACCGGCGCCATCACCGGCGCCACCGCCGTGTCCTACAGCAGCGCGCGCGCGCCGAAGGACTAGGGTTCTTTCGAACAAGCGCTTTCCCGCCGTCGTTCCCGCTTGACCAGACATGCGTCTGTCGAAAGCCGCGGGGATGACGTCGTTGGCCTGAAACAACCCTGGCGGGCCGGTGCTGTCGCGCGCTCACGACCACGTCGCGATGCCCCCGGAGCCGGGCCGCCGCCCGCCGCAGCCCCCGCCGGGCAACCCCGCTAGAATCGCCCCACTGCATCCCGGAGTTCCTCCATGCGTTTGTCCCTGATCCTCCTGTGCGCCGGCAGCCTGGCGCTGGCCGCATGCGACCGCGCGCCGGCACCCGCGCCGGCCGACGGCGCCGCCGCGGTGTCCGCCGCGCCCGCCGGCGACCACGTCTTCAAGCCGGCGATCGACGCCGACGACCTGCGCACCCTGGTCACCACCCTGGCCTCGGACGAATTCGAGGGCCGCGCCCCGGGTTCGGCCGGCGAGGAGAAGACCACCGCCTACATCAGCGCCCAGTACCAGCGCATCGGGCTGGAGCCCGGCGGCGACAACGGCAGCTGGTTCCAGACCGTGCCCATGGTCGAGACCACCGCCGATGAATCGACCGTGCTGCGCCTGGACAGCAACGGCCAGGCGCGCGAGCTGAAGTTCGGCCCGGACATGGTGATCGGCACCCGCACCGGCGAGCGCCAGGTGAGCGTGGCCGACAGCGATCTGGTGTTCGTCGGCTACGGCGTCAACGCACCCGAGCAGGACTGGAACGACTACGCCGGCCTCGACGTGAAGGGCAAGACGGTGGTGATCCTGGTCAACGATCCGGGCTTCCACGCCGAGGACGACTCGCTGTTCGACGGCAACCGCATGACCTACTACGGCCGCTGGACCTACAAGTTCGAGGAAGCCGCCCGCCAGGGCGCCGCCGCGGCGCTGATCGTCCACGACACCGAAGGCGCGTCCTACGGCTGGGACGTGGTTCGCAACTCCTGGTCCGGCCCGCAGTTCGACCTGCGCGCCGAGGACGATCCGGAGCCGCGCCTGCCGGCGCAGGGCTGGATCACCGGCGAGGTGGCGCAGCAGCTGTTCGCCGAGTCGGGGCTGGACCTCGAGGAACAGTACGCCGCCGCCAACCGGCGCGGCTTCCAGGCGGTGCCGCTCAAGGCGAAGGTCTCGTTCGACCTGGCCAGCACCGTCACCGAAAAATCCTCGCAGAACGTGATCGGCTACATCCCCGGCAGCGAAGCGCCGGAGGAGACGGTGATCTACCTCGCCCACTGGGACCACCTGGGCAAGCACGAAGGCGAGGGCGACACGATCTACAACGGCGCGGTCGACAACGCCACCGGCGTGGCCGGCATCATCGAGATCGCCGAGCGGTTCAAGGCCGCGCCGCCGAAGCGTTCGGTGGTGTTCCTGGCGGTGACGCTCGAGGAGTCGGGGCTGCTGGGCTCGAAGTACTACGTCGCCCAGCCGGCGTTCCCGCTGGAGAAGACGGTGGGCGTGGTCAACCTCGACGCGATGAGCGTGGGCGGACGGTCGCGCGACGTGGTCGTCACCGGCAAGGGCAACTCCGAGCTCGAGGACATCCTGCAGGCGCTGGCCGTGGCCCAGGAGCGCAGCCTGGTGGAGGAGGGCAATCCCGCCGGCGGCTACTACTTCCGCTCCGACCACTTCAACTTCGCCAAGGCCGGCGTGCCGGCGCTGTACGCCAAGGGCGGCAGCGACCTGGTCGAAGGCGGCACCGCCGCCGGCAAGGACGCCAGCGACGACTACGCGAGCCGCTACCACCAGCCCGGCGACGAGATCCACGAGGGCTGGCGCTGGGACGGCATGGTCGAGGACCTGGAGCTGCTGTACGGCGTCGGCCAGTCGCTGGCCGATGGCGGCAAGTGGCCGAACTGGTACGAAGGCAACCCGTTCAAGGCCGCGCGCGATGCGCAGCGGGCCGCTGTGGAGTAACGCCCGCGGCGCTTTGGACGAGTGTCATCCGGGGACGGCGCCGCAGGGCGCCGTTCCTGTTTGTGTCGCTGCGGTGGCCCCCACCCCAACCCTCCCCCGTGAACGGGGGAGGGAGCCAGAAACGGGGGAGGGCTGGGGTGGGGGCAACGCGGCAGCGGGATGTTTCCGCGCGCCGTCTGTCCAACCAAACCCCAACCCCCAACCTGCTCTACTGTCCCCACCACCCACCCACCCCCCGAGCCCCCCATGACCCTCGCCACCGCCTACTGGTGCGTCCTGATCGCCGCCTTCCTGCCCTATGTGTGGATCGGCTTCGCCAAGATGGGCGCGCCGAAATACAACAACCGCAATCCACGCGCCTGGCTGGCCAAGCAGGACGGCAACTACAAAGTGCAGCGGGCGAACGCCGCCCACCTCAACGCGTTCGAGGCCTTCGCCCCGTTCGCCGCCGGCGTGATGATGGCGCAGCTGGCCGGCGTCGAACCCGCCACCATCGCGCTGCTCGCCCTCGTCTTCGTGGCGCTGCGCGTGCTGCACGGCGTGCTCTACCTGGCCGACGTGGCCACGGCCCGCAGCCTGGTCTGGCTGGGCGGCTACGGCTGCGTGCTGTCGCTGCTGGCATTGGCGGCGATCCGGGTGGCGTGAGGCCACACGGCCCGCCGTCTCATCCGCCCGAATCCGGCGGCGACGGCGCCAGCGCCTGGCGCCGCTCCCACCACGACAGCGCGACAAGCACGAACAGCGCCAGCGCGGTCGCCGCGACCGCGACCAGGTAGTAGTCCAGCCCTGCGGCAACGCCGATCACCGCCACCGTCAGCAGGGACGCGGCCGTGGTGATGCCGGCAATGGTTTCGCCGCCGCGCCGGCTCTCGCCGAAGATGGTGCCGGCGCCGATGAAGGCCACGCCGCCGATCACCGCTTCCACCAGGCGCAGCGGGTCGACCCGCAGCACGCCGTCGCCCGACCCTGCGCCCAGGTGCAGGTCCACGGTCAGCGTCCCCATCGCCACCAGCAGCGCCGAGGCGCCGGCAACCAGCATGTGGGTGCGAAAGCCCGCCGGCCGCCGCTTGAGCTCGCGCTCGTAGCCGATCAGCCCGCCCAGCACCATGGCCACCGCCATGCTGCCGACCACGTCGAGTTGCGCCGCCAGTCCAGGTTCCATGCGGCAAGCCTTGCCTGCCGCGCGTCGTCAGCCGGTGACGAGCCGCACCCGGGCGAAATTGCGCTTGCCCACCTGCAGCACGCCCTCGAATCCGGGCGCGAACGACAGCCCCGGGTCCTCGACCACCGCGCCATCCACCTTCACCGCCCGCTCCTTCAGCTTGCGGTTGGCTTCCGAGTTGCTCGGGGTGATCCCGGCGGCGGTGAGCAGGGCGGCGATGCGCAGTCCCTCGGCCGGCACCGCCACGTCCTGCAGCGGCAGCAGCGTGGTGTCGCCCTGGCCGGTGACCGCGGCGTGCCAGCCGGCGATCGCGGTTTCGGCCGCGGCCGCGTCGTGGAAGCGCGTGGCCAGCTCGCGCGCCAGGCGCAGCTTGATGTCGCGCGGATTGAGCCCGGCCGCGACCTCGGCCTGCAGCGCCCTGGCTTCGTCGATCGGGATGTCGAAGCTCAGCAGCTCGATCCACTTCCACATCAGCGCGTCGCCGATCTTCATGGTCTTGTTGACGATGTCGATCGCCGGCTCGGCGATGCCGATGTAGTTGCCGAGCGACTTGCTCATCTTGTTCACGCCGTCCAGGCCCTCGAGCAGCGGCATGGTCAGCACGATCTGCGGCGCCTGGCCGTGGCTTTCCTGCAGGCCGCGGCCCATCAGCAGGTTGAACTTCTGGTCGGTGCCGCCCAGCTCGACGTCGGCCTCCAGCGCCACCGAGTCGTAGCCCTGCACCAGTGGATACAGGAATTCGTGGATCGCGATCGACTGCTGGGCCGCGTAGCGCCTGGCGAAGTCGTCGCGCTCGAGCATCCGCGCCACCGTGTGCTGGCCGGCCAGCCGGATCATGTCGGCGGCCGACATCCGCCCGAACCACTCGCTGTTGAAGCGCACCTCGGTGCGCTCGCGGTCGAGCACCTTGAACACCTGGGTCTCGTAGGTGCGCGCGTTGGCCAGCACGTCCTCGCGGGTGAGCGGCTTGCGGGTGGCGCTCTTGCCGCTGGGGTCGCCGATCATCCCGGTGAAGTCGCCGATCAGGAAGATCACCCGGTGGCCCAGGTCCTGGAACTGGCGCATCTTGTTGAGCAGCACCGTATGGCCCAGGTGCAGGTCCGGTGCGGTCGGGTCGAAGCCGGCCTTGACCCGCAGCGGGCGGCCAAGCCGGAGGCGTGCTTCGAGCTCCTCACGCTTGAGGATCTCGTCGGCGCCGCGGGCGATCAGGTCGAGGGCGGCGGAGGCGGCGGCGGGCTGGCTCATCGGAGGGTCGGGATCCCGGCTGCCGGCGTCGGGGATGTGATGCCGGTCATAAGATGTCGTAAAGGTTGCGTTAACAGGTGTGACCGTGCAAAACCCTTTGGCCAACAAGGGTTTGACGCTCCCATTTCATGTGCTTATGGTACCGCGCTGACGCGTTCGTCACGCCATTCTCCGGATCCACCGCCATGACGCAGCCGCACGACACGTCACCGGATGACGCCCAGCACCAGGCCGTCCGGGAACAGAACCTGCGCGCAGCTGCAGAGAATACGGCCAACGAACAGCACTACGCCGATCCCCGCGACGCGGGGGCGCAGTTCCCCTTCAACGGCCGCTGGACCCGGCGCGACTGGGCCCACGCCAGCCTGTTCGCCACGCTCGGTGCGCTGGTCATCGGCCTGGTGCCGGGCTTCTCCAACGCCATGCGGGTGGTCGACCACGCGCCGGCGCTGACCACCATGGCCCTGCCGCTGCCGCCGCTGCCCAAGGTCGCGCGCGCCGAGCCGCAGCGCAGCTGGGACATGGTCGAGGTCGAGGCCGGCCAGACCCTGGGCGGGATCTTCGAATCGCGCGGGATTCCCGGCGCCGTCCTGCGCCGCCTGCTGGACGCCACCGCCGACGGCAAGATGCTGACCAGGCTGCGCCCGGGCGTCGAGCTGGGCTTCGAACAGGCGCCCGACGGCCGCCTGCTCGCCTTCCGCTACGACCGCAACGACACCCAGCGCATCGAACTGTCGCTGGCCGGCGACGAGGTCGCCGAACACGTGATCGAGCGCCCGGTCGAGATCCGGACCGCGGTGGTCAGCGGCAAGGTCGGCCGCTCGCTGTTCCATTCGGCGCGCAAGCTGGGCCTGAGCCCCGCGGTGATCAACACCCTCACCGACGAGGTGTTCCGCTACGACATCGACTTCGACCGCGACGTCGCCGCCAGCGACCGCTTCTCGGTGGTGGTCGAGCAGACCTGGCGCGAAGGCGAGCTGATCCGCTCCGGCCCGGTCACCGCGGCCGTGTTCACCGCCAAGGGCAAGCCCTTCACCGCGGTGCGCTTCGAGCGCGACGGCAAGGCCGAGTACTTCAACGCCGAAGGGCGGCCGCTGAAGAAGAGCTTCATCCGCAGCCCGATCCAGTACGCGCGCCTGAGCTCGCGCTTCGGTTCGCGGCGCCATCCGGTGCTGGGCACCCGGCGCATGCACAAGGGCGTGGACTACGCCGCGCGCACGGGCACCCCGATCATGGCCGCAGGTGATGCGCGCGTCGTCTCCGCCGGCTGGCATGGCGGCTACGGCAACACCGTCGTGCTCGACCACGGCAAGGGCCACACCACCCTGTACGCGCACATGTCGCGCACCGCCAGGCTCAAGCGCGGCGAGCGCGTTTCGCAGGGCGAGGTGATCGGCTACGTCGGCTCCACCGGCCTGTCCACCGGCCCGCACCTGCACTACGAATTCCGCGTCAACGGCGTGCACCGCAACCCGCTGCAGCACACCATGCCGCCGCCCGAGCCGCTGGCCGAGACCGCGATGGCGCAGTTCCGCGCCCAGACCGCGCCGGCGCTGGAGCGCATCCGCGAGGTCGAGGAAATCATCTACGCCACCGTGCCCGCGGCGTCCGAAGAGAACCGCGTCGCCGCCACTGCGAAGCCGGCCGGCAAGAAGGGTTGACCCGCGCAGCCCGGACGGGCGAAGCGCATCCGGGCCGCGACCGCCGCGTGGATCGCGCACGCGGGGCGCGCAAGCGGCAAACTCCCGCGCCGGCTCCCGCGGGCACGCCAGGTCGGGACCGATCCCGCGCCGCCCGTCCCGGACGCCTCCCCCGCGCCCGTAGAATCGCGCCATGTCCGACCTCTTCCTCGGCCTGATCTCGGGCACCAGCGCCGACGGCATCGACACCGCCCTGGTCGACTTCGCCGACGGCCACGCGCACCTGCGTTTCGGCCGCACCTACCCCTGGGAGCCGGACCTGCGCGCGCAGCTGGTCGCGCTCGGACAGCAGGGCGCGGCGTTGTCGCTGGACGCGATCGCCGAACTCGACGTGCGCATCGGCCGCGCCTTCGCCGCCGCCGCGACGCAGGCCCTGGCCGACAGCGGCACGCCGGCCACGGCGGTACGCGCGATCGGCTCGCACGGCCAGACCCTGCGCCACCGGCCCCGGGGGCCGTACCCGTACACCCTGCAGCTGGGCGATCCCTCGACGCTGGCCGAGCGCACCGGGATCACCGTGGTGGCCGACCTGCGCCGCCGCGACGTCGCCGCCGGCGGCCACGGCGCGCCGCTGCTGCCGGGCCTGCACTTCGCCCTGCTGCACGCGCCCGACGAGGATCGCGCGGTGCTCAACCTCGGCGGCATCGCCAACCTCACCCTGCTGCCCGTGCGCGGCCCGGTGCGCGGCTTCGACACCGGGCCGGCCAATGCGCTGATGGACGCCTGGTGCCTGCGCCACCTTGGCCACGACTACGACCGCGGTGGCGCCTTCGCCGCGCGCGGGCGCATCGATCAGGCCCTGCTGGCGCGCCTGCGCGACGACGACTGGTTCGACCTGCCGCCGCCCAGGTCCACCGGCCGCGACCACTTCCACCTCGGCTGGGTCGAGGCGCGGCTGCGCGGCGACGAGGCCCCGGCCGACGTCCAGGCCACGCTGACCGCCCTGACCGCCGGCACCGTGGCCGACGCCCTGCTGGCGACCCAGCCCGCCACCCGCCGCGTGATCGCCTGCGGCGGCGGCGTGCACAACCCGGTGCTGATGGCGGCGCTGGCCGCCGCGCTGCCCGGTGCGCAGGTGGAATCCTCGGCCGCGCACGGCGTCGATCCCGACCACGTCGAGGCGATGGGTTTTGCCTGGCTGGCGCGGCAGACCCTGCTCGGCCTGCCGGGCAACCTGCCGGAGGTGACCGGCGCCGCCGGCCCGCGCGTGCTCGGCGGGATCTATCCGGCCTGAGGCGCGCTACTCGCGCACCAGCGGCCGCACGACCTCGAGCAGCGCGACCAGCGTCTTGCCGGGCTCTTCCCACGGCACCATGTGCGCCGAGCGTTCGAACCACACCCCGCGCTTGAACGGCGCCTCGACCGCGTCCAGCCAGTCGGCGGTCGGCTGCGAGGGCGTGGTGTAGTCGTGGCGGCCCATGAACATCACCACCGGGATCGGGAATTCACGCACCTCGCTGAAGTCCACCCGCACGTATTCGTCGAGCAGCCGCCCGAGGGTGAACAGGCTGCCGGCATTGAGCGCGGCGCGGTCGTCGGCGTCGTAGTCGGGCGACAGCCGCGCGGCGCCGAAGAACCACAGGTTGGTGGCGTCGCGATGCGCGGCCATGCCGCCGTAATGCTGCGGCCACTTGCGCGCGGCGACGATGCGCTCGCGGGTCAGCGGCGCGGTGCCGGGATACGGCAGCAGCGCCTCGATCTCGCGCACCGCCTCCGCGTCCCCGCGACGCTTCGCTTCGGCCAGCCCGTACTCGATGCTGATGCGCTCGTTCTCGCGCACGTCGATCACCTGGCCGATGCCGACGTAGGCATGGAACAGCTCGGGCCGCGCCAGCGCCGCGCGCATGGCCGGGATCGTGCCCCAGCTGTGCGCCATCAGCACCAGCTTGCGCGTGCCGAGCTTCGCGCGCAGGTGTTCGGCGATGGCGACCAGGTCCTCGACATAGGTCTGGATGCGGATCGTGTCGCCGACCGCGTCGGAATGGTCCTCGCGCCAGGTCTTGCCGGCGCCGCGCTGGTCGTAGTTGACCATCGTGAAGTATTCCTCCAGCGGGCGCTGGAACTGCCACAGGCTGGGCATGGTCGGCGTGGCCGGGCCACCGTGGACGAACAGGATCACCGGATTGGCGCGGTCCTGGCCGCGCACGCTGATCCAGTGGTCGACGCCGTTGATGCGCTCGCGGTAGGTCTCCTGCACCCCGTCCGGGCCGGGGATGCGCATCAGGTCGGCCACCACCGCGCGGGCGCGCGCCGCGTCGTCGGCGGGCGGCGCCTGCGCGCAGGCCGGCGCGGCGTGGATGCAGCTCAGCAGCAGGGCGATCGCGATGCGGTGGATCATGCGGGTGTCCGCGGGGAGTCCTGCATCAAGATGCAGCCCGGACCGCGATGGTTGCAACCGTCGCGTACCGCGGAGCGGTTCCAGCCGCGATGGATGTCGCAGCTGGAGTGACGCCGTGACGCACGATCGCGGCTGGAGCCGCGCCTGCAGGCGGCCCTTGCGATCAGTCGATCGCGCGCATCGCCCTGGCGTGCCGGGAGACGATCTCCAGCGTCGTCGTATCGCTGTCGAACAGCGAGAACAGGCCCTGCGCCTCCTGCGGCGGGTCGCCGGTGAACGGGTCGCCGGCCTTCCACATCCAGTCGGCGCTGGTGGTGCGCCCGCGCCCGCCCCAGGCCCAGAAGTTGGAGCCGGCAATCGCGTCGCCGGCCTGCGCGCGCTCGAGCAGGCGATCGAAGACCGCTGCATAGAAGCGGTCGCGCGCGGTCACGCCGGAGGCCGGATCGTAGGAGCCGCCGTCGCGGTTGAGCCCGAACTCCGACAGCACGATCGGCATGCCCAGCTTGCCGGCGATGTCGATGTGGCGGTCGATGTACGCCAGCGACAGCTCGAGGCCCGAGTCGAGGCGCGCGCCGGGGTCGGCGTGGTCGACCCAGCTCCAGTTCGACGGCCACAGGTGGAAGGTCAGGTAGTCCACGTTGGGCGTGGCGTGGGAGATGATGAACAGGTCGTCGTCGCGCAGCGAGCCCCAGGCGCCCTCGCTGCCGGTGCTGACCAGCTGCTTCGGCGCAAGCCCGCGGATGTAGCCCGCGGTGTCGTGCACCCACTGCCGGTAGCCGGCGAAGTTGGCCGCGCCGCGCGCGTCGCTGCCCGGGCGCGGCTCGTTCGCCAGCTGCCAGGACATCACCGTCGGGTCGTCGACATAGCGCCGGCCGTTGACGCTGTTGGTGCGGCCGATGACGGTGCGGATCGCGTCGCGGTACAGGGCCTGCGCCCCGGGGATCGCATAGAAGCGCGCCGAGTAGTCCATGAACGCGTTCCAGTCGCCGGTGCGGTCGGGATCGGACAGCGGCTCGCCGGTGAACCAGGACACGTACTGCGACATGCCGCCCGACCACTGCCAGAAATTGTTCAGGTACAGCACCGCCTTCATGTCCCGCTTGCCCATCTCGTCGAGCAGCACGTCCAGGCCCTGCAGCAGGCGCTGGTCGTACTCGCCCGGCGCGGTCATGATCGCCGGGCGCACGCCGCGCCGGAAACCGCTGGCCTCGGACATGGCCAGCACCCGCAGGTTGTCGATGCCGGCGGCCTGGAGCTGGTCGAGTTCGGCGCGCAGGCGCTCGCGGTTGCCCACGCCGTCCTCCGCGCCCAGGTAGGCGCCGTACCAGAAGTTGGCGCCGGCGAAGCGGTAGGGCTTGCCGTCGAGCACGAAGCGGGTGCCCTCCACGCGCACGAAGCCGTCGCCGTCGGCCGCCGGCGCCAGCGCCAGCGCCGGCAGGCACAGCAGGCCCAGCAGCAGGCCGCGCAGCACCATCGCCGCACGCTTTCCGATCGCATTCCCGGTCACTGCCTTCCTCCCGCGGCCGTGGTGATGGCTGGAGCCGCCGGCCCGGACGGCCTCCCGCGGCGCGGCATGTGGTAACGATACCACGGGCCGCATGCGGTTCCGGGCCGCCGACGGGCGGGTCAGTCCCCTGCCGGTTTCGGCACGCGCCCGATCGAGGCATAGCCCGGAACGCTGGGCACCTCTTCGAGCGCGGCAATCGCCGCCTGCAGTGCGTCGGCCTCGCTGGTGTCCAGGCGCACCGAGCCGTCGCCCTCGTAGACGTGCAGGCCCTGTTCGAGCAGGTACTGCATCGCGTGCGCGAGGGTCCAGTTGCGCGCCTGCGCCACGCGCCTGATCCGGTCGATCAGGACAGGGTCCGCGTCGCGCAGCACGATGTCGGTCATGTCGCCTCCCCGGGCGATGGCCTGGCCGTTTCACGGATCCGGCCCCACAGCCATGCCAGCAGCAGCAGGGTCGGGACCACGGTCAGGGCGCTGAGTACGAAGAAGGTACTGTAGGACGTGGCTTCGACGATATAGCCCGAGACGCCGCCGACGAACTTGCCCGGCAGATTGGCCAGCGACACCAGCAGCGCGAACTGGGTGGCCGTGAAGGCGCGGTCGGTCAGCGAGGACATGAACGCGATCAGGACCACGCCGGCAAAGCCCTGGAACAGGTTGTCGGCGGTGACCGCGGCATAGAACGCCCAGATCTGCGAGGGGTTCTGGGCCATCAGCAGGAACGCCAGGTTCGACAGCGCCACGCCCAGGGTGGCCACGAACAGCATCCGCCGGAAGCCGAACGCGGCCACCGCCACCCCGCCCAGGAACGCACCGGCGATGCCGGTCCAGATGCCGTAGAGCTTGGACACGGTGGCGATGTCGGCCTTGGTGTAGCCCGAGTCGAGGTAGAACGGCCCGGCCATCACCCCGATCACCTGGTCGGGAAACTTGAACAGGCCCACGAACAGCAGCAGCACCGCGCCCAGGAGCACGCCGTTGTTGCGGAAGTAGCTGGCGAACGGCTGCCAGAACGCGCCAATGAAATCGATCCGGCGCTCGACCGTGGTTTCCGGCCGCGCCGGCTCGCGGGCGACCAGGGTGGTCGCGATCGGCACCAGCATCAGCGCGGCCATCGCCGTGTAGGCCCAGCGCCAGCCCTGGTACTCGGCCAGGTACAGCGCCCCGGCGCCACCGAGGATCAGGCCGAAGCGGTAGCCCAGGGTGTAGGTGGCCGCGAGCGCGGCCTGGGCGCTGGCCGGGGCGATCTCGATCCGGTAGGCATCGACCACCGAATCCTGGGTGGCGCCGGCGAACGAACCCACCAGTACCCACGTCACAAGGGCGGTGACGCCGAGTTCGGGCCGGGTCAGGGCCAGCGCGAACAGGCTCACCGCCACCAGCACCTGGGCGAACAGCAGCCACGAGCGGCGGCGGCCGAGGAAGGCGGTGAGCGGGAAGGCGTAGCGGTCGATCAGCGGCGCCCACAGGAACTTGAGCAGGTAGAAGAAGCTGGCCAGGCTGATCAGGCCGATGCTGCCCAGGTCCAGGCCCACGTCGCGCAGGCGCGTGGACAGGGTCATCGAGGCGATCAGCAGGAACGGCAGGCCCGAACCGAAGCCCAGCACCAGCATGGTGAACGCCGAGGGCGTGGCGAAGGCGCGGCGGATCCCCGCCCAGCCCTTGTAGGACGGTGCGGCGGTGCTGCCGGCAGCACTCACGTGGCGTAGTCCACAACGAAGGGCGCGTGGTCGGAGAAGCGTGGCTCGCGCTCCACGAAACAGCCGCTGATCGTCCCGGCGATGCCCGGCGTGGCCAGCTGGTAGTCGATGCGCCAGCCCACGTTGTTGGCGCGCGCGGCGCCGCGGTTGCTCCACCAGGTGTATTCGACCGCGTCGGGTTTGGCGACGCGGAAGCTGTCCTTCCAGCCGCGTGCCGGCGGCTCGACCAGGCCGTCGCCGTGCGCGTCGGCGATCATGCCGTTGAGCCAGGCGCGCTCGGCCGGCAGGCAGCCGGAGTTCTTCTGGTTGCTCGACCAGTTCCTGATGTCGTTCTTCGCGCGGACGATGTTCCAGTCGCCGCACAGCACGTACTCGCGGCCGCTGGCCAGCCACTCGTCCATGATCGGCCCGAGCCAGTCCATCACCTCGAACTTGAAGCCCTGGCGCAGCTCGCCGGACGAGCCGGACGGTATGTAGAACGACACCACGGACAGGTTGCCGTAGCGCGCCTCGATGTAGCGGCCCTCGTCGTCGAACGGCGCCCAGCCCAGCGCGGTGCGCACCTCGTCGGGCTCGCGCCGGCTGTAGATCGCAACGCCGCTGTAGCCCTTCTTCGTCACCGCGTCGCGGTAGTGGCAGTGGCCCAGCGGGCGGAAGCAGGGGTCGGCCAGCTGGCTTTCCTGGGCCTTGGTTTCCTGCAGGCAGACGATGTCGGCCTGCTGGCCCTGCAGCCAGTCGAAGAAACCCTTGTTCGACGCGGAGCGGATGCCGTTGGCGTTGAAGCTGATGATGCGCATGCGGTGAACCGGAAAACGACGTCGCGCAAGCCTAGCTGAAATCCCCCGTCGACCGCTGCCGCGGCGGCCGGGCGCCACGCACGGGCTTGTTCAGGCCTTGCGCACGAACTCCGATTTCAGCCCCATCTGGCCGATGCCCTCGATCCTGCAGTCGATGTCGTGGTCGCCGTCGACCAGGCGGATGTTGCGCACCCGGGTGCCGACCTTCACCACCGACGAGGAGCCCTTCACCTTCAGGTCCTTGACCACCACCACGGTGTCGCCGTCGGCCAGCGGGGTGCCGTTGGCGTCGCGCACCTGCGCCGCCGCCTCGGCCGCGGCCGCCTGTTCGGCCAGTTCGGCCGGCGACCACTCGTGCGCGCACTCCGGGCACACCAGCAGCGTGCCGTCCTCGTAGGTGTAGCTCGATCCGCATTGCGGGCAGGCGGGCAGGGCGGACATCCCCGACTCCTTGGTTCAATGGAAACCCGGGATTGTCGCACCCGCCGCGTCGCTATTCGGGCCGGGGCGTGTCCGCGGTGCTGGGCGGCAGGATCGGGTATTCCACCGTCGGCTGGCGCCCGGTCAGGGTGCGCAGGAAGGCGGCGATGGCGCCGGCCTCGTCCCCGTCGAGTTCGCGGCCCAGCTGCGCGCTGCCCATGATCGCCACCGCCTGCTCCAGGTCCCAGACCTGGCCGCTGTGGAAATAGGGCGCGGTCAGCGCGACGTTGCGCAGCGGCGCGGCGCGGAACACGTACTCGTCGCTGGCGGTGGCGGTGACCTCGAAGCGGCCCTTGTCGCCGACCGGCAGGATGTCGGCGCCGGGACGCTCGATCACGCCGAACGGGAAATAGGT
Organism: Pseudomonadota bacterium; assembly: GCA_023388355.1. Next base: position 16,356 of record JAEWGI010000058.1, read on the forward strand.
CTGGCCGCCGAAGTTGCGCCCGTTGTGGCACGAGGCGCAGCCGCTGGAGACGAACAGCTCCAGGCCACGGCGCTCGTTTGCGTCCATCGCCGCGTCGTCGCCCAGCACCCAGCGGTCGAAGCGCGAGCCGGGCGTGACCAGGGTGGCCTCGAAGGCCTCCAGCGCCAGCGCCATGTTGTCGAAGCTGAGCGGGGACGCCTGGCCCGGGAAGGCCCTGCCGAAGCGCTGGACGTACTCGGGGATGCTTTCCAGCGTCCGCACCACCAGTTCAGGCGTGCTGTTCATCTCGACGCTGGCCTGCACCGGTCCCTTGGCCTGCTCGGCCAGGTCGGCGGCGCGGCCGTCCCAGAACTGGGCGGCGTTGAACACCGCGTTGAACACCGTGGGCGAGTTGCGCGGGCCGCGCTGCCAGCCGTGGCCGATCGAGACCTGCACGTTGTCGGCGCCGCCGGTGCCGATGCTGTGGCAGGTGTTGCAGGTGATCAGCTGGCTGCGCGACAGGCGCGGATCGAAGAACAGCATGTGGCCCAGTTCGACCTGCTCGCTCGACAGCGGCTGGCCGCGCAGTTGCTCCACGCGCTCGGGGATGGTGCCGAACAGGCTCGCGGCGGTGGCGCGCAGGGTGTCGCCCCCGGCGCCGGCGTCGACCGGGTCGGCGGCCGTGGCGGTCGGGGCGGTGCCGGGCACGCCGCCGGTCGGGACCGGCGCTTCCGGCGGGCGGGCGGCGGTGGTCGTGGGGGGCGCGGCGGCGGCGTCCGTGGCGGCGGCCGGAGCGTCGCCGGTGGCGGCGCGGTCGCGGTCGGCCTGTCCGCAGGCCACCAGCAGCAGGCTGGCCGCGATCGCCAGGCCGAGGCTGGTGGGGATGTGCATATCGCTTCTCCGGCAGTGGCTACGGCCGACCATAGGCCAGTCGATGTCCCATCGGCGTTGATTCCGGTCAATGCCCGCCGGATTGCTACCATGGGCCTCCCACGGCCGTCCCGCACCCGCCATGCCCGACCATCGCACCCGGTTCCTGCAACTCGCGCTGCAGGTCCAGGCCCTGGGCTTCGGCGAGTTCACGCTCAAGTCCGGTCGCCGCAGCCCCTACTTCTTCAACGCCGGCCGCTTCGATTCGGGCGCAGCGCTGGCCGGACTCGCCGGCTGCTATGCCGATGCGCTCGACGCATCGCAGCTGGACTTCGACCTGCTGTTCGGCCCGGCCTACAAGGGCATCCCGCTGGCCACCGCGCTGGCCTGCGAATACGCGCGCCGTGGCCGCGACCTGCCGCTGGCGTTCAACCGCAAGGAGGCCAAGGCGCACGGCGAGGGCGGCAGCCTGATCGGCGCCTCGCTGGACGGGCGCCGGGTGCTGATCGTCGACGACGTGATCACCGCCGGCACCGCGATCCGCGAGGCGCTGGCCATCATCCGCGGCGCGGGTGGCACCCCGGCCGGGATCGTGATCGCGCTCGATCGCCAGGAAATCGCCGCCGAAGGCCAGTCGCGGTCGGCCGCGCAGGCGGTCGCCGAAGAGGCCGGGATCGCAGTGGTCGCGGTCGCCACGCTGCACGATCTGCTGGCATTTGCCGACCAAAGCGCGGAGCTTGCTGACGAACGCTCGCGTCTGCAGGCCTATCGGGCGCAATATGGCGTGCATGACATCCACTGATTCGAGCCGCGGGGGGCGGAATTCGATGAAGACACGGCTTGGGCTGGCGCTGGCGCTGTGCGCGCTGATGGCGAGCGCTTCGGCGCAGAACGCGGAAAAGCGACTGTACTGCTGGGACGAGGGCGGCCGTCGGGTCTGTGGCGACGCCCTGCCCGCCGACGCGGTGGATGCGGCCCGCACCGAACTGAGCGTGCGCAGCGGGCGTCCGCTGGCGCGGCTGCCCGAGCAGCTCACGCCCGAGGAGCGCGCCGCGGCCGAGGCGGCGGCGCGTCGGGCCGAGGTCGCCGCCAACGCCGAGGCCGCGCGCCTGCGCCGCGAGCGGGCGATGGCCGAGTCGTACGCGACCGAGGAGGAACTGCGCAAGGCCTTCGACGACCGCATCGTGCTGGTCGACGAGGGCCTGAAGACCTCGCGCATGGGCGTCGACAACCTGCGCCAGAGCCTGGTGTCGCTGCTGCGCCAGGCCAACGACCTGGAGCTGAAGGGCCAGCCGGTGCGCAAGGGCCTGGTCGACGGCATCCAGTCCCAGCACCACGACCTGCTGCGCCAGCAGGCGATCATGCGCCAGCAGCTGGAAGAGCGCGCCTCGCTCGACGCCGAACTCGAACACGCGGTGGAACGCTACCACGCGCTCAAGGGCCCGAGCCGGCGCTGAAGCGGTCGCGGCCGGCGCGCCGGCCTTCCCCCGTGAAGGGCGCAATGCCCCGCAAGCGCCGGAAAACGGTTCTTCTCCCATTTCGCGGGGACGTTCATTCGTGACAACGGGGGGGCTGCTTCCTCCCCCGCTGCGGGGGTGAGGATGGTCCGTTTGCGCGGCACCGCCGCGCGGACCCTCCGAACGCCCGCCGCGCTGCGCCGGGCCGGACGGGTTGGGGTGGGGGCAAACCGGTCGCCGCTTCACGCGCGCCTGCGGCGCGCGCCCCCATCCCGGCCTTCCCCCGCACGCGGGGGAAGGAGTCGTGTCGGCACACCTTCCCGCCGCCCTGTGCCAACCGTCCCCCGCGCGCGGGGGACGGAGCGGATCCCCCGCTGTCACGAACCGTCATCGCGCGAACGGGAGAAGAACCCGGAAAAAGCAGTTGCGTCAGCCCGCGTCGGCCGCGCCCAGCCACGCAATCGCCCCGTCCGCCGCCACCAGCCCGCTGGCAAAGCAGGCCGTGAGCAGGTAGCCGCCGGTCGGCGCCTCCCAGTCGAGCATTTCCCCGGCGGCGAAGACGCCCGGGCGGGTATGCAGCATCAGCCCCGCATCCAGCGCCTGCAGCCGCACTCCGCCGGCGCTGCTGATCGCCTCGGCCACCGGGCGCGGGCGCAGCAGCCGCAGCGGCAGGCGCTTGAGCGCGGCGGCGACGCGCGCCGGGTCCTGCAGCGCCCCGGGTGCCAGCGCCTCGCGCAGCAGGCCCGCCTTCACGCCTTCCACGCCGGCCGCGCGGCGCAGGTGTTCGGACAGGCTGCGTCCGCCACGCGGTCGCGCCAGCGCCCGCGCCAGCGCGTCGAAGTCGCGTCCAGGCGCCAGGTCCAGGGCGACGTCGGCCTGCCCCTCGCGTTCGATCCGTTCGCGCAACGTTGCCGAAACGGCGTAGATCAGGCTGCCTTCCAGCCCGTATCCGGTAACCACGCACTCGCCCTGCAGGGACTGCGCGGCGCCCCCTGCATCATGCCAGTGCAGCACCACCGGCTTGAGCGGCGCGCCGGCATGGCGCCGGGCGAAGTGTCCGGACCAGTCCAGCTCGAAGCCGCAGTTCGCCGGCCGCAGCGCCGCCAGCTCCACCCCGCGCGCCGCCAGCACCGGCACCCAGGCGCCGTCGCTGCCCAGCTGCGGCCAGCTGGCGCCGCCCAGCGCCAGGATGGTGGCGTCGGCCCGTGCCTGGACCGGCCCCTGCGGGGTCTCGAACGCCATCGCGCCGTCGTCGCTCCAGCCGCGCCAGCGGTGCTGGACGTGGAACGCGACGCCCTGCGCCCGCAGCCGCCGCACCCAGCCGCGCAGCAGCGGCGCGGCCTTGCGGTCGAGCGGGAACACCCGTCCGGAACTTCCGACGTAGGTCTCCACGCCCAGCCCGCGCGCCCACTCGCGCAGCGCCTCGGCGTCGAACCGCTGCAGCCAGCGACCGACTTCGTTGGCGCGTTCGCGGTAGCGCGAGGCGAACAGCGCGCGCGGATCGGAGTGGGTGAGGTTGAGCCCGCCCTTGCCCGCGATCAGGAACTTGCGTCCGACCGAGCCCATGGCCTCGTACAGATCCACCGCCAGCCCCGCCGCGCGCAGGCGCTCGGCGGCGATCAGCCCGGCGGGCCCGCCGCCGACAACCGCAACGCGACGTGGAGGGTCGGAGCCATGCATGGGGGCATTATCGCCGCCGGCGCGCGACCCGGGCGGACGCTACCATGCGTCGACACCCACACGGCGGAGGAAGCGGATGAGCGGGAACCGGAACCAGGGCTGGACGCGTCGGCAGGCGCTGCAATCGATGGCGCTTGCGGGCGCGGCCGCGGCGTGGGCCCCGCGCAGCCTTGCCCAGGACCGACGCCTCGGCGTGGCGCTGGTGGGCCTCGGCCACTACAGCCGCGACCTGCTGGCGCCGGCGCTGCAGCTCACCGGGCGCTGCCGCCTGGCCGGTCTGGTCACCGGTTCGCCGGACAAGCTGCCCGAATGGCAGGGCAAGTACGGCGTGCCCGACCGCAACGTCTATTCCTACGACGACTTCCACCGCATCGCCGACAACCCCGACATCGACGTGGTCTACGTCGTCACGCCCAATCACCGCCACCGCGAGCTGGCCGAAGTGGCGGCCAACGCCGGCAAGCACGTCTGGTGCGAAAAGCCGATGGCGATGGACGCGGCCGAGGGCGAGGCCATGATCAAGGCCTGCCGCGACAACCGGGTGCAGCTGGCCGTCGGCTACCGCATGCAGCACGAGCCCAACACCCGCCGGTTCATGGCGATGGCCGACGAGCGCCCGTTCGGGCGCATCGTCAAGCTGCGCGCCGATGCCGGCTGGTTCGGCTGGCGCGACGGCGCGGACGACGCCTGGCGGCTGGACGCGGCGCGCGGCGGCGGCGCGATGTACGACATGGGCGTGTACTGCATCAACGCGGCGCGCTACTCCACCGGCATGGAGCCGCTTGCGGTCCAGGCCTGGGACGAGACCGCGCGCCGCGAGCTGTTCAAGGGCGTGGACGAGACCATGCGCTTCCGGCTCGAGTTCCCCGAGGACATCGTCGCCGAGTGCGTGACCAGCTTCGGCCGCAACCTCAACACCCTGCAGATCGACTGCGAGCGCGGCTGGTACGCGATGAGTCCGTTCCAGGGCTACGAAGGCAACCGCGGACGCGCCAGCGACGGCACCGTGTTCGAACCGCAGCTGGGCGCGCGCCCGCGCATGCAGGCCGAACAGATGGACCAGGACGCGCTGGCGATCCTGGAGAACCGGGCGCCGCGGGTGCCGGGCGGGGAAGGGCTGGCCGACCTGCGGGTGGTGGACGCGGCGTTCGCTTCGGCCAAGACCGATGGTGCACGGGTGGAGATCGCTCGCGGCTGACGGGCCGGTCCGGGATCGTTCGTTCCGGGACGCCATCGATGCATGTGCCCGGCCGCGAACGTCCGGGCTCGACCCTGACGGGTGAGGCGCGCCGCGATCGTCCGCTGCGGCGTCGGTGGGGCCGCATCCTGGCCGGGCAGCCCTTTCCGCGAACGTCCCCCCGCACCGTCACCGCGGCACCAGCCGCGTCCCGCCACGCCTGCCGCTTCGCGCCGTCGACCTCGGGCGGCCGGCGATCGGCCGTCCCGACTAGAACGGCAGCTTGAGCTCCGGATCGACCAGCGCGATCTGCGCGCGGAAGTCGCCGAGGATGCGCTGCAGCACCTCCTCGCTGTCGGCGTCGAAGCGCAGCACCAGCACCGGGGTGGTGTTGGACGCCCGGACCAGGCCCCAGCCGTCGTTCCAGTCCACGCGCAGGCCGTCGATGGTCGACAGGCGCGCGCCCTCGAACCTCGCCTGCTGCTGGAAGCGCTCGACGAAGCCGTGCGGGTTGCCGTCGGCGATCTCGACCTTGATCTCGGGCGTGGACACGCCGCCCGGGAGCGCATTGAGCGCATCGCTCGGGTCGCCCGGATCCAGCGCCAGGATCTCCAGCAGCCGCGCGGCGGCGTAGATGCCGTCGTCGAAGCCGTACCAGCGTTCCTGGAAGAAGAAGTGGCCGCTCATCTCGCCGGCCAGCTCGGCCTCGGTCTCGCGCATCTTGGCCTTGATCAGCGAGTGCCCGGTCTTCCACATCAGCGGGCTGCCGCCGTGGCGCAGGATGTGGCCGGGCAGGCGCCCGGTGCACTTCACGTCGTACACGATCACCGCGCCCGGGTTGCGGTCGAGCACGTCGGCCGCGAACAGCATCAGCAGGCGGTCGGGATAGATGTTCCCGCCGTCCTTCGTCACCACGCCCAGGCGATCGCCGTCGCCGTCGAAGGCGATGCCCAGGTCGGCCTCGAAGCGCTTGACCGTGCCGATCAGGTCTTCGAGGTTGTGCGGCTCGCTCGGGTCGGGGTGGTGGTTGGGGAAGGTGCCGTCGATATCGCAGAACAGCGGGATCACCTCGGCGCCGATCGCCTCCAGCACGCGCGGGCCGATCTCGCCGGCCACGCCGTTGCCGGCGTCGACCACGACCTTGAGCGGGCGCGCGAGCTGGATGTCGCTGGCGATGCGGTCGACGTAGGCCTCGCCGATGTCGCGCTCGCTGGTTTCGCCCGGCTCGGGCGCGTCGTACAGGCGGCCGTCGGCGATGCGCGCGTACAGGTCGGTGATCGCGTCGCCCGAGAGCGTCTGTCCGCCGACCACGATCTTGAAACCGTTGTAGTCGGGCGGGTTGTGGCTGCCGGTGACCGAGATGCAGCAGCCGGTGCGCAGGTGGTAGGCGCCGAAATAGGTCACCGGCGTCGGCGCCAGGCCGATGTCGATCACGTTGCGCCCGGCCCGGCGCAGGCCGCGGATCAGGCCGGCGACCATGTCCGGGCCCGAGAGCCGGCCGTCGCGGCCGATGACGATCTCGGGCAGGTCCTGGTCGTTCATCAGCGAGCCGACCGAATGCCCGATCAGCTCGGCCACGCCGGCATCGAGGGACTGGCCGACGACGCCGCGGATGTCGTAGGCGCGGAAGATGCCGCGGTCGATGTCGACCGGCGGCGGCGTGGGCGCCTGTTCCTGCACCACCGCCAGGGGGACCGGCGGCGGCACGGCGTCCTCGTCCGCCGGTTCGGCCAGGGCTTCGACCAGGGTGCGCTCGGGCGTGTCCTCGGCCGGGGCCTCGGCCTCGAACACGCGCGCCACCCGTGCCGGCACCCGCCACAGCAGGTAGGCCAGCAGCAGCAGCGCGATCACGGTCGCGAACAGCGGGATGCCCTGCAGTCCGAACGGCGAGCTGCCGGTGCGCGGCAGCGAGGCGGCCACGCGCAGGTCGGTGCCGCTCACCGGCACCGCCATGCGCTCGGCTGCTTCGGCCTGGCCGGCGTCGCCCTTCTCCATCAGGGTGAAGTCGCCCTGGCGCAGCGCCACGTAGGTGGCCGGGTCCACGTCCACCGTCGCCAGCGCCGCGGTTGCGCGCGAGATCGGCAGGCGTGCGAGTGCGACTCCGACCGTCGCGCCGTCCACGACCACCGGCGCGGCCACCGCCACGCGCGGCCCGCCCTCGGCGCGGATGATCGAAATCACCGGCTGGTCGTGCACCATCGCCGCTTCCATCGCCGCCAGAGGTCCGAAACCGCCGTCCGGAAGCGCGGCATACAGGCCGTCGAGCGTGGGCGGATGGATCTGCACCGCCTCGACGCCGGTCCAGCCGTCGACCACTGCCGCGGCAGCTGCGTCCGGGTCGCCCTCGCGCAGCGCGGCCTGCGCCGGTTCGCCGGCAAGGCCCTCCTGGAGCCGCGCGGCGTCGCCGCGAAGCGCGTTCGCCACCGCGCCGGCCACCGTGTCGCGCGCCAGGCTCACGCTGGTGCGGCGGGTGTCCTCCTGCAGCGCCTGCCAGCCGCTCCAGGCCAGCCATGCCGCCAGCACGGCCAGCGCCGCCGCCAGCAGCGGCAGCCACGGTCGCAGTTGCGCGAAGACGCGCGCCTTGGTCGGTTCGCTGTTGGTCGTCATGCTCGTCCCGTTGGCCCCTGTCAGCGCACGCCGGTGTGGCCGAAGCCACCCGCGCCGCGCGCGCTGTCGTTGAAAGTATCCACAACCTGCAGCCGGGCGCGCACCACCGGCAGCAGCACCAGCTGCGCGATGCGGTCGCCCGGTTCGATGGTGAAGGCCTCGCGGCCGCGGTTCCACACGCTGATCAGCAGTGGGCCCTGGTAGTCGGCGTCGATCAGCCCGGTGCCGTTGCCGAGCACGATGCCGTGTTTGTGGCCCAGCCCCGAGCGCGGCAGGATCACCGCGCACAGCCCCGGGTCGCCGATGTGGATCGCCATGCCCGACGGCACCAGGGCCGCGTCGCCCGGCGCCAGCGCCAGGGCCTCGTCGAGGGCCGCGCGCAGGTCGATCCCGGCGCTGCCGTCGGTGGCGTGCGCGGGCAGCGGCCACTCGTGCCCCAGCCGCGGGTCGAGCAGGCGCACCTGCAGGTCCAGCGCCGCGGTCGCCGACATCATGCCGGCAGCCGCCGTGCGACCAGGTCGACCAGGCGCGCCGCGACCTCGCACTTGGGCGCGGGACCGAGCCGGCACTCGCCGCCGTCCCAGTACACCAGCAGGGTGTTGTCGTCGCGCTCGAAGCCGCCTTCGGCCGCGCCCACCAGGTTGGCGGCGATCAGGTCCAGGCGCTTGGACGCCAGCTTGCCGCGCGCGTAGCGCTCCACCTCGTGGGTCTCGGCCGCGAACCCGACCACCAGCGCCGGACGCATGACGTGCGTGGCCACGTCCGCCAGCACGTCGGGGCTGCGCACCAGTTCCAGCACCAGGGTGTCGCTGCCGGCGGTCTTCTTGATCTTGTGCTCGGATACCTGGCGCGGGGTGAAGTCGGCCACCGCGGCGGCGCCGACATACACGTCGGCTGGCAGCGCGCCGAGCACGGCGGCGTGCATCTGTGTCGCCGAGCGCACGTCCATGCGCTGCACGCCCGCGGGCGTGTCCAGATGCACCGGCCCGGCCACCAGCACCACTTCGGCGCCGGCCTCGTGGGCGGCCCGGGCCACCGCGAAGCCCATCTTGCCGCTGCTGCGGTTGCCCAGGAAGCGTACCGGGTCGATGTCCTCGAAGGTCGGGCCGGCGCTCACCAGCACGCGTTTTCCCGCCAGCGCGCCGCTCACGCGGCCTCCAGCGCGGCCACGATCGCCGCCGGTTCGCTGAGCCGGCCAGGCCCTGATTCGCCCTCGGCCAGCGGGCCGTCCTCGGGCCCGATCACCTGCGCGCCGCGCTCGCGCAGCACCGCGATGTTCGCCTGCGTGGCCGGGTGCATCCACATGCGGTGGTTCATCGCCGGACACAGGACGAGCGGCGCGGCGGTGGCCAGGCACAGGGTGCTGACCAGGTCGTCGGCCAGCCCGTGCGCGAGTCTGGCGATGGTGTTGGCGGTGGCCGGCGCGACCAGCACCCGGTCGGCCCAGCGCGCCAGTTCCAGATGGCCCATGGCGGCTTCGGCCGCCGCGTCCCACAGCGACGTGCGCACCGGACGCCCGGACAGCGCCTGGAAGGTCTGCGCGCCGACGAAGCGCTGCGCGCTGTCGGTCATCGCCACCTGCACCTGCGCGCCGGCGTCGCCGAGCCGGCGCACCAGCTCGGCCGCCTTGTATGCGGCGATGCCGCCGCACACGCACAGCAGCAGGCGTTGTCCTTGCAGGCCGCTGGCAGCTGCCATCGTCAGGAAAGTCCTACCCCGGATCCGGGCGACAGCTTACCCGATGGCGGGTCGTCGCCCTGCTGCGCCGGCCGCGGCGATGCGGTGCAATCGTTCCACGCTGGCGGTCCGGCCGGCCGCGCGTCGACGTGGGTATCCCCTGTCCACCGGAGCGCTGCGACCGGCCGCCAGCGCCTCAGGGACGAGGACATCCACCATGCACATCCGCGACTGGCCGAGCGAAGAGCGTCCGCGCGAAAAACTCCTGGCCCGCGGCGCCGGCGCGCTGTCGGACGCCGAACTGCTGGCGATCTTCCTGGGCTCGGGCCTGCGCGGCCTGGACGCGGTCGCCACCGCCCGCCAGCTGATCGAACGCCATGGCCCGCTGCGGCGCCTGCTGGAGCTGGAGCCGGCCGCGATGGCGCGCCTGCCCGGGCTCGGCCCGGCCCGCGCCAGCCGGCTGGCGGCGGCGCTGGAACTGGGCAACCGCTGGCTGGCCGCCGGCCTGGAGCGCGGCGAGGCGCTCACCGATCCCGGCTCGGCCGGCCGCTACTTCGCCCAGCGCCTGCGCGCGCAGGCGATCGAGGTGTTCGCCGCGCTGTTCCTCGACACCCGCCACCGCGCGCTGGCGTTCGAGGAGCTGTTCCGCGGCACCATCGACGGCGCCGAGGTGCATCCGCGCGAAGTGGTGCGGCGCGCGCTGGCGCACAACGCCGCGGCGGTGATCGTCGGCCACAACCATCCCAGCGGCAATCCCGAACCCAGCGCCGCCGACCGCGCCGTGACCGCCCAGCTCAAGCAGTCGCTGGCGCTGGTGGACGTGCGCCTGCTCGACCACTTCGTGATCGGCGACGGCGCGCCGGTGTCGCTGGCGGCGCGCGGGTGGGTGTGATGGCAATGGGCGTACACCGGCCATGCCGCCCGATCGGGAGTGCAGGCACGTCGCGGCGTGGGCGGATCGTCGCCGATCCGGACATCCTGGCTGGAAAGCCCGCCATCCGCGGAACACGCATTCCAGTCGAGCTCATCCTCGACGGCTTGCCGCGGGCCGGACCACCGAATCGCTGCTCGAGGCGTATCCCCATCCCGAAGCGGAAGATGTCCGCATCCTGATCAGGGCCAGCGAGGGCTTTTTCCGGGTTCTTCTCCCATTCACCCGATGACGGTTCGTGAACAACGGATCGGATTCCCGCCTGCGGGTCGGGCTCGCTCTGCGCCCGGTCGGGCCCGGCGCGGTTGCTGGCCCGCCGCGCTTCCAGGGGAGCTGACGCACCCGGGCGCTGCCGCCCTGCTCCTTCCCCTGCGTGCGGGGGAAGGTCGCGGTCGACTGGTTGATCACGTCACCCATGACGCCTCCTTCCCCCGCGTGCGGGGGAGGGTTGGCACAGGCGGCGGGAAGGCGTGCCGACACGACTCCTTCCCCCGCTTGCGGGGGAAGGTCGGGATGGGGGCGCGCGCCGCAGGCGCGCGTGAAGTGGCGAGGCGACCGGTTTGCCCCCACCCCAACCCTCCCCCGCATGCGGGGGAGGGAGCTCCCCCCGTTGTCGCGAATGAACGTGCCCGCGAACGGGAGAAGAACCTTTTTCCGGGATCGTCATCGAGGTCATCACCAGCGAACCCGCCGCCGACGGCGGATTTTTCGCGCTCGATGACCGGGGCATGCGTTGGCGTCCATACGGCGCGGGCCACCAATAGCCTAAAATGGCGCCGGTTCGGTTCCGACAGACTCCCCGTGAAACTCCAGCTCCGCGGCCTGATCGATCAGGCCATCGCCAGCCTGCGTGACGCAGGCACCCTGCCGGCCGATGCCGCCACGCCCGACTTCGTGGTCGAGCGGCCCAAGGACCGCGCGCACGGCGATTTCTCGACCAACGCCGCGATGCTGCTGGCAAAGCCGGCGAAGTCCAACCCGCGCGCGCTGGCGCAGCTTCTGGTCGATGCGCTGCCGCAGGGCGGCGACATCGCCGCGGTGGAGATCGCGGGCCCGGGTTTCCTCAACTTCCGGTTCTCGGCCGAAGCCTGGCGCCGCCAGCTGGCCCTGGTGCACGCGCAGGGCGCCGATTACGGCCGCAACGACAGCGGCGCCGGCCGCACCGCAGGCGTGGAATACGTCTCGGCCAATCCCACCGGTCCGCTGCACGTGGGCCACGGTCGCGCCGGCGCGATCGGAGACTGCATCGCGCGCGCGCTCGAGGCCAACGGCTGGAACGTGCGCCGCGAGTTCTACTACAACGACGCCGGCGTGCAGATCAACAATCTGGCCCTGTCCACCCAGGCGCGCGCGAAGGGCCTGAAGCCCGGCGACGACGCCTGGCCGGCCGATGCCTACAACGGCGATTACATCGCCGACGTTGCGGCCAGCTACCTGCGCGGCGATCGCATCGAAATCGAAGGCCACACGGTCGCCGGCGGCAGCGATGCCGACGACCTCGACGCCATCCGCGCCTTCGCCGTGGCCTACCTGCGCCGCGAGCAGAACGCCGACCTGGCCGCGTTCGGGGTCTCGTTCGACGTGTACTTCCTCGAGTCCTCGCTGTACACGGAGGGCAAGGTCGAGCAGACCGTGCGCGAGCTCACCGCCAACGGCCACACCTACGAGGACGGCGGCGCGCTGTGGCTCAGGACCACGGACTTCGGCGACGACAAGGACCGCGTGATGCGCAAGTCCGACGGCACCTACACCTACTTCGTGCCGGACGTGGCCTACCACCTGAGCAAGTGGGAGCGCGGCTACGAGCGCGCGATCACCGAGCTGGGCGCCGACCACCACGGCTCGCTGGCGCGGGTGAAGGCCGGCCTGCAGGCGCTCGACGCCGGGATCCCGCAGGGCTATCCGGAATACGTGCTGCACCAGATGGTCACCGTGATGCGCGGCGGCCACGAGGTGAAGCTCTCCAAGCGCGCCGGCAGCTACCTGACCCTGCGCGACCTGATCGACGAGGCCGGCGCGGACGCCGTGCGCTGGTTCCTGGTCGCGCGCCGCGCCGATTCGCAGCTGGTGTTCGACATCGACCTGGCGCGCAGCCAGTCGCTCGACAACCCGGTCTACTACGTGCAGCTTTCGCACGCGCGCATCTGCGGCCTGCTGCGGCAGCTGGACGAGCGTGGCCTGGCCTTCGACCTCGACCACGGCCTGGCGCAGCCGCTCGACCTGGCCGACGCCCCGCTGCGCGACCTGCTGATCGACCTCGCGCGCTGGCCCGAAGTGGTCGCCGCCGCCGGCGAGCAGCTTGAACCACACCTGATCGCGGCCTACCTGCTTGAACTGGCGCAGGACTTCCAGACGTATTACAACGACCATCAGTTCCTGGTCGACGATGCGGCCGTGCGCGACGCGCGGCTGGCGCTGGCCCTGGCGGTGCGCCAGGTGCTCGCCAACGGCCTGCGGCTGCTGGGCGTGAGCGCGCCCGAACGGATGTGAGACAGTAGAACGATGGCGGCAAGACGCGGCAAATCGCAGGCAAGGCGCAACGACAGCGGCGGACTCCCCGGCTGGGCATGGCTGATCCTCGGGATCGTGATCGCGCTGGTCGCGGTGGCGGTGGCGCCGCGGTTCCTCAAGTCCGACCGCGCCGACGGCTTCTTCCGTCCCCAGCCCAACGCCAGCGCGCAGCCCGCGGTGAGCGCGACCGAGGAGGGCGATGCGCCGCCCGACGAGGCGCCGGCGCGCGTGGGCACCGTGCGGCCCGGCGTCGAGCCCGCGCCGGCCAGTCCGGAATACGATTTCTACACCGTCCTGCCCGAGCAGGAAGTGGCGCTGACCGACGCCGAACTGGCCGCCAGCGCGCGCGAGGAAGCCGAGCGCCAGCGCCGCACGCTCGCCGCGCAGCGGCAGCGCGAGCGCGACGCGGCCGAACCGGCGGCGCAGGCACCGGCCGCGACGCCGGCAGCCGCGCCAAACCCTGCAGCGGCACCGACCGCCGCATCCGATGGCGCGCGCTACCTGCTCCAGGCCGGATCGTTCAGTGCCCCCGGCGATGCCGAGGCGCTCAAGGCGCGCATCGCCCTGCTGGGGCTGAGCGCGCGGGTCGAATCGGGCACCGCCAACGGCAAGACCGTCTACCGCGTGCGCATGGGGCCGTACGCCACCGCCACCGAACTGGCCGAGGCCAAGCAGAAGCTGGGCAACGGCGGCCTGCCGGCGCTGGCGATCCGCGCCAACTGAGGCCAACTCAGGGCAGCCGGCCGTCGCAGCGTCCGCGACGCGGGTGCTGCAGGCTGTCGCTGGCGCAATGCCGGGCTGCAGCCATCGGCGCGCGGCGCGCGCCGATCGCCGCCGGCACCAGAGCGGGCGCCGCGTCGCAATCCGGTCGCAGTCCGCGCGATGCCCCGGTCCGACACTGGCGGTGTTCGAGGAGACACCGCCATGGCCATCGAAGCCGCCCTGATCAAACCCGTCGTCGACGCCCTGCTGGCGCTGTTCCGCGAAAGCAGCGACCTGCAGCTCAAGCGCAGCGCACAGCGCGCGCTGCGCGAGGTCATCCGCGAGCTGCTGCAGGCCAATCCCGACGAGAACCGGGCCCAGGCCCGGATCGCGATCGCCAAGGCGGCCGGGATCCTGTCCGAGGACGTGGTGCTGGCCGAGGACATGCTCCAAAAGCACCGGGCAACCAGGGCCAGGACGCGGGGCAGGTCGGCGACCGGGCGACGGCGGGCGCGGCAGGAGAAGGGGGCGAAGCCTGGTGGCAAGGGAACTTCGGAGGACGGCGCGGCGGGGTGATGGCGCCGGCTTCGGGGTGGCCCCCACCCCGCCCTCCCCCGCAAGCGGGGGAGGGAGGAAACTGCGGCGTCCGGAAATTGACGGGACCAGCCCTCCAGCGCGCGGCTGTTGCTTCGGCTCACTCCCCCGCCTGCGGGGGTGGGGATGGTCCGTTTGCGCGGCACTGCCGCGCGGACCATCCGAACGCCCGGCGCGCTGCACCGGGCCGGACGGGCTGGGGTGGTGGCCCGCGGTCGCAATAAACTCCGGTTTCCCCACCCAGGACTCCGCCATGCCCAGCACCATCCTCATCACCGGCGCCACCGCCGGTTTCGGCGCCGCGGCCGTGCAGCGGTTCCTCGACGACGGCTGGCGGGTGATCGCCACCGGTCGCCGCGCCGGACGGCTGCAGGCGCTGCTCGACGGGCATCGCGACGGGCGCCTGCACGTGGCCGCGTTCGACATCCGCGACGCGAAGGCCATGCAGGCCGCGCTCGATGCGCTGCCGGTGTCCTTCCGCGACATCGACGTGCTGGTCAACAACGCCGGCCTCGCGCTCGGCACCGCGCCGGCCCAGCGCGCCAGCCTCGAGCAGTGGCGGCAGATGATCGACACCAACATCACCGCCCTGGCCACGCTCACCCACGCCCTGCTGCCGACCCTGATCGAGCGCCGCGGCGCGATCGTCAACATCAGCTCGATCGCCGGCAGCTATCCCTACCCGGGCGGCAACGCCTACGGCGGCACCAAGGCCTTCGTCACCCAGTTCTCGCTCGGCCTGCGTTCGGACCTGCACGGCACCGGCGTGCGGGTGACCTCGATCGAGCCGGGCATGGCGCAGACCGAGTTCACCCTGGTGCGCACCAGCGGCGACCAGGCCGCGTCGAATGCGCTCTACGCCGGCGCCCGGCCGATGACCGCCGAAGACATCGCCGACGTGATCCACTACGTCGCCACCCTGCCGCCGCACCTGAACATCAACCGGCTGGAGATCATGCCGGTGTCGCAGTCATTCGCCGGCTTCCAGGTGCACCGCGAGGACTGACTAGGGCACGGGTACCCAGGCATAGCCCTCGTCGCGGCGCTCGATCCGGCCCAGGCCGGGGAACGGGAAGTGCGGCGAGTGCACCAGCAGCGCCTCGTCCGCGGCGCGCGCCAGCAGCGCCTCGCGGCTGTCCTCGGCGAGTGGCGCGTCGCCGTCGAACAGGATCGTCCAGCGCGGCCGCTGCACCGAGATCACGTGATGGTGCGCGCTGTCGCCGATGTACAGCAGGCGCGTGCGGTCGCCGCCAACCAGGTAGGCGCTGTGGCCCGGCGTGTGCCCGTCCACCGCGACCGCGCTCACGCCGGGCACCACGTCCGGCGCGCCGGGTTCGAACGTCTCGACCTGGGACGCGATCGCCTTCGCCAGCGCGGCCTGGCCGCTGTCGGCGCGCAGCGCCTCCCACTCGGGCGCGGACATGCGCACGGTGGCGTTGGCGAAGCTTGGCTGGCCGTCGCCATCGACCAGCCCGCCCACGTGGTCCTGGTGCAGGTGGCTGATGAACACGTCGGTCACCTGCGACGGCTCGACGCCGGCGGCGCGCAGCGACTGCGGCAGCCGGCCGCCGTAGGCGGGGTCGGCCGTGCCGGCGCCGGTATCGAACAGGATCACGCGGTTGCCGGCTTCCACCAGCAGGCCCTGGATGGCGAGCCGCAGCGTGTCGGTCGGTTCGCCCGCGGCCTCCAGCAGCGCGTCGACCTCGTCCTTCGACTCGCCCATGGCGATGATCGAACCGTCGTTGGGCAGGGTCATGTCGCCGTCGCGCAGGGCGGTGGCCTGCAGCGCGCCGATGGTGAAGCGGTGCGCGTCCGGCGAGGGTGCCGGCGCGGTGTCGGCTTCGGTCGCGACCGGCGCGGCGGCCGCCGCGGGCGGTGACGCGGTCTGCTGCGCGCAGGCCGCGCACGCGATCGAGACGGCGCCGGCAAGCGCCAGCAGCCCGTGTCGTGGATTCGTTCCCCTTGCCATGCCGCTCCCCTGTGTCCGTATCGGGAAGCGAGGATAGCAAGCCGTCGCGCGCCATTGCATCGCGCACCCAAGCGCGGGAGTGGCTTCAGCCGCGATCTGGAAGCCAGGTTTGCGCGATCGCCGATGTCGCGATCCGCGATCGCGGCTGAAACCGCCCTGCAGCTGCGCGCGCGGCGAAGCGCAGCGGGTCCGGCAGCGGCCCCGCGCGCAGCGGATGGGGCCGATCACTCCAGCGGCGCGTCCTCGAGATAGGTGTAGCCGGTCAGCCCCACCTCCAGCGCCTCGTTGAGGCGCGCGGCCTCGCTCTTGCCCAGGTCGATCGCGCCCACGCGCGCCCGGTAGACGCGGCGCAGGTCCTCGAGTCTGTAGCCGACGTAGTCGAGCATCACGTCGGTGGTGTCGCCCTTGCGCTGCTGGCTGATGGCGTAGCCGTCTGCGGTCAGCCTGACCTCGACCGCGTCGGTGTCGCCGAACAGGTTGTGGATGTCGCCCAGGATCTCCTGGTAGGCGCCGACCAGGAAGAAGCCCAGCCGGTAGCTCTCGCCGCTGCGCAGCGGATGCAGCGGCAGCGAGGTGTCCAGGCCCTCGTTCTCGACGTAGGTGTCGATCTTGCCGTCCGAATCGCAGGTCAGGTCGGCGATCACGCCGCGCCGCTCCGGCATCTCGTCCAGGCGCTCGATCGGCACGATCGGGAACACCTGGTCGATCGCCCACACGTCGGGCATCGATTCGAACACGCTGAAGTTGACGAAGTACTTGTCCACCAGCCGCTCGGCCAGCTCGTCGAGCAGCGGACGATGGCTCTTCTCGTCCCAGCTCAGGCGCGCGCGCACGGCGTGGGCGATGGCGTAGAACAGGTCGTCGATGCGGGCGCGGTGGACCAGGTCGACCTGGCCCAGCGCGTACGCGGCCAACCCTTCGGCGTGGAAGTGCTGCGCCTCCTGGTACAGCTCCACCGGCGGGCGCTGGTCGAGCTCGCCGTGGATCTCGCGCAGGTGGCGGATCACCCCCGGCTCGTCGTCGTGCGCATCCGGCACCCGGCCTTCCGGCGCCTGCTCCACCTCGACCACGTTGGCCACCAGCATCGCGTGGTGGGCGGTCATCGCGCGCCCGCATTCGGTGACGATGCGCGGCGGCGGCAGGCCGTGCTCGGTGCAGGCGTCGGCCAGCGGCTGGACGATGGTCGAGGCGTACTGCTGCACGCCGTAGTTGATCGAGCAGAAGCTGCGCGAGCGGGTGCCTTCGTAGTCGACGCCCAGGCCGCCGCCGACGTCGACGTGGCTGATGGTGGCGCCCAGCTTCGACAGTTCGACGAAATAACGCGTGGCCTCGCGCATGCCGCTGGCGATGTCGCGCACGTTGGAGATCTGCGAGCCCATGTGGAAGTGCAGCAGGCCCAGGCAGTGCGCCATGCCGCCGTCGCGCAGGGTCTTCCACAGGTCCAGCACCTGGCGCGGGGAGAGGCCGAACTTGGCCTTGTCGCCGCCGCTGTTCTGCCACTTGCCCGCGCCCAGCGAAGCCAGGCGCATGCGCACGCCGATGCCCGGTTCGACCCCGAGTGCGGCGGCTTCCTCCAGGATCATCGGCAGCTCGGACGGCTTTTCCACCACCAGGAAGGTGTCCAGGCCGAGCTTGCGCCCGATCAGGGCGAGGCGGATGTATTCGCGGTCCTTGTAGCCGTTGCACACGATCAGCCCGCCCGGGCGCGAGAGCGCCAGCACCGCCATCAGCTCGGGCTTGCTGCCGGCCTCCAGGCCGAAGCCCTCGCCGTGGTGCGAGGCCAGGGTGCCGGCCACGGCGGCGTGCTGGTTGACCTTGATCGGATACACGGCGGTGTAGCCGCCGCGGTAGTCCCAGTCGGCCTGGGCCTGGGCGAACGCGGCCTGCAGCCGGCGCAGGCGGTCGCCGAGGATGTCGGGGAAACGGATCAGCAGCGGCAGCTTGGCGCCGCGCGCCAGCGCCTTGTCCACCACGTCCGGCAGCGCAATGGTGATGCCGTCGGCACCCAGCGGGCGCACCGCCATGCGGCCGCCGGCGTCGACGTCGAAATAGCCTTCCGACCAGTGCGGGATCGAATAGGTCTTGCGGGCGTGCTCGGTCGACCAGGCGGTCATCGGCGGGCATCCGGGGCGGCGGGCGGGGGGTGCATTCTAGGCCTTGGGCCGTGTGGGGGACGCTGCCGGGCAAGAAAGTCCGAACCGCCCGCCTTCGCGGGGATGACGCACCTTCCCGACCGATCCCTACCGCGCGCCCTTGCGATACACCGGCTCCCCGCACACCGCGCGCACCTGTCCGGCCAGGCGGCGCTGGCCGGCGCCGGTGAACAGCTCGAACCGCGCCCCGGGCAGGGCCAGCGACGGCAGCAGCTGCCCGAGTCCGGCGGCCTCGCCGGCGACCGAGCCGCGCCAGTCGAGCAGCACCACGTAGTGCGCCGGAGCTTCCGCCAGCGCCGTGCGCCGGCGCACGATCCAGGCCCGCGCCACCCGCGGTTCGCAGGCCAGGCGCGTGACCAGGCGGTGGATGCCGGCCTGGTCGAGGTTGTGCGGCAGCAGCGCCTCGTGCTCCGCCGCGGCGTGTTCTGCGTCCTGCGATCCGGCCAGCGGCGCGAACGCGCCCTGCAGCGCGGCGACCGCGGCGACGGTCGCCTCCTCCAGGTCCGGATCGAGCGCGAGTTCGTCCAGCTCCTCACGGGCCGCGCGCGCGGCCGAAGGATCGAGTTCCACCGCCCGGCGCAGGCGCGCGGCCCCGGCCTCCACCTGGCCATCGCGCAGCTGCAGCAGGCCGGCGCGGAACAGCGCCAGCACGCGCTCCGGGTCGGCCGCCAGCGCGCGCTCGTACAGCGGCAGCGGGTCGAGGTCGATGCGCACCTGCTCCACCAGCAGCGCGTGCTCGGCCAGCTGCTGCGCGGTGGGCGCGTGCAGCGCGTCGAGTTCGGCCAGGCGCGCGCGGTCGCCGGCCGCGGCTTCGTACAGCCCCTGCCAGTGCGCGCGCACGGCGTCGCGCCAGGCGCTGTCCAGACGCTGTTCGAGCCTGTCCTGCAGCGGGCCAAGCATTGCCGCCGAGGGTTCACCCGCCGCGTCCGGCCGCGCCTGCACGCCCAGCGCCTGCAGCCGCTGCGCCAGGGTGGGGTGGGTGTCGGTCGGGTCCGGATCGCGCGCGTGCGCGCCGGAGTCGACCAGCCGCGCCGGATCGGCCGCACCGCCGCCCATCGCCTGCAGCAGCGGTGCCTGCAGCTGCACCGGCGGATGCGGCTGCGAGCGCGCCCGCGCCCACAGCCGCGGCCAGAAGCGCGCCTGCAGCCGGCGCGAGGCGAGCTCCACCAGCGCCAGCGCGTCGGCCGTCGCCTGCGCGCCCACCGCACGCGCGGCCGCGGCGTCGGCGGCGTATTCGTGGGCCCGGTTCAGCACCCGGCTGTCGAGGTCGAAGCGCGGCGCGAGCCAGCCGTAGAAGCGCGACGGCAGCCAGGCGAAGGCGAGGCCATGCTGGCCCAGGCCGTCGCGCAGCCGGTACCAGGTGCCGCGCGAGAGGTGGATCCAGGCCGCGAAGCGACCGTCGTGGGCGCCGAAGTGCCCGAACTCGTGCGCGATCACCGCGGCCAGCCGCTCGCGGTCGAGCGCCCGCATCAGCGGCAGCCCCAGCACCAGCGTGTGGCGGTGCCCGAGCAGGCCGAGCGCGCGCGGCACGCTAGCGGCCTTGGCGTTGAAGTCGGCGTCGATCACGATGCCTTCGAGCGGCGGCGCGTCCATGGCCTGGCGCAGGCGCTCGACCTCGGCCTGCAGCTCCGGCGCCTCGTCCGGCCCGAGGCGGTGGCCCGGCGGCGGCTCGAAGCGCACCCACAGCGTGCGTAGCACCAGCGCGGCCACCACCGCCGGCAGGATCAGCACATAGGCGTGCTGCGGCGCCAGCGCGGCGCCGTTCACCAGCAGGTGCAGGGCCACCAGCACGAACGGCGCCAAGGCGAGCAGCAGCAGTCCGGCGACCACGCCGTAGCCCAGCAGCGCCAGCGCCAGCAGCCGCAGCCGGTAGCGGGCCGGCGCATCGCGCGCTTCCGCCTCCAGCCGCCGCATCCGTTCCCGGTCCCCGCCTGTCGTCATGCCGCCTCCGCCCGTGCGCGGCGATAGTAGTGGATCGTCGTGGCAGCGTCGCAGGCGCTGGCTACAATGGCGCCCCGCGACGCGGCCGGCTGCCATCCCCCCGCGCCGCGAGCGCGCCGCCGCACCAACCCGAACCACCAGGAATCGCCCCATGACCGCCAGCGACTGGCTCCACGAGCAGTTCGAACCCACCGGCTCGTCGATCGGCTTCCGCATCACCCGCAAGCTCGACGAGGTGCAGTCGCCGTTCCAGAAGATCGAGGTCTGGGAATCGACCGACTGGGGCAACGTGATGCTCATCGACGGCGCGATGATGGTCACCACCCGCGACAATTTCCTCTACCACGAGATGATGTCGCACCCGGCCCTGTTCACCCATTCCGATCCGAAGAACGTCGCGATCATCGGCGGCGGCGACTGCGGCACCCTGCGCGAGGTGCTGCGCCACCCGGGCGTGGAATCCGCGGTCCAGTGCGACATCGACGAACAGGTCACGCGCATGTCGGAGAAGTACTTCCCCGAACTGTGCGAATCCAACGCCGACCCGCGCGCGCAGGTGCTGTTCGACGACGGCATCGCGTACATGCGCAACGCCGCGCCGGCCAGCCTGGACGTGGTGATCGTCGACTCCACCGACCCGGTCGGCCCGGCCGAGGGACTGTTCAACAAGGCCTTCTTCGAAAGCTGCTTCCGCGCGCTCAGGGACGACGGCATCCTGGTCCAGCAGTCCGAGTCGCCGCTGGTGCTGCTGGACCTGATCCGCGAGATGCGCGCCGAGATGGGCAAGGCCGGCTTCAGCACCTTCCAGACCCTGCCGTTCCCGCAGCCCTGCTATCCCTCCGGCTGGTGGAGCTGCACCCTGGCGCGCAAGGGCCGGGGCTTCGACTTCCGCGAGGACGACGCGCGCGCGAAGCCGTTCCAGACGCAGTACTACAGCGCCGACGTGCACCGCGGCGCGCAGGCCCTGCCGCCGTTCGTGGCCCGCGCGCTGGGCGGCTGACCCGCGCCGCGCCGGCTCGGCAGCCGCAGCCGGCTCAGGCGGGGCCTGGCGGAAGGGGCAGCGCGCCGCCGGAGTCGCCTACCGCCGATGCGCCGGCCAGTGCGGCTGCAGCGACCGCAAGCCGCCTGCTACAGCGCATCTCCGTCCAGCTCGCCGGTGCGGATCCGCACCGCGCGCAGCAGGTCGTAGACGAACACCTTGCCGTCGCCGATCTTGCCGGTGCCGGCGGCCTTGACGATGGCCTCGGTGACCGGCTCGACCTGGTCGTCGGTGACTGCGATCTCCAGCTTCACCTTGGGCAGGAAGTCGACCACGTACTCGGCCCCGCGGTACAGCTCGGTGTGGCCCTTCTGGCGGCCGAAGCCCTTGACTTCGGTGACGGTGATTCCGGTCACCCCGACTTCGCCCAGCGCCTCGCGCACGTCGTCGAGTTTGAACGGCTTGATGATCGCCATCACCATCTTCATCTGCAGGCTCCACGGGTGGGGTTGGTGCCGCGGCGGTCGCGGCGCGGCGTTAGCATACCCTTGCCGGCGGTCGGGGTTTTCCTACAGCCGGTCGCGCCAGCCGCCGACTGCGTCCTCACGCCGTCCCGGCCAGGCTGGACGCATCCACGCACCGGAGTCCGCGGCATGATCGACCTCAACCACATCGACGACCTCGCCCGCCGCCTCAGCGGCCTGGTGCCGCCGGGCCTGCGCGAGAGCCGCGAGGAGATGGCGGAGAACTTCAAGGCGGTGCTGCAGTCGGGGCTGGCCAAGCTGGACCTGGTGACCCGCGAGGAGTTCGAGGTGCAGCGCGCGGTGCTGCTGCGCACCCGCGAGAAGCTCGAACAGCTGCAGGCGACGGTGGCCGAACTGGAGGCGCGCCAGCCGGCCGACCACGGCACCGGCGCCGCGCCCGGTCCCGCCACCCACTGATCCGGCCGCCATGGGACTTGCGCTCGTGCATGGACGCGCGCGCGCCGGGGTGCGTGCGCCGGCGGTGACCGTCGAGGTGCACCTGGGCGGCGGACTGCCGTCGATGTCCATCGTCGGCCTGCCCGAGGCCGCGGTGCGCGAGGCCAAGGACCGGGTGCGCGCCGCGATCCAGTGCGCGCAGTTCGAATTCCCCGCGCGCCGGATCACCGTCAACCTCGCCCCGGCCGACCTGCCCAAGTGCGGCGGCCGCTTCGACCTGCCGATCGCGCTGGGGATCCTGGCCGCCAGCGGCCAGATTCCGCGCGAGCCGCTGGCCGGCTACGAATTCATCGGCGAACTGGGCCTGACCGGCGAGCTGCGCCCGGTCGACGGCGTGCTGCCCGCCGCCCTGGCCGTGGCCGCGGCCGGCCGGCGGCTGGTGGTGGCCGAGGCCAACGGCCCGGAAGCCGCGCTCGCCGCCGGGCTGGACGCCAGCACCGCGCGCACCCTGCTTGAAGTCTGCGCCCTGCTGGGCGGGCGCAAGGCGCTGCCGGAGGCGGTGGCGCCGCCGCAGCGGACCATCGATCGGCCCGACATGCGCGACGTGCGCGGCCAGGCGCTGGCCCGGCGCGCGCTGGAGATCGCCGCGGCCGGCGGCCACCACCTGCTCCTGGTCGGCCCGCCGGGCTGCGGCAAGACCCTGCTGGCCTCGCGCCTGCCCGGCCTGCTGCCCGAGGCCGACGAGGCCGAGGCGCTGGACACCGCGGCCATCGCCTCGGTCAGCGGCCGCGGCCTGGACCCGGCCAGCTGGCGCGAGCGCCCGTTCCGCGCCCCGCACCACACCGCCAGCGCGGTCGCCCTGGTCGGCGGCGGCAGCGAGCCGCGGCCGGGCGAGATTTCGCTGGCGCACAACGGCGTGCTGTTCCTCGACGAGCTGCCCGAATGGGACCGGCGCGCGCTGGAGGTGCTGCGCGAGCCGCTCGAATCGGGCGTGGTCACCATTTCCCGCGCGGCGCGGCAAAGCGAGTTCCCGGCCCGCTTCCAGCTGGTCGCGGCGATGAACCCCTGCCCCTGCGGCTGGGCCGGAGACGCCTCCGGCCGCTGCCGCTGCCCGGCCCCGGCGATCGACCGCTACCGCGGCCGCATCTCCGGGCCGCTGCTCGACCGCATCGACCTGCACGTCGAGGTCCCGCGCCTGCCCCCCGCCGAACTGCGTCCGGACGCGCCCGAGGGCGAATCCAGCGCCGCCATCCGCGCACGCGTCGAGGTGGCGCGTGCCCGCCAGCTGCAGCGCGCCGGAAGCCTCAACGCACGCCTGTCCCAGGCCGGCACCATGACCTGGTGCCGGCTCGCGCCGCGCGACCAGGCGCTGCTCGAGCGCGCGGTCGAATCGCTGCAGCTCACCGCGCGCTCGATGCACCGGATCCTGCGCGTGGCCCGCACCATCGCCGACCTCGACGCCAGCGCCGCCATCGCCACCGTCCACCTCACCGAGGCGCTGGGCTACCGCCCGGCCGAGCGCGGCGCCGCCCGGGCCGCCTGAGCCGCGCGGCACGACCCATGGCCTATCGCGGCCGGGAGGGCATTGGCCGTATCTTCAGCGCACCGTCGCCTCCCGGAGCCCGCCATGCCCAGGTCCATCCTCGCCCTTGCCGTCGCCGCCTTCGTCCTGGGCGCGCCCTCCGCCGTGCCAGCCGCACCGGCCTCCATCGACGAGGTCGAGCTGATCCCGCGCGAGGCGCTGTTCGGCAACCCCGAACGCGCCAACGTGCAGCTCAGCCCGGACGGGCGCTACCTGAGCTGGATCGCGCCGCTGGACGGCACGCTCAACGTCTGGATCGCCCCGGCCGACGACCCGTCGGCGGCGCGCGCGGTGACCCGGGACGACGCGCGCGGCATCCGCCGCTACTTCTGGTCCTATCGGCCCGACACCCTGCTGTACCTGCGCGACAGCGGCGGCGACGAGGACTTCCACCTCCATGCCGTCGACCTCGCCTCCGGCGAGAGCCGCGACCTCACCCCGTTCGACAAGACCACCGCGCAGGTGGTGGGCGTCAGCGACCGCCACCCGGACACCATCCTGGTCGGCATGAACGACCGCGACCCGAAGTGGCACGATGTCTACCGCGTCGACCTTGGCAGCGGCGAGCGCAGCCTGGTGGAGAAGAACGACAGCGAGATCTCCGGCTACATCGCCGACGCCGACTACACCCTGCGCTTCGCCTCGCGCGCCCGTCCCGACGGCGGCGAGGACCTGCTGCGGCGCGCGGGCGCGGGCTGGGAGAAGTACGACGAGATTCCGTTCGAAGACGGCATGACCACCGGCTTCGCGGGCCTCACCAAGGACGGCTCCACCCTGTACATGCGCGACTCGCGCGGCCGCAACACCAACGCCCTGTTCGCGGTCGACACCGCGAGCGGCGCGAAGACCCTGGTGCACGAGGATCCGCGCGTGGACATCGGCGGCGGGCTCGCGGACCCCGCCACCGGCAAGGTGCAGGCGGTGGCGGTGAACTACCTGCGCGAGGAATGGAAGGTGCTCGACGATGCGATCCGCGCCGACGTCGAGCGGCTGGAGGCGATCGGTCCGGGCGAGGCCTCGATCAATACCCGCACCCTCGACGACCGCACCTGGATCGTGGCCTATTCCGCGGCCGAGTCGCCGGTCGAGTACTACCGCTACGACCGCGACGGCCATGGCTATGGCGAACTCACCCGCCTGTTCTCCGGCCGCCCGGCGCTGGAGGGCAAGCCGCTGGTGCCGATGTGGCCGCAGGAGCTGCAGTCCCGCGACGGCAAGACGCTGGTCAGCTACCTCACCCTGCCTGCGCATGCGGATGCAAACAGCGACGGCAAGGCAGACAGGCCGGTGCCGATGGTGCTGCTGGTGCACGGCGGCCCCTGGGCGCGCGATGCCTACGGCTACAGCAGCTACGACCAGTGGCTGGCCAACCGCGGCTACGCGGTGCTGAGCGTGAACTTCCGCGGCTCCACCGGCTTCGGCAAGGACTTCACCAACGCCGGCGACGGCGAATGGGCCGGCAAGATGCACGACGACCTGATCGACGCCGTGCAGTGGGCGGTCGAATCCGGCGTCACCACTGCCGACAAGGTCGCCATCATGGGCGGCAGCTATGGCGGCTACGCCACCCTGGTCGGCCTGACCTTCACCCCCGACACCTTCGCCTGCGGCGTCGACATCGTTGGCCCGGCCAACCTCAACACCCTGCTTTCCACCGTGCCCCCGTACTGGGCCAGCTTCTACAGCCAGCTGGTGCGGCGCATGGGCGACCCGGAGACCGACGAAGGCCGCGCCTGGCTCACCGAACGCTCGCCGCTCACCCGCGTCGACGCGATCAAAAAGCCCCTGCTGATCGGCCAGGGCGCCAACGACCCGCGCGTGAAGCAGGACGAGAGCGACCAGATCGTCAACGCCATGACCGCCAAGGACATCCCGGTCACCTACGTCCTGTTCCCCGACGAAGGCCACGGCTTCGCCAGGCCGGAGAACAACAAGGCCTTCAATGCGGTGGCCGAAGGCTTCCTCTCGCAATGCCTCGGCGGCCGCGCCCAGCCCATCGGCGACGAGTTCAAGGGCTCGAGCATCACCGTGCCCACCGGCGCCGACGGCGTGCCGGGGCTGGCCGAGGCGCTGGAGTCGCATACGCAGGAAGTGCGGGAGTAGGGCGTAGCAGCGCCTTTCGCAACGGTTCGCGGCGTGGCCACCGGGTCTTCCCCGGAACATGGCCGCAGCCACGGGAGATGACGGACAAGCACACGCGAGCAGCCCTCCCTCTCCCGCTTGCGGGGGAGGGAGGGGGGCAAGTCGAAGGCGGAGTGCTGCCGGACCAAGACTCGAACCGAACAACGCTCGGCTGCCGGAACCCCGAAACAACGTCGAAGCGACGTTGGGGAAGCCTGACTGGCTCACGCGTCCGCTCTTGATCGCACACTTGATTGGTGGCACCCGGAAGACCGGGTGACGGGCTCGCACCAGGCGCGTCGCCGGTTCACGCGTCCCCCGTCTGCCGCCGCCTTTCCCCGCCAGCAGCGCGCGCGTGCGCGGATCCGGAGCGCCAAGCGCGTCGAGCGCCACATGGAACACGCTGCCTGAAGTTCCGCGTCCTGGGAAGCTCTGGTCGGGGGCAGACGGGGCAGCGCAAATATCACTTGCGCCCTGCAAATGTATGGCGCAAGATCGGGCCGCTCGTGCGAGCGCCCTCTCGGGGCATGGGGAATGCACGTAACAGATAGGGACATCTGGGGGAGACATGTCTTGTCTTGCGCTTCCGGGCCGACGGCCCGGTGAACACGCTGGTTGCGGGCAGCAATTGCACAGCGCTGCACTTTTGAAGTGCAATGATCTTTCGATGGCCCCAAGCCGGATCAGTCGCGATCCCTGTGGAATTGCTCTTGCCTGAGCTGTGTGTGCCCGGCAGTCTTGCCGGATGGAACAACTCTTCACACAAGCTTTGGGTCTGAGCCCGCCGTGGGCGGTCACCTCGGTCGACTTCCGGCAGCCTGAGGGTGCCATCCACTTCGCCGTTGAGTGTCAGGCCCAGCGGTTGGCGTGTCCTGGCTGCGGAGCCGCGGAGCAGCCGATCCATGATCGGATCGAGCGCCGCTGGCAGCACCTGCACTTCTTCCAGTTCAAGGCCTTCATCCACGCCCGGCTGCCGCGGGTGGCCTGCACGGCGTGCGGCAAGACCGGTCAGGTCCAGCCGCCGTGGGCGCGGCCCGGGTCGGGCTTCTCGCTGGTGATGGAGGCGTTCGTGGTCGCACTGTGCCAGGCGATGCCGGTGGCGCACGTGGCGCGTCTGGTGGGCGTGTCGGATGACCGCATCTGGCGGCTGCTGCGCCATCACGTCGACCAGGCGCGTGCGCAGGAGGACTACAGCACGGTCAAGCGGGTGGGCGTGGACGAGACCAGCAGCCGGCGCGGCCAGCGCTATGTCACGTTGTTCCATGACGCGGATGCGGCGCGGCTGCTGTTCGCCACGCCGGGCCGCAACGCGGCGACCTTCGAGGCCTTTGCGGCCGACCTGAAGGCGCATGGCGGCGATGCCAAAGCGATCACCGACGTGAGCATGGACATGTCCAGGGCGTTCCAGGCCGGTGCGGCCAAACACTGCCCGCAAGCGCGCCCGACCTTCGATCCGTTCCATGTGGTGGCGCTGGCCAGCCGGGCGCTGGACCAGGTGCGGCGGGCGGAGGTCAAGAGCGAGCCCGACCTGAAGGGCAGTCGCTGGGCGCTGCTCAAGGACTCCGGACGCTGGAACTACAAGCAGATCTGCACCATGCACTGGCTGCAGCGCAGCGGGCTGAAGACGGCCCGTGCGTGGCGCTTGAAGCAAGCGTTGCGAAGCCTGTACGCGGTGCCGCGCACGCCAGAGCACGCCAGCGACGAGTTGGACCGCTGGATCAGTTGGGCGCGTCGCTGTCGGCTGTCGGCGTTCAAGCGCCTCGGCGCCACCTTGCGCGAACACAGGGACGGGATCATCGAGCACTTCCGCAGCGGACTGAGCAACGACCACGTCGAGGCGATGAACGCGCAGATCCAGGCCGCCAAGGCGCGGGCGAAGGGCTACGCCACCCACGAGAACCTGATCGCGATCGCCTACCTGCTGTGCGCCAAGCTCAAGCATCTGCCACGCAATCCATGGCTGGCTCCGACGACGGCATGATCAGGGCAATTCCACACGGATCGCGAGAGAGCCACTATGGGCTCTACTACCAAGCAGCTTGCGCGGGAGGCGATGGTTACGCATGCCGTGCAAGAGAGGTGGCTCTCAATCAAGGACTTCTGTCAGGCATAACGAACACTCGACTGGCAAATTCAATCATGAACAATACCAAGGCTAAGAATTGCGAGGAAGCTGAAGCCGAGATGCATAAAAAGATGGAGCAAATTCGAGTTGCATTGGCAAGAGCGCATGCCAATGCATTGAATTCAGCGGGGGCATCGCCTCAGAATCCGGTAATGCTTGATCGTTGGAACGACATAGGTCGTTTCCATAACAGTGTCTTTTCTCAATACGGAGCCGGTTCGGTGTTTGGTGGGAGAACCTATGACACATTGTTTGGAAGGGGCGGCTTCGGTTATGACTGGTGCCCTTCACCAAGTTGTCGTTAAGCAGTTTTTCGGTGTGGCATCGGGTAGGTAGAGAACGTTCGCCATGACACTTCAATTGGCTTTTCTTATTCTCGTGCCATTTCTTTTTGCGATTGATGTGCGCGCTATAGTGATTGGGCGTCGAGGTGTGACGGGGATGCACAAGATCACTCGCCGCATTGGAATTGCAGCCTTAGCGGCGTTGGTGATTTTTTGCGTGGCTCTCGTTGACGTATTTTCCCAGGTTTGGGTGATGAGGCCGGGAAGCATCTCAGGTGCTGTGTACGTGAGCTCAGGTATTGGCTTTATTGTTCTTTCCTTGGCGGCTCTGGTGATGAGCCAGAAGCTACGTGCCACGCCAAAAATGCAATAAATCAATGACAAAAGGTGTCAGGGACAATAAGGGCGCCTCGAATAACGCCATTTCTCGCTGACTCCGTTTCTGACTTCGGCTTCCCAATAACGGGGTCACCATTTCGCCGCCGGGGTCAATAGGCCCGCACAAGCCCCTCCCGGGTCCGGGCCGGAAGTTCGATGCCTGACTGATCCATCGTCTCCGGTAGTGTTCCGATGCGAGGCGGGTCCACCGCCTCCGTCACCCTTCTGGATCTAGCAGCTGTTGCCGCCCACGCCATTGGCGCCCAACACTCACTCGGTTGTCCGTCGCATCGTCCACAGGCTTAAGCGCCTCAGATTCACGGTCTCGAAGACCACCCTGTGCTGGCTCGAGCGACGGGCGATGGAAAAAAGGTGCACGGCCAGTCCTCTTCAGATTGTGTGGTTGTGCCAGACCCCTGTACCAGGATGCTGGCCGTGCAGTCAGGCAAAGGCGCGGTGCACCTCGAACCGGCCACCGTCGCGCATGAGATGGAATCCGGCGCGCGCAAGTTTGTGCGCGACAGCCTTGAGCGCAACCACCCGCGGCTTGCGTGCAGCGTTGCGCTGATACCAGGTCTTTACGGGTGGGGAGAACCGGATCGCGAAGTTGGCCGCTTCGATCCACGCCCACGCCAGGTAGCGGTTTCCGCATTTGCGATTGCCGGTGCCCTTGCGCTTGCCGTTGGAGACCTTGTCGGCCGGCACCAACCGGCAGTAGGAGGTGTATTGACCGACGTGATCGAAGCGCTCGACTTGGCCACTCTCGAGCGCGACCGTCAGACCAAGGATGATCCCGACGCCCGGAATCGTACGTAGGGCCGCCAGGTCCTTCCGCTGGCGGGTGTCCTTGACAAGCCAGCCCTCGATCGCATGGATCCGTTGTTGCAGCGATAGCCAGCATTGCAGCAGGCTGGCAACGGCAAACAGCTCGTCGGGGTCGGTGAAGGTGTCGGCCAGCTGCTGACGGCTGAGGCGCCGGAATGCATTGGCTGATAGCCGTTTACCGGTTGCGCGCGCCCAGTAGCCTTGTACCGACTGCAGCAAGCGGACCGATTGCTGGACCAGCAGCATCCGGCGTCGGAGCAGGTCGCGCAGGCCGCGTTGGGCTCTTGGGTAGATGTAGGCGGTCGGCAGCAGGCCCAGCCGCATCAGGTTGGCCAGATGCCGGGCATCGGAGTGATCGTCGGCCTGCTTGAGGCCGGCGTACTGCGGCACAGCCAGCGTGTTGACCATCTGGGCGGGGTAACCGGCCTGGGCCAGCCCATCGAGCAGCCAGTAGGCGTTGTACGTCGACTCGACCGCGACGCCGTGCAGTTGCGCCCGGAACGGCGCGAGGGCCGCGTCGATCAGCTCCAGATCGTTGGGGATACGCTGTCGTAGCTGGACGGCCCCAGCCTCATCCAGAACCGCCAGGACCGTGTTGTTGGAATGCAAGTCGCAAGCCGCATACAGTGGCATGGTCGTCTCCTCGTCGCATGGCGTCCGTTCGGTGTGTGGAAACGCGAACGTACCGCCATCGCCGGGGAGGCGGCGATATGAGTCTTCAGGTACATTTTCCCGACGCTGATGCGGGCCTGCCGCGTGGCCGAACCTCCACGCTGCGTCCGATGAGGGCTTCGATCCTGCTGCGGAAGAACGGTGGAAGAACGGGGCCAGGTGTAGTTGAATCAGATGCTCCCTCTGCTCGTCGGCGTGGACGATGGGCAGGGCGCGTAGAGGCGAAGCGTCGGGTCTTGGCTTCGACCATCGGCAGGGCGTCGATGTCCCTAACAAGAACGAGGCCAGGTGTAGTTGTCGGACCAAGCAAGAACCGGGGTGATCGAACCTCGCCCCGTTCTCTTTAGAGGCTAAGTACACCTGGCCCCGCTATTCGCCGGCTTATTCGGGCGGTGCGCCGGCTCTTCCCCCGGCGCTCCGGCCCATTTGCCCGGGGAATGGACAAATTTTGTCCAGATGCCGAATGCATCGCCCGGTCCTTCAGACTGTAAAGAGTTCTTGACAGGCGCTCCGACCGCCCTGTAAAAGGTTCTTTACAGGCAGGAGTGTCCGGTCATGGAAAACCACCTGAAGCGGATGCGCGAGGACAAAGGCTGGAGCCAGGGCGAGCTGGCCCGGCGGCTCGGCGTCTCGCGCCAGACAATCAATGCGGTCGAGGCCGACAAATACGACCCCAGCCTGCCGCTGGCGCTGCGCATGGCGAAGCTGTTCGGCGTCGCCGTGCCCGAGCTGTTCGTCGACCACTGGGAACCCGAGGAGGAGTAATGGACATGGCACAGACCACACCATCGAAGTGGCGAAAAGTCGCGATTTCAACCGCCGTGGGCGCGGTGCTCGGCGTCCTCGGCATGGTCGCGCTCGCCCCCCTGCTCGAGAGCGGCCTGCTCGGCAGTGCGGGTAATTCGGAACTGCTCGCTGCGACCGTGGGGCTGGTTTACCTGGTCATGGCGCTGTGCATCGCGGTCGGGGTGGCAAGTCCCGGCCTTGGTGCCCGGTTCCTGAACATGGAGGACGCGGACGAGTTGCGGGACCAACGCCGGCTGCTGGCCTATGCCGTGTCCTCCATGATTGCGATGGGCGGCGCGCTGATCGTGCTCGCGCTTGCGGGTCCCGGAGGCGTGGTACCGCAACCCACGGGGCTTGTGGCCGCGGTCGCGTTGTTCGCCACATGCGGCCCGCTGACATTCCTGCAGTGGCGGCACATGGACGAGTTGATGCGCAACGTCTCGAACGAAGCCGGGAATCTGGCGTTCCACCTGCTCCTGATTGCCGGTGGCGGCTGGGCGATGCTGGCGCATCTCGGTGTCGCGCGGGGGCCCGCGCCGCTCGACTGGCTGACGATGTTCTTCGGGCTCGTGCTGCTGGCCTCGTTCATCGCCATCGCGCGCCGGGGTATGCTCGCCCCGCGCTGAGCGGCGCGTGGGAAAAGGGGTCAGGTACATTTTCCCGACGCTGATTCAGGGCTGCCGCGTCGGGTCGCCCAGTTCGTTGGAGGGAGCGATGACACGGAAATGGGCTCTGTTGCTGCCACTCATGCTGTCCGCTTGCGGTGCGGGAGAACGTGAGCCCGAGCGCCGCGAGCCGCAGCGGGCGGGACAACCGTTGAATCCCGTCGAGACCGCCGCGCGGGTGGCGGCGGTCCATGGATCGGCGGTGCTTGGCGACCAGGCGGGCGTGCGCCGGAACATGGAGGCGTTCAACGACGATTTCCGCAGGTCGATCAAGCTGGCCGACCCGGCCCGCAAAGTGGATCGCGAGGCCGCGCGATCGGCGATCCGGCACGTTGCGGGCGTCAGGTCGGTGGCATGGATCGACCACGAGAACCTGCTGGTGATCGTGTCCAGCAATGAGGCCCGCAACCAGCGGACAATCGATGACATCTGCATGGAGCTGGAGCCGCTCGGAGATACCCTCGGCGTGGTGGTGAACCTGCAGAGCGGAGCGGCGCAGTCGGGCGACGAGCTGGAGATCCTCAGCCGGAATTGCCAGCTGGCGCCCGGGGACAGGGCCTTCATGCAGCGGCATCGGCAAGTGGACGTGGTGGCGCCGCAGCTGCGCGCCGAGCACAAGCGCAACAACGCCCGTCCGCCTGCCGATCCGGACCGTTTGAAGCGGGAGCAGGACGAAGCGATGCGGCTTCTGGAGGCCACGACTCCGGAGATGTGAGTATGCTTGCCGTGGAAAAAGGGGTCACCATTTCGCCGCCGGGGTCAATAGGCCCGCACAAGCCCCTCCCGGGTCCGGGCCGGAAGTTCGATGCCTGACTGATCCATCGTCTCCGGTAGTGTTCCGATGCGAGGCGGGTCCACCGC